>NZ_QOZW01000003.1:0-393450 GCF_008368885.1 Bacillus sp. BPN334 | reverse complement strand
CTATAGGGTTCTTTTTCTTCTCATTAGATCCTCAGCGAGTCTTTATTTAACATTACAAACAGGACTACCAATTACTTGCAGCCCTGTTTGCACGTTAATATACACTTATATTAAGTACTTACCACTTTATTTTTTAGGAATTAACCCCAACTAAACATGTCATTATCAATTAGATATATAACACTTCAAAATTTAGAAGTGTACAATAACAAATCTTTCCCAGCTTCCAGCTACATAACGTTTAATTCCCTTTTGATTTATAACCAACAGCTTCAGACTTTAGCGTTTTATTTGTGCTACTTCGTTTTTTTTGGGGAAAGAATCCTACAATTAATAACGCCAACATCCATGCCAGTATGAGCATTATATTTATTCTATTGCTTGCACTTAAACTTAAAGTGCTCCACATGTAGGTGCGACAAAACAAGTACAGAGCAATACTAAAAAGTAGAAGTGTTCTAACTCCAACTCTAATGTAAGTTTTTTTCTCGTGTTTCAAAATAAAAGCTCTTTTCCTCTGTTTAAATCTAATTACAAATAGTAGCAAGTATATACCAAGTACTGCCCCAATAACGACGGATATAATAGCATTTATTTTTCTTTGCTCTTCGAAGGCAAAATAACTTTCGAGGAACTTCCCCAGTCTCGTGTTTTATCCATTCATGGTAAATGTCCTGTCTTACATCTTTACCATTCTCACCATTCGTGAAAATGACTAATCCATCCTTTGGTAGCCATAAAAGGAATGCCACCCCCGATTATCACCAGAATGGTACATCATTTTCCATTGATTAGATAACTTACTCTCAAATATACCTAAACCATTCTCACCTAATACCGGATTTTGCATTTCCTCCACACGTTCACTTTTGATGACACCATACCCCTTACCTTTATGATCAGTAGTTTCCATGCTTGCCAGTATGAAAGTCATCATATCCGTAACATTTGTTCTGAGACCTGCAGCAGCCTGTTCGGTATATTGATAATTCGGGATTTCTTGGCCAAAGTATCCGTAAGCTTTCGAAAGATTTGAATTATCCGGGGTTTGTCGGAATGAGTTAGATTTCATTCCTAATGGTTCCATAATCTGTTTACCCATGTAACGTTCAAAGGGAATTCCTATCACCTCTTCAATAACAAGCTGCAAAATCGTATAGCCAATCCCGGAGTATATCGCTTCTGAACCTGGCTTTTTAATTATCTCAACAGAATCACTATTCCTGCATTTCCCAGACAGTGATTCTTCAATAGCATTGAGCGGTTCCCCAGATACCACTCCTAAATACCCTTTATGTGTGGACAATCCTGCCGTATGGCTTAATAACCTTCTTATCGTGACTTCATTATTATCAAACTTCGAATTTTGTAATTTCCATTTACTTAGATAGTTGCCCACCGGTTCATCTAATGATAGAAGCCCTTCGTCTACAAGATGTAGAACTACCCAAGCAGTAAGACTTTTGGACACCGAACCTGCCTGAAATAAAGTATAATCATTCACTTCTTTTCTCTTATTTTTATCTGCATAACCATAATTTAGTGTATAAGCAATACGCCCATTGTTTACAACTCCTATCACAACCCCTGGTACATCATAATCCTGCTGCCATTTAGGTACTTGCTCATCCATCTTTTTCTTAAAGTTTTCTATGCTCCTATCAGCTAAAATTTTCGATTGTGCCCTTACTACTTTCGTGGAAGTCAATTCACTCATAATGAATATAAATATGCATACAGCATTTTTAAAAAAACTAGATGTTCTTTTACTTTTTCATAATATTCTATTCTTTATACAGATTATTTTATTCAAACATCCAATTCTATCGATTTTCATTACATAACCTTACAAATTTGTAATAAAAATCAATCCCGTACATTTTTCAGGCTATTCACTTTCCAATATCAGTAGATACTAGTACTTATTCTTGTGGGACATTACGACCATAAAAAAGAGTACCCCGTGTCAGTTCGCTTTTTCTAAGAAGATATTCTATTTGTATTCACTCGATAGTTAATTGAAATAAAACATTCAAAAAACCATTAACTATCTCTCAATAGCTTGAATGAATGGGAAACAGTTAATAATGTGAGTTTTTTACAAGTTACATTAAAAAATATAGCTGTTGATGAAAACAAGAGTATATATAATAGAGAGAGTATTTTCATTTCACTTTTATATAAATAAAAGCCAAATAGCCGTTCATAATGAACTGCTATTTAGCATCTTACTAATAATTTGAATATTCTTCATGTTAATCTATTTTGTTTAATCCCGTAGAAGTAACTTGATAGGTTCTTTTTTTGCCTATATATTCTTGTTTATTATTCTCAAGGTTAATAAGTGTAGCGCGTGTCTTTTCCTTTACTGCTTCCCCTTCTATATGGGTAAACTCAATGTAATCTCCCACTTTTACGGGCACGGCTTGGCTTTCAGCAGTTTGTTGTCTATTTCCCACTATTTCCTTATTGTACACAACACTACCGGATGAATTCTGTACTTTAATACTTGCATACGTATTATTAAAGTAAGAATGTGGTACACCTGCTTCTAAATTCACCTGCATTTTCTCTGTTGCCCTATTATAATCTACTTTTGCGATTTCCCTATCACTATATCCCTTTAAAGACCAACCAAATTGATTTCCGTCTAAAACCGTTGTTTCTGGCATTTTTTCTACTTTCTTCATGCCTTCTTTTGTAACTTCATACATTGCTTTTTTTCCAAAGCTTTCTTGTTTACTGTTATCTACATTTGTTAAAGTAGCTCTATGCACACCTTCTAGATGTGTTAACTCAATATAATCTCCTACTTTAACTGGAACTTTTTGCGATTCAGCATTTTGTTGTTTGTTTCCATAAATGTCTTTCTTGTATACTACTTTGCCTGATGCATTTTGTACTTTAATACTCGCATATGTTTCATTAAAATAGTGATGCGGTACGCCTGCTTTTAAGTCCACTTGCATTTCTTCTGCCGACTTATTGAAATTGATTTTAGCAAACTCAAAATCACTTATTCCTTTTAGTGACCATGCAAATTGATTCCCATCTAAAATTGTTGATTCTGGCATTTTTTCTACTTTTTTCAGACCTTCTTTTGTAACTTCGTACATTGCTTTTTTTCCAAAGCTTTCTTGTTTACTATTATCTATATTTGTTAAAGTAGCTCTATGCACACCTTCTAGATGTGTTAACTCAATATAATCCCCTACTTTAACTGGAACTTTTTGCGATTCAGCATTTTGTTGTTTGTTTCCATAAATGTCTTTCTTGTATACTACTTTGCCTGATGCATTTTGTACTTTAATACTCGCATATGTTTCATTAAAATAGTGATGCGGTACGCCTGCTTTTAAGTCCACTTGCATTTCTTCTGCCGACTTATTGAAATTGATTTTAGCAAACTCGAAATCACTAATTCCTTTCATTGACCACGCAAACTGTCTTCCTTCTAAAATATTATTTGCATTAGGCACATTTGGTTTAATCGGATTAGAATCAGTACCCTTCCAAATCTCTGCTGTTAAAATTGGATATCCTAATGCAGCCACTTTTTGAATGGTATCATTATTTGGACGTAATCCCCACTTCTCAAAGAAAGGCATCAAATTTTGTTTGGCTACTTTTGATGCTGAGATCATAAATAATTGTTTTTTATTTTCATCTGTTTGTGGAAGTTCATCAGAAGGCATATCTCTATACAATTGATGCAGTTTAGGATAGAAGTCTTCTCCATATGCTAATTGTAGTTGCCAAAGCATAACAAGCTTAACAAAAGCATCACTAATTTCATCATAATTTTTATTAGATTGTTCTAAGTATTGAAATGCCTTAGTATAAGCACCCTCTTGTTGCAATCTAAAAGGTTGATTAGATGTAAATGCTTTTTCTACAGAAAGGCTGTAAATATTATTTTGTACTTCTGTCATATTATAAAACTTCCAAGGTGATTGCTGTCTCAAATGCCCTGCCTCATGCCATGGACCCCAACCATCTTTTATAAATTTATTAATATCTAACACGTATTGGATTGCGTCTCCCACATATGCGGTTCGATAAGAAGTTGCATACATATAATAATCAGGAGAATGATTTTCTTCTACGTAATGAATATAATGTTTATCTGCTTGTTCTTCAGATAATCCAGCTACTTTGTCTTGAATTCGAGTAGCTTCATCCATCTTTTTTAAGAGTTGTACAGGATCTGTATTAGAACCTAACAAATATTTCTTAACACGTGCCGGGCTGGCCGTAATTAATACACGTTCTCCTTTTAACTCCACCGCATGTGCATTTGGATATTGGTCCAGCATGTTTATTAAATCTTGTTTCGTATGTTTGCCTAGTTCAAAGAAAGGAGTAGTCGCTCCACCCGTTGTGATTGTTGTTCGAATAGTGCCACCTTGTTGTTTATTATAAAAATAAATCATCCCCCCATTTGGAGATTGAATCGTGTTTATACCAGGTTTTAATGTAAATGATTTTATTTTAGAATCTTCTCTCCAAGAAGCATCATACGAATACGTTCCAATGTATGCTTGAATATTTTGATTTCCTTCTACATTAATCTTTATTTGTTCATTTGGCTTTGCATATAAACCAGTGGGTTCATATGGACTAAATGCCATACTTTTTCTTTCCTGTTGTTTCAGTACCTCAACATCCCCTTTTCCTGGGACTGTATATGTTCTGTTTTCTGATTTAACTGACTTTCCCTCTTGCAGTAATGTCGATATTTTTTTTTGCTGCTTTGTTTCCTCTGCAATGATATCTGTTGTAGAAATCATTGCAGTTGCAAGCATAGTTACTGTAGCGGTGGCTGCAAGTATTTTTCTAGTTTTATATTTTGAGTTATTCCCCATATTATCTCCCTCATTTTCCCTTAGTACATGTAAGGACTATTATTTTATTTATCATGTTTTTACATCAAAAACTATTTACGCTATTTATGTTGTATCTAATACTCTATTTTTTCTCATAATAGTCTCCTTTTCTTTATTTCTAATTGTTTATAAATGTTATTTGATGACACATAAAATAACAACTTTACAATAAACTCATCAATAACAACCTATTATGTTTTGATTTAGTATTCTTAACTTCCATCTAATTGTATAAAAGTATTCAATTAGGAAAATAAGAATATAAAGCTCACTAATCATAGATTAGGTTTTACGGAAAAATTCATAAAAATCATTCACCTTAAAAATTCAAACTTGTATAACTACTTTCTACATATAGGATGGAATTATAAAAATATTTCAATAAAACAAAAGACAGAGGCCTGATTATACCTCCGTCTTTTCAATTTATAAAGAACAAAAAATCATTTTATAACTGTATAAATGCCCTTGCAACAAATACCGTATTCCGCTATTTTTTTGAAGAAACAGGATCCATTTTTAATGTTTTTATCCCTTCTTTTAATGTAAACGCATCCGCTCTCAATGTTTTCCAACTATCTTTCGCTGCATTCAAATTAGGTTTTAGGAATTTGAATTTATTTTGATCCGCTTTTTGGGATGCTTTATCAATATGACTAAGCACTCCCGAATATTGAGAATCTAAATCATGCCATTGTGCAGACATATAGGTAAGTGCATTAATAGCCGATCCAATCGCATTGTGCATTTCATTAATATTATTATACGCAACACCAACTACACGATTTAATGTTACTTTATAATCTATAGTCTGACGTAATTGTGCTAACAATGGCTCTAACGTACCTAAATTATTTCTTGCTACCCCTATCATTACACCACCAGCAATCCACGTAGGAATTGAGGGAATTGATACAGTTATAATTCCATCTGATTCTACTTGTTTAAAATGTCTTACTTGCTCTAAAACTTCATTTAGGCGCTTTTCATCTTCATCAATTCCAGATGCTTGGTTTTTCAGAATCGAATGCAAAATATCTTTATGACCTCCAAATGCCCGGACATCTTCTCCAATACTATCTCTTAACTCAGCCAGTTCTTGTATTAAATTCTGTGTATATACTTGATTTTGTTTAATCTCACCTTGTAAATCTGTAATGCCTTCTTTTAATGTGTCTGCATCCCCTTCATTAATCGCTTCTACTAATGTGTCATAATAATTGTCGAATTTAGTATCATACTCTACAATCCCCGTCAGTGTATCTAAAAGTTGTTTTTTTATGTGTGAATCCCATTTCGTAGCATGCTCTCTTGCATTCTTTTGATCTTGTAGAATTTGACTAGGTAGATTTGTATATCCTTTAATGTCAATTCCTTCAAAGTTAACATCTGGGTTTTTAATTAACAAATAAGAGTAATCATTCATAGACTTTGCAAATACCCCAGCATCTTGCAAAGCTTTTTTCATCTTTTCGCTGTTTACAGAAAGAGATATATCTTCGGTACTAGTTTGTTCCATTTTACTTTCATTTGCGAAGGCTGCCACTGGAGAAACTACAGTAGTTGTTGTCAGAGTCAAAAACGTCGATACAGCAAGTAGTTTATAAGGAAAGTTTTTATTCATTCTAATTCCTCCTATACATATATATTGATTTTTAGTTTGTTTTTTCTTGTTTAAAAGCAATGTCTTTTGAAATGAATTCTGCATCCTTATGAATATCATTCCAACTTTGTTTTGCAGCCTTTAAATCATCAGGTATTAAAGAAAGTTTATGTTCTTGCATTTGGTCGATATTATCATATAGATCTTTATAATTCGCTCCCATCGTATTCCATTGTTGCTGAATATTCGTTAGAGACATGATTGCTTGATCCACTGTTTGATACAAATATGTCAACGTGTCTTTTGTATTAGTAAGTGAAATAACTGCTTGGTTAGCAAGATCGGCTTTCATACTTAATTCTCCGATTCTATTAGAAATTTCGTTATAGGAGCTCATATGATTAGATGCCGCAACACCAGCTGCTGTTCCTAAACCGATACCAGCTGCCCCTAGAGCTGTTAGACCACCAACAACAGCTGGTGTCGCTGTGCCACCGGTCACAACAATTACTACCGCTCCTGCAATCGTTCCAATAACTAAAATAGCTGCTCCTAATCCACCACCAATTGACCAGGCTAATACATTATCAAAATGCGCTTTCTGCGTAGAACGTAAATTCTCAATTTCGGCCTGAAGTTGTGGGACTAGTGCTTGTTTTCCCGCTAATATAGCCGTTAATCCCCCTTGCCCATCTGGACCTCCAACATTATTTTTAAAATCTACAGTATTTGTATACAACTTTGTTTTAAAAGCTTCTAACATCTTAATAACTTCCGTAACTTCATTTGAATTTGTATGAATTGTACCGATTAAATCCCCTATTCCTTCTTTGAGGCCCGCCTTATCTTTCTTTTTTACAGTATCTACTAGTGTGTCGTAATAATTTTGAAATTGTTCATCATAATTTACAATATTACGTGCTGTCTTTTGAATGTTTGGCTTCGCTGTATCTAGCCAGTAATTTGCATTGATTCGTGACAGTTCCTGATTCAGGTGAATGTTTTTGATTAATTCTCCACCTCCTGAACCTAAATCAATGTTGGATAAATTTACATTCGGTTGCTTAATCATTGTTTTTGCGTACAAATCCATTACAAGAATATGAGAGCCTGTTTCAGCCAACACTTTCTTTAACCCTTCAGGTCCTAACGCATAATTTTCTATTTTCTGTTCTTGTGCTGTCTGTTCTTGTGCAAGTGCGTGAATAGTACTACCATTCGTAGCAGTTATAACCGTTGCTAAAGCGGCCAAAGTTATGACCTTAAATGGAAATTTCATTTTTTGATTCTCCTCCTTATTTTCAGTTGCGTTATAATTTTTTCGTTAAATATTATTTCTTAATATTAAAATTTATTAACTTGTTCTTCGAGTTGATTTGTTACATTTTTTAGTCGTCTTAATGTATCTTTTTGAGACTGAGTGTTATTAGTATCAACTTCAGTCGATAATTTTGTAATACTATTATTTATTAGATTCAAATCCTCTTTATAACGTTTCATTAGCTCAATTTCTCCATCTACTTGATTAGCAAATGTATGCAAATCATTTTGCATGAAAAGAATCATTGATTTTTGTAAATCTGCTACTGTTAATTTAGTTGTTAAGTCATATAATTTTTGATTCTGTTTCTCTAGATCATCTAAATGCGCTCGTTGCTCTGCTGTTAGTTTATTAATTTCTGCAAAAGTACTATATGTTTTTTTAATTTTTTCAGGATCAATTACTTTCATAAGATCATACTCTTTCGTTTTCGTAACTGCAGCTGCAGCAATTTCACCTTTTTTACTTTTCTCTATCGTTTCACGTGCCTCTTTTTTGGCAACTTCAATTTCTATAGCTGATTTTCCCTTTTCTGTTGCCTCTTGCTCTGCTTTCTTCTCTGCTTCTACAATAGCATTGTTTATTTCTTTTCCTTTGTTATACGCTACTACTGCTGTTTGAGCAGCCGGTTCAATGATATCTTTTGATAGACTATAAATTTCTTGGAATACCTTTAGCCCTTGTTCATTTAAAGCTCCTGGTAATAATGCTATTTGCTGTAAATCATTTTGAATTGATTTTTTTGTATTTAGCATTTCATTCTTTAACTTGTCTATTTTTCCTGTTCCCTCTGAACTAAGTACACTCTGTGCTTTTACCACATCTGTATCAAGATTTTTCAGTTTCTTATCTACCTGTAGTTTAAGATCTGTTAACTCATTAATCTGACGTTGCACGTTTTCTTGGTTTGTTATAGTCATATCTTGAAGAACTTCCAGTCTATCTAAAAACCCTTCTTTATCTTCCTTATTATCTACAAATCCTTTTAATGTTGGATAATAGCTATTAAATTTGGTTGCAAATCCTTTGCTTTTTGAATTTAATAGAATTAATTTTGGATATAGTTCTGATGACCACTCTTTCATATCTTGTTTAATTAGAAATTGAGTTGTATTTAAAGATGGAACTTCTTCAAGTTGCACATTCGGACTTGCTAAGGCTCCATCTATAAAGGTTTGTGTTAATTTGGAGTGTGCACCTATTTTTCGTAATGCTGAGGAAATATCTATATTATCTTGTTTCGTTTCCGCCTGAACGATTGGCATTGCGAGAGTATTGATAGGAATAGTCGCTCCAGTAACGATTGATGTTATTAAAAATCCTGTCATAATTTTATTCTTCATTCCGTACACCTCTTCACTATTGTTTTTTACAGTTTTAATCGTAAATGTTGTACAACCTAACGTTAGGATTTCATCACACACACTTGAGGAGAGAAATTTTTCCGATAGAGTAATCGTATCTCGTTTTTTATTTATTTTTGATAGAATATAAGGACCTTACTTCCCCCTCATTTTAAACACTATGTTTTTCATAAGTAAACCTGAAAATCACATTGATTAAATTTGATTTTTCAGATATTTATTATTCGAATTTAAAAATATTATATTTAAAAAAGTTATATACAAATTTCATTTCATAAAGTGAAATAATTATACTATGATAATTAAACATAAAAATTCTTTGATTCCCTTAAATCTATATGAATCCCCTTACCTAAAAATGATTTTAATATAATTTAATAGGGATTAGCACATATGTGTCTTTTATATGGATATGTAAAATTACATATCCATATAGGAGTATCTAGCTTAACTAGTCCAAAATATTATTATCGTATACATAATAATATTATTGCTACGAACACCACAGGAGAAAATTTCCCTCATGCACTTTAGGGGATAAATTGTCCATGAAATAATAATTTTCGCTTATATACTTACTATTCATTATAGGAATACAAAAAAGCGATTCTTTTCACATTAAAAAGAATCGCTTTCCAAGTTCATATTTTCAATTACATTAAATAAAGAATTGAGAGATTATTACCTAAGAGCTTTAACTATAACTTCAGCTGCCTCTGCAATTAGTTGATTATCATAGGTAGCCTCTTTCTCATCTTTACTAGATAAAATTGCGATGATAATAGGTGCTCTATTCGGAGGCCAAACGATAGCAATATCATTTCGTGTCCCATAACTTCCAGCTCCTGATTTATCTCCAACTATCCAGTCAGTTGGTACGCCTGCACGAATAAGTTTGTCTCCTGTAGCATTTCCTTTCATCCACTCTGTAAGAATATTACGTTTATGAGCTGGAAGCGCATTTCCGACCGTTAAAGCTTTCAGATTCGTAGCAATTGCTTTCGCTGTACTAGTGTCACGAATATCTCCTGGAATAGCCTCGTTTAACTCTGTCTCAAAGCGATCAGCCATAGTAATCCGATCACCCATCTGTCTAAGCGCTTTTTCATATCCTTTAGGTCCACCTATTTTATTAAATAAAATGTTCCCTGCAGTATTATCACTGGAACGAACGGCGGCCTCAGCAATTTCTCCTAGTGTCATTCCGGTATCTACATGTTTCTCTGTAACAGGTGAATATTCCACTAAGTCGTCTTTCGTATAAGTGATAACTTCATTTAATTTATTAGTTGAGTTTTGCTGTAGCAATACTCCTGCGGCTAACGCCTTGTAGGTTGATGCAAAGGCAAATCTTTCGTTAGGTCGATAAGCTATTGTTTGATGTGTACCCGTATCAATAGCATACACACCTAATCGAGCATCAAATTTTTTCTCAAGTTGAGAGAATTCTTTATATGTCGCATGCTTTTTATGTTTAACTTGCCCTGTCTTTTCCTTCGCTTCAACTTGCAATGCCCCTCCTGTAAAAGTTTCTAGGCTTGTAAGACTTATACCTAATATACCAATGCATATTCCTATTTTTAGCATCCTCTTATTTTTCAAAATCATCATTCCTTTCAAATTTTCAATACTGAAAACAAGTAGTAAATTCAATACAATGTATCTATTTGAATACCTGTTTTTATACGTACACATAATAGACCATCTAAGAAACAAGTTTGTTCCATAAATTTAAAACCTTTTTTAACTAGTAACCAAGATATTAACAAAAATAAGAGATAGCAACTATGATAGCTACTAACTCTTATTTCAAATCTTACTTTTTCTTTAACTTATAAAGGCTTTTATATAAACAGGATCTCTTCCCCTGAGAAAAGTACACAATTATTAATGATTTTGATTCGAACTCTCTGTACTAGCAGTTTCACCTTGTATACGTTGCTTTTTCAAATCAAAGTATACATCTAAAACTTCCTTTCCAATTATAGAATTAATACCATTTTTATCATCATGAAGCCATGGGACTACTACTGAGAATGCTACTTCTGGATTATCATATGGGGCGTATCCAACTAATGTTAAGTTGTAACATTCCATACGTTCCCCTTTCGCATTTCTACCAATTGGATCATCTCCACCATATACAGTTTGAGCTGTCCCTGTCTTTCCTGCTGGTTTATATGGAGCATTTTTGAAATATTTCACGCCAGTTCCATCACCTTCTTGGAATACCCATCTAAACCCTTCTTTTATTCGATCAATATGTTCTGTCTTCATATCAATTCGATTTAATACGACAGGCTCTATAGAGCGTATAACTTTGCCAACCTCTTCTTCTTTTATTGATTGCTCTCGTATTTCTTGTACAATTTGAGGTTGCATTCTATAGCCTCCATTAGCAATCGTTGAAATATATTGCGTTAATTGCAACGGTGTATACGTATCATACTGACCAATAGAAAAATCTAGTAAAAACCCAGGCTGACTATCTACTTTTCTAGTTTGTCCTACTATTTCATTCGGTAAATCAATACCTGTTGGAACTCCTAATCCAAATTGTTTAAAATAATAGCGCATCGTATCAAATGCTCCTTGTTTTATATCCAATGAACCATTTGGTACGTAATTAACTCCCGCAATTTTTAAAGCTGTCTGGAACATGTATACATTCGAAGATACTTGTAGCGCTCGTAAATCATTAATATTACCAAATCCGGATACATTCCACGATTTCTTAGCTTGTGTACCTTTAAATTTCATAGGTGCATCATAAAATTGATCTCCTGGCTGTATTGCCCCTGTCTCATATCCAGTTAATACAGTTGCACCTTTTACAGCGGACCCTAGCTCATAGGAAGTTGTCATGTTACCTAATGCCAAATCCTCAATCTCTAATTTCCCTTCTTTTTCTACAATCTTTTTGCCTGCCATAGATAAAATCTGTCCGTTATTTGGATTCGTCATGACGACAAAAGCTCGGTCCAACAGTGGCTCTGAACTCTTAAACGCTCTCAAATTTTTCTCTATACTTTCTTCCACTTTCTTTTGTAATTCCATATCAATCGTTAATGTTAAACTATTACCACTTTTTCCTTTAGAGATTATCTCTGTGTTTATAATGTTTCCTGATTTATCAGTAATATTTTTCACTTCTTCTTTTGTACCGTGTAACACATCTTCATATCGTTGTTCAATATAACTTTTTCCTACACGATCATTACGGTTATATCCACGTACCAAATAAGAATCTAAGTTTTCTTTCGGTAACCCTTCTTCACTACTCGTAATATTACCCAACACAGAACGGAATAAATTACCATTTACATAATTACGTTCCCAATCAACTGTTGCATCTACTCCTGGAAACTCAGCAAGGTTTTCACTTATTCGCGCATACTCTTGATCTGTTACATCTTTTTTTATAATTTGTGGTGTTAGTTGATAACCCGAACTCATTTTACTTTTAATAGCTAACACCTTTAAATCTTGTGCTGTTAATTCTGCCAATTCTAATTCTGTAACACGACTTCGTCTTAAGTCTTCTATTTTTTTATCTAACTCTTTTCCCTCTACTCCCTTATCTTTTAACTTTTCTATATCTTTTTTAGTAATCATTGTCTCCGCACGTTGCCTATTCAACTGCATCCAAAAATCTTTTTTATCGATGTCTGTTAATTTATTTATATCTTGTTCAGGCATTTCAAGCACTTTCGCTAAGTCTTTTGCTGTTTTTAAAATATCTTCACTAGTAATTCCCTTTACCCTTGTATACGTAATCGTACGAAGAGATTTATTATTAACAACTGTTTTCCCTTCTCGATCTAGTATTTGTCCACGTGGAACTGGTATACTAGTTGTTTCATTTTGACTGCTCTCCACTTGGTTCTTATAAGCCTCTCCCTCAACGATTTGTACTTTTCCTAGCTGCATAATAATGGCTGAGAATAGTAGAAATATGCAAAGGAACATTATATTTAATCGAATAGATATATATGTCTGTTGCTTTTTTTCTTTTTGTTTTTTCATAAATCCTCCATATAATTCTTCCGGAACTCCTCACTAATACTTAGTAAATAAATACGTTCCCTATATATTAGAAATCACCATTCAGTTATAAATAGTGTCTTATCTTTTTTTCTACATCCTTGTAAGCATCAAGCCTTCTTCGTTTAGCCGCGTAATTGATAAATCCCCTTTCCTGTTTTTCTCTCTATTTTTTTATTGCTTGCATTAGAAATGCTAAACTGTATAATGACTCATATTAAGCTTACACATAGACTTGCTAGTAACTTTTCATACTAATTATTCCTTTCTTCATGCTGTTATACTTAATAGACAACCTAAATAATAAAATTGTTCCACATTTACAAAAAAAATAATTAACTATAAGATGAAATAGGCTACATAAGGGAGGGTTATATGTTACATATAAAAAGATGGAGATTTTTTGCGGTTCTTTCTATTGTAGGTTTGATTTTACTAATTTTATTAAAAATCAACTTCATCTCAATTACTATCGCAACTTCTTCAGCTGAAAGAGGAAAAATTTCCGATCGAAATGGTGTAATACTAGCTACAAATAAGAAAGTTAAGTCTCTATATTGCACTTTTAATGATGAGAAGCTATCGAAACAAGATGCAGCAAACACATTGGCTTTTTTCAATCAATTTTCAAGCGAGTTTCAACATGACATTTCTACAGTGGACATAAAATCTCAATTACAACAATCTTGTAAAAAGCAGACTATGAATGATTTACCGTTATACTCTGACATAAATGAGAGTGAACTTACATTCATAAACAAGAACAAACCCAATAATGTAATAATTAAAGATGAATGGATTCGATATTATCCTAAACACGAAGTTGGTTCACAGCTAATTGGGTATGTAGAAAATGACCTTAATTCTAAGTATGGACCTGTTGGAAAAAGTGGGATTGAGCTTCAATATGAAAATGATTTAAAAGGAAAACCCGGAAAAACACTGATTTTTAAAATGAATAATAAAAAATCCTTATGGAACATTCAAAAAGTTCAAAAAGGAAAAGATGTCCAGCTAGCTTTAGACTCTAAATTGCAACAAAAAACAGAGGAAGCATTAAGATCTCAAATTAAGAAAATACGTGATGCTAAAGCTGGTTATGTTGTAGTAACCGATGTAAAAACTGGCGCAATTTTAACTATGGCCAACTCGGCAGTGTTTGATCCAAATACATTAAATACACATGTATCATCTAAAAATGAAAACATTAAATCACTTTCGCAAAATAAAGCAATTCAAAAATTAAAGTATGGTGAATCTTATGTAAATATGGCCTCAACTATAAAGCCACTTACTATTTTAATTGGATTAAACGAAAAGCTTTTTCAACCTGAAGATACTTATTTAGATAAAGGTACTTTTCAATATGATAATCAAAATAACATTACGAATGCACCTGGAACGCCAACAGGTGAGATTACACCGAGGCAGGCTATCATTAATTCATCTAACACATTTATGACAGCAAAAGTAGCTCTACCCTTATTCAACCAAAATAATGGGAATATAGAAAAAGTTGCACATATATGGACAGAGTATTTAAAGCAATTTGGCCTTCGTTCTAAAACCGGGGTTGATTTACCTTTTGAAGAAGACGGACAATATGAATTTCATCCAACAAACAAGTTTGAAAATGGTATCTCCGCTTTATTAAATGCCTCTTGGGGAGGAAATGAAGTACACACTCCTCTTCAACTCGCTCAATATGCAGCAACTTTAGCAAGTAAAGGTGATAAATATAAACCTCAAATCGTAAGTGCTATTATTGATCAAAATGGTAAGGAAACAAAAAAGTTTAAACCAATTTTAGAAAGTTCTAATCGTTATCCGGTGAAATTTTGGAGTGTCGTGCAAGGCGGAATGAGTCAAAATATAGAGGAGATTAAAAACTTACCCTTTCATGTCGCAGGTAAAACGGGTATTACAGGTTTTCCGAATGAGCAAGCAAAAATGATAAATCATTCTCTTTTCATTGCATATGCTCCTACCGAAGATCCACAAATCGCCATTTCTGTCGTTATTCCTGGTAGTAATTCAGAAAAAAACATCGCTGCTCTCGTTACATCGGAAATTTTAGAGTCTTGGCATACACTTCAAAAAAAAGATAATAGCAAAGAGGAAGGTTCATTAAAGTGAACCTTCCTCTTTTACCATATAGAATCTATATTTATTATTTTCCAATCACCATTATCATTCTTTTCGAACATAAATGAATACTTAATATCAGTTAAAACATACTCTTTTTGTACATATCCAGTATTACCGTTAATTGTCGATATTTTTATATATTCATCATTTTGCACTTTTTCTGGAATCCAAGCTTTTACCATTTCATTAGATACTTCATATAAAACTTGTGATTCTCGTTTTGGTTCAGCTAAAATTTTTGTTTTATTTCCAGTAACCGTTGCATATATAAAATGCGCTTGCTTTGGTTCGTTACTTTCTGTCAATCCACTTGGTACTTTGTATACTTTTTTTGTATCATTTGCAAATTCTCCCCCCATTGTAAGAGCGACTTGCAACTCATGAAAAATATCTTCATCAAACTTCAATTCATCCTTCTTATAACTCTTCCCTTTAAATAGAACTTCATCATTTAATGCTCTATACAAATCATTTTCATTTTTTGAATTTGTGCTTTGATATAAATCATACATAAATTGTTTTAATGATGGATCTTGAGCAGATTCATCTTTTGTTTTAGGCTTAATTTGAGTGCTACTTTGTACCGGTGATTTATTATCATCAAGCCAAGGTTGTTGAACAATAAAAAATAACATTGTACAAACCAAAACAACTACAACAGGCAATGCTTTTTTACGAAATGGTCTCTTATATGTTGCAGAATCTACTTCACTATTTTGATATACCGATTGCTTTATTTTATAAATAAATTCTTCTTCATCTTTCCGATGCTCCATTGGGCCTTTTTTCAATTTACTATACCAGTTAGGATTTTTTTTATTGTTCATCACTACTACCCTCCCCTATTAGTTTTGAAACCTTACTTCTCGCTCGGCTTAATCTAGATTTAACAGTTCCAATGGATACACCTAATGTTTCGGCCATTTCTTCATAAGATAATTCATATTTTGCATCTAAAATAATTATTTCACGGTGTTTTTTAGGTAGCTTTAAAACAACATCCCACACTTCATTCATTTCCTCTTGCTTAAAAAACTCTCGTTCTGCCGATGGAGATTGCTTATCATCACTAAAAAAACCTACTAATGATATCCTTTTAAAATAGGAGGATTTCAAATAGTTTATTGCTGTATTTCTTGTAATTTTTAATATCCACGTTTTAATAGATGACTCCTTTCGAAATGAATTCCAATTTTTAAATACCTTTATAAACACATCTTGCGTGATATCATCTGATAAGTGTGGATCTTTCGTAATAATAAATGAATAATTCCATACATCTTGCCAATAGTCTTTTATAACATAGTCAAGCTCATCATGAATACACTTTTCAATAAACGTCTCTTCCATTTCCACACCTCGAACTTATTTGAATAAAGATAAAACTGCCCTCACTTTTATTATGGTTTCAATATATAGACAAGATACAAGTTTCATTTGTTCCGTTCTTTATCTTTTTTTGATAAAAAAATCCTCCTAAAAATGTAAAGGTGTGCAATTACTTTCATAAAATAATCATCTATACATTCTTTGACATGACAAGCTCTTAAAAACAAGTAAAGCATACAATGTTAAAAATACACTCAAAAAAAATCTGATTATTATTTTTACATTTCACGCAACACTCCACTTGTATCACCTTTTTTCTTAGAGCATACTTATTTGTGTGCTCTATTTATGTTTTACTAAATAACTGTTTTGTTAACATTTATAATTCCCCCTCACTTGTCCCTTTCAATTTGTTTTACTCTTCTATTTACTATTAGCAATACCAACCTTTCAAAAATGAAAACAAAGATGTGTTATCATCTTTATTCAGCCACAACAAAAAAGCATTCTCAATTAAGGAGAATGCTTTTTCGAAACTTAATTGTTCTTTGTATTGCTCAATTTATACCTTCGTGTTAAGCAAACAATGAATGTAGTAAAAGATTTCACCTTATAGTTACTTATTTTTTCTGAAAAACATGTTTTACTTTTTCGCCTGGAACGTTACTCCCCCCTCTTCCTTTTACATCTTCGATCATTATGGTAACAATCATGTCGGGCGCATTTGCATCAAAAGCTGCAAACCATCCAAGTTCTTTTCCGTCTGCTTCTTTCGACTCCTTCAGTTCTGCTGTACCGGTTTTACCAGCAAGAGTTATACCATCGACCTTAGCAATTCTCCCCGCGCCATCAGGGTCATTAATGACTTTTATTAATGCGCTCTTTAATATCTCTTGATTCTTTTTAGAAACCACATTTTCTTTCCAATTCCCCGCTACTTTTGCTTCTTTTAAAAGATGAGGCGACGGAATATTCCCTTCATTCACAATCGGTGCATATGTTAATGCTAAATGAAGTGGTGTCATTAATACTTGTCCTTGTCCATATCCCGTGTCTGCTAGTTGAATCTCATTTTTTATCCCATCTCTTGCAATGATTGAAATAGGAAATTCGTATTCGATTGGTAATTTTTCATGAAATCCGTATTTCTTAAATTCATTTACATACTGATCTTTTCCCATTTTCAAAGCTTGTTGAGCAAAATAAATATTATCAGAGTATTTCATTGCCTTATCAAAATCAATTGGACTAGCTTCCTTCACACGTGTTACATAATAATTTCCCCAAGATGAATCTTTTGTCCACTTTAATCCTTGAATTTTAAATTCTTCCTTAGGGTTTATAGTGTTTGTTTCCAAACCAATTGCACCAGTAATCGTTTTAAATACGGAACCTGGTACAAATGCTTGTGTGAAACGATTCATCATTGGTAGTTTCGAGTCGTTATTCCATGCTTCTCGTTGGGCTTTTGATGCTCCTCTAACTATTGTATTTGGATTATAAGCAGGGCTACTTACAAGTGCAATAGTTTCACCCGTTTTAGGATTGACCGCTGCACTAGATCCTGCTTCATTTTTCATCTCATTAAAGATTTTTTCTTGAATTGCAGCATCAATTGTTAACGTAACATTTTCCCCTGCTTTCGCTTCTTTTTTTGCTACGTTTTTAATCTCTTTCCCACTCTCATCTTCTATAAATACGCGTCCACCTTTTTCGCCACGCAATTTATTCTCTAATACTTTCTCTAAACCTGTCTTACCTATTAAATCATCAGCTTGATAACCTTTTTTTTGAAGCGATTTTAACTCCTCTGCATTCACCTTTCCTATATAACCAGTTAAGTGTGCCGCCGCTTCTCCTAATGAATACGTCCGAATATTTACTGGGCGAGATGAAACTCCTTCTAATTCAATATAATCATTCTGTCTAGTTCCCTCTTTTAAAATACCAATTGGTACAAAGGAGTCTGGTTTTATCCATTTCGCTGTAAGCTTCTGATTGACCTCTTCTATAGACATATCAAGTAATTGTGCTACTATTTCTTTTGTTTGAGCCGCCATTTCTCCTATTTTCTCTGGAATAATTCCAACCTCAGTCGCTTTACCATTCGTTGCAAGACCTTTCCCATTTCGATCATATATTTCTCCACGTTTTCCTTGTTCTATTTGCATACGTACTTTGTAATCTTTTTTCATACCTGGAAAAATGAAATCTGGTGTCCAATCTATTTTCCAAGATTCTTTTTCTTTTACAAGTTTTGCTTCATGGATAAATGAAGCTGTTCCTCCATCCGTATCCATATTAACTTCAAAAAGAAAAAGTTCTTTATCTTTAGCATTCTCTCCTTTCGTTTTAATTTTTAAATCCTTAACTCCAATACCCTCATAGATTTTTTGATATTTCTCGGTGAATTCCTTTTTAGAAATCGTTTTTTGGGCATGTTCTGATAAATGATCATACATATTTGCGAATTTTTTATCATTCCATAAATTTATATATTCTTCAAATGCTTGTTTTGGCGGTTCGTTTTTATTACATCCTACCAACATAACTGCAAAACAAAAGAAAACCAACATCCATAATTTTTTCAATTCAATCTTCTCCCTTAGTTAAAAATATTTATTCCTTTCTTGATATATTAAATAAAAAATGTTGTAACGCTTAATAGACAGTGTAAGTAATGAGATTGTTCCATATTTACAAAAGAAATTAATTTATGGTTCAGATGCATTCGAAGGGGAAGATTTTAAAATTCTTACAAATAAAAAAGCGAATCTATTTAGCAATCGGTGTCATTATTAGTGCTGTTTTAACAATTTTATTTAAAATACCTTTTAGTTTGAGTTCTCCGCTCTTATCTTTTTTGTAAATATTTGAAACAAAAAAGACCCCTTATACTAAGGGTCCTACAATAGAAAATAACTAAGTATAAACAATAAAAAGAATTACTGAAAGTATAATTTATAGGCGCTTTATATCCTTCTATTTCGCATCAAAACCCCTGCGCTGTATACGACAGGGGATTCGATGCGTTCATTCTAAAGCTTATTTAGAAGAGTCATGTACAGGCAAACTACTAAAAATCAATTCAGCAACTTTTACATATCCTTTTGAGTTTGGATGAATCAAATCCGTAGACCAAAGCGTATTATCATTAACTAAATGATGATTCCAAAAGTCAACATGATGAAGCTTGTACTCTCTACTCAGTGAAAGTATAATTTCATTTGCCTCTAATAATTGTTCTTTTAACACTTGTTTTTTTTCAGAAGAAATAGGTAGCCGAACTGTAAAATCTGGAAGGTTTGCTATAATAATATCAGCATCTGTTTTACTTAATGTATCTATCATAAATTCCATATCGTTCTTATATGCTTGATGATCCCAACGTCCTTTTAAAACATCGTTTGCACCTGCAATTAGACTAACCAAATCTGGATTAAACGTTAATGCCTTTTCCAATTGCTGTGAGCGTATTTCTTTAGTTACTAACCCACGCTTTGCAAAATTAGCATATTCTATATCGTTTACACAAAGTTGAACAAAATGATCTACCCAGCTTTTTAATGCTATTCCCTCAACTTCATCCCCTATGCCCTCTGTAAAACTATCACCAATCGATACAAATCGCTTCCACATATGTAGTCCCCCTTTATTATTAACCATATCTATACTATACAATAGCTCACACCGTAATTGTTATTTCTAAGTAGTTTTCGATTTCAATTATATTTACATTTAGAATCCAAAATTGACCGATTCCTAAGTATACTTAGGAATCGGTCATATTCGTATATTTACTAAAGAAATAAAATCTCTCTAGGAATTATACTTTTTTCAAAAAATTGGTTGTTCTTTGTTTTGCCCAGTTGATACATTTCTTTTCGATTAAATGATACGAAATTATAGAAAAAAGTAGTGTCATTGCAATGCACAAAGTAAGAAGGAAAAAGATAGGTATCTTTGTATACAAAAGTTTAAATAGTACCATCATGATTGGAAAATGACACAAATAGATACTGTATGAAATTTCTCCTAAATATACAAATACATTCTTATTTAAAAATGCTTTTACTTTTAGGTTACTCATAGCCATTATAATAAATATACTAACCCCCATTACGACACCCCAATCTTTTAATAAGAAAGTAGTATCATTACGGGAAAAACCATAAATTAAAATGGAATATAAATATAAAATAATCCCTAATGCAATAAGAAATCCTTTTTTAAATTTTTTCATATTCCTATATGAGTAAATAAGTTTTTCCTTATACTTAAAAAGTAACATTCCAACCATAAACATAGATGTAAAATGCAGTGTATCAGCATAACCATTATAAAATCCTTCAGCTTTCCCAATATGCAACATATTAAGAAAAACACTAATGAAAGAAAAGCTCAAAGCAAATAGTATCGTTTTCTTCCAATTCAGTTTATAAAAAAGAAGGAATAATAAAGGAAACACAATAGATATACGCATTTCTTGAGCCAATGACCAAATAACTGGATTATAATTTTCCGTAAAAAAGTTATTAAGAAGCACAAAGTGGTTTAGAATATCTAATTTTGTTATAGACCCTTGCCACCTATCATAGAACCAATCCCGTAGTCCTACCACTTCATACGACGAAAATAAAATAAATAAAACAAAGGTAATGATTATCCAAAAATAATAAGGAATATAGATTCTTACAAATCTCTTAATTAAATATCCCCAATAATTTGTTTTTGAATGATAAAGTGCCATAGATAACACAAAACCACTTAGTACATAAAAAACGATAACAGCTTCCCCACCCGCCCATAAAAACCTAAGCGGGGAAAATTTAATAGAATTAGGCAACGATGGTAGCATTAAACAAAAATGTCCAAATACCACAGTAAGTGCCGCTAACCCTCGTATAGAATCTAATTCTTTTATTCTCTTACTCATAAAATGTTCTCCTTGTAAATTGTAGATTTTGCTGTTCATAAAGGCCACTATACTAGTGTAGTGGGAGAATTGTACATAATGTCTATCTAGATCCCAGATATAAGCAGTTCAAAGTCAATCTATGCATCTGTTTTCTGGTCTCCGTTTCCTTATATAAATAATTTAAAACAAAATATTTAATACAAAGAAAAGATTTTATTAAATTTTTATAAAATCTATTTACAGAAATAAGTAACGGATATTCATTTTTTATTGTCATTTGATGCAAAAATGGATGTTTTTTCTTCATGTAACTTTATTAAACTAACTTTGTACTAGAATGCATTGAATCAAAAAATACATAATAAACGCCATCCTTTCTGTATATTTCTACAAAAAGAATAGCGTTTTTTGTTTTTATAGATACAAATTTAGCTTAGCTTGATTACAATAAGAAAAGTTCCGAAGAATCCAATTTGAAAATTAATACCATCTTCCATTCCAAACTATCTACATAAGAATTTATAAAACTTCGAAACTCTTTTTTCAGATTAATATTTAGTTTTATCCTATAAATTTAGCTTTTTACTATATCAACCGCACTATCCCACATACCGCTAAAAAAAGATCCGATGTTACGCATAAAACGTGTAAACCAATTTGCTTGTTCTATATCAGATTTTGTTACAAGGTCTACTTGTAATGATTTACCTAATAAGAACCCTGGATCTGTACTATCTTTAGGCGAGATAATCATTTTACTTATTGTTACACCTTTTTTAATAGGTGCTTCTTGTTCTTCATTCAATACTTTAAATTCTTTTTTATATACGTCTTTGTTGTTCTTTGGTATCGGAAGTGAAACAGCTTGCTTCGTTTGAACAACAACATCTTTGTCTTTCGCATTTGCTACTCGCACTGTTTCATGCCCTTTTGCTACTGAGTCTTTTCCATAGGCCTTCTTCACTTCGAAATTTGCAAATCCGTAATCATATAATTTCTTCGTTTCATCAAAACGTGCTGCATGAGAGTTTGCTTTTATCACTACAGATATTAGACGCATACCGTTTCTTTCTACTGTACCAGTGAAACAATCACCAGCTTCTGGGGTAGTTCCTGTTTTTAACCCATCTACACCTTCGTATTGCTTAATTAAACCTTTTAACATCCAGTTAAAGTTCGTCATATCAATTGGATACTTACCACCCTGTTGGAATGTTTTTTTAGGGATTTTTGCAGTATCTAACATTTTCGGAAAATCTTGAATAAGACGTTGTGCTAAAATCGCACAATCTCTTGCGGACATTTTATTTTTCTCGTCTGGAGTTGTCCCTTCTGGGTGATATCCTTTTAAATCATAGTTTGTTAAGCCTGTAGAATTTACAAATTTATAATTTTTCATTCCAAACTCTTTTGACTTATCATTCATCATTTTCACGAAATCGGCTTCTTTTCCAGCAATTTCTTCAACTAAAGCAATTGTTGCACCATTTGCAGAGTAAATTGCCATTGCCTCATATAACTCTTTTACTGTATAAGAGCCACCATTTTCTAATGGAACGTTTGATAATGAGCGATCTTGTGAAATCTTATGTGCATATTCAGAGATTTTAACTTTTTGATCCCATTTAAGTTTTCCTTTATCCACCGCTTCATGAACTAAATATTCACTCATCATTTTTGTCATACTAGCAATTGCTAGTGATTCATCCGCATTTTTTTCATATAAAATTTTTCCGGAATTCGCTTCTACTAAAATTGCTGATCCTGCTTCTACATCTAAAACAGGGACTGTTTCCGCTGTTGCTCTTCCAGATGTAACAATTATGCTACAAAATAGTGTAAGCACTGTTACTATTGCAATAAATCTCTTGCAAAACATACCTTTCACTTCTGTTACCTCCAATATATTTTTTAGGATTACAATGAATAGACAATCTAAATAATACGTTTGTTCCATATTTACAAAAAATAAAACCAGTGTATCCCGATTAAATATCGAGACACACTGGTTTTATTAGCTATCAAGGATTTTAATTATTTAATTCAGCTATTTACTATACTCATACCAGAGATGAATTTTCCTTAGTCTATATTATTAATTTTTTATAATAAAAAAACTACATCCTATATAGAATGTAGTTTCCCTCACAGATCTATCTATTTTTTACTTCCTTGTTATAAAAATCATATAATAATTCAATAGATGAACTAGATAAAAGCGGCATTGCCTTCTCAACTAATTCTCTATCCCAATCAAACCAACGCATTTCCATTAGCATTTTCATTTCTGTATCAGTGAATCGTTTCTTTATTTCCTTAGCAGGATTTCCACCAACTATTGTATACGGCGGAACATCTTTACTTACGACAGATCCAGCTGCAACGATTGCACCTTCACCGATTATAACGCCAGGCATAATAATAGCATTCATTCCAATCCAAGCATCACTTTTAATGACTGTATCGCCCTTCGGTTCATATGAATGTTCAATTTGCTCAGCGAATGGATATACTGTAATCCATTCTGAGTGATGATTATGATTACCACCCATTAAAATGACTACTCCACTCGCAATACAAACATAGTTCCCAATAATGAGTTTATCAAGATGCCATCCCATCTGTTCAATTGGATTGAACAGCGCTCGGGACTTAGCATCCCCCCACAAATACCTTACACAGCCATCTTCAAAATTTTGATGACCATAATAACCTGAATAATAGGAGTACTCTCCTACCTCAATGAGTGAATTTGTTACTATATCTTTTAAATACTTTGTTTCTGACCAATGATTAAATAATGGATGCTTCATAACTTTATTCCTCGCTTCTAAGTATTATATATTTTGCTATTTACTTAGAAGCTTACTACGACTGCTACATTTTTTAGCTTTCTCAAACGACGAATCATTGTCTTCAAGCCTTTCTTTTATTATAAAGGAATCATATCGTGATAAATTATATAAGTCAAATTGTAAAATTATGTACTGAAACTTGAAGTATGAATTGAAATTTCAGCATTAAAACAATCGAGTTTTCAAATAACAAATCCCAATTACATATAATAAAGATTTTTTAGCTATACATCTAACCTCTTTCTTATATTAGCCTTAACTCCCTCGATATAGTTTTATTATTTATTCATTTGTCTGATAAATCAATAAATGTTAATATGATTATAGAAGATATTATCATCCATTAGATTTCACAGCTAGTTTTTCACAAAAACGATTTCTGAATCCTTAAGTAAATAGGAGGTTTAGAACATGAAACTATTAAGGCAATCAACAATTATTGGCGCATTGACTGTTGGAGGATTTTTATTTTCGAATACAATTGGTACACTCCCACCTGTGTCTGCTGAATCGCAACTTATACAAAAAGAATCGCGATTTACAGATAATTGGCGGTGGCAAAGCTATTTTTTATTACATCATAATGCAGATTTTTTAGAAGAGTTAGCAGTTGGTGACTTAAAACATGGAGATACATTTGATGTTACTCTATATACTGGTGGTAAAGATACTGGTATTGTAAAAATATATCAATTGGGTGGAAATGAAAATGATGAAATAAACTTGCATAGATATAAAACCATTTATGACTCAGGTCTAAAACATAATTATGGTAGATTTGTTACACCTATTACTAATGTTTATAATCCAGGAACATATGTAGCTGTTATGAAACTTGGAGAAAATTATTATTATGGGGGCAGCTTTAAAATCTCAAAATAATTTACATTTATCTCATCAGTAAAAAAATATTGGATACATTTTTATTAGACAAAAATCATTTTAAAAGCTCTCCTTATATATAGGGAGCTTTTTTGATCGTTTCCCCTTTTTAAGGCTAGAAGAAATCCTTACCTTCTTTATCAATTAGCATTTTTATTCACGAACCATTTTTACTTCTTTATGTCCTACAATTCGATATGCAATATTGCATATTCTATATGTTCAATTTTAAAACATGCGATAATTCATTTATATAAAGGTATAAAAATAGTATTGAAAGGAGAATGTTACATGTCTTTCTATTCTTGGTCTCCTCTTATTTTCTTAATAGTTGTTGCAATTATCATTTCTATTCAAAAGGCTAAGAAACAATAATTTATTATGTGGAGGTGTAATAATGTCATTTGCAGCATGGAGTACAATTTTTATGACTTTAATCGGTGCAATATCCGGAGCAGTCTTTGGTATAATCTCCCCTAGAAATAAAAGCAAAAATTAAATGATATCGTAAAAATGAATTTCTAATAAAACTATATACAAAAAAGTAGCCTATAAAGTTTTATAGGCTACTTTTCATTTCATTCATATTATTTAGCTAATTCTTTCGTACCCTTCATTACATCAACGAAGAAGCCCCAGTTATTCACAACAGAAGAAATACTAATATGTTCATCTGGAGTGTGAACATTGAATATATCTGGACCGAATGAAATTGCATCTAAGTCAGGCATCTTTTGAACGAATGCACTACATTCAATACCCGCATGTACAGCGAAGATTTCAGCATCTTTGTTGTATTTTTCTTGATGCACTTTTTCAAACAAATTACGAATTTGCGAATTCGGATTGTATGGCCATTCTGGATACTCCGACTCTATTTCAAATGTTGCACCAACTAATTCGGCAATACATTTAATTTCATTTGCAACATGTTGTTTTAAACTACTGACAGAACTTCTCACTTCGTTACGTAATTTAATTTCATCTTGCAACGTTTCAATAACGCCTAAATTTGTTGAACTTTCTACTAGGCCTTTAATATCCATGCTCATACTTTGAATGCCATTTGGAATTAAGAATAATGATGAAATAAGTTGCTTTTGCGTCTCTTTAGCAAATACTTTTTCTACTTTCTCATCCAATTTTGTAAGAGTTACATGAACATCTGGATCAACAGCACGCATTTCTTCTTGTAATACTCTTGTCCATGATTCTAGTTTTTCTTCTACTTTCTCTACATCTTCTGTAGCTAATACAATTGTAGCTACACTTTCACGCGGAATTGCATTTGTTTTTAATCCGCCGTGAACTTCATTTATATCAAATTGGATATTTGCTGATAAATCTCGTAATACTCGTCCTAATACTTTGTTCGCATTACCGCGTTGTTTATCAATTTCCATACCAGAATGTCCGCCTTTTAAACCACCAACATATAGACGGTATGCATCCGTATTCGCTGGCACTTCATCCCATATTACTGGAATTGTTTCTACAGCTTTCGCACCACCTGCGCTACTTACAAGTAATTTATGATCTTCTTCAGAATCAATATTTATAAAAATCTTTCCTTCAAAGTGATTTGCATCAACAGCGAAAGCCCCGCCCATTGTTGTTTCTTCTTCAGTAGTAATAACTACTTCAAGTGCTGGATGCGAAATGTCTGATGCATCTAATAAAGCCATTGCATACGCAACTGCAATACCATTATCAGCACCTAAAGTCGTTTGATTTGCATATAACATGTCCCCAATGATTCGTAATTCAATTGGATCTTTTTCAAAATCATGTACGGTTGCTTGATTTTTTTCACATACCATATCCATATGGCCTTGAATGATAATAGCTGGTACATTTTCATAGCCAGTAGTTGCGTCTTTTTTAATAATGACATTCATTTCTTCATCTTGAATCACTTCTAAGTTACGCTCTTTTGCAAAACCAACTAAATAATCACTAATTTCCTTTTCATTACCAGATCCTCTAGGAATCTTTGAAATTTCTGCAAAATGATAAAATACAGGGTGCTTTGTTAATTGTTCTAAAGTAGAATACATTTTTAAGCTCCTCTCAAAATGACAAAATAATATGTAAGTCTGCTATCATTATACCATGATTCGTTACTTTCCCTTTCTATTTCATCCTTTAAAATCCACCCTTTAAATATTTAATCGTATAAAAAAACGAAAGAAAATGCACTATGCATTTTCTTTCGTTTTTTTTGCTCTCATATATTTTGAAGTACCATTATTCATTAATTTCTCTAAACGATTTATATTTTCCGTTAATGCACCTTTCACAAGAGAGAAATCTGTATTTGGTTCTTCTTTTTTTTCTTTAAAAAATGAAGACTTTTGTACGTTTACTTCAGCCATCTCTTCCCCCCTCTTCAAAAAGATACAATCTTCTATTTATATTATATCGCAAATGTAGACAGCGTGTACACGTATCATTTTCTTTTTAATTCTTCTTCTAACTCTTCTACTTGCTGCAAAGTATCTCCTTTTATTAACGAGAAATCAGTTGTATCTTTAACTCCTACCCGGCATTCTCTCTTTTTTATTTTTGTTAATTATCATAAAATTACCAATATTAATCTACTATTTAATAATAATATTTGATATTATAAAAAAGTAGATTTTAATGGAATTATAATCTAATATATTTTTGGTTAAAATAATTTTTCACACAAGGAGGTTAACCATATTGAATATTATCGTGACTCCAGAATTATTAGAAGCTTCTGCTAACAAGTTTAAAAGTGCTCAAGAGCAAGCACAAGTACAATTCACTAACCTTCGACAAGATATCTCATATCTTGAATCAATTTGGTATGGTTCTACCAAAGAAAAGTTTTATTATGATTTTCAACAATCTAGCCAAGTAATGAATAAATATATTCATTGCCTTCAACAGATTGAAATTCAACTAAAAAGATCGGCCGAAAAATTCAGAAAAGTAGATAGTGAAACAGGAGCTGAGTTATCTACAAATGAGGGAAGTTTGCTTGAATCTCTCAAAAAGGGATTGATGACCTCCTTATCTCCCACCGTTAAATTAGGTATAATGGCAGGTGTATTAAATGTTATTCCTAACAAAAAAAGAAATGATTTAGTAGATATCGTCACTCGTAAATGGGTTAATGGTAAGGCAGGAGAAATATGGAATAAATTAATTCCCTTAAAAGACTTTTCAACATTAGAAAAAACCGCTGCATCATTAGGGAAATTAGATAAATCTCTTCCTAAAAATAGTATTAAAGAATCTAATATTTCTAAGCATATTATAAAAAATATGAAACCCTTTGGTATAGCTTCCATTTCCCTTACTGCATTAGGAGAAGTAAGTTCATTAACATCCGCCATACAAGGTGATTTTAAAAAATATGATGGCTCTCAAGCTGGTGTTAATATTGCTATGGATACAGTTTATTCTACAGGAAAGGTAGTTGGAAATTTAGCTTCAACTTATGCAGGTGGAGTAGCGGGTGCTGAAGCGGGTGCATTAGCTGGCTCATTAATTTTCCCTCCAGTTGGTACAGCTGTTGGTGCAATTGCAGGTGGCATTATTGGTTCTACTGTAGGTGGAACCGCATTCAATGAATTAGCAGATAAATTTGTACCTCGTCAAAAGTTTAAAGAGAGTATTTCAAGTTTTACAGATAGCTTCACTAATTTTTTAAAATAAATTAAAAATCAATTGAAGAAATGAGGTAAAAAAAGTCTCTAATTAGACTTTTTCAGAGCTATGAATAAAAAACAAATTGTTTCTATAGAAGAATTAGCATTTCTAATGAATTCCAAAGAAAATCAAACTTATGCAAAAGAATTACTAAGTCTTATTTATGATGAACTAGAGAAAGCAGATGTCGAAAAAATATTATTGACTGCAGCGCATTCCCTTTATGCTAGAGGATTGTTAAACTTTAATCAACAAACTAAAGAAATGCAATTACAACCGAGTATAGAGAAATTATTCAACACTATGTGTAACCCGCAACTTTCATTATTACTTCAAAAAATCGATTTTATAAACGAAACAACGATTACTGCTAACATTTATATTGATAACACTTCAAACGTTACATATCAGAGTTTAGATGGTATTGCACATAAAATCGAAGAAATTTCAGACGATAGATTATTTTTAGAATCTAAAAATTTATTACAGCTAGTATTTCAGCAAGAAGAAAAAGGCAGTGACATTGTAGGAACTCTTCCAAACCATATCGTACAAAATATTGAAAAGTTTTTCCCTTTGTCTATTCAAGAAGGGAAAACAATGTTAATAGAGAATGGATTTAATTCCTTATATGCTGAAAATTTGATAATAGATTTAAAAACAACACAGTCTATTTACACTATTATGCGTCTAGATACAACCGAAAAGAATGAGGTTATTTCTGACAATGGATTCTTTGTTATTGAATCACCCAACACCCAATGGCTATTAACTCGAAATATAATAAATGATTCCTTTGATATAACCTATTTAACCAAAAATCTTTTCGTAAATGAAATAACAAAACTAATAAAAGATTAATCCTTTAAGACGGGAGTATATTTATATTGAATAAACAACAGCATTCTAGCAAAAAAAAGGAAGGCTTTTTCGAAAATAGGATATTACCTATCATCACTGTTCTTTCAGGTGTCATTCTACTAGTGTACAAAGGGTTAGAATTTATTTCAAAGTATGTATTAATTTTAATCTTATTTACCCTAATTATTGCTTCGTTATACTTATTGTTTATGAAACAAATAGTTGGTGCTGCTATTGGATTCATTTTTGCAGCCCTTGGGTATTTTATGTATAAAATCATTTTTAAACAAAAAAAGAAATAACGCATAAACAAATCATAAAGAGATAATTTAAAAGAGAATGTTTTTACGCATTCTCTTTTAAATTACCCTTTTTTATATACTTATATGGAATTGCCTCTACAAATTTTTCTAATCGATCTATATTTTGAGTCAATGCACCTTTCACAAGAGAGAAATCTGTATTTGGTTCTTCTTTTTTTTCTTTAAAAAATGAAGATTTTTGTACGTTTACTTCAGCCATCTCTTCTCCCCCTCTTCAAAAAGATACAATCTTCTATTTATATTATATCGCAAATGTAGACAGCGTGTACACGTATCATTTTCTTTTTAATTCTTCTTCTAACTCTTCTACTTGCTGCAAAGTATCTCCTTTTATTAACGAGAAATCAGTTGTATCTTCATTTTCTTCTTTAAAAAAATCATTGTCATAATCTTTTATCACTACAATCACCTCTACGTGCTAGTGTAGGAATGATTGTCCGATTTTATACAAGTTTGTCTAAATTTGCTTTCCCTTTATGTATAAGTGAAAAGGACAGAAGAAAATCCTGTCCTTATTTACTAAAATAACTATGATGTATTGTTAAATTATATACATTTTCAAAATCTCGATCTTGCAGGTTATTTTTCTTCCCATCAATAACAATGAAAACATCACTCACCATTTTTGCTGGTATTATTCCGACATTTTCTACTTGCACCGCTTTCTGTTCATTCAATTGCTCAATGTGTTCTAACGGAATGATAATACTAAATTGAGAACGGATACCACGAAAGTTTGTATTTAATTCTTTTGCCGCTTCAAATACAACAATTTTCGCACCAATCTTTTCTCCATACGAATCTAAAAATGCGTTTAAGCTCTTTGTATATTCCTCTTCCGTATGCCATTCCATTGTACCGAATACTGCTGGATTAACATTTTGAATAATTGTTGTGTATATTTCTCCTCTTGCTTTAGAAGCAATTAATGACCGTTTTATCGATTGAACAGTCTTACCGATATCGCTAAATTTCGCTCCCCATATTTCTGAAATATTTGGTGTTAAAATAAATGCGATATCAACGAAAATAACCATTGCAGTGAACATTAAAAGATTTTTCCAGAGGGTTAAATCAATTCCTTTTATCATGAAATACACGGTGACTAATATTATAAACAACCCATACCAAGTCTTTCTAATTCGTTGCTTCTTCTCCTCGTAGAGCTCTTCATTTCTCCAGTAAAAGAAAACAAGAACTAGAAAAACGATTGCTAAAATAAATAAGCCGATTCGAATGTTAGAGATCACCAATGACATCACCCTCCATTCAAAAACTACTCACGATATCATTACATGCACAAGTAGCTCTCTTTATGACAAAAGACGTGGACAAGCTTCTAAATTTAGCAATATCGCATATACATTAGAAGGTGCCACGTCTTTTACCACGCATTAACGGGCAGTAAGACCTCCACCTGAAAATTTAGCGAAAGCATAGAAGTTAGGTAGGGGATCAACTGCCCTTAAAAGCCCGATTGGTTCAACTAATAATCAATGGGGATGAACCCCCCACTGATTAAAGTTTCACTTTATCATGAATCTACATTGTATATGTAGACAAGCATGCGTTTCAAATTTTCATGTTAAAAAGAAATATGTTTCGGAATTTCCCCTTCTGGTACTTCTCCGTCCATACTTAAGTAATAATGGCGAATCGGACGTAAATCATCGTCTAATTCATACACGAGTGGAATGCTCGTTGGAATATTTAATGAAACAACACCATCGCTTGAAAGGTTATCTAAGTGTTTCACTAGCGAACGAATCGTATTACCGTGTGATGAAATAATTACCTTTTCACCACTTTTTAATGATGGCGCAATTTCTGAATGCCAATAATCAAGTACTCTTTTCTCCGTATCCACTAAACATTCAGTCAATGGAAACTCACCTTTTTTAAGTGCTTTATATTTTGGATCATTCATTTCATATCTAGGATCATCCTCAGTAAGAGCAGGTGGTCTTACATCAATACTTCTTCTCCAAATATGAACTTGCTCCTCACCATATTTTTTCGCGGTTTCATCTTTATTCAACCCTTGCAATGCACCGTAATGTCTTTCATTTAGCTTCCAACATTTATGTACTGGCACCCAAGCAAGATCCATCTCATGAAGTACAATCCATAACGTCCGGATTGCTCGTTTTAATACAGATGTATAAGCTACATCAAAAGTATATCCGTTTTTCTTTAATATTGCTCCTGCTTCTCTCGCTTCACTTAATCCATTCTCTGATAAATCTACATCTGTCCATCCTGTAAAGCGATTTTCAAGATTCCATAAACTTTGTCCGTGACGAATAAGTACAAGTTTTATCATAATAATTCCCCTCTCGGAAATGTGAATTGTATTGTTCCATTGCGTACACGTATAAAGTATCTAGTAATGTATCTTTTTATCCATTCACTCTATGACCAATCCATAGTTGCCAAATGTATGGATAAAATTTGTTCTTTTTCAAACTATAAAACAGATATATTTCTTATTATGTTTGATCGATTACAACTTCTCGCTTCGACATCCAAGCATCAAAACCTGATCGGCTATTTGCCATTTCATTCATAACTTGATGCCAATTTTCTTCACACGATTCACCAAATTTTGAAAAAATAGCACCCATTTGTTGTCTTTGAACATCGCTCAATTTTTTCTCTAAATCTACACCTATTTCTGTTAAAGATAACTGTTTCACACGGCGATCATGTGTAGCTTCATTACTCTCAATTAAGCCCTTTTCCACAAGTTGTCGTAGTGGTCCGTGAAGAGCTTGTTTACTAATTTCTAACAGTGATAATAACTCATTTACGCTTATACCTGGAAAGCGTGCGATAAAAAATAAAATTCGGTGATGTACTCGTTGTATGCCATACTCTTTTATAATTTCATCTGGCTTTTCAGTAAATGTTTTATATGCAAAGTAAAATAATGCTAATGCTTCATTCATCTGTTCTTCTTTATGTTGTGTCATCTACTTTCCCCCTGTATGTAAATTATACCACAATCCAGTAATCAATATTTTAATGAACGCATTGGAACTTCTTTAGTCTATTGAAATATTCACTGCACAATTAGGAGATGATTCAATTGAAAACGCAATATACAGTAAGTACATATTTACTAGACCGACTAAGCGAATTAGGAATCGAGCATATTTTTGGTGTCCCTGGTGACTATAATTTGGCTTTTTTAGATGACGTAGTAGCACATGAAAAGTTAGAGTGGGTTGGCAATTGTAATGAACTAAATGCAGCATATGCTGCTGATGGATATGCTCGTATAAAAGGAATCGCGGCTCTTATTACCACTTTCGGTGTTGGAGAGTTAAGCGCCATTAACGGCGTTGCTGGCTCATACGCAGAGAACGTACCTATTATAAAAATCACAGGGACACCACCAACAACAGTAATGGAAAATGGAGCACTCGTTCATCATACGTTAGGTGATGGAAAGTTCGATCATTTCTCCAATATGTATAGAGAAATCACGGTAGCACAATCAAAATTAACACCTGAGCATGCCGCTGAGGAAATTGACCGTGTGTTACGTGCATGTTGGAGTGAGAAACGCCCTGTTCATATTCAATTACCGATTGATGTATATAATAAGCCAATTAATAAACCTACGGAACCAATTTTACATAAACCAGTTTTAAGTAATAAAGATGCGCTGGATAAAATGCTTCTACATGCGACTTCAAAAATAAACAGTGCCAAAAAACCTGTTATTTTAGCTGATTTTGAAGTGGCTCGTTTTCATGCGGAAGAATATTTGCATCAATTCGTAGAAAAAACTGGGTTTCCTATCGCAACGTTAAGTATGGGAAAAGGAATATTCCCTGAAAAACACCTTCAATTTATAGGAATTTATACTGGGGATGTTAGTTCTCCATACATACGAAAAAGAATTGATGAATCTGACTGTATTATTAGTATTGGTGTGAAATTAACTGATACTATTACTGGCGGCTTTACACAAGGTTTTACGAAAGAGCAAGTTATAGAAATCCATCCCTATACTGTGAAAATTATTGATAAAAAATACGGACCAGTTGTAATGAAAGATGTTTTAGAACAATTAAGTGATTTAATCAAACATCGTATTGAGGAAACACTTGAAATGAAGCCCTTTATTTCAGAATCACTATCTATGACAGAAGAGTTCAATCCAAAAGCACAAATGGTTACACAAAAACGTTTTTGGCAACAAATATACCATTTCTTACAAGAAAACGATGTTTTAATTGCAGAGCAAGGAACGCCTTTCTTCGGTAGTGCCGCTATCCCTTTACCAAATAGCACTACATATGTAGCACAACCATTATGGGGATCAATTGGTTATACATTACCTGCTCTACTCGGTACACAGCTCGCTGATTTATCACGGCGTAACATTTTAATTATTGGTGATGGTTCTTTCCAATTAACTGTTCAAGAGTTATCGACTATACTTCGGCAAAATTTAAAACCGATTATATTTTTAATCAATAACAATGGATATACTGTTGAACGTGCAATTCACGGCCAAAATCAACCGTATAATGACATACAAATATGGGATTACACGAAACTAGCAAACGTATTCGGATCAGAAGAAAAATGCCAAACATTTAAAGTGAAAAATGAAATAGAGTTAGCAGAAGTCTTAACTAAAATAAATTTTAATATGAATCGACTTATCTTTGTTGAAGTTGTAATGAGCCAAGAGGATCAGCCTGAATTGTTAGCTAAACTCGGTGAAAGATTCGGCAAGCAAAATTCTTAAAAAGAAAAAGCGTAACTATAAATAGGCTACGCTTTTTCTTTTTAAATTTTTATTCCGCAAGCGTTAACTGCCAAGACACACCATATTTATCATTTAACCAGCCAAACTTTTTGCTAAATGGATAAGAACCTAAAGGCATTAGTACAGATCCATCCTGTGCTAGTTTATGAAAGACCGTTTCAATTTCTTCTTCCGTCTCACAAGTTACATAAAGAGACATAGATGGTGTAAATGTAAAACCATGCTTTACATAACTATCAATACACATGAACTCTTGTCCATTTAGCGTAAAAGTTGCATGAATTACAGTTCCCTCTTTACCAGGTCCATTTTCATCGTAGCGAGAGATATTTACAATTTCTGATTGATCGAATAGCGACGTGTAAAAATTCATCGCCTCCTCAGCTTTACCTTCAAACATTAAAAACGTAGTAATTTTTTGATTTGTGTTACTCATATAGAGACAACCCCTTGTTATGTATTTATGCAAAACATACACCGGCAAGCAAAAACCGAACGTATATTCTTATAAATATATTGTCTATAAAAACGATGAGTTTGTCAATTATCTACTTTCTTATTTCTTCTTAAATAATGCTGTCCAAAGAAATGATTCTCCAAACATAGTATTTGGTTGGTCAATTTGCTTCATCTTTCTAATTTCGATCACTTCAAACTCGTCAAATATATCTCTTAATTTTTCTTCTGAATATGCAAGGCCACCTTGTAGACTCCATCCTCTATATACATCCCAATCTGTTATTTCTGATCCATTTCGCTCATCTAAATCACCTGCCGAAAAACATGTTAATCCAAAATAACCACCCGATTTCAAGGAGTTTTTAATTAAATTCACATAATTTATTCTTCTATGCGGTGGAATATGATGTAAACAGCCCGAATCGTACACAAAATCAAAATCATTTTGACACTCTAAATTAAAAATCGAATCACAAATAAAATCGATTTCTATTCCTTTTGCTAACGCCCTCTCTTTCGCCCAATTAATGCCCTCTATAGATAAATCCACTGCTGTTACTTCAAATCCTTTATTTGCTAGATAAATTGCGTTTCTACCCGGACCACATCCAAGTTCTAGTACTTTTCCTTTTGAAACCCGCTTTTTTTGGATATACGAAACTAGATTCTCATCTGGAACATTTTCAAAAAACGGAACATCTTTTTCTCTATTCTCATAAAATTCATTCCAAAATGGTTCTGCCGGTCTTAATAACGAATCGAGCATTTTATTAATATCTTCTTGAGTATGCAACGTTTCATTTTTCATTTATACCCCTCCAAATTTAATAGTCAGAAAATTATTATATATCTTTTTGAACTTTCAAACAAAGAAAAAACTCCTATATTCAATAGGAGTTTTTGTCTTTAAAATCCAAGTACAGCTAACCATTTTAACAGCTTCTTCATTCCGTGGATTCAATGTTTCTTTTAACGCTTCTGCTGGGTTTTTATCGCCACTCTCAATCAGCTTCTGTGCATTGAGCATAAAGGTAATAATCATAAATTTCCGCAATTTATTTATAAGAATATAAAGCGTTAACAAGGGTGATGTATATGAGCAAGTTCCGAAAGAAGATGATTAAATATTTGCAAACATTTTGGGGATGCTTAGCATTTGGTGTATTAATGTTTGCTCTCTTCTTAATTATGGATTTAACAGATACACCTCTAAATACATTAGGCTGGAGAGACTTGCTAGGTTCTGCAGCAGGCGCAGTCATTATATCTATTGGGATGTTTACTTTAAATAAATTGGATTTAAAATAAATATTCGGTCAATACTGTATTTAGGCTATATGCCAAGATTCATTTAAAGTAGTCTTCTCTGTATCTCCTAGTATTGAGCAGTTAGCTTTTTCTAGCTGCTCTTTGTTTGTAAAAAACGAACTCAATTGACTACACGCACATATAATATTCTGTGTTCCTTTCTTTATAATTTGAAATAGTCATTACAAAATGAATCTCGTCACGAGAGCACTTTATTGAGTGCTCTTTTTTGATTTTTGAATACTTATTAAATGAAATTTTTGTTTAATTTATAAAATAAAAACGCTTGTCCACTTCACCCCATTCACCATCGTATATTATCCAACCATTATAATCGTATATTATCCAACCATTATAATCGTATAATTCTTCTTGTATTTTCCATTCACTACGATACATTCTTTAATTCCCCTTAACAATCCTTGCCCTTTTATATAATTGCTTTCCAACTTCATGATTTGCTTTTTGCTACCTTCACCTCCTATGACGAGCAATCATAGGAGATGAAGGTATGAATGAAGAAAATATTGTTTTACATGGAACTGCGGTTAAATCAAGTTTAATCGATTCAACACTCCTATCTATTTTTCGTCATTCACTTTACCGACAGAAGCAACAGGTTCAACGGTATTGATTTAGGAAGCGGACTCCCTTATATATATTAAAAGCTTTTTGGAGTGAACCCATGTTCCTTATATATTATGGAATGGGTTTATATTTGTGACATAAGGGCTTATTTTTTTATTTATTTTAATTTTCAAGGGCCTTTTTCTTATACTTGTGTGTTAACCAATTCATAAGTTGTAGTGTGTAAGTGGGTGAATGAATGATAAGGATGGTGTAAAAATGAGTGAATTTAAAAAGAAATTTCATATTCCATGTGATTGTTTTCTCCCCCCTGTACCCCCACCTCAAGTTGGACCGACTGGGCCGACCGGAGCGACTGGACCAACTGGACCAACTGGGCCAACTGGGCCGACCGGAGCGACTGGACCAACTGCTGTAGGATGTTGTCCATGTAATAATGTTCTTAACAACCCTGGATTTGACATACCACCTGTAGGAGTAGATCCAGTTCCAGGTTGGAATCAAGTAGGTTCTGTTTCAGAAGTAGGTTTTCCAAACGTTCATAGTGGTCGTTTTCTGCCAGATGGGTCATTTAGTCTCTTAGCTGCATCAATTGGTCCAGGTGGAAGTATTAATCAAACAGTTGATGTTGACGAAGGTTGTTGTTTTACATTTTCATTTGCTGCAGATGTAAGGGATGGTGCATTTCTTATAGCTTCTGTATCTTTTCCAGAACTTGGGCAAGCATGTCCCCCATCCCCTGCAACTCTTGGTCCATCAAACATTCCACATATTGTACCAGTTATGAATCAACCACAATCTCTTTTCCAACATTATGTTCTTGTTGTGTGTATACCTGCTACTGTGACTATAGCTTGTATTTCTTTCCAAAATACTGCTACAGGTGGTGAAGGCGCAACAGCCTTTGTTGACAATGTTGTATTTCAACCTACTGGTGGACCTTGCACTTCATGTTCACAAAATTTTTAACACATTAATACGCTTGAAAATTTCCTTTTTTCTGGCGAATACAACAACTATTAAAGAGGGCCTTCTAGCTCTCTTTTTATATTAGGAATCATCATAATCTGGCCCCTCAACCATGACTCCACTCACTATATATTCATTAATAAACCATTGGTTACTCTTCATTTCATTCCAATAACTATTTTATATTAAATCCGCACATCCCTCAGAAGCATACATACGATATTATGTTGTATTCTTTTTCAATATCAGTGTTTAGCTGAGAGTACCTTGGATGGCGCTCTTTAATTTTCAAATAACATTTTTAAGTAATTACGAGAGCGGATTTTATTATGTTGTACAAGCACTACTTCGCCTTTTTAAATAAACTATATAGACATCTAAATGAAGGTAGATTTATATTCATATGGCTGATTACTTTTATAAAGATGGTAAAAAGTATTATAAAAAACAGTCACATTCGGGCAATCAAAAAAACAACTGTTTTATTGATACGCATACAATTGCAGGTTCTGAAGAAAATGCAAATGGAAATATACCTGTATCTGTTTTCCTTGAAACTACCACTCCACAAACTGTATTTGAGGATTTTACAAACAATCACAATAAAACATTAATCCAGTTATTTGTTGTTGGTATGAGTGCACCCGTTCAAGTAACTATTCTAACAAGAAGATCTAGCATACCAATTACTACTACATTACAACCCGTTCAAACAAAAATATTTCAAGTTGAAGATTTTCAAAGTCTTACTCTTACAAAGCAGGAAGGTCCTACTAGTGCAGTTAGTTTATTTGTTCAAAAAACATTTTGTATCTGCTGTAACGATAATAACGACTCATGTGATGAATGTTACCATGAGTGCAATTAATAGATTAAATCACTTGAATAACTCTTTATATAGAGGGTTCTTTTCTTTTTTTAATGTCGTGTGAAATATACCAAGGTTTGAACCCCTAATCCTAGGGATTCTTTATTTAAATAAGAATTTTAGTGAAAATAAATTTACTGTTTATCCTAAAAATTCATACACTTATATGAACTTTAAAAAATACAAAATATAGTCCTTGGTCCAAGAGCACCACACTCTCTGTTGGTGCTCTTTTCAGTTAAATAATACTTTTGCGAAAATTTTGTTGTCTAATTTTTCACTTATCCATTTCACTTTGCTCTATTTTCGCATTTATTATTAGAAATACTAATTTTTTAGAGGTGAAATTATTATGGACGAGTTATTATCTTCCGCTTTAATAAAAGCCTGATTTACTCGGACCTACTTTACCAGCTATTCCACCATTCACTCTGCCTACCGGACCAGGATGTATAGAACCCCTACCAACTTTCACTCAAATCGTCTATTTAAACAAAGCTGGTGATGATTCTGAATACGCACCATTTTTAACAGTGACTGCAGTAATGGCATCAATAACAGATGCTATAGCACCATTTCCGGATCCCTTAAATATAACTAAACGTTATGCTATCTCTATTGGACCTGGCAACTATATCGAACCATTAATTCATTTAAAAGCTAACGTTCAATTAGTAGAAACTAGTACTTTATTTACTAGATTACAAATTCCTTTCGATATAAATGATCCGTCTTGGTTTGATTTAAACTTTTCCCAGGATCCTAGATCTGGGTTTGTTAATCTGACATTACTAAGTTCGCCTCTTGATTTTAACTTTCAAACGGCACAAAGTGTTTCAGGTAAATTATTCTTTGTTAGCGTTAATATAACCCCTACTCCTATATTCACAACTTTATCGACTTCTGTGAATCAAGTGAATATCCGTAATTCAATGTTATCCGCTGGTTATACTCAAAATGGAATTAACATGGAAATGTTTGCTTCGTTCGTTTCTAGTGGCAATATTACTATTAATTCGCAAGCAACCACAGATACCCAAGTCAACTTAGTTGGTGGAGGAATAAATGGTAATGTCATTATTAATGTGCTACCTGGTCATATTCCAATTGCCCCCTTAAATTTAACCAGCTTTGCTATTACAGAAAACATCTTCAATCCCAGCCCTAATTCTGGAAATTCATTTGTCAACGGCGCTAATAACGATATTACAAGAGTCAGAGCGACAGTTGATTCATTACCTATTCGTTCCCGAATAAATCTTATAGGAACAAATACATCTTTAATTAGAGTTGATGATGCTTTCGATTTAGCTTATACACCTAATAATCCAGCAAACTAGGCTCCTCTTCCTCCTACTACAGTACAGGAAGCTTTAGATGGAATTGCTGCATTGCTGGCAGTAACTATCGGTACGCCATAAACATCTTAGAATGAACTTAAATCCTAATTTAACACGAGCTAAATTGCTATGATATGTGAAAGAAAAGTCTCTTCAAATCTGATTGGAGAGACTTTTTTGTTACTAAGCAAATCCGATATCTGAAAATTAATATACATCATAAACAAATTGTATTAAACTTTATTTCCATCATTATTTTTTGCATAACCGCTATTTTATTTTCCTCTGCTCTAAAACCAAAATAGAGTAAGCCACAAGTAGCAAACGAACCTAATACGGATCCTATAATGATTTCTAAGCAGAACATAACGTAACTCCTCCTATACATTAATTCAGACATTTATAAAAAAATTAAAATATATAAATCCAACGTAAAACACTTGTTAAGATTGCTGTCATTCGCACTATTTGTTCTGATAACGTTATATAATCAAGATGCAACAAGCGACAAATGTGGGAAATAATATTCGAACATTTTCTTTTTAATACTAAAGATGTCAGTTACTACACCTTTTACATCACCGTTTGGCAAATAGATCATGAATTCTGCTTTATATGTAATTGCATCAAACCGTTTGCCATTCTTTTTATAACCAGGTTGTAGAACAAACGATGGTTGCAATTCGATTGCCTGTATTTCACCTGCACCTTGCTTTTCTTTTAACAGCTCATAATATTTAGACGCGGCTTCTGAATTAAAGATACAACCATCTAGCTCAACCTTTTTATTGTTATATTTGCTCTTTGTTTTTCTCTTTTGTTTTATTAATTAGCTGATTAATTTCACAGACATCATTTATCAAACGTTCCATGTTTCTTCACCCCTTGAATATTTTTCAAATAAAAATACATACTATTTTCAAGCCGCCGTGTCCACGGCTAATACTTCTTTCTTTTGTTACAGCAGAAGCAGGTAGGTTCTTCACTTATCTGCTTTCTCTGTATATTTTTTAAGAAATCGAAAATAATACCAACAAGCTGTTTGAACTAGCAGCTTCACTCTTCTCGTAATGGGGATGCAATTTATTACAATTAGCTAACTCATTGAACTCACTGGCAGACAACCAAAATCGTTGTCTGCTTTTTGTATGAGATTTTTCGTTTTACATATACTACTTTTGAACCTGCAGACCAATACGAACCATTTTGGTGCTTGGGATTTCCCTTCCTGGGGATAAGTATTTTTTACTTATCCCTTTTTGTATAGACACGTACATTTAAGGTAAAGCTAATTACAAGCAGATTTTCTGTTTATGCGTAGTTCTAAACAAGAATACTTTTTCTCCTATTAAAGGACGGCAGGTACGACTGCTAGTCCTTTTTTCTTATATCGCATACTATCCCTTCAGGTAACTTCGTACTACATTACCTTCATCGTCGTAGTAAGCAATTTCCCAATAAGGATGGCAGTTGTGCTTCTCAAGTTCCCCATCGAGCAAAACGAACAAATTAGTTTTCCAGTTTCCAACGATCGTATCCCAATACGAGTTAAATCCTTCATAAACTTCTCTTGTTCCATTTCGATAATTGCGGAATGTGTAATGAAAATACTCGCTCGCTACATTACCTTTTCTTTCAACCAAAGTATTCTGCCGAAATAGTAGACATAATAAGTTCCGTTCTCTTTTTGCTGCAGCATAACATTCCCGTACCGTTTGAATGTGTTACGAATTTCTTTCACCAAATCGTCCAATTCTTTGTTAGCAAAAAATGTTTTCTTATCGTTATACCAATTGATTTTTTCATAACCCGTATCATCATCAGGGCGCTAGTACGAATTGTTTTCTCTCGATTTTTTTTTCGATTAAATATTGTTCGTACATAAGTTGCACTTGTTCTTGAATTGCGACATGGTAGTAATACCCTTGCTCTACTGGTTTTGGACTATAAAATTCCCTTTATAAGTTTTAAAATTCATTTTAAATACGGTGAATGAAATTTCCGTTTTTTCTCGGTATCACCCTTGTTGTATACAAGCAAAAAAAGCCGCAATATTTTGCGACTCTTTTAAAATTATAACTATTTAACGGCCACGTCTTTGCTGACCTTGTTTTGCACTACTTTTCTTATTACTTGGCTTATTAAATGATCGATTGTTATCATTTCTCGAACTATTTCTTGAATCGTTTCTTGGGCCACCTCTTGAACCACTTCTTGAACCTTCGTGGCTATCTCTTTGACGATATTGATCTGATTTCTTTGGAGCCGGCTTTGGTACCGGTTTTCCATTTTCATCTACACGTTTTATCTTCGGTTGTTCGATTATTTCTCTTTGCAATGGTGCACCAAGCGTTTTTTCAATTTCTTCTAAATGTTTTTCATCTTTCGCTGCAACGAATGTAATTGCAAGACCTGATCCACCTGCACGTCCTGTTCGGCCAATGCGGTGAATATAACTTTCTACATCTTCAGGGATATCAAAGTTAAATACGTGCGTTACACCATCTACATCAAGTCCACGAGCTGCTACATCGGTTGCGATTAAGTACTGAATTTTAGCTTCACGGAAACTCTTCATAACTCTTTCACGTTTCGTTTGAGGTATATCACCATGAAGTTCAGCACAATTATAACCTAGTCCTTTTAAATTATCATAAAGCTTACTTGCTCTAACCTTTGTACGACAGAAAATAACTGCTAAAAATGGCTGATCACGATCCATAACAAAACGAAGTGCATCTGGCTTTGCACGATCTGTCGTCTCAATGACACGCTGCTCAATTGTATTTACCGTTACTTCTTCACTTTGTACTTGAATCATTTGCGGCTCATCCATATAACGTTTCGCCAATTTTTTAATATCTTTTGGCATCGTTGCTGAGAATAACATCGTTTGTTTACTATCAGGTGTCTCATCTAAAATATCTTCAATATCATATAAGAAACCGAAATAAAGCATTTGATCCGCTTCATCTAGTACAATTGTTGAAAGATTACTTAAATCAATTGTTTCACGACGTATATGATCTAATAATCGTCCTGGTGTCGCAACAACAATATGTGTATTGCCTTTTAATTTTCTCAATTGTTGTGCTACATCTTGCCCGCCATAAATCGCTAGTACATTAATATCTTCTCTTTGAACAAGCATTTTTTTAATTTCAGTTGTAATTTGCAGTGCTAGTTCCCTTGTTGGTGCAACGATTAAAGCCTGAACATCACTAGACTCTGGATTGATTTTTTCTAAAATCGGTAACACGAATGCTAACGTTTTACCCGTTCCTGTTTTCGCCTGCCCAATAATATCTTTACCTGACATAATAACAGGAATTGCCTGCTCTTGAATTGGTGTTGCTTCTGTAATTCCATTTTCACGTAATGTATGATTAAAAGTTTCACTAATTCCTAATTCTAAAAAGTTTTTCAAATAGACCACTTCTTTTCCTTATTTTTCACATTAGCTTTCATTGTACCATTTGTTTCGCCAAATATGAAAAATAAAAAAATTCTTATCTTCTTTTTTTATATTCATCGAGTACTAGTTGGACAAATTGTTTTTGTTTTTTCTCGAAATTTATTAATGCTTCCATATTTGCCGAATTCAAAATATACTTCTTAATTTTTCTATTACTCCAAATTAATCTTGTATACTTTGTATCTTCGTGTAGCCTTCGAAACCACTCAAATTCACTTAAGTTGGCAATATGATGTTTTAATTTCATGTCATTTCGAGGGTAAAATGTAATTATAGCCATTATTACATCAAGCAATAAACTCATCTTCTCCCCTCCTATACATATATATTTCAAATTTACGGAAACATAGTTAAAGGGTGATGAAATTGACCACTACATTCATAAAGATATTTTGCATATTTTTCTTACTATATTTTCAATCGACCTCAATTATTATGGCAAAATCTCAAACAAATGTGATAAGTGAATTTAAACATGCTTTATTCAAAAATGATAAAAAATTAATGCAGTCATATGTAACAGAAGGGATTGAACTACCTACTTTCCAAAAGGAAAAACCTATTCATGAAATTAAAATAGTACCATCTCCAAAAGAAGATACCACAGTCCTTATTTCTTATTCCAAAGACACTGATGATGGATTTACTATCGGTTGCATTTTAGAAATAGTAACAAAGAATAATAAAATATCTCGAATTAATCAAATTTATGATGGAACTAACCCTCTTATGAAAGAAGCTACTATTGTAAAAGAATATGAATTGAAGATTAAGCGTCATATACTAACACCTACAAAATTCCCGTTCGAAATTCACGAATTTCAAGGGTACATCTATAACGATTACTTAGAACTACGATACTACAATAAAGATAGTAATAGGATTTTTAAAATCACTGTTTCACCAGTTCAACATAAATTAGATCAATATGTACATAAGGGAACTAAATTTTACATTTTAAAACATAATATAAAGGCAGTATATAATCCTCATTTTGATTTAGCATATGAACTTATCTTTCAGAAGGACGGTTTTCAATATAAAATCGCCATTGGTAACAAACTATACATAAAAAGAAAATACAGTGTTAATGATTTGATTAGACTTGCAAAATCTATGAATTAAAAAACCGATCTTTTCGATATAGGAAAGATCGGTTTTTTAATTCATACAGTGAGTTTTCCTCCATGATAGCAATAATACCTTGCTGCTTTAAGGTTTTTAATTCTCTTTAAAGATTCTTCCGCTTTTTCTATATCTAAGCAAAAATCCGGATTAGCTATTTCTAATTCACAATTATTTTGAACGGCCGCATCCCCTGTAATTACACAATTTAAATTTGGAAAATATAATGAAATATGCCCCGAAGTATGTCCAGGGGTCGCTACTATTTGACATTCATCATTCAAAATCATTTGACCATCATATACTTTTTCATCGACGGAAATATGTCTTATATTTTTTAATTGTTGTATAAACCACTTACCAAATTCTTTTTCTTCAATTGGCATACGTTGTAACATTTCTTCAGCTTGGACTAGTCTCTCCGATTTTATTTCACCATTAATGTAGTTGGATTCAATTTCACTAGCAATAATATTAACGTGAGGATATTTCACTTTGAAATCATATAAAGATCCTATATGATCGTCATCATAATGAGTAATAATTATATTTTTTAAGTTTTTCATCTCATACCCATGTTTTACAATTGCGACTTCAATTAAAGGTAAAAAATTGATATAACCCGTATCCACTAAAGTTAATTCCTTGTTTAATATAAGTAAGCTCGGATAAATACATTGTTTTGCACCGTTAAATTCGAATTCAATTGGTAGTTCTATTATCTTCATTTTTCTTCCCCCATACCGCTTATTAAATGTTTAATAATAAATAAATCATCCACATACATTTTACTGTACATACTTATGTAACGAAACAATGTGAGTCGTTACATAACAAACATTCTATTATTTTGAACAGGTAATTCCTTATTTTTATGGAAATATACAATAAGATAAATAATAAAATTGATTATTCCTTCACTTTTTTGTCTATCCTTTTAAAAAATCTATGTTTTTGTAAAAGGAGTGTTTATATGGAGAAACAGACACTTTGGAAAAAATTCAAACAAAGCTCAGCAAGCCTCGGGAAATCTAGCGTATATGAAAGTATTATTTTATACTACACAATGAGAAAAAAAGGGTTACCTACTAAAGCGAAATTTATAATTTTAGCCGCTTTATCCTATTACGTATTAACAATCGACTTCATTCCAGATATAGCTGCTATTATTGGGATTGGCTTATTAGATGATGTTTTAGCAATTGCTATAGCGCATAAATTTGTAATGCGCCATGCGGACGCTGAAATTCGAGAAAAGAGCAAAGTAAAAATGGAGTCATTATTTACTTCAGTACAAGTATAATGATACTGTCTAGTCATTTACCTAGCTTTTTACTTTCAAAAAAGCTAACTTTAATTATTGATAGTTCTATTTAACCTTCACCATGAGATCATTACAGAATACTTTCTTAATTTCTCTTAGCTCTCAAGCCGTAAACAAATAGGGGCCAGCACTTGTTCCTAAGTTCTGACTCCCTATTATTTGTTCTTATATTTATCTGTTATTCAATTCATTCAGGAAAGATTCCCGCAGAGACATCCTTATATAAAGAAAGACCATATTAGTGCAGATAGTTTATACAGTTACATGCGTCCCCCTATACAAAACTGCTATTGCCACTACTATAAGCATCATCCCCATAAAAGCAGGTGCAGCATGACCAAGCGATACATAAATTTGTCCTCCAATAATTGGACCAATCATTCTTGCCAAAGCTTGAATAGATTGGCTACCGCCTTGGATCCTTCCTTGTTCACTAGAATCGACAGACTTTGAGAGCATCCCATTGAATGAAGGCCCGAAAATTGAATCCCCAAAACCAAACATTAACATTCCAACGATAAGTAGTGGATACAGTGAAAACAAAGCAGATGCTGCAATAAAACTATAACCAATAATCTCCGAAACCATCCCAAGTATTGCTATTTGTTTATCACTAAGCTTGATCAAAAGCTTTGGCATTATAAAAGCTTGTGAAATGATATCTTGAAAGCCCATAATTGAAAACATAAGTCCGATTAGTGCAGGTTTCCAGCTAAAAGTATCCATCGTAAATTGTGTAAAAATTGCTTGTAAAGATCCGTTAGGTATCCAAAGCAAAAACGCTGAGACAAGTAACCATTTTAAGTTTTTCATGGAAAGTATGTTTGCCATCTGTGCAAAAGGATTTAACCTTACAAAAGTAATTTCTTTTAGCCTATTATTTTTGTCAAGACTCTCAGGCATATATTTCATCCCATATAAAACATTTAATAAAGTTATAAGTGCTCCGAAATATAAAGGTACAGAATGACCAAACTTTGCAAGTAATCCCCCAAGAGTTGGTCCGATAATGGTTCCTGCACCTACCACTGCACTCACCCACCCAAAATACTTCGTTCTCTGTTCTGAGGGAATGATATCTGCAAAATATGCAAAAATTGTACTGATGCTCCCGCCTGTTATTCCTTCTACTATACGTCCAGCAAATAGTACCCATAAAGCCCCTCCTATACCAAAAACTAAGTACCCGATTGCAGAACCGAAAAGGCATATTAAAAGTAATGGACGACGGCCATATTTATCGCTCAAAGCTCCGAGTGCAGGAGCAGCGAAAAACACGCAGACCGCATAAACAGAGGTCAGTAGCGTAACAACTAGAGCCTGTTCTTCCGGACTACTTATATAAGGCTCCACTAAGAATGGCACTACAGGCATAATGATACTGAAACCTATACCACAAAGAAATACAGAAATAAGACCGAATATTAAAGCATGTTTATCTATGTTTTTTTCAGTTTCATTTTTTGATTTAAAAATAGACATTTAATTTCTCCTCTCAAAACACTTTGTTGCTTTGTCAACAAAAATAATAACTCTGTTTTGTTGATTAGTCAACAAAAATAAAATAATAAAAAGGTAGCCTTACCGTGAATAGGCTACCTTTTTATTATTTAAATATATCTCGCATTAACAGGCAAATTTACGACTTAATATGTATACCTTGTTTCTTTATTTCTGCATCCAAATGCCTACTATACTTTTCCACGAAGTTAATTATACTGTCGAATTCTGCCTCGGTTACTTGCTCAAATACAGCTTTATCCCGCTGTTGAAACTCATTGTGCAACTCCTCGTGAATTTTATATATTTCTTTCCCTTGTTCAGTAAGCCTAAAATAGATTTCTTTTTTATTCTCTGATTTCTGGTAACTTTCGATAAGGCCTTTGTTTATGAGCTTCTTAGTCATTCTACTTATTGCACCGCGAGTCACATAAAAAGCCTCTGCAAGTTGTGTCACGTTAGAATCGGAATTGTTTTCAATGTATTCAATACAATGTACTTCAGAAGACTTAAAACCTTTAAGACCTTCTTCCATTTTATCCTTATTAAGCCAAACCATCTTATTATATAATTCCCTGAAACCGTTCATGACCTGTTCTTCCTTATTCATGGTCTATCCTCCTAACAGCTCATTCATACGTTAAAACCATTATAGTGAACTACCCACCACTTAGTATCTCTTACGAGCTTACCCCGAGTGGGGGCTTCTCGGTTCATCGCTACTTTTGATAGCTAACGAATTTGTCTTAAGACAGCCGAGCAAACTCCCTTGTTCCAAAGGTTATTTCTTACGTTTTATATCAATGCGAATAACCGCATGGCTTCTTTTTTGATATTGATAGCTGCGTTATAGTCACGACTGATTGTTAGTCCACACGAACACGCATACGTACGTTCAGATAGTGACATTTCTTTTTTGTTTCCACAACGACTACACATCTTTGTAGAAGGAAACCATTTATCTATTTTCACAAGCTGTTTTCCTTGTTCTTGTAGCTTATATGCTAAAAATGTCGTTAACATCCCCCAGTCGTTATCAGCTACACTCTTACCAAAGCGAAGTGCTCGTGACATTCCTTTCATATGTAAATCTTCGATTGCTACAACGTCAAAATGAGTAGCCAATTCTTTAGACTTGTGATGAAGGAAATTCTTACGTTGATTTGCGACCTTTTCATGCAACTTCGCTACACGAATGCGTTGTTTATTCCAGCGTACCGAATCTTTCACACGTCTGGCTAATACTCGTTGTTCCTTCGCTAATTTGTCTAACATCTGATGATAAAAGCGAGGATAATTGGCTTTCTCATCTTCGCTACTCACATATAATTCAGCCATTGCGAAGTCTAATCCAACTACATTTTGTACTTCTTTTTGTACAATCTCTTTTTCATATTCAGTCAAGATGGACACATAGTATTTACCAGTAGGTGTCATCGAGATCGTACACGATTTGATGATATGACTTGGCGGTATCTCCCTATGTTGCTTCAGTTTCACCATTTTCAATTTCGGTAATTTGATATAACCATGAAATAACATAATATTTCCGTTTACGCGATTCGTTGTATAAGATTTTCTACTCTTTCTACTTTTGAATGTAGGAAAATCACTTTGACCACTAAAAAAGTTCTTATACGCAGTTTGCAAGTTTAATTGCGCGTTAGCCAATGCTAAGGAATCGACCTCTTTCAGCCATTCATACTCCACTTTGTATTTCGCAGGAGTAGGGAATTTTTGTTTCTTCAGCTCTTCCTTGTTCTCATTATATGTTTCGTATATTTCTTTCCGCTCAGCCAGCATTTTATTATACACAAAGCGTACACATCCGAACGTTTTACGTATGAGATGTGCTTGTTCTTCTGTAGGATACAGACGAAATTTGTACGCCTTATTCTGCTTTATCATTTCCATTCACCTCAGTTTTCGCTTCATTTCCCATAAGCTATGAAGGTGATTATACAACCTGAACATTACATTATTATTATCTACTTTCATTGTTATACCAAACTTTACCTCTTATAAGAATGATTATATCAGAGGCGAAAAAAATAGGAAAACCAAATGTTTGGCTACGCCAAATCGAAATTCATCCCCCACCTACCGCTAGACTTTCGTCTTTCACACGCTTGAGGAAGGAGGCTTCTTTCGGATAATACGTTAAATTTCTGTTTCCGTTTCGACAATATTGATATAATTATTTGAGTTATCTATGAAAGTAGACGATAAAATATAATAATTCACTATACGGAAAATAAAGCATGTATATTATAATATGCCCTACACGGTAAACAAAAAGTAAGATCTAAGATTAGTTGTCTTAGCTCTTCTTCCATAAAATTTATGTTTTTTAAATACTATTTCACTTCATTGGCTACAAAAAATTGCTCACAAACACTGGAAATGCGCTGCAGGTCTACGTTTCCACCAGATATAACCGCGACTACCTTTTTCCCTTTAATATATGGATCCACTTTCCCTGCAAGTAGAGCAGCAGTAGCTAATGCGCCAGCCCCTTCTACAACAGCTTTACCGCGTTGTAATAAGTCTTTCATCGCTACTTCTAATTCACCTTCTGATACAGTTACAATATCATCTACTAATTCTTTTACTACTTCAAAAGTTAAATCGCCTGGTATTTTAACTGCGCAACCATCTGCTATAGTAGGTGCCTCATAATGCTCTACAATCGTACCTTTGTCATAAGATGCCTTCATCCCATGAACATTGTCTGCTTGGACACCAATAATATTAATGGATGGATTAAAAGATTTTAATGCAACAGCAATACCAGAAATAATTCCACCTCCGCCAATTGGTACAATGACAGTATCTACATCCCACATATCATCAAGAATATCTAATCCTATTGTACCTTGACCAGCCATTACTTCTATATCGTCATATGGATGTAAGTATGTTTCACCTGTTTCCTTAATAATCTCCTCACATTTTGCCTTCGCATCATCAAAAGTTTCACCGTATAAAATCACTTCTGATCCATATCCTCTAGTTGCTTCAACTTTCGCCTGAGGGGCAGAAATTGGCATCACAATTTTACTCTTAATACCAAGTAAATGAGCAGATAAAGCAACTCCTTGCGCATGATTACCAGCGGAACAAGCAATTACTCCTCTCTCTTTTTCTTGATCTGTCAACTGTGACATTTTATTAAACGCACCACGAAATTTAAAAGAACCGGTTAATTGCATATTTTCTAATTTCAAGTGAATTTCTCCACCTGTTTTACTAGTCAAATAAAAAGATTTTACTAGTGGCGTTTTACGAGCATTTCTGTCTAAAATGGTTTGGGCTTTTTTAATATCATCTATATGTAACGGTAGTTTTTTAGTTATCATACTAACACCTCTTCCAATGGTCTATTCCTAAGTTTTCGTATGTAGCAACTCCTTTATACGAAACCATCTATATTAAGAAAAAGTCTTTATATATGTACCCCACTCTGTAATACACACATTTGCAAACAATTTAACATCCTCTTCATATCGCGTTCTTTATAATCATTTAAACATGCAATTTGGACCCAATTATTTTTTTGTAAATAAGATGACTCATAATGAACAATGTATCCTTGTAACGCTAACGCATCGCCAATCGCCTTAGAAGACTGATTTTCATTTAATTGAATGGTAACTATAATTGGCGCGGCATGTTCTTTAGGTGAAACAAGATTTAGACCCATATTAGTAATAGCTTGTTCAATATATGCATACGTCTCGTTTATTTTTTCAAATGCTTTTGCATCTTCAAATCTCTTTAATGCTTCTTGCAGTGCATAAATTAAATTCCATGAATGAGAATATGGAATACTTTCATTTTCTTCGTACATACCAACGTCCATATAGGCCGGTAATGTCTCGTTTACTTTCACATTATGATTATAAAAAACGAAAGATAATCCAGTAAACGATTTAATTGCCTTTCCGCTAACACCGCTTGCAAAATATACATCCTTCAAGTCTATCGGTATTGCTCCAATCGAACTGATACAATCTACACATAGCTTCACATTATACTTTTTACTTAAAACATTTAGCTCGTCTAAATCATTTAACATTCCGGTTGATGTTTCATGGTGAACAAACCAAAGCCATTCATAATTGCCAGTTCCCATTATTTTTTCTAATTCGGTATAAATAAACGGTTCTCCCATTTCTTTTTTATACGTATCAAAATGTAATTGCGCGCGTGCTGCATGTCCAACTAATCTATTACCAAATTCCCCATTTGTTAATACTAGTCCTTTCCCTTTTAAAGAACGTAACTGTAAAGCAATGGCATCATTTGCTAACGTCCCTGTTCCTAACATAAGTTGTACATGCTTTGCTTTTGTCATGTGAAGTAACCGTTTTTTCACATTGTCCATCGTCACGTGAAATGACTTAGAACGATGCGAAATAGGCTTAGTAGAAAATGCCTTTCGAACATTTTCTTCAATATCTACTGGACCAGGTAAAAACGTATATTCTTTCGTCATAATTCCCCCAACACTCGATGCTTCAAACATAGCAGGGGTAACATACATTGGCTGGAAGGCTGCTTCTTCTGTACCAACTAACATATGGAAAGATTTGAATCCCATTTGCTCATATAAAGGTAGTTCACGTGTTGTAGCAGAAATGAGTGCCAATTCATATCCATTTAGGAGCAAATAACGATGTAAAAAGCGAATTAAACCTAACAACGCTCTTCCATTTCTATATTCACGTTCTACTGAAAGTAAACGAATTTCATATACGTTTTCTCCATGTTTTTGCAAATAATAATCTAGATTTGGAATTTTATTATCTAACGAGAATGGTCGTTTTCCTCGCAATGTAACCATACCTACTAACTTATCGTCATCTAAACAAATTAAATATGTATTTTCTTCATGGAAACGATCTATACGAACACGCTCTTTCGTTTCTTCATGTTGCGGAATTTCTTCTACAAATGTTTTATAATTCAACTTATGTATACTTTCAAATTCCCAAGCTTGATCAGCAACTTTATAAATTAGCCCCATGTTGTATCTCCTTTATGTATTTAATAAAAATTATAAGTGGAGATTAACTCCACTTATAAAAAGTTCATTTCATTCTCGATTTACATATAAAATAAGTACAATGATAAGTGCACTTAAAATAGTCGTAACAATAGAGTAAGAATACAAAATCATGCAAATTGGTAAACAAGCGATGGTAATTAGTCCTGGCTTAGTAAATCCTTTAAAGATAAAATAAAATATAATGAAAACAGCAACAAGGGTAAGCGCTATCAAATAATCAAATGCAATTAATCCTCCAATAAATGTTGAAATGCCTTTTCCACCCTTGCCTTTAAATAAAATCGGGTAAATATGTCCAAGTAAAACAGCCAGTAAAGCTAACATTACAAATGTAGAATCTTCAAAAAGGGATTTTGCAATAGAAATTACGATTGCCCCTTTGATCGCATCACCTAAAAATGTAGCGATGAAATACCCTTTTCCATATACCCGCCCCATATTTCTTGCGCCAGGATTACCGCTTCCTTCCTGACGAATATCAACATTATGTTTCCATTTCGTCACTATATAAGCGGTCAATATGTTTCCAAATAAATAAGAAGCCACCAAATACAAAAATTGCATACTATTAATCATGTAATCATTCACTTTCTACATGGGAGTACTTATACAATATTCAATGACTATGTATATTGTACTTTTCTTACTTTACATCCCTTTATACATTTTAACATCATATTTTTACAAATCATACAAAAATTCTCATACAGCTATTTATTAAAATATAAATTCTTCATTAAGTAATAGGTTCCTTTCACTGCTAGTTCTGATGGTGATACAAATATAACTTCTCCCATACTTTTCTCGCAGCATTTCTTAAATTCAGCATATATTTCAGGAACGAAACGTAATATACTGCCACTTACTGCAATTGGAATTGATAAATCAAACTGCATCTTATTGTAAATATTCACCGTAATTCTCGTTAATTCCGTAGCCGCTTGCACCATAATTTCACGTGCGTCATCATTCCCATTTCTCGCTTCCTCAATAATGAATGGTGCGATTGCTGCAACTTTATCTTTTGATGAACTATAAACTAGTCTTTTTATATGAGACGACGTCAAAAGTTGAAACTCATCTTGAATCCTTAAGCTTAATGGGCAAAGTGCAACGCCTTGATCAAATTGATTTGCCATTCTCTTTAAACATTGTAATGCAATCCAATATCCACTTCCTTCATCTCCTAAAATATGTCCCCATCCCCCACTATACTCGTACACTTCCCTTTTCTTTCCTATACAAATCGCACCTGTACCGCCAATTGTTAAAATTCCATCCTTTCCTTTTAAAGCAGCTGCATGAGCAATCATTGCGTCATTAAAAACTTCAATTTGTGTTCCATACTTCTTTTTTAGACGTAATGTTAATTCATTTGTATTTGCTCCGCTTGCACCCGCTAATCCTAAACAAATACAAACGCAATGCCCATTTAATAAACCTTCTTGACATTGATCAATCGCTTCCATAATATGAAAAAGTGCTTCTTCAAAATCTATTAATATATTTCCAAAACCACTCGTAGCCCTTTCAAGTTCACTTCCGTCTTGATCAAATGCAATTGCTTCTGTCTTTGTTCCCCCGCCGTCTACTCCAATCATATATTTCATATGTTCGCCTCATTCTCTTCGAATTGGAGGGAATGTTATATTCCCTAAAACTACAGATTGCTTTGCACCTGTTGCACTTGGCACATTACTCGGATTACGATGATACGTTTCGTTTGCTAAAATGGCAAAGGCGATTGCTTCTTTCGCCTCTGAAGAATAGCCTATATCTTCTTGAATGAATATGGCGCATTTTTCATCCTTCAATCCATACCGTATCATTTCAACAAGTGTACGATTATAACTGCCACCACCGCCTAAAATCACCTCATCGATTTCATAATACGGCAGAATAAACTCCTTATATTGATGAACAATTGAACTTGCTGTAAACATCGTGACAGTCGTCACTATATTTTCTTTACTATGCTTTTCATACCGCTTCAATAACTCACTGACAAATTCTTCTCCAAACTGTTCTCTACCAGTTGATTTTGGTGGATTCATTTTCAAAAATGGATGGTTCATACAATATGTCAAAATTTCATCTACAACTACTCCCTGTTTTGCAATTTTACCATTTTGATCATATGACAACTGAAATAGCCTTTGACACATTTCATCAATTACCATATTACCTGGACCAGTATCAAAAGCTATAACGTTCTTATCACTTAGGTGACTTGGTATTACGGTAACATTACCGATCCCGCCAATATTTTGTAGTAGTCTATTTTTAGTTGGATGACGATACAAAATAACCTCTGAATATGGTACAAGTGGTGCACCTTGTCCCCCTGCTGCGATATCCATCGCTCGAAAATTAGAAATAACCGTCGTATTCGTTTCATATGCTATAACTGCTGGTTCTCCAATTTGCAATGTGGAAGGAATCATATTACCATCTTGCTTTGGCTGATGATAAATCGTTTGTCCGTGAGAACCAATTACATCTAATTGTCCCAAAGGAAAATTGGCCTCTTTACAAACTTCCTTTACAGCATTGGCGAAGCATAAACCGAGTTTAAAATTTAAACTGCATATGAGTTGTACATTTGAATTTTCTATTGATAATGCCTGCTGGATCTCATTTTTCATATCATTACTAAATGGCACAGTAGTAAAATGGATGAGTTCAACTTTAGAACCTACACCGCTTCCTTCTATATGAACGAGTGCTACATCTATTCCATCTAATGAAGTACCGGACATAATCCCTGCAATATACATAGCATGCATGACCTCCCCTTTACTAAAAAACAATCATGTAAGTTACAAACGTACAACCGATCGAAAATAATATAAATCTATAAAATAACTGAGCTTTTGATGCAAACGATCCATCAATAAAAGAAACAACTACTGTAAGCAAAATACTTGCCGCAATGCTTGTAACGAGCCATATACTATGCATTTGTGATAGATGTAGCATTCTTAATAAAGGTACGAAAAGGAAATTCGCACATATCACTCCAAATAGTAATAAAAATACACCTTTATAACTAAATTTTATATTCATTCCATTTCACCCTCTCTGGACTTCATGTGAAAGAAGTGATAGACAAAATGCCTATCACTCAAAATAAAATATAAAACTTACGGATTAACAGATTCCCCATCACCATTTTTCTCAATTTCAAGCATGTTTTTGTCGTACATTTTAAAGAATGGTAAATAAATAAGGAATGATATTGTTATGTTTATAAATACGAGTACAATCGCTCTCCAATCCCCACCTGTTGCTAAATATGCACCAATTGGAGCTGGTAATGTCCATGGAGGCATTATATGTGTTGGTGTAACAAACCCCATCGCGGTTGCTGAGTATGCAATAGTTGCTGTTACTAGTGGTGTAATGATAAATGGGATAATTAATATTGGGTTTAGTACAATTGGCAATCCAAAAATAACAGGTTCATTAATATTAAAAATACCAGGCACAATACAAGTTCTTGATAATGCTTTCGAATATTTTGATCGACCAAATACAATCATAGCTAATACAAGTCCTAACGTCGCACCAGAACCACCAATCCATATAAACCATTGGTATAATGGTTCTGGTGAAATGAATGGTAACTGATTTGCGCCACTAGCAACTGCTTCACCATTTTTCCCTAAATATACTTCCCATAATGGCCGGGCAACAGTTCCAACAACCGACACACCATGTATTCCGAATGACCAAAAAAATGTAATTAAAAATACTGGAATGATTACACCGAAGTAACTATCACCAGCTTTTACTAACGGTGCCGCTAATTTATCAACTACATGATGTAAATCAATACTAAAAACGACAGTTACTAAACTCATTAAAATAATAACGAATGCAGCAGGTATAAGTGCTTCAAACGAACGTGAAACAGACGGCGGTACTTGTTCTGGCATTTTAATCATTACATTTTTCGTCTTACAAAATCTTAAAATCTCAACTGATAAAATAGAAACAATCATTGTCACGAATAATCCATGACCTCCGAGATTTGTCATCGGAAGCATAAACCCTTTTTTATCAATTAATTCAGGCGTTAATGTTAATAGTAATGAACATACTGCAAGCTGTGCTCCTGATAAAGCATCTAGCTTATAACTTTTCGCTAAATTATACCCTATTCCAAATGCTATATATAAAGACATAATAAACATCGTTAAACGATATGGTATTAATATACTTGTTTGATTTTTTAATGCCCAAACAGATATGAAACTATCTTTCGGTAATGGTGGAAATGCTACGATTAAAAAGAAACTTCCTACAATAATAAATGGTAACGCTGAAATAACTCCATCACGGATTGCTTGTAAATGCCTCTGTTCAGAAAGCCTTGCCATCGGTCCAGATAAGTTTCTATCAAGAAACGTGACAAATTTATTCATAACGCTTCCCCCTAACTAATTAAATCATTTACAGTTTTTAATAAAGTCGGTCCGCCAAGCGGCGTGTATGCTTGTGGCGGTATGATACCGCACGGGATAGATTCCTCTTCTGCGAATTTTTTAACAGAGTCAAATCTATGTCTTACTTGAGGTGCAACCATTACAACGTCCCAGCCATTCTTTACTTCTTCCTCTATCTCACTTGTTCCAATGGCATAGACTTCCATGTTTACACCTTTTTTCTCCGCCTCTTTTTTTAAAGCGTTTACAACAATTGCACTGGACATCCCTCCAGAACAAACGAATAAAACCTTCATTTATTAATCCTCCTATACTTATAAATTATCCCCTTCGGATGAAAGGAAGTTTCACTTTACTAACAAGCATATGAAGAAGTAAAAGAATTTAGTTATATTGAAAGTAAATTTCAGTAAAAATATTTTTCCTATTAAATTAATGTTTCAATATTTATTTTTCTCAATTGTAAGTACAACCTCACCTCGGATATCATATTAGCTAACCATATAATAGGGAGGCGTATAAATAATCATGAAACGTTTATTAGTGATATGTTGTATCGGCATCTTTTTTATTCCTTTCTCTTTCATTTCTCCTCACTCTACTTACGCTGAAGTAAATACTACGTATAAAAAACACGAATTACGTGCTGTATGGATTGCATCTGTACTTAATATTGACTGGCCCTCAAAAACTGGCTTACCTATCGCAAATCAAAAACAAGAGTTTATTAGATTATTAGACGATGTAAAAAACACTGGTATGAATGCAGTTGTTGTACAAATAAAACCAACCGCTGATGCTTTTTACCCTTCCAATTACGGTCCTTGGTCTGAATACATTACAGGTACACAAGGAAAAGATCCTGGATACGACCCGCTCGCATTTATGATTGAAGAAGCACATAAAAGAAATATAGAATTCCACGCATGGATTAATCCATACCGAATAACGATGAATCACACTGATATAAATCGGTTATCGGATAACCACCCTGCAAAACAGCATCCGGATTGGGTTGTACCTTATGGAGGAAAGTTATATTACAACCCTGGTATTCCAGAAGTGAAAAAATTTATTACAGAAGGCGCTTTAGAAATCGTACAAAATTACGATATTGATGCACTGCATATGGATGATTATTTTTATCCATATAAAGTAGCGGGTGAACAATTCCCCGATCAAAAAACGTTCGAAACGTATAATAATGGTAGATTTACAAATATAGAAGATTGGCGACGTGACAATGTAAATGAACTTGTCAAAGGTTTAAATACTGCTATAAAACAAGAAAAATCATACGTAAAGTTTGGCATAAGTCCGTTCGGCGTATGGCGAAATATAGCTGACGATCCAACTGGCTCTAACACAACTGCAGGTCAAAGAAACTATGATGACCTTTATGCCGATACACGTGAATGGATACAAAAAGGATATATTGACTACATTACACCACAAATTTATTGGAATATTGGTTTCACACCAGCTGCATATGACATATTAGTAGATTGGTGGGTAAAAGAAACAAATAATAAACCGATTCACCTATACATCGGTCAGGCGGCCTATAAAATTAATAATAATTCTGTCCCAGCTTGGTCTAATCCTGAAGAATATCCAAGACAAATTGCATTAAACCGGTTATATCCTGAAATAAAAGGTAGTATGCATTTTAGCTTAAAAGATATTAATAACAATCCAATAGGGGTTAAAGATAGACTCGCAAAAGACATATATAAACATCCTGCATTAATCCCATCTATGCCTTGGCTTGATCATGATCCACCAAAACAACCGACTTTAAAAGGGGCCATTCCAAGAGAAGAAGGTATTGCTGTAGGTATCATTGATGATAGAGAGAATGATTCTGCTTATTACGCCATTTACCGTGTGAATGGAAAAAATGAAGTGGATATAGAAAATCCGAAACATTTACTTACTACTGTAAGAAAAACAAAACTTGGAGAAATTTATGTAGATAAAACAGCTATTTCTGGAGAAACATATACGTATGTAGTAACTGCAGTTGATCGATTGCATAATGAAAGTGTTGCATCTAGTCATACTACCGTTAAAGCAAAATAACAACTAATAAAAAACGCCTTAAAAGCTAAGAACTATAGCTTTAAGGCGCTTTTTTTATTTATTCTTAAATTTCTCAGTCGCTGCTCTCATCTTCACATTCAAATCGTGATCAATCGAGTCACGAATATCTCGCTCGACTACTTCCATTTCTTTTTGGAAATTTTGCAAGTAGATTTTTAATTCTTCTTCTTTTTCTGGTCGTTGTGAAGGTGGTAATTGTACGACTAACGATAGCATCGCTGTTAAATCTTTCATTAAGAATGTTTCAAGTTTATGTTGTTGTTCAAACATACGCTGCTCCTGATAATACGGCAAGGCATTTAATACTGAAATTGTAATTTCATCAACCGTTCTTTGTAATGAAGGGTTTATTGAGCGTTTATACGCTTGAATTGTATTTAATGCATCTGGATATCGATCATAAAAATACAATTTATAAAACGATAAGTCTGTCGGTTTTACTGTTTGCTGCGTTTCTTGTCTTAAAAAATCTTTTACTTTCATCGCCGCTACATCAATATCTTCATTTGTAAGTTTTTTCGTTGTTTTTGCCATTACATGTACTTTTTTCTGTTTTTCTTTCGGTAACATTGAGAATACTTGCTCTCTCGTACGTTGACCCGATGCACAGAAAAGCGTGTTTAATGTATATTGTTCTTTCTTTCCTTCCGTACGAATCCAGCGATAAAAAAGTGGATGTTGTGTAAATTCTTGTAGAAACGGCAAAGATTTATTCGATAACTTATCTAAAGAATCGTGTGCCCTTTTATATGGTTTCGTCCATGAAAAAAACAGTTTGCGTCCGAAATATACAACTAAAACAACGACAGTAAATGCGATTAAAAGCAATGTACCCAATAGTACTAATACTGTTTGAATGAAACTCATTTTTTCACCTCCTCTAAAAGTCTGTTATTTCCTTGGACGCTGAATGAGTTTTTGTTTCATTTCATCATTAAATGTGTCTAGTTCAATAACAAACTTCTTACTTGACTCTATAATACGTTCTGATGATTTCTCAGAAGCTTCAATCGCAGCAAATACGTTTTGGAATGATTCGCGTAATTTATCCATGCTAATTGCAGGATTTTCAAGTAGTTTTGTTGTTTCTTCTGTATTTTGTTTTAATGCTTGTGAGTTACTTAATACCATTGATTCAATTGCTTCATTTGTCGCATTCACTGCATCAATTGTTTTACGTTGATTTGTTAGGGCTAACTGGATAGCAGCTGAAACTGTTACAACGTTTTGCGTCATCGTAATTGCATTACGAATTGCCTCTGTTAACTTTTCATTATTTTTTTTAATAATGTCTACAGATGCGATAGATTGTAATAGTACACTTTTCGCTTGCTGCATATTTCGTGTACGTACTAGAATTTTTTCTAATGCATCATTAATTAATGGAATATCTCTTTGACGTTCTGGATTTTGTTTCTCAGCTTCCAGCATACCAGCGAGTTTTCTTCCTAAGTATACTTGTTTATCCAGAGCGTGAATTTTATCGTGCGATTGTTCTTTAAGCATCTCAAGGCCAACTGTATCTTCTTGTAAGTTGTCACGACCAATTAGAAGGGATCTTATAATCTCTTCAATTTGTTTATCTATAGATTGATATTTATGCACGTATGTTTCAAGTGGATTTTTCTTGAATACTTTAAACATAATTTTCTTCATACCACTTGCTTTTAATGAATTCGGATCAAGCTCTGATACCACTTTGCGTAATTCTAACAATGTATTTGGAATTTCTTCATTCTTTCCATTCATCATCGCTGTTACAGGACGTTTTAATGCTGATAACGTTTGTCCTGCTGCTTGTTGCTCTTTATCCCCTAAATCTCCTAGCTGTGACAATACTTTTGATAAATCCGTATTTTGCTCGCTATTTAATTTTTGTACATAAAGATCAGCTTCTTTATTCAGTTCCTCTAATTCTTGATCTTTTATAACTGTATCTACTACTACTTCTACATTATTATCTTTCACAATGGATACAGGTTCTTTTTTCTCGAGTTCAGTCAACAAAATCGCTCCTTTATTTATATGTGCGAATTTATATGCACTATATTTCATCTATTATATCGTATTTCATATACATTCTAACTGCTTGAAATCGATTTTTTTAGAAATGCCTGTCTATGCAGTCATTCCCTGTTTCTTAGTATAAGTATACCTGTTCTCAACATTATTTTCCTCAGACTTAAGACCTAGAGAACAACATGCTGAAGGCGGATTCTTCGTATGTTACGTATATAAATTACGTCCTTCCCATCCTACTGTACTCAATCTTTTGACATACACCCTTCTTAAATGTGATAATTATATTACGCTTAATCCTAACTCTTCTTAAGCGCTACAAATGCTCCATTTTGAAATGCCAATAAGACCGTTTCAAACATTTCATCTTCTTCAATCATTTTTCTAAACTCGGCTAACTCACTTGCATGAGAGGTTGCATTATCAACAACAAGAAAACCCTTTGGTTGTAAAATGCGTTTTATATGCTCAAGCCACCACATGTATTGCGTACGCTCTGAATCTAGGAAAATAAAATCAAATGAGTGATCTAATTGTGCATCTAAAAATGCCCCTGCTTCTTGATTATGAACATCAATCCTTTGTAAAAGGTTTGCCTTTTCAAAATTGACAAGTGCCTCTCCAACTCGTTCTGAAGAAAGCTCTACAGTTGTTACATTTCCATTTGTTTCTTCTACCGCGTTAGCTAACCACAATGTAGAATAACCATTAGAAGTTCCGATTTCTAAAATGTTTTTTGCGCTACACCCTTTTACTAAAATCGATAAAAACTGCCCCATCTCACGAGTAATATTCCGTAATTTTTCTTCCCGTGTTTTTTTATTTCGATCATGCTCTTCTCCATATTGTTCAAGTTGAAATAATAATGAATCTAACGTATCCATTTTTTCATCGCCTTTCCAAAGCAATATGATGAAAAAGCTCTTGCTGCCCGTCTACTTTCATTATATGCGAAACAAAAACCTTTTTCCCGTTATATGACAAAGATTTGAATTTTTTTATAGCATATTGTTTCGTTTTTTGGTAAAGTTAATTTCTACGTGCAATTATTCCATTCATACTATTTTTAATTCGATTGCAGTTATTAAAAAATACAAACCCCAATTAAATGAATCGGTATTTCAAATTCAATTAAGCGCCCTTTCCGGACGCATTTTCTTTTGTTTATATATTTCTAGAAGAAAGGATGCTTACAATGAACGTGATTAGCTTAGATGCTGCTCGAAAGCGCAAACAACATAAAAAATTAATGATTACTATACCGATTATTTCACGTATTTATGAAGAAGACGGGGAAATTAAATTTGAGGTAGCCGGCGAAAAAGATGTACCTCTTGAAATGTTAGAGAAATAATAAAAAAGACGCACTTCTAAAGAAATGCGTCTTTTTTATACTATTATATTTAAGTGAATAAGTTTTTCCGGATTAACCATCATATAAATGTTTGCGATTTTTTCATTCTCAAATGTAAATGAAAGCACATAGGTCACTTTATTTTTCACTTTAACAAGAACACCTGGGGCGCCATTTACTATCTTATAATCAACATTGTATTCTCCCGGAAACTTCTTCCCAATTCCAAAGAATAAACGTATAATTCTATCTGCAGAATAGATTGGATGGATTGCAGTTGTAGCTTTACCACCACCATCAGCTTTTAATATCGCATCTGTTTTTAATACTTCTAACATGCCTTGCGCATCCCCACACTGCAATGATGATACAAATTTCTCCACATAGGCAGCCATTTTCTTCGTACTTAACTTTGACTGCTTCGGCTTATCTAAAATACTTTTTCGTGCACGTTGAAAGATTTTTCGGCAGTTCGCACTACTCTTATCTACAATTGAAGCGATTTCTCTGTAGTCATAACCGAAAACTTCTCTTAATATGAAAACAACTCTCTCTGCCTCAGACAATTGTTGTAAAAGTAATAAATATGCCGTAGAAATGGATTCTTTCATTACAAATGACTCTGATGGATCATCAGTCTCTTCCACAAATGGCTCTGGCAACCACATTCCAACATATACGTTCCGTTTATGTGCCGCCGAACGTAATTTATCAATTGAGCGATTTGTTACCATTTTACATAAATATGCTTTCATATTTTCTATAGATTGAACGTCCTCTATATTATTTAGCGAGATAAAAACGTCATGAACGATATCCTCAGCATCCATAACACTCCCAAGGATTCTATATGCTAACGAAAATAATAATGATTGATACGCTTCATATAATTGCTCCGTTTCCATGATGAATTGCCTCACCTTCGGATTGCTTTAATATGTGTAACGCTGCACGTTTTCCGCTTGCCACCGCAGCATCAGCTAATATTTCATCATGCCCAGCCCAATCTCCTGCAACATAAACACCTGGCATTCCAGGTATATTAGGGCCTGGTTTTTCAACACGGTCAATATGAGGAAAATCATATACTACCGTTATTTTCGGTAAATATTGCTGTGCAACAACTTCTCTTTTCCAATTCGGATGTAACAATTCCATCATATTTTCTAACTGTTCTTTCTCTTCTTGAATATGATTCAGTTCTAGTACAGGGTTATGGTATTTAATTAGACTCACTACAATTGATCCATCTTCACTTAATTTAGCTGCTCTCGATTGATTCGTGAAAAATATAGATTGATCTAATCCCAATGCAAAATGATGCAAAGGATTCGGTAATTGTTTTAAACCAATATCTAAAGCTGCCACGGTCACTTGTATAGATTGTTCACTCCATTTTTGCAAACTTGTTCCTTCTGTACCTTTTATAATTTTACATGCCTCTTTCGGTGGAGTTGTTACAATGACTGCACCTGCTTCAAATACTTCATCGTCAAAACAATGTATTCTTTGTTTTCCTTGACAATGCTCTATTTTCAAAACATGCTTTTTAGCCAGAAATTGTACACCACTATTATTCGCTATTCCTCTTAAATTTGTTATTATCGTCTCCCAACCACCATCTACATAAAGTACTCCTTCTTTCATAGAAAACTGTATTTGTTTTAGTACGGAAGATGCTAATTGTATTGTAGGAGCATACGTATATGTTGTTGTTCGACATAATGCATAAAATATATTTCGAACCATTGGATCTTTAATTTCATTTTCTGCCCATGTAGTTAGACTCATTTTTGGAACTTTTCCTACATCTAAATTTCCTAAATGAATCATAAGACGAGCAAACTGGACTTTTGCAGACCATGAAAGTAACGGTGTTGATAAAATAGAGCGAAAATCTGTTGGAATGGTATAAATATCCCCTTTCCATATTCCATGTGCTTTTGTAGATTGGATTCCACCTGGAAGATCTACTCCTAGCTCATTAAAAGTTATAAACGCTTCTCCACCTCTATATAAAGCATGTGCACCAAGATTCATACAAATGCCGTTTTTATTTATAGTCATCCCTCGACCACCGAAGTGACTGGACTTTTCTAATACAATAACCTTCCTTCCAGCTTTCGCTAAATATATAGATGCTGTTAATCCAGCAAGCCCACCACCAACAATTGCTATATCAAAATGTTTCATAATAAAATCCCTCCTTATCCGTTCTACATACAAGACGAACGATTAAGGAGGGATGTGACATGAAAATATATTTTTACTTATCTATTTTATTTCATTATTTTTTTATTCTGTCATATTGCATACGAAATAACTCAATTGCAAATGGAATATCCTCCTCACTCTTTATATAATAACTTATCCATCCTGATTCAGGTAATACGTGATGTGGTTTCACCAATCCTTGGCTCACTAATTCATCCCGCTTTACCTTTGGAAATGGTAAATCAACTAACTTATCGCCATGCAAATGACCAAGTTCTTTCTTACCATAATTTATTTCAATACCACCAAATCGATGCGGTTTTTCAGAAACACCTGCCCAGCCAAGTACTTCATTTCTAATCATTTCACTAAATGACATGAACCTTCACCCCTTATTAATGATTGATGTAATATTAAATTAACACGTTCATTACTTTTTTCCATCAATCCAAAGTATGAATGGATATACGAATATAGTTTAATCTCAATATCTTTATTTTTTTACACACTTAAAACAATTTCAAAGGGTATTTATTCTATTATATAGAATTATTATTAAAAATAAATTTAAGGGATGGATATATATGAGCACGGTATTATTACAAAAGGCAAATTATCTACGATCTGATGAATTAAAACTTTTGAAAAAAGCTATACATTTTGCAGAGAAAGCACATGATGGACAATACCGTCAAACTGGAGAACCATATATTATTCACCCTTTCGCGATTACAGAAATACTGCTAAATTATAAAGCTGACATTACAACATTGATTGCTGCTTTATTACACGATGTTGTAGAAGATACCGAATACTCTCTAGAAGAAATTGAATCACATTTTGGTGCGACTATTCAATATATTGTAAACGGATTAACAAAAGGAAAAAAACTACAAGATCAAAACAAAGTATTGTACGAAGCCATTAATTTTAAAAAATTACTAGTATCCTCTCAACAAGATATACGTGTTGGCATTATTAAAGTTATAGATCGCCTTCACAATATAAAAACATTGAGTGTTAAAAAAACCGCAAAACAAGTAGCTTATGCGAATGAAACATTAACACTATTTGCACCACTTGCAAAGCGATTAGGGTTATATACAATCCAGTATGAATTAGAAAATCTTGCTTTTCAATATCTACATAAAGGAAGATATACTGAAGTACATAAATTTTTAACCGAATATGTGCCACATCTTCAAAAAAATATAACTCATTTAAGAAAAGGGATACATTCTTTTTCTAATACAAACCTTTCATTTGAAATAAACTATGAGTTCCCCCCAGTATATACTACATACTCACAATTACAAGAAATACAAAATGTATCAGGTATTTCACAAATTTGTATTACAACTACAAGTGTACTAGATTGCTATAAAATTCTTGGAATAATATATCAATTATATAAACCAACTATAAACTATTTCGAGGATAATATAGCACTTGAAAATAGCCATTTTAATAACAACTTAAAAACTAAAGTCAATATGAATGATGCTGAACAAACAATTATCATTCAAACACAAATAGCAAAAACGTTGAAAGATAACGGGATTTTTTCTTTATTGAATGATAGAACTGCAAATATTCAAGCAATATCTTATAAAATAATGGATGATACAATTGTGAATAACAATTTATTAACTACAGATCCAATCACTTTCCGTAGTTTAGTATCGTATGAACTATTTGAAAATACTATTACAGCTTATACTACAGATTTACAACCAGTTTATTTACCTGATGGTGCTACAATCATTGATTTTTCTTTCTCTGCATTTCCAAAAATTGCACATAAGATGAAAAAAGCAAAAGTAAATGGGATCACTGTTCCACTTAAAACAAAGGTTTCTCATTTTGACATCATCGAAATACATTTTGATTTTAAACTAAACTTGGAATTAGATTGGCTCAATTATGCCAATACCGCTAAAGCACAATTAAATATTAAGCAAAAACTATCTTAAATAAAAGACGACTACCTTTCTAAATGGGAGTCGTCTTTTATCGTAATGAAACCATTTTTTCAAAATTGATGAAATAAATTTCTATATTCTTCAACCCTAACCCAACATCGATATTAACTGTTATATATCCGTATCAATATTAAAGTAAGTACAAAGTACAATCTATATTCTTTATGGGATATGTAAATTTATTAAGCTACGGAAAACGGCACATAACAAAGACTAGACACATATCCTAATTTTGTAACCTAACTTACCTATAGAAAGGCGGGTAATACAAATGACTTCTAATATCGACTACACTTCCCCCACAACTAATTTCACCCATGATTTAAGTAAAAGTAATTTTTTTAAGAAAAATGCCCAAAATTATATAAACGTACTTGGCATGAAACAATTAAATACGTTAGAAAATACTTCTTTATTAGATATCTATTTAAGTACAGGAAATGTTATAGAGCCGCATATTCATCAAAATGCAGCTGAACTTGTTTACTGTATTTCAGGATCTGCTGTTGTTTCCTTACTTAATCCTTTTACAAACCAAATATTAAACTTACCGATAAAACCAGGGCAAGTTGCCAACATTCCACAAGCGTGGTGGCATTATGAAATTGCTACAGCAGATGGTACTCATTTATTAGCTATTTTCGATGCCCCAACCCCAGAAGTTATTTTTGGTTCTGATATTTTAAGACTAACTCCCGCTAATATGATGGCCCATACTTACTGTCTCGATGAACAACAATGGAAACAAGCGATATCCCCTATTCAATCCACTACAGTAATTGGTCCCCCAGCAAACTGTAATCAAAACCGCGGCACGATAAACCCAACAACTCAGCCTCCTAATCCACAACAAAATTTATATTACCAAGATTCATACTATTTCCCTCTTTACTGGGGATATTAATTTATTTCATTAATAGACAATTTTTTATCTCCTCGGAAAATTCGTAGGAGATTTTTTATTGTATATCCACCATTCCTATTTTTTTCGTAACAATTAATAGAGTACATACATATAATATTTATATATTTAATTGGAGGTGATAGTACTATGAGTAATTATAACTATCGAAAAAACTACTCTAATAATAAAAATAGTAGTTCATCAGCATCCTCTCAGTCTTCGAATTCTCAATCTTCCAATTCCCAATCACAAAGAGATTTAGCCGAGCAAGGCTATGTAAAGAAAAAAGGATGTAACTGTAATAAAAACAAATAGTTTATTACTAATTTGAACTATAACATTTCAACGTTCACGATAAATACCTTACTTTCCTTGTATACCGTTTATGTAATGGATGAATTCTATTTTTAATAGAATTCATCTTTTTTATTTATAGGTAATTTTTTCAAATCATTTAACTTATTCCATAAATAATAAAGTATAAATCATACATTTTGATTTATCACCTATCTTCCCATAAAATATAGCCCTTCCTAATAAAATTAGGAAGGGCTATATACAGAATACATTACCACAAGTTATTCGATATTAATACCTGCACTTACAAATCCAGCAACTGCAGCTATTGGACTTGCTGCTGTTAATGAAACATATAACAGTATTTTATCTCCAGCAGCTACTGGAATAGCTTCAGGAATGATTCCCGATGCTGTAGCACCAATCGCTATTACAGCAAATGCTGGTGCTAATAATAAAGGTGCGCCCTGTACTGTAAACGTATTACTCGCTGCTGGTGCAGTTAATATTTGTATCTGCACTTGAACAGGTGATAATGGAGCTAATGCAGCTGTTGCACTAAAGAAACCTGCTAATGACGTAATAGTTCCTGCACGTGGTGCTACAAATGCATAATCACCTATACCTAACGCTAATGTGATACTTGTTCCACCCGTTAAAGCTATGCCAGGCTGACTAAATCCAAATCCAAGAAGAGTTCCTGTATTAGCTATTAATGCGTTAACTAACGCAGATGGTGTTGTACCTGAAGCGAATGGAATAATAGCTCCGCCACCTGTTGCTCCTGTTGCTCCTGTTAATCCTGTTGCTCCCGTTGCTCCTGTTGGACCTGTGTCTCCCGTCGGACCTGTTGGGCCTGTTGCTCCTGTCGGGCCTGTGTCTCCTGTTGGGCCTGTCGCTCCTGTTGCTCCTGTGTCTCCCGTTGGACCTGTTGGGCCTGCTACTCCTGTGTCTCCCGTTGGACCTGTTGGGCCTGTCGCTCCTGTTGCTCCTGTGTCGCCCCTGTTGCCCCTGTTGCTCCTGTTGCTCCTCCTCCTGGACCTGTTGGACCTGTTGGACCTGTTGGGCCACCTCCTGGAGTAGCACCAATTAGTTGAACTAATAAGTTTAATAGAAGTTGTAAGCTTGCAGGATCAATAATTAAAGAGAAGAAGAATGGTGCAAGAGCACTGAAGAATTGTTGTAATAAAGAAAGTAATTGACCTAGGTCTGGGTTAGGAGATTGTAGTAAGTTAATAATACTTTGAATTAATTGTTTTAAGAAATTCCCTTCTGGAGAAGGTGCTAATTCATTTAGTAAATTCAATAGTTGAGTAAACAAATTGAGTAAAGCTAATCTGTTTGCATCACTTGGATTTGCAAAAAACGCTGCAATAGCCGCAATTAAAGAGTTTAGTAAAGTTATTAATCTTCCTAATTGTTCACTAGTAATTGGAACCGTTTGTGGATTGTTACAACAATCTGGAGTGAAAACAATCGGATTATTGCAGTTGTTATGACCAAAACAATTGTTATGTGACATTTATTTCCTCCTTACTTATCTTATATTTGAGTGTTTTCCTATTATAAGAACTATAAAATTGTGTATAGGTTTCATTCACTTAAAATAGGAAACATGAATTATAATTAAACTGAAAAAACGATATTTAATTATGTTCATGACTCACATATTAATTATATGTTTTTAATAATTGACTGCTTAGATTAAACACCTAAACTTAAGAGTTTATTTTAATTTTCCACGTTTATCTCTTAGGTCCAAAAGCACATTTTAATTTAAATCTTAAAACTAAGCATTTGCATATAACCAACAAGTAACAACACCATCTTTTCAGATAAGTAACAATATCTTTACTAAAATTATGTTCTCTCAATAATTAAGAAGCCGTTTCTATTATAGAAAACTCTCATACAATATATCGGACAAGTTATTCTACACTTCGTTCAAAAAATAATGTAGGAGGTGAGAATTAATTGCCAATCATCCAACCATTTATGGCATCTAGAAGATTTACATCTACACTAGGAGCTGGAACAGGAACAGGTGCAGCTTTTGCAATTGCTGCTACAGCTTGTTTAAACGATGCTGGTACTACTGCAACTGCTTTTCCGACTTTTACGTATTACAACTTTTATGTAAACGGTATTCTTCAACCTAGTGTGAACTCCAGTATTACTACTGGACCTACTGGTGCTATTACAATTCCTGGCGGAGATGCATTAGACGGCGGAATTCCAATTACAATCGAATTTATCGTCACTTAGTTTAACTACTTTAATGTAGAACAAAAAGACAGATTCTTGTTATTTAAGAATCTGTCTTTTTTAATTAATAATGATGAATTGCAAAATAATTGAAGAACCTTGCGTTGGTGGTTGATTATCCAATAAAGTTAGCTGACCATTACTAACTTGATATAATGGTTGTGGTTGAAGTATTCCATTAATAAACAAATTAATATAGGAAACCTCATCAGGAGGTAATATATGTGTTGTACCATATTGAGCTATCCCATCTGAATCTGTATATATAAGTTTTTCTCCATCTGAAAAAGTGTAAAATAATAAATTAGTTGTTGTTATGGGACCAATAACTCCCGTTGGACCCGTTGAACCTGTTGAGCCTGTTGCTCCTGTTACTCCCGTTGGACCTGTTGCTCCCGTTGGACCTGTTGCTCCCGTTGTTCCTGTTACTCCCGTTGTTCCTGTTGCTCCCGTTGTTCCTGTTACTCCCGTTGGACCTGTTGCTCCCGTTGTCCTTGTGCTCCCGTTGTTCCTGTTACTCCCGTTGTTCCTGTTACTCCCGTTGGACCTGTTGCTCCCGTTGTTCCTGTTACGGACCTGTTGCTCCCGTTGGAATATAAATTGGCGGAAGAACTGGAAAGGTAGGTCCAATATTTTCAAATCTTACCATACCTTTATTCAACGATAATTTGTCATTGCGGTTCAATTTAATACCTCATTCCACATTTTTGTTTACTAATTAACAAAATATAACATCTATCATTTTGGAAAAATTCTATAACTACTTTTTCATACTAAAATGACTTTTACATATAATAAACTTTTTACCGTTGCTATAGCTAGTAGTATTAATATAATAAAATGATAGGTCCATTTCAAAATACTAAAACGGTTACGTTCTAATTTAAAAATGAGGTGATTTATATTCAAGATAAGAATGAAAAAATAAAAAAAGAACTATTATCACTGGCTCTTGAAATTATTCTTCCATACAGACTTACAGGTCCTACTGGTCCCACAGGTAATACCGGTCCCACAGGCATTACTGGACCCATTATTACAACAAACTCTATGTTCGCTAATAATACGTTAGGTGGTCCCATCTCAGTCATATTAGGTGGAACTAATATTCCACTTTCTAATAACCAAAGTCTCGGTAATTTTACAGTGAACGCTACAAATGATATATTTACAATTCCTGTTACTGGGAGATATTATTTAACCTACCAAGTTAATACGACAACTGCACTACTTGCTGGTACAAGGCTACTATTAAACTCTTCGACTCCACTTCCCGGATCTATTTTTTCACCCGCAATATCAACTTCAAATTATAATAATAATTTAATAACCAATTTAATTGCTGGTAATACAATTTCCCTTCAACTATTCGGCGTATTATCCATAGTTAATTTAGTTGGAGGTGGTTCAACAGGTGCCTCTTTAACAATTATACGAATCGATTAATAAATGATTCATTCTTTTTTATAATAAACATTCTTAGCTGCTAAAGTAGTAACTATTACGTCATTCCTAAATCTAATAATATTTCAATAATTTCACGACAGTGATTAAGCAATAAAAACAATTTGTACTATATTGATAGTAGAAATTATCTATACTAAATTTTCCGTATATATATTATCAATTTACACTTCTCCCTGCCAATGTTACATTGAGTAAGAAGACAGTTTATCAATTGCGAACCATCTCAATATGTATTTGATAAACCTACTCCAATCCTATACGCGAGAGCAATACTATGTTGACACTCAAACGAGTGTCTTTTTTTTATGAATTCATAAAATAAAACCATCTCTTATAGATGGTTTATCAACACACATTTCTTTATATCCTTAAAGTAATCGCAAGTTTATGAAGTTGGATAATAAATGGTCATACTTAACCGAGTTAGCGTTCGTCCGGAATTATAATACGAGTGCGATTTATCCGCCTTAAAGCGAATTGCATCCCCGCTATTTAATTTATATTGACAATCATTTATTTCAATTGTCAATTCCCCTTCAAACACCGTAATAAATTCTTCGGTCCCTTCTTTATGGCCTTCCGAACTTAATTTTCCTTCTGTTTCAATTTCAACCGTATAGATTTCAAAGTTCCTATCATCTTGAAAAGGAAAGGAAGGATACACTTTATATCTCCCATTGTCTTCTGATAATACTTGTACATCATTTCGTAAAACAACTTTCGTATCTGGTTGCGGATTATTGATTAAAGAAGTAAAAGACACTTTCAAACCATTAGCGATTTTCCATATCGTTGTTAATGTTGGGCTTGACTCTCCTCGTTCAATTTGTCCAATCATCGTTTTACTCACACCTGTTAATTGAGAGACCTTTTCTAAACTCATTTTCTCTTTTTCACGTATTGTTTTTAAATTTTTTGCTAAAATAAGTTGAATTTCTTCCATAAGAAACACCCCTACACTATATACAATATAACGACCGTTATGTATAATAAAAAGCACACGTTATATTGTTCTTTTCGGTCATTATAACACACACTATATATTTAGGGGGTTTTGAAATGCCTATATTTTCTTTTTTGTTATTTGTTTTTATAAGTAGCTTCACACCCGGACCTAACAATTTTTTAGCTATGACATACGCCAATCAACATGGTTTAAAAAGGAGTATGCAATTTTGTTTTGGAGTAGCTTTCGGGTTTTTCATCCTCACTTCCTTATGTAGCTTCTTTAATATTGTACTAATTAATATCCTACCCATAATCGAATTCCCTTTAAAAATTTTAGGTGTAGCATACATGCTATATTTAGCTTTTAAAATACTCACTAGTAAAACTAGTACAGATCCCGATGAAAAACATAATAAAAACTTATTTACAGTGGGGATTTTTCTTCAATTTGTCAATCCTAAAGGGATACTATTCGGGCTGACTGTAGTGTCAACTTTTATTCTCCCTTACTATAATTCATATTCAAGTTTTCTACTTTCCTCATTATTTCTAGGTGTAGTCGGGTTAATGAGCACATTTAGTTGGAGCTTATTTGGTTCCATGTTCCAAAAACTTTTATTAAAACATACTAAATCATTTAACATCATTATGGCCGTTTTATTAGTTTTCAGTGCTATTTCAATTGTAATCACTTAAATTCAAATTCTAAATTTCTTTTCTTTTTAAAAATATTGCTAAGATGCCCAATGAATTTCCCACTTACATGCATTACTTATCAATTTTCAAGGCGGGCGTCTCCTATATCTAACCTTATTCATACGAGATAAAAATTTTAAAAGAGGATTACTCATTATAAGTAATCCTCTTTTTCGGACTATTGATTTTTAAATATTCTGTTCCACTAAACTAAAATCTTTACTTAACTTCATACCACCAGCCTTTACGATCAAGATAATCTGTCATTCCTTTAAGTTGCGTATCTGAAGTTGGTTCAGAGATAAAATATGTTAAACCATCAGATTGTAAGATGAAGTTAGCTGTCATTTTTAGTGACGTTAATGCTCCCATTACATCGGGTGTTTCATATGGTGAAAAAGCTCCTGATTGAATGATATTTTTTTGGGCTGGCGGAGTTGTCCCACCAGATTGCCCCGTTAATGCATATACAATTGAATTAGCAATCTTATCTGGATCCCATTTTGCCATATCTGCTTCATTATCAATAAATCCAAGTTCAATTAAGATTGCAGGTGCTTTCGTATTCGATAACACATAAAGGTCTTTTCGTTCCTTTGCACCACGATTTGACCAGCCAATATCTTTTGAAAGTTGCGCTGCTATTTTTGCTGATAAAGCTTGTTGGTCATAGTACAAAACTTCAACACCGTTAGCTTTCGTATCATATGAGTTTAAGTGAAATGAAACTACTAAATCTACATCATGTGAGTTTGTTTTTGATACAATATTATTTAAATTTTGAGCTTGCGTTGTCCCTACTTCATCAGTATCATCATACACTGTATGCCCCAATGCTCTTAATTTAGCAACAACTGCATCCTTCACTTGGCGATCCATAATATGTTCTTTCCGATTTCCATAATTCGCACCCTGTACAATACTATTGTGACCTGCATGTAAACTATATCTAGCCATTGTTCAACATCCCCTTTTTTATTACTATATTCAAAGCTCGTCTTATTGTCCGGTCAAATATCCTGTACATCTCCAGCAAACAAAATTTGGGCACTAATCTATTTTTAAATTTTTAATTCAAGATTATTTATTTTCTAAAACAAAGATCTCATAAATACCCCAACTAATATTTTTAAGTTGCGGCATTCACGTATTTAAACTATTCATTTCAAAATCTTTTTATATTAATACACAAAAATAAGCTATAATATAAGTTTCTGTTCTTTAGAAGGGGTTTAATGGCTGATAAATATAAATTTTTGATACTCATTGTTACAGTATTTTTTTCTTTCTTTTCCTAAATAAAAGATTTCCGTAACACTTCAAAAAATTTCTTTTTGGGGAGCTTTGCAATCCTAACAAGCTTTATATTATTATTAACTCACGCTTTAGAATTAACTCCAATACTTCTCTATTCAGCACAGATGGCACTTGAGATTATTACAATTCCGCGTAAATTAATACTTCCATTTGTCACTGAAGCTGCTAGTTTTTGCTAACGAGAGGTGATCAATATAAATTGGAAACAAAAATACAATCCAAAGTATCTCTTTTACCGCATGTATAGTTATATTTATAAAGCCCTTGATGATATATCATGGTCCTTAAAATAATTTAGATTGTTATGAGTACACATTTTTTGTGTGCTCTTTTCATATCCCTATAAAATAACGCTTTCATTTCAAAGTTATATTGTTATTAAATTATCTATTCTACCCCTCTTCTCTTGTTCATATGCCGAGTTGTTTATTCATAAATTAAAAATAATTGACATAACTGAATGGAGGCTAACTATGTATTTTGCAAATATTATTAAATACGGACGCGTTCCGCACTTTAACTCTAACTTCCCTTTGATTTTATTTTGGAGTCAGAAAAGTGGCTGTACTTCACTTGCACATTGGTTTTTTTATCAAATAAATTTATTTAAACAAGCCATAAAATACGATTCCTTCATCCATAATTATGAAAATGAAATATACAAAAACTCCTCCGACTACTTTATTGAACTAGCTGCGGCTTTATATACAAACGGAAAAGATTCCTATAAATTAGTAAGAAACCCCTATACAAGAGCTGTAAGTTCATTCTTTTCACTAATTGCCCCCCCTCACATAGAAAACCCAGCATGGAATCCTATTCGGAATTTTTATTATGGTAATGAATTTTGTAATAAGCCTATTTCATTTAAAATCTTTCTCTACTATTTAAAAGCGCAAATGAAAGATTTACAACAAGTAGATCCACATTTAATGCAGCAATATGAACCAGCTGAGGAGGAGTTTGTTACGAAGTATATCTACCTTGAAAATTTCTCTACTGAAATTGCGCACTTAGAACAAACATATCAATTAAAAACTTCTCCTTTACACATACTAACCAAATCATGGCATCATCAGAAGGAAAGAGCGATTTTTAGAGGTGATTTTGCAGATGCTGATATTACCGATCCTTTATTCCCACGCCTCCCAACATACGATAGTTTTTATGATTATGAAACTATCCAATTAGTACAAGATATTTTTAATAAAGATTTTAGCACGTACAATTACCCATTAACTCCTTTAAAAAATAAGTGATTTTCTAATTGTAGTTTCATATATTATAGAGAAACTTAAATTCACCTATTTAAGTTTCCTCATACAACACTTTTTTGGAACAATTTTTACATCCAAAAATTACAAGTGAACGATTGGGGTCATAAAGGTGTTTTCATAACCTTACGCATGTTTTACCTTGGATGCAAGAATACGCAGGTAAAACATTTAGTGAACAACTATTTGGATAATAATGTTTACAAATATAAAAATACGGTTTCTCTTTCCTAGAGAAACCGCATCATATTAAAGTTTTTATTAAATTTTAAACTGACTCGTATACAAATCAAAGTAAAACCCTCTATCTTCCATAAGAGATTCATGATTCCCTCTTTCCAAAACACTTCCATCTTTTATAACAAGGATTTGATCTGCTTTTTCAATCGTTTTCAGTCGATGAGCGATTACGAAACTTGTTCGACCTCTCATTAAATTGTTTAGTCCTTCTTGTATTTGTAATTCTGTTCTCGTATCAATATTAGATGTCGCTTCATCAAGAATTAATATATCTGCATCTGCTAAAATCGCCCGCGCAATCGCAAGAAGTTGTTTTTGTCCTTGACTTAAATTCGATCCTTCTGAAGCAATTTTTGTTTCATATTGATTCGGTAAATGTTTAATAAAAGAATGTGCAGATGCTGCCTTAGCTGCATTGATTACTTCTTCATCACTAGCATCTAGTCGACCATAACGGATATTATCCATAATTGTCCCAGCAAATAAATACGTATCTTGTAAAACTACCCCTATTTTACTCCGCAACGAATTCATATCATACTCTTTTATATCTTTTCCATCGATATGAATTTGCCCTTGTTGTATATCGTAAAAGCGAGTTAGCAAATTAATGATTGTTGTTTTGCCCGATCCAGTTGGACCAACTAAAGCAATTGTCTCCCCTGGCTGTGCCTTAAGACTCACTTCTTTTAAAATCGTTTTATTTTCCTCATAACCAAATGAAACATTCTCGAGTGCAACATGCCCTTGTAAATTTTGTACAATGCATGCATCTTTTTTATTTTGAATTTCCGGTACTTCATCCATAATTTCAAATACACGCTCTCCACCAGCAACTGCCGCTTGAATTGTATTCATTAAAGTTGCGAATTGACTGAGTGGTCTTGAGAATTGACGAGAATAATTAATAAAAGCCGCAATGACACCTACTGTTGTCATTCCATTTAAAACCATAACTGAACCAGTCCCAATTACAAGCCCCATACCTAAGTTATTTATAAAGTTCATACTTGGAAAAATAAAAGCTGAAAATGTATCCGCCTTCGTAGCTGAAACTCTTAGTTGTTCATTAATTTTATTGAAATTTTGTACGGTTTCTTTTTCTTTCCCATATAACGTTGTAACATCCGCTCCTGTTATAGCTTCCTCAATAAAACCATTTAATTCTCCTAAATCTCGTTGACGCTTTGCAAAGTTTTTACCACTATAAGTAACTAGTTTTTTTGTAACGAAAAACATAATAGGTACTGTAATTAAAGTAACAATTGCTAAAATCCAATCTAATGCGAACATTGCAATCGTTACACCTATAAAGGTTAATGCTGATGAAATAATTTGTACAACACTTTGCGTCAACGCTTGATTCAAATTATCTATATCATTTGTAACACGGCTCATTAAATCCCCTTGAGAACGTACATCAAAGAACCGTAAAGAAAGCGTTTGGATTTTCTCAAAAATATCTTGTCGTATTTTTTGTATTGTTTTTAATGCAACATTAATCATAACAAATGTTTGTAACCATGTTAAAAACACTGTAACACCGTAAATGGCGATAAGTAACATACACATTCTTGCAGTTCCACTTAAATCTTTCGGTACAATATATTGATCTATAATTACTCCCATTAAATAAGGACCTAATAATCCAAGTAACGTCGTAACAAATACTAAAAATATAACGAACGTAAGAGCAGCCTTTTGATACCCCATATAGTTCCATACTCGCATTACTGTTCCTTTAGTATTTCTAGCTTTACCCATCTTAGGGGCTTTACGTCCACCTTTATTAGCAAATTGCCCTTGAAAATTACGCATGTTCTTTCCCACCTTCTTTATGTAAATTGCCACCTTGGGAAAGATAGATTTCTTGATATACCTCACATTGTTCTAACAATTCTTCATGTGTACCATCACCAACTAATTCACCGTTATCTAAAACGAGAATTTTATCAGCATCTATTATAGATGAGATTTTAGAGGCGATTAATAATGTTGTTGTTCCTTTATATTCTGTTCTTAATGCCGATTGAATGTTAGATTCTGATTTCGCATCAACTGCTGATGTAGAATCATCTAATATAAGAATGGATGGCTTTCTCACAAGTGCCCTTGCAATTGATACACGTTGTTTTTGTCCACCTGATAAATTCGTCGCACCTTGTGTTAAATGATATTGATATGAATCTTCCAACTTGTTAATAAACTCAGTCGCACAAGCTGATGAAGCCGCTACTTCCAGTTCGTCATTCGTTGCATCTTCTTTACCATAACGTAAGTTCTCTTCTATGCTACCTGAAAACAATAATGCCTTTTGAGGTACAAACCCGATTGAAGCACGAAGTTTTTGTAAATCGTATGCTCTAACATTTATTCCATCAATGCATACTTCCCCATGATCAACATCGTATAAACGCGGTAACAGTTTTGCTAAAGTAGATTTACCACTTCCTGTAGAACCGATAATTCCTACTTTTTCACCTTTACATATGTTAAATGAAATATCTTTTAAAACATATTCATTATTTTTCGTGTAACTATAACTAACATTTTTAAAGTCAATTTGTCCCTCAATTTGATTAGGTGCAACTGCATTTGTTTCCGTCGTAATATCAACCTCAGTATTTAAAACTTGCTGTACACGATCCGCAGATGGAAATGCTCGCGCGATTTGCATAAATACCATACTTATAGACATAAGTGACATTAAAATAATATTCAAATAGTTTATAAACGCTAAAATAGCTCCTACTTGAAGCGTTCCATCAAATACTTTTTCTCCACCAATCCATAATGTTGCGACAATCCCACCGCTTACAACTAACATAATGATTGGCATCATTAAAGAAATAAGCTGCACCGCTCGAATATTTATCTTCGTTAAATTTGTATTAACATTTCCAAACTGAGTAATTTCATATTTTTGTCTTACATACGCTTTAATAACACGTACTCCAGATAAATTTTCTTGTAGCTTTGTATTCACTTTATCTAATGCTTCTTGCACTTTTTTGAATGTTCCGCTCGCTTTACTTGCAATGAATATAATCGCAAGTAATAAAATTGGAACAACTACAAGTAATATAGGAAATAACTCGCGTGCTGTTACAAAAACAATTATTATACTTCCGATAAATAACAAAGGACCACGAACAAGTACACGTAATGTCATCGTCATCGCCGATTGAATAGAAGTAATATCATTTGTCACAATCGTTAATAATTTCCCAGTTCCAAATGAATCACGATTTTCACTAGAAAATGTTTCTATTTTCGCAAATACATCTTTTCGTATGTCTGTAGCGAAATTAACAGCTGCTTTTGTAGAATACATCATACACCCAAGTCCTCCAACTAAACCGAGTGCTGCAGCTCCTATCATAAGAAGCCCCATTTTTATTACATAATTCAAATCACGATTTGCTATCCCAACATCAATAATATGTTGCATAATAGTCGGTTGAATTAAGTCCATCGCAACCTCAAGTACCATAAATAGTGGTCCAATAATAGCGAAGAACATGTATGGTTTTAAATAATGTAATAATTTGCGAAATGATTTCATACTTCATCTCCTTTTTCCTATGAAATTACCATTTAATAATTCATACCCTCCTTACTTAAGCTATATAATTTTGAGTTTTCCAGTACTTCTATTATATTATGCAAATTAATATTTAACATTATTAAATGATAAGCATTTATGACTTTCCGGTCAATAAATGTGCTTTATATTACGCAAATAGAAAAACCGTATTCTCAAATAGAAAGAATACGGTTTTTCTATTTATTTATTAGCTTGCAAAATTCAATCTCAAATTCATTTTTTCAAGTGGACTTCATATGTATAGACCTATTTTAATAGTATGTATACTTGTATCCCCCTCAAAAATATCTATATAAACATTTAAAATTCCGTTAACACTGGGAATTTAAATCCTTTAAAATCTAGCTCTTTATTACTTCGAACCATTAAACACTTACTTGACTGTAATTCTGTAAATTGTACATCCTCAATCCCTAATTGATCTGGTGAGAAGTAAAATTCGATTTCTGTAAATCTTTCAGCGATTTCCTCGCATATTTCATCTAAAACTGGAAGTACTGGTGCAAACACTCCATATAATTTCAACATTTCATTATCTACTTCATACACAATAAGAGCATCTAGCTTCTCTGAATAATACAATTTCTCATTCCATTCCGAGTCATACATATTCAAATAAAACGAAGGGTGGAAGTTTAATGTTGCAAAATTATTTGAAAGTCTTTGGCTACTATCAATAGTTTCATGTATTAACTTTCTATCCTCTTCCATATAATAATCTAACTTTCTAAGTAAAGAATCATTATTATTCTTTTTATCATATGAAATAGTCATCAAATACTCCTGCACAACTTTAAACCCAAATGATGCATATAGTTCAGGTATTTCCGTAAACAATAAAGTACATTCACATTTCTTATCGATTTCTTCTATCATTTTACTCATTAATTGTGTCATGAGTCCTTGTCTACGAAAATTAGAGTGTGTCATTACCGATTGAATTCCCGCTGCATTTATTCTTTCACCATTTACTAGCAATGGTAGCGAAAATGCCGCAACATTTGCAATTGCTTTATCTTCTTGTAAAAATGATAAAGCTTTGTATGTATCATCCCAATAACCTCTCTCTGAAAAATCATTCAATGTTTGAATTGTAATCCCAAACACTTCTTCAAATAAAGGAAATAACTGCTCTCTTTTCGGTTCTTCTAAAAGAAGTTTTTCAAAATTTTCAACATTCCCCATGTTGTCCCTCCATACGTTAATTCCATCAAATTAGATGTAGTTGTAGAACCTACTCTTAAAGTAATAGGTCTTACCAATCAATATACTATCATAAAATATAAAAAAAAAGTCTAATTTATTTTATGTTTTGACTATTTGAAAATAAGTCGAATAAAATAATATTAGGATTTTTGAATATTAATAAGTTTGTTATATAAAAATAGTGCTTTCTAAGTCGTTTTTACTAATAGAAATGCACCATTTATAAAAAATATTTTTTTATTATTTTTTTCCTTCTAGTCTCTCCTGCGTGTTAATTTCTTCTCCCCTCATTCGCCTTTCAAATGTATTTCTCCAACTCGTAGAAAGCGCCTGTACTTCTAAAATCCTTTTTAGCCCTACTACATTTTGTTTTTCTTTATGCATGATACGATTAGCAAATGCTACCGTAACACCTTTTGGATCAGACTTCAGTAATTTTAACGTATCAGTAGGTGATACCCATCCTTCTTTTAATACGCGAAAATAAAATCCTGTATATCCTGTTTCTTGAAAATATAGTGGTAACTTTGGAATATTGTATTTCTTAGCTAATTTAAAACAAGGTTGTCTTGGTTGCGTCACTTGGACAATCGCTTCTCCAATTTGAAATGTATCACCAATACAAACATCCTCTTCACACAGACCACTAATTGTTATATTTTCTCCGAATGCTCCATATACAAGGTCTTCATTCAACTCTTTTTCCCAGTATCTATAATGTTCTCCAGAATACACACAAACTGCTTTATCTACTCCGCCATGATGAACTAAGTCCGCTTGCCCATCTCCATTAAATTTTAAAAAGGATAAAAACACTGGTTCCCTTACTTGATTCTTATTTATACCTGTATGAATTACCTTTCCGCCGTATGTAACCTCTTTTGGTAACCCTATGTTTAAAGATAGTACCTCATATACTTTATTCATCTTAATCGCTCCTCTTACTTACCCCACAATTTTTCAATAGATTAATTTATACTTTCAAACTCTCTGTCTATTTTTCATTTAAAATGACAAAAGATCAGCAAATGTAATAACCACTCAAATATCCTTGCTCCGATACTTATCTATCCTTACTTCAAAAACTTTTCAATCCCTCTCTAATAAAGTGATTATAAGCTCAACAAAATCATTGTTCAATCCAATTATTTATATAATAATGATAGGTATAACCTATCATTAAACTTGAGGTGATTCCAATCGAATTACGACAACTTGAATATTTTTTAGCTGTTTCAAAAGAATTGCATTTCACAAAAGCAGCTGAGAAATTAAATATTTCACAACCTTCTCTAAGTCAGCAAATACGTGCATTAGAACATGAAGTAGGAATGCCGCTTTTCGATCGCATTGGTAAAAGAATATCTTTAACTAATGCAGGAAGGATTTTATTATTACATAGTAAAACCATTTTTCATGAAGTCGAACAAGCTCGTTCTGCTATTCAAGATTTAAACGGGTTACAACAAGGTTCCTTAACAATAGGATCATTGTTAACCGTCGTAAATTATTTACTACCACCCGCTATTTTAAATTTTAATCAATTATATCCTAATATAGAACTCTCTGTATTAGGGCTTCGTACAGGAGATATTCGCGAAAAATTATTACAAAACGAACTTGATATTGGCATTACATTTCTCCCGGTGCAAGATAAGGAGATTATTTCTATCCCTCTATACAAAAGTGAACTTACATTAGTCGTACCAACCGGTCATCGATTAGCTGAACGTAATCATGTATCTATTGCTGAATTACAGAACTACCCTTTAATTCTATTACCTAAAAATTTCTTTTTAACCGAACTAATTACATCTCATTGTCAAAAATTCAATTTTAAACCAAAACCAATTTTAGTAATTAGTACGATGGAATCTTTAATCCAAATGGTTTCTAAAGGAATGGGAATTACAGTGTTACCAAAACCGTATATAGACTTTTTACAAAATAAAAACATTCAAGCTATTAAAATAGAAAATCCTACTCCAACAATAGAAATTGGACTTATATATAGAAAAGATAAATATATGTGTGCTGCAACTCGAGAGTTTATTGAGCAACTAAATAGAACAGTACGTTCTTTACAAAGCTAAACGAACAAAAGAGATTATCCTATAAAATCGCTTCACAACGACCTAGTAGAATAATCTCTTTTCAAAATAAAACATCATATTAAGATTCATATAGATTTCAATGTACCTTTTTAGATATTGGAATATATTTCGTGAAATATGCTCCAATTAGCAATAATACGATTGAAAACAACCAAGTAAACATACCGCCAAAGCTAAACCAATATGCAAAGAAATTTAAAATCGCAATTGCAAAGAAACAAATTGAAGGTAACGCACTCTTCAATCCTTTTACCCCTGCTTTTTTCTTTTTTCATAAGTAATATACATTGAAACGACAACAAATAAGATAAGAACAATCGGTAACATTACTTTTAGCAATGGCAATCCCTCTCGTATATACACTATTACCATTTTATCTCATTTATTCTTCTTGAATCAATTAATAGCGTTCTTCTTTCCAAAAGTCAGTATACGTTTTATTATTAAATTTCACATTCAACTTAGAAAAGGATAGGCTCTCTCCAACTTTCAATGAGTACCAGTCGTTGAATAGTGGAGATCCGAAGCAAATATTCATTGTACGGTTATGCAAATCAAATAAGACAGAATGCAAAGTTCCAAACCATTCTTCATAATTATGTACTGTCAGCCCAGTAGGATACTCTTTTTCTACTAATCCTTTTAAAGACTTCATGCTCACTAGTTCATTTTGATTTAAATATTCATACAATGTGTGATATCTGTTTGTAGATTGTTCTAATCTTCTATTATTCAATTTTTGAATAGGTAAACTAATCGCATGGTTTGTTGATACGATAAAATCATGGCTTTCCTCATCAATTGTGGTTATTGATTTAAAACCGTCAAATATTTCAATACGCGCTGCGTCTAAAGGATCTGCTACAATTAGATTAATATTACTTGCAATTGGCATTTCATCAACTAGTGATATCGCCTCCTGCACATTTTTACATTTCTCCAATAATACTCGAATTACCGCAAAACATTGTAAACCATTTAACACCGGCTTTCGTAAGCCTTCAATACTCCCTACTGGTTGACCACATGCTGAAAATGTAACAGCTAACCCATGCTCATTAACACCTTCAGTTCGACCAAAATAAAAAGTAGAAAATCCACTATGGGCATACGCGCCTTCAACATGTGTAGAGCAAAAACGCATATCATCTATTTTTGGTGACAAATCATAATTTCTTAATACATATGTGTGCTTTGAATCTGTCTTTTTAGGTAATACGACACAATGACTACATCCTGCTTTTAATAGTGTTTGATAATAATACATCATATTTCTAGCAGGAATTTTCAACACTTCACAAAAACCTTCAATTTCATCATTAATTCCAGGACAATATTGATGTAATATATTTCTAGATTCTGTCCAATAATTATCTGATACTAAATGTTCTTGTTGTATAAATTGTGGAATGAGATACGGATGACTTTTCACAAACTCTCCTTGTTGCCTTCCAATATCATAATGACTTCCTTTTAATGATGAAAAATACCCCTTTACTTCATACATCATATTTCCCCCTCTCATTGATTATATCCATATCATACTAAAAGGATTTTATTCATTCTTGATGTTTTTTACTGTCTTTCAAATCAAATTTGGCTGGAATAAAGAAAACAATTCTAAAATAAAAATTAGGAAACTGTAATCATTAACAGTTTCCTAATTTACCTATACTATATTATCCCTTCCTCCACCAACGTTTCTGCAATTTGAACCGAGTTCCAAGCGGCCCCTTTTAATAAATTATCGGAAACAATCCAAAGATGGAATCCTTTTGGTGTATCAGGGTCTTTTCTAATTCTCCCGACAAATGTATCTATTTTCCCTTCTGCATATACTGGCATTGGGTACAGCTGTTCACTAGGATTATCTTGCAGTATAACACCTGGTGCATCCAGCAACACTTCTCTTATTTCTGCAACAGTCGCTTCTTTTTCAAGTTCAATATAAACCGATTCTGAATGCCCTGAAACAACTGGAACACGCACACAAGTAGCTGCCATTTTTAAATTGAGATCTTCTAAAATTTTCTTCGTTTCTTGAATCATTTTTACTTCTTCAAATGTAAAATCATTATCTGTAAATATATCTACTTGAGGCAGTACATTAAACGCAATTGGATAATGCTTTTTATCTTTTTTCACAGGTAATATCGTACCCTTAACCTCTTCACCTGCAAGCATTGACTTAGTCTGTTCTTTTAATTCCTGAATCGCATGAATTCCTGAACCTGATACAGCTTGGTATGTGGAAACAATAATTCGTTCCAATCCGAATGCTTTTCGAATTGGCTGAAGTGCCGTCACCATCTGTAATGCTGAACAATTCGGAACTGCAATGATCCCTTTATGCTTCTTTAAAGTGTGCGCATTTACTTCTGGAACAACGAGCGGTACATCATGTACCATTCGGTATTCACTCGTGTTGTCAATTACGATAGCACCACTAGAGACTGCGTGATTGACAAATTGTCTAGAAACTTCTCCTCCAGCGCTAAAAAAGGCAATATCTACACCTTCAAAGCTAGTTGTTTTTGCCTCTTTTATTATTATCTCCCGTCCTTTAAATCGCACTACTTTACCAGCGGATCGTTTTGACGAAAGCAATGTAACTTCAACTATATTAAATTGAGTTTCTTTCTCTAACAGTTCAATAATTTTCTGTCCGACTGCACCTGTAGCCCCAACTACAGCTACATGATAGCCCTTTTTGATCATCTTTTCTCCTCCAATATCACTTAAATGAATATTTCTACAATTTCATTTTATAAAGAATTTAACCATTTGGAAAATTGAAATACGTGATATAATCATTCACAAATCATGATAATAAAAGAGGGATTGCTTATGGAAATGAGACACGTTAAAACATTTTGTGCGATTGTTAAATATGGTGGTTTTTCTAAAGCTGCTCATGCGTTAGGTTATGCGCAATCTACTGTAACAGCGCATATGAAAGCATTAGAAAACGATTTACATCTCCCTCTTTTCGATCGATTAGGGAAAAAAGTACTTCTTACAAAAGCAGGTCATCAATTTCATCCTTATGCTCTAGAATTACTAGCTATTTATGAAAAAGCGCAAGAAATCCCTCAAAATAGTGATGATTTAGAGGGAACATTAACGATTACATCTAACGAATCATTAGCAGTGTACCGATTACCACAATTATTACGTATGTACAAACAGGAGAATCCGAAAGTAAATATCGTACTGGAAACAACTACAAACGAACAAGCAATGAATAAGCTACGTGAAGGAGAATCAGATGTTATTTTCATAATTGGAGAAAGTATGGAACATAATGATTTTATTACGCGTACTTTTTGTAATGAAGCATTTGGATGGATTTTACCTCCACATTACTCTACACACTCTAATCCATTTTGTTTACTAAATGATACTCAATTTATCTTTACAGAACAAAGCTGCGGCTATAGACCAATGGTAGATCGATTTTTACGTCAAAGCGGAAATATTCCAGCTAAAACATTTGAAACTTCCAACGTTGAAGTCATTAAACAATCTGTAATGTGTGAGTTAGGAATTTCAATTCTTCCTTACATCGTTGTACAAGAAAATTGTCAAAAAGAACAACTCTGTTTTCAGCCTATCGAAACTCCAGCAGTTATTCAAAGCTATGTAATCTATCATAAATCTAGATGGATTTCACCCGTTTTACAATCATTTCTTTCCTTACTAGAACAAGACTAAAAGCTGCACACAAAAAAGAGTAACTGCCTAATAAGCACTTACTCTCTTCCAATATTATCTTATTTATTAGTCTGTCCCCCACCTGCAATTAATTTACTGCCTGAATATGTACCTTTTTGCATAAACAATTGATTAATTAACTCTTTTTGTTCCGCTTCTGACATTACACCTTTTCCTTCGCCTAAATTCCCGCTTTGTAATTTCCAAATCTTGTTGTGATCCGCGTCCATCTTTTCATATTTCCCTTGTTTCCATCTCTCTAAAATATCTGTATATGTATTTCCTTGTACTAGATCATTACTCTTTACAATATCAAGTAAACTTTCAATTCGTTCTTGTGTGATAAAAATATAGCCCCACTTTTGATCAGCTTTCGTTTTTTGATGTGCCATTTCATGTAATGCTGTCTGTATGTTCTCATCTGTCCATTTAAAATTTTTATTAAAACCGCTATTTGGTAATGAATGATTGCCATTTTCTAAAAGCTTTGCATCTTCAGCTTTTACTTTACTATCCGCTAGTACTTCTGCTGCCGGAGCAGCTGGTGATGCCTTTTTCGCAGCTGGTTTACTATTATTTAGATAATACAGCATACCATATGTTAAACCTACGCCGATTACCGCCATACCAGCTAAAATACCTATTATTTTAAAAAATGTTTTCATATTGCTTGTTTCCTCCCACATATCCCATTCATATTTTCTATTTCTTGAACCACATGTATATTTCCTTATATTGTATTTCTTTTCTTTATAAATTGAAAGATTATTCCGTCAAAAATCTCGATCTTTTTCAAATGCAGATCCATCTCTAAGCATTTCGTTTTAATTTTATAAAAATATATGCTAGCCTACATATAAAGGAGATGAATAAATATGAGTTTATTGTATATCGGTTTAACTTTTTTAAACTTTGATGATACGTATTTATTACAAAATAACCTTCATTCTTATTCACATGAAGATATTGATTTTAGTCATTTAGAGCACGCAAACCTGTATTGCGAGACTCCTTCTTTAAAGCGTATAAAACGGGAGTTATATCGTAGAAAGCAAAGAGGAATCACCTTTATCGGTTCTGGAAATTATCATTATGTATCTGATTTGCTACTAAAAGAAATAGATGAACCATTTAGCCTTATTTTATTTGATCATCACACTGATATGAACTTAAAAGAAGAAAATGAACATACTCTTATTTCTTGCGGGTCATAGGTATCATTCGCTCTTCAAAATAATTCGAAATTAAAGAAAGTAATTATTATTGGACCTTCTTCTTTAACCATTCATTCTAATGATTATTCATGCGTAGAAGTGTTCCCGATAGATACAGCTAATGAAATATCTGCACATACAATACTTTCGCATATTCATACAAAGACTGTATATGTAAGCATTGATAAAGATGTTTTAGATGCAAAAGTAACTATTACAAATTGGGATCAAGGACATATGAAACTTTCTACACTATTAAAATGTTTACATTCTCTTATTAGGAATAAAAATGTCTATGGTATCGACATTTGTGGTGAACTACCGGTTTATCCTTCTGAGCTCTTTCTAGCTAAATATGCAAATGCTATTAAGAAAAATGAAAAAGCAAACTTACAAATTATAAAATCAATATATAATACATAAAAAACAACGAGTACCTTATTAGGCACTCGTTGTTTTTATGCACGATATTCTTTTAACCACTTCGTAATCGCATCTAACCTCGAAACATCAAAACGTGTCTCTTCACACACATTTAAACTGTTTACACTTTTCACAATTTCTAATTCATTCGATTTTACACTTTTCGCATCAATCATTTTGCAGTACCCGTCTGTAACAGCATTTAAATTTTCATAATAACGTTGAAACGATTTTGATATATGTAAATGCTTTTCAAAGTTTCTTCTTCTTTTTGTCTCGTCAGATTCTTTCCTTTTTCTAAGTTCTTCATCATTCGTATATAAATAAAAATATTGATTGGGAAAACCAATTTCCCTATGTATTAGCTTTTCTTTATAAAAGTTTTCTATTAAAGATAACGGCTGATTAAATATATCAAAATGGAAACACCAATTATAACTAAGTGGTTGATAAATGTCGCCATCAAGTATTACTAATTCATATTGCTCTGATTTCTGCACTGCTATTTTCCAGCGCTCTACTTGTTTTTCAAAATACCATGTTCTATGTTCGTTTTTTGGTCTTTCAAATAAAACATTCACTTCAGGTATAATGTACGCACCATAATTTTTTTCTAATTCACGACACGTGCTACTCTTACCAACCGCACTCGCTCCCTCAAACGCTATAATCCCCATAGTTTCTCCCACTTTCATTAACTTAAATCTCTTTGCTTCGCATTTTTCCCCCATAACTGTCTCCATAAAACAATGGAAGCGATAGAAAGCATGATTGTTGTAATGATACTCCCCTCAATACCGAACGAGCCCCCATGAAGGACTTCCGATCCTTTTGTTACAGGTTTAAAAAGTGGTGTAGAATACATTGCCATTCCACTTACTGCAAATCCGAATACGTTATATTGTGCCCAATTCCAAATGGAATGCCATGCGCATATCCCCCAAAGACTACTATCTTTCAAAACGTAAAAAGCTGCAAATACACCAACTAATATTATATTCGATATTGAAAGAATTGTAATACCTGGATTTAGTAAATGAAGAAAACCAAATAAAAAAGAAGTCACAACAATCCCAATCCATATACGACTTCTAACAGATAGGACCGGAAATAACCAACCTCGAACAACAATTTCTTCTGTTGCACCTTGTATTAAAAAAGCAACTAAAGATCCCACAATTCCAATTATAGCGGTTGGCGTAATTTGTTGCATTTGTAGTTGTACAATTCCTGTTAATAAAAGTATCATTACTGGTATTGAAATGAAAACAAACCCTAATAATGCACCTCTCAAATATTTTCTTATCCACTGATTTCTCCAAAACCCAATGGATGAAATTGATCTTTTCTCTACAAATCTAACCCATAAAAAAACAAAAAATACAGCTCCGCCAAACGTCAATATCATCTCAATGTCACTATAAATCGCCTTCATTAAAAGTGTTTCTGCTTTCGGTAAAAACAACATAAATAACATGAACAATTCACCTAAAGTTAAAAATACAATTGCAAGTATAACAGCGAATACTGGATGAATTTTTCTTCTTCCTTCTTTGGCTGCTTCAATTATTTTAAATTGAATAAATTGCAATATTCTCGCCTCCTTAACAAATATATTAATACTATATATTGTTTCTCTAATGCAAACTTTCAATAAAAATGTTCTCCGTTTAGCATAAACCAAAATTAGGAATAATATATAAATAAAAGAGATGTCTTTGTGTCTTTTCCCATTATCTCCATCCTATTGCACACTGGTATTACCAGCACTTGCTATTTCCCACCATTTGTTGTAAGATAGTAATTAAGGTCAATTTAACACCATATTTCCTTTGCATATTATCAAGTATCAATCAGGATTATTTTATACTCCTTATGGGTGTTTGATAATATGTGAACTTTTATTTTTCATTCAAATAAGGCCGATCATATTGTAATCTTTTTAAATTTTAGGAGGCACTACCATGACATTAACAGGTAAAGTAAAATGGTTTAACAGCGAAAAAGGTTTCGGTTTCATCGAAGTTGCAGACGGTAACGACGTATTCGTTCACTTCTCAGCTATCACTGGCGACGGCTTCAAATCTCTTGACGAAGGTCAAGAAGTTAGCTTCGAAGTTGAAGACGGTAACCGTGGACCTCAAGCTAAAAACGTTGTAAAGCTATAATTCAAACAATAAAAAGGTTGTTACCAGCTCGGTTAACAACCTTTTTAATATATAACTAAAATTTTTTACATAAAAGGAGTGGTTATATGTATCGCAATCGAAAGAATGATGTAGCAGAAGTACCACCAGAACAAACCCCTGTCTGGGAATGTGAATCAGAGGATTGTTTAGGATGGATGAGAAAGAACTTTTCATTTGAAGAAGAGCCTAAATGCCCTTTATGTAAAAGTAGCATGAAAAGCGGAGAACGTTTATTACCTAAAATAGGTTAATTTTTACTTACCCCCTCTTTTATAAGAGGGGTTTTTTATTATAAATTTATATCCTCTATATCCGTTCGAATTATAGAATACAATAGTGCATCATGTTGCTTATTTCCTTGATGAATATATCCACGTAATAACCCTTCCTTATGAAAGCCTATTTTAGATAACATTCTACAAGAAGTAACATTTTCAGGGTATGTAATAGCTCCAATTCTAAATAAGCCTAAATCTCGAAATCCATAATGAATAATTTCTTGAGCCGCTTCTGAGGCATAACCATTTCCCCAATAACGAGGATGTAAGTCATATCCAATTTCAGATCGTTTACTCCATAGTTGTAAATTATTTAATCCAATTGTACCGACTAACGTATTTGTTTTTTTTAATACAATCCCCCATCGTATTGCCTTTTTCTCAAAGTAATTTTTTGAAAAAGATTCAATCATACGCGACGCTTGTCCAAACTCCGTAAAGGAATTCATACCGTAATAACATGTTACTTCATCCAATGAAAAAATTTCATATATTTTTTGACAATAAGATTGTTCTATTTCAACTAAACGTAAACGTTCAGTTTCTAATATAGGAAACGCCATAGAATCATTCCTTTCTTTCTACACATTCATTATAGCAGAAAAAATATTTCAAATTAGGAAAGTCCTTAATGTCCCATTAATCAAATATTTCTAGAGAAGCTTATTCTCTTAATTCAATACGAACTAAAAGTAACCCTTCTTGCTTTTACATGATTAGAAAAAATAAAGAGATGATCATAGTATTTTGACCATCTCTTTATACTCTATTTATATGCAACTAATGCCCAATGACATGGAGCTGTTTGTCTCCAGTTTATACTTGAAAAACCAGTTTCTCTAAGTAGTGTATCTAACTCATTAACAAAAGGATACAATCACATCCCCTCCTATTATCCTGTTCTTACCTTTATTTATAAAAATTAATTGTTTTCTTTTCATCTCCATCACTCCACTCGTAATAACATATCTTATAATTTCGTTTCCACACTCACTTTTCCCTTCTAAAATAACACCCTCCTCCATACATTTATGGTAAAATATAGTTAAAGTATATTTTGTTATGGAGGTGTATATTTTCTATGTATATATTCATCAGTTTATCCCTCTTACTCATATTACTCATATTTTTATTTGCAAAAAAGTTCGCTCCAAACTCATTCATGATGACTAGTTTTAAAGGCAATAGCTTTAAAACATTTTCAATTGGCATGTTAATCGCCGCCACTCTTTCACTTTCCTATGGTATCTACCACGCAGCAACATATCAACCTAAACATTTAGATATCACGTTACAAAATCAAAACTTTACTGTTTTCGGTAATGTTGGGGAGCTTGGGTATTTCTCAGAAGAATTACTAAAAAAAGATACAGAAATTGAACTATATTTTGCCTCATGGGAACCAATGCAATTAAATAATCCAGAAATAATAGTTAACTATCCTTCAGGTAAGCAAGAATCATGGAAACCGAACATAACATCACTTCCAGCCAATAAATTAAAAGAGAAACATGGCATAAAAGAGCTTTATCAACTCTCATCCTATTCATTTAAAGAATCCGGGAACATAACATTAACGATTACTGAGAATAATACAACTAATAAAAAAATCTCAATTCAAGTGAAATAAATAAAACGTCCCTCCAATATACTGGAGGGACGTTTTATTTATATATGTATTCTATTTTGACAGTTCCTTTAATGTTGCAATTATTTCATTTGCAGTGTTTTTTCCATTTCCAATACACGCACCAATTCCGACACCGTAATATGAGGCTCCAGCTAAGTATACATTAGGATAAAGATCCGTCATTTTTTCTTGTAATATTTGAACAGCTTGATTATGTTCTAAATGATATTTCGGCATTAAATCTTTCCAATTTGTAACTTCAACTACTTCTGGTTTCCCTTTAATTCCTAGGCTCTTTTCAATATCATATAAAGCGACTTGTACCAATTCTTCTTCACTATAATTTTTAATCGTTTCATATACTGGATTTGTACTCTTATAAAACATTCTTACTAATAGCTTTTGTTTTCCCGATGTATGCTTCCACTTCCGGCTTGTCCATGTACACGCATCACAATGTAAATCACTGTTTTCCGTTACGATAAATCCTGTGCCGTCCGCCGGTAATTGTTCATCAAGTATATCAAATCCTAAGTAAATACTTATAAGAGATGAGTTTTTAAATGTATGAAACTGCTCGTTTAACTCATTAGACTGTAATAAAGTTTGTGCGATATCGTGAGGAGCTGCTAATACAACATAATCAGCTTGGATTGATTCATGATTTGCAAAGGAGATTTCATAGCGATCACCTTGTTTCCTTACAGCAGTCGTTACAGCGCCTTTCTTAACGACTGTCTCAGTCAGCATTTCTTCTAAACGATAAATAATCGTAGATAGTCCACCTTTAAATGATACGAACTTTTTGTTTCCTGCTGATTGAAACTGTTTTTTATTCTCTTCAAAACCTTTAATAATACTTCCATATTTATTTTTATAATCCAGTAAATACGGTAATGTCGATGCCATAGTAAGCTCATTTAATTTACCGGAATATACACCTGAAAGCACCGGAGCAATTTGTTTTTCCACTAACTCTTTCCCTAAAAAGCTTTCTAAAAATACAGCAAGCGAAGTATCTTTTGTAAACTCTTTATTTTTCGTTATGAAATCTTTTAAAGCAACAATTTTCCCTTTCGTTGAAACTAGCGTACTGCTAAACAACGACTCCACACTCATCGGTATCCCAAATATAGTGTCAGATGGAATTGGGTGTAAAGTATTATCAGAATATATGTAAGAAATACCCGTTTCATTATATACCATTTCTTCTTCTAAATTTAAATCTTTTACAAGCGGTAAAACATGTTCATTACGAGCAACGATAGAATCTGCTCCTGATTCCATAATAAAATCCTTTTCTTCTACACTATGGATTTTACCACCTAAGTACTCTTCTTTTTCTACAAGGATTAAATTTAAATCGATATTATTATCCTTTTTTAATTTTTCTAAATAAAACATAGTAGAAAGTCCCGTTATACCTCCACCGATAACAACAACTGTTTTCATATGTGCTGCGCTCCTAACCGATACAATTAATAATTCCTTTATTATTATACCCAAAAGTCCTTATATTCGACTAGCAGCTTGTGCATTCTGTAAGAAATTAGACAATATATTCGAATATATTTCTGGTTGATCGTTGTGCACTAAATGACCAGCAAACGGAATAATAGCAATATGAATATTTTCATTTAATTGTTTGAACATTGTAGCAGCTGTAACTTCATCTTCCGAATCTCCCCCTGCAATACAAAGTGTAGGTACTTGAAGATTAGCTACATCACCAGTTTCATCGAATGGGTACCAATCTTTAACTTGCCACGATTCAAGCAATGCTTTCCAATCACTTTTTTCATGAATTTGATTCATATAAGTTACAACTTCTTCATTTTCCATCAATTGCTGATGGCAATTCGCTTCATACTCCTGAGACTCCTCCCAATTTTCTCCCTTAAGCGGAAAGATACCAGAAAAAGTTAATGTTCTCACTTTATCTGGATATTTTTTTGTGAATAATAAAGCGACTAATCCTCCTAGGGAAACACCAGCTATATGACATCTATCAATTTGTAAATGCACTAACGTATCATGTAAATCCTTTACAGAACGTAGGAAATAATTCTCCAATGTCCCGCCTGATCTTCCATGTCCTCTTAAATCCGGACGAATGACTTGATAATTTTTTTCTCGAAAAAATGCTACCTGCTCATCAAATTCTTCTAAACCTGTCATACCACCAGAATGTAAAAGCACAATTGGTTCCCCTTCGCCTGAAATGTTAGTATGTAAAATCATATATGCCCCTCCTTTGAAACGGAATATTCCATTAATTATCAGTATATAGAATATTCATCTGAATTTCCAAATAAAAAGAACTATAACATTTTCACATCATGTCATAGTTCTTTCTATTTCAAAAACATAAAGTAATTAATCAATTTGTCTATTTCTTGGCTTAATGCCAGTACTTTTTCATGTTGAATTCCATAATCCGATACTAAATATAACAGCTCTTCTTTTTTAATTTCTATTACTTTCTCTAATTTCACTAATTCCATGTCGTTTTATTTCTCTCCAATAATAAAATGTATGTATTTTAGTATAGCCTACTTACATAATTAGTAAAAGTAAAATAAGTATGTAAAATCTTACAAATATCAAAATAATATATTTTCAACAAAGAATTTTTTAACTTAGCCCTTTATACAGATCATTAGACTCCATTACGCATTAATAATAAATCGGAATTTCTCTAATGTTATATCTTTATATTTTGGAGCTCTCTTAATATGATCAAAATAACTATATGAGAATTTAAAGATATGTCCGAAATCCCAATCAAATGTACTATAGTCTTTTAGCCAAAATTCTTTTTCTGTTGGTAATACATGAGCTCGTTTAGATTCGACTAAAGGTAAAAAATCTATCGGTGAGTGTAAAGTTATTTTACTATTTGACGTTAATTTTTGACTAGCACGTAACACGTATACTAGTTTCAACAGCGGACGTATACCTCGTTGGAATATATCTCTATGACCTAAGTCATACATAATATTAATTGCATGAGAAAAAGTAAGTAAATGACCAATTAAATCATGATGTGATTCCGCTCTATAAATAATATTAAATTGCGAGAGCTCGTTTAAAATAAACGTAGATAATTGTTTCGGATTTCTTAATTCACTTTCTATCTCATCTTTTATACTTAATTGTTTTACTTCCTTTGTTGTAAAACCAATCCATGATCTACCAGGAATTGTTTTTCGAAACGATATTATAAGGTTAGTAATCCCTTCAATCTCTTGATTATCGCCCCATTTTTGTAACTCTTTCATAGCTAATAAACTTAATGCAGCATAAATGACATTATGCCCCACCCAATGAAGTTCATCAATTGTATGTTCCAATGATTTTATAATCATTTTTTCAGCACTTTGAAAATCAATTTCCTCTTTATCATCAATGACTTCACCTAAGTTTTGCTTGTTCAGCATCCTTTTTGTTTGGTAATACATATTATGAGTTATCTCTTCATCCATATTGTTGTCTTTCATAAAGAAATAACTAGCAATTGCAGCTGCTCCAAAATGCGCATGCCAAATATTATTTGTCTGTCTTTTACATTGAGAAATAATTGAAAGGCCACTTTTTAAAACGATTTTATTTTCCATCTATTTTTCCCCCGTAATAAAAATCATTTAATACTCATCCTAAAGATGGCGTCAATACAAATAAAATATGATTGGATTCATCACTTTTATTTAAAAACCGATGCTTCACGTTTGGCGGTATACGTACAACGTCGCCTTCTTCTAAAAAATATTCTTTTCCTTCTAACTCCACATACACTTCCCCTTTCATAACAACAGCAATTTCTTCCTTATCTTCATGTGAATAGTGACTTTCCGTTGTGTTTGCTTGTTTATTTAAATCCATTATTAACATTTCAATACGTGCTTTCATAAAATCCGGTGTTAATACATCATATACAATGTGATCATTGTTCTCCCGATATACTTTTTTTCGATCTTTTTTCTTAGAAATGAGTGAATCTGTATCAATTTCATTAATAAAAAGTGTAAATAGTGGTACATTTAATGCTTTCGCAATTAATTCCAATACACTTAAAGAGGGATTCGCATATCCTCGTTCAATTTGACTAATTAGTGAAGTACTAATCCCTGCATAATCAGCAAATTCCCGAATTGTCATATTATTTTTCTTACGATAACTTAATACAGTTTGTCCGAGTCTATCATGTATCATAATAAAAACTTCCTTTCGTCCATCATATTGCATGTTTCATTGCCTTTGTGCTGACATAGTAAACAAAAGTAAATAATCCTTTCCTATCATCTCTGGGACTTATATACTTACCTTTGTACATTATATCTTATTTAGTTCATTATAATAAACAGTCTATCGGAGGGACAAACTGTGAAATCACCTATTCTTTCATATTGCATCTTATTTTTCGGCGTATTCGCCCTATCAACTTCAGCAATTTTCGTAAAATTGGCAGATGCTCCTGCGGCTATCATTGCTTTTTACCGATTATTCTTTGCTACACTGATTCTATTACCGTTATTACTATTTAATAAAAATAATCGAAACGAGCTAAAAACAGTAACAAGAGGACAATGGGGATTCGGATTCATATCCGGGCTATTTTTAGCTGCACATTATGTACTATGGTTTGAATCATTACAATACACTTCTGTAGCGAGTTCTACAGTTATCGTAACATTACAACCTTTATTTTCAATGATTGGTGGTTACTTTCTATTTAAAGAGAGATTTACGAAAGGAGCGGTTATTGGTTACCTCATCGCTATTTCAGGAAGTAGCGTCATCGGATGGCAAGACTTCCAAATCAGCGGAGAAGCATTATACGGAGATATTTTAGCATTTATTGCGGCCGGAATTATTACCGCTTATTTTTTCATTAGCCAACATGTTCGTAAAGATTTATCACTTATACCGTATTCGGTAATTAGTTATGGAAGTAGCGCCTGTTTTCTCGGTATATTTGCCTACATGCAGCAAGAATCTTTCATCCATTACTCTATACAAACTTGGTTGTGCTTTATTGGCTTAGCTTTCATTGCTACGATTTTAGGTCAAACGATATTCAATTGGTTACTAAAATGGATGAGCGCTACTGTTATTTCTATGAGTATTTTAGGAGAAACGATTGGAACTTGTATACTAGCGTATTTTATATTAAATGAGACTATTTCTTTACAACAAGGACTAGGCATTACAGTTATTTTTATTGGCTTAGCATTATTTTTAGTGCAGCCAAAACTGCCTAACAACAACTAACAAATAAAAAGCATGACAGTATACTGTCATGCTTTTCACTATCCATTATGTATGATTAAACCATCAGGTCTAAAACGACTCATCATAATTTCATTAATGAACTTTCCGTGAGCCTTCAAATTCCCTACTTTTATTCCCTCTTCTACAAATCCAAATTTTTCATATAGCGATTTCGCCTTAGGATTCGTTGCTAAAACACCAAGCTCTACTCGCTCTAACATTAACCAATTATCAGCCAAATCAAGCATTTTTGTAAGAAGTGCTTTCCCAATGCCTTTATTATGATATTCACTATCTACCCCCATAAACAAATCACCCGAATGAGATCTACGTCCTGGGCTTTGGGTTAACCCAACAAATCCAACAACTTCTCCATCATACTCTGCAACAAATTCAAATTGATTTGGCGCTAAATTACGAATTCTATTTTCCATCGCATCTACACGCATACTAGGTAAGAAAACCATATAAGGTAAAACATCATCTTGTATGCATATACGATGAATTGCTCTAGCATCTTGTATTTCTACCGCTCTTAGTTTAATCTCCATATTTTCTCCCCTCCATATTCATAACAATACATATCATTCTAGACCCCTGGGTGAAACCCCTTCCCTTCTATATTTCTTTATGTTATTTTTACACAATTATTTCGGTATAATATCCAAATTACGACCAGCTTATCTACAATTCATGCGGGTTAACTTTTCACTTTATTATATAACTCAAGCAGATTTTCAATTGGAATACCATTTATTTTCATACCAGTTATATCACAATTTTCTATTTCCATATTTTTGAGATTACTATTACTTATCGTACTACCTTCCAAATCACATCTATTAAATGAAATAGGATGTTTATCTTCTCCAAGGCTTGTATCTTTAAAATGAACTCCACCTAAAGTCACAAAAGAAAATTTACTACCGGAAAGATTTAAATCTGCATATAAAGAACTTTTTAAATTTATATTTCTAAACTTTGATTGACTTACATTACAATTACTCATATTCATATGCATTATATTACTACCAACAAAGGAACTATTTTTTAAATTCACTTGATAATACTCTGTATTTGCTAGATTACAGTTTTCATATTGGCTATTTTTCATATCATTATTTTTAATCAGGTTCTCTTTAGCTGACTCTACAGTTATTCTTTTTACATAACAATACTCATCTTCAGATCTGAAAATTATTTCATAGCCCATTTTTTCATAAAAATGATGATTATTAATTTGTCTACTAGATGTTTCGAGATCCCAAATCCTTATGCTTAGATATTCCTCTTCTATTAATTTAATAACATGTGATCCAATTCCTTTTCCTTGATAAACAGGCTCTACAAAAATACGATCAATTCGGCCATATGACTTACCTGAGATCGTAACTATAATTCCTCCGATTATTTTTCCATCCATTATCACTTTGTAACAATCCAATTCTTCAATCGAATATTTCATCATTTCAACTGAAGAATAACCTGGTGGTTGAATGTTATAGTCAATTACATCACCTTGACCGCATAGCCATCGTTTTGCTTCTTCATCAAATGTTCTTGTCATTATTTCTGTTAACTTTTCAGCATCTAAAATTGTAGCTTTTTCTATACATATTATCGTCATTTTTGTTTTCCCCTTCATTGTTACAAAATAATAAGTTTTATGAACTTTATAGTTATAAAATAAAGAAAATTAAAATTAATCATCTCATTTACTATTAAACTACAAATCAACCTATATTTTCCATTGTAACTCAATATTAATGAATAAAGAAGAGAGCATGCAATATAAACATGTTCTCTTCTTTTATTTATTTTTAATTGTATATTATTAAAAATTAGATATTACTTTAGCCACTCGTTGCAACTATTACTTAACTCCTGTAAATCCTCTAGGAATTGACTCGCATGATACCCATCACAAACCGAATGATGGACTTGCAATGAAACTGGTAGTATAACCCTATTTTCTTCATTAAAATATTTCCCACAAGTTATAATTGGTAATAGAAAATCACCATCATTATTAATATTAAGATTAAATCCAGTAAAACTAGCCCAAGGTATACTAGAAATAGGAAAAGTATTTGGCGGAATATTCTCTTTCGTGAAGAGACCATGAACATTAGCATAGCATCTCATATCTTCTTCATAATTTTTATAGAAAATGTGGAAATCACTAGAATAATCCGTCCATATACTTGAAAAAGACTTATCATCTTTATGGAAGATTGTATAACTTGGTATCATTTCCTCCCAATAGCCTAAAACTCCTTCATCGTTAAAACATGTTCGAAATTCTTTATGATTATTTACTACTCTAGAAATTAAATATATAAAAACGGGATAAAATTTTATTCCTTTTTGATGTAATTCCTTTAACAATATCGTTATATCAATATTTACAGTTATACTAAACGTACATTTCAATTTTAAATAATGTTCAAAATACTGCTCTCTATTCCAATTTTCTATGTCAATTATATGAAACTTCATTGTAATAGCCTCCTAAAATTTTTTTATTTTAGAAGGCTAACTTTCTTGTTTTCACCATACCTGTTCACTCCTTATATTTTAAATTTATCCTCAAGTTTTTTATTTAATTATATAACATCTGCAAAAATCCATTCACATATTTATTGGAATCCAACCACATACTATTAATAAATCAACTGACGTTTGGAGGATTCAAACATGAATGACAAAAATGTAAATAAAAAAGATAATGCTATCGCAAACAATACACCTATTCAAAATAATAATACTGTAAACCTTAATGTAGAAGAACAAGCAATGAATGGCTTATATGGAATGCCAGAAACTGCTATTGAAGATGCTGATCATGCTGTAACTGATGATTTGACTTCAAAAAATTAATAAACTACTACATAGAAGAAAGCCAAGGAAAATATCCTTGGCTTTCTTAACTATGCATCCACCTTTTGTACTTCTTCACTCTTTCTTGAAAGATTTCCTGGCCAAAAAGCAAAGCGACCTAGAACAACTGTAATTGCTGGTACAAGTAATGGTCTAACAATAAATGTATCTAATAATACACCAATTGCAGTTACAATACCAAATTGAACAAGAACTTGAATTGGAAGTGTACCTAATACCGCAAAAGTTCCTGCTAAAATTAAACCCGCGGATGTAATGACACTACCTGTTTGTATAACGCCATTTTTTACTGCATCCAAATGATTTTGTGTCTTTCTGTTTTTCCATATTTCTGAAACCATAAAGATATTATAATCTTCACCTAAAGCAACTAGAAATACGAATGCATACAACGGTATCGCACCTTGAATGGCCGGCGCTCCCATACCATAATGAAGTAATAGCCACCCTGCTCCTAGTGCCGAGAAGAACGATAATACAACAGTTACAATTAAATAAATCATCGCAACAATTGATCGTAAGTAAACAAGTAATAATAAAGCTATAATACTAATCATTACTGGAATGATAACTGCTTCATCACGTTCCGTAATTTGCTTTGTATCATATAATGACGCTGTTTCTCCGCCAATCAATAGTTGATTTTCTGCATTACTAACCCCAGCATCTTTTAATACTTTTTCTACACTGTTTTTTAATTTAGGGATTTGATCTAACGCTTCAATTGAGTATGGATTTTCAGCTAAAGAAACCTCATACATTTGTATTTGCTTATTTTCTGTGCCCACTTTTGGATCTTTCACAGTTTGTACGAAAGAAAACTTCTCTAGTTCTTCTTTAATAGGAAGCTCTTTTCCTTTCGTATCAACAACAACTTTTACTGGCGCTAATTCACCAGCTGAGAAATGATCACTAATTAACGTAAACCCTTCGCGGGAAGGCATATCTTTTGGAAACGATTCTAATAAGTCATATGTGTATTGAATACGTGGTACAAATGAAGCCAATCCACCTAATACAAATACAGTGAGCATAATTATTGTCCACGGTCTTCGTACTACAACATCTCCAAGCTTTTTACTAAAGGCACCTTTTGATTTTTTAACTTTTACGACTTTCTTTTTCTTTCTTGCAAACTCCTCATTCATAGAAGTTGTTCTCGGTATAAATGGGAAGAATGCAGCTCTACCGAAAATTAATAATAATGCTGGTAAAATTGTTAAAGCAGCAATTCCCATTATGAATACAGCAACACTAAATGGTACTGCAAATCGATGAAAGGCACCATAATGAGCAAGTAATAATGTTCCTAATCCAAGTACAACAGTAAGCGCACTCATTATAATTGCTCCACCAGAAGCTTTAATTGCAAGTTGCAGCGCCTTATATTTACTTTCTTCTTCTAGCAAGTACTCTCGATATCTTGAAATTAAAAATAAACAATAGTCCGTTCCAGCACCAAACAATAATACTGTCATGATTGATATTGCCTGAGCATCTACTTTAATCCATCCGTGATTAGCTAAAAAACCAAGTGTAGGACTAATAATACCGTATGCAAAGCCGACAACAAGTAAGGGTAAAATTGCTAAAATCGGTGAACGGTACAGTAAAATTAATAAAACTAATACGAGTAATACAGTAGCAATTAATAATTTCACATCTGCTTGACTAAATAAGCTAACTGCATCCGTTTGAATACCTACAGGTCCAGATAATCGAACGTGTAAACCAGCGCCACTTAGTTTTCGTTTGAATGGATCTTCATCGATCTTACTATTGACTATGTTTTTTAAATCATCAAGATTTCCTTTTAATATATCTGTTCCAGCTGCCTTGTTAAAGAATACTGGTGTAACAAATGATGTACCATCTTTTGATGCACTTTTTGATAATACTTGTTCTGGTAATGTATCAAATGGCGGTAACGTTGATTGCTCCTTTAAAGGACTAGCTTTTAACTCTTTATAAACGTCTTGTATGAGTTTATAATCCTGTGACTGTAATCCACCATCCTTATACCATACTACTAATAAAGGATTCCCTGCATTATTCGGAAACTCTTTTTTCATAAGTGCTTCCGCTTGCTGCGACATAGCTGTTTCAGGTAAATTTTTTGGATTCGGTTCTTTCGTACTGTTTACTTGTGGCAATGTAAATGAAAGTAATAATGTAATAAGAATCCAAATCGATAAAGTTATCCACTGTGTATGCTTCCCTGCTACAAGCCTCCCTAACATATGTAACGGGTGCTTTTTCATAAAAACCCACCTTCCTTTTTTCCTCTAACATTAATTATATATACTGGTCGGTTAATTAATCAAGAATGAATAAAACTTTGTGTTATAATTATCTCAACAATACATGTCAGGAGCGAATGGATTTGGAACAAAAACAACGTCCTCTCGGAAGGCCTCGTCAAAATAAAAATACAAAATCTACAAAAGAAACCATTTTGGAAGTTGCAACTCGACTATTTCTTACTCAAAATTATCAAGTCGTTTCCATGGATGAAGTTGCAAAAGTTTGTGGTGTTACGAAAGCAACCGTCTACTATTACTATTCAACAAAAGCAGATTTATTTACCGCTACTATGATTCAAATGATGGTACGTATACGCGAAAATATGTCTCAAATCCTTTCTACAAATAAGACTTTAAAAGAAAGATTATTGGACTTCGCTAAAGTCTACTTACACGCAACGATGGATATTGATATGAAGAATTTTATGAAAGATGCAAAACTATCATTATCTGAAGAACAATTGAAACAATTAAAAAATGCTGAAGACAACATGTATGAAGTATTAGAAAAAGCACTTGATGATGCAATGCAAATTGGAGAAATCCCAAGAGGAAACGCTACATTTGCGGCTCATGCATTCGTATCTTTATTATCAATTGGGAATTTTAAAGATGAAAATCACAATCCTATTCTTACAAATATAGATGAATTAGCCCAAGAAATCGTTTCTTTTTATTGGAACGGGTTAGGCCGTTAATCTTAAATAGATTTCATTTAATAAAAGAGCATGTTTGAATTTTTTTCAAACATGCTCTTTTATTATTTATTTACTATTAATTAGATTATACTTCAGCACAGTTTAACAAAAAATTCCTCTTCAACTTTTACAAATTTTGAATTTGAATCTTTATATTCTCCTTACTTAATCCCCCATGATAACAAACTACCGATTCAATATCTAGATTTGAATACCTCTTCAAAGACTGCTGTGCTTCCTTAACATTTAAAGTTGTTGGGGCGTGAATTCCTTCTAACTTTCCATTCACACTATACATCGAGTCTCCTGCAATAAGGGTTTTACTTTGTTTCAAATATAAACTAATATGACCTGGAGTGTGTCCTGGGGTATGTAGAATTAGTATCCCACCGCAATACGGAATTTCTTGCCCATTTATCACAGTATCACTCACTTTTCCTTTTGGTGGATTCTTTACTTGTCCATCCTTCAGTAAAGGAAACTCCCCTTCAATATAAGGTTTATCTAGCTCGTGCGCATAAACCTTAATATCACTTACACCATTCTCCAATAAATCAGGAAGGCTACCTATATGATCTATATCCTGATGTGTCAAAATCACAACTTTTAGCTTATCAAAAGATACCCCAACTTTCTCCATCTCTATTTGTATATCTTCAAATTGTCCAGGGAAACCAGTATCTATTAACACTGCCATTTCATCATCCCATAAAAGAATTGGGTGAATAATAAATTCTTGAAACTCAAGTTGTAACATTTCTACCCCTTTAGCAATCTCCATATAGTCCGTCTCCTTTATGATGAAGTTTGAAAATATGCACAACTACACCGAAAATATAAAGCCACACTATCTTTTAATAGTTTTTGTCATCCCAATAGAGAATGCCTCAAACCCTATAGATTCATAATAAGATTGCAATTTTTCTACACACATAAGTTGGGGAATAACCTTGTTTTGTTCACAGTGCTGGATTAATCTTTCTACTATTTCTTTTCCAATACCAATGGACTGATACTCTGGCAATACACAAACACCACAAATAACGCCTGTTATTACGCCATCTGATATAATACGCCCCATCCCTACTAACTTCTTATCATCAAAAGCATAAATTGCATACCAACTTTGTTTACACATTTGTTCTAACTCGTTAACCGTTAATTGAAGAGAATTCCATCCTAAAGATTCATATACAGTTAATAATCCATTGAAATTTGTTGGGTGTTTAAATGTGTAATTTATACTATTATTCATGTAAATACTCCTTATTTTCTCGTTTGTTTTTATTTCATAAAATTATCTTTACTTTGAAATTAATTTATACAAACTTCCATAAGAATAATATTATTCCTTCTCAACTTAAAATAAAAAGAAGTTAACCTCTCCTCAGTTAACTCCTTTTATATAAATCCATCATTATATTATTAACCAAAAATCATACAGCTACAGACGATCAGGACAAACAAAACTAATAAACTGTTTGAGAAATAACCCATAGAATACTACCCCTTTATTTCATTATGTTAAAGATTTTACCATAAAATTATTTACAACATAATAACTGAAAAAGACATTGTATTCATTAGTTAAATATACTAGGTAATATTTAACTTTAATCATACCCTACTTTATAGGCACTTCTCCTACTACGATAGTTCACATAACTTCAAAATAATAAGTGCTATATAAAAGATCACAATTTATCTAAGGCTTGTTTACTTATTTTTCAACTATGCTAATTGTTAACTTACGATTTCCTCAAATAAATGTGACATCTTCACAAGAAGAGCATTCACTACTACTTCTCTAACCATTTACAACTCTCCCTGTAATTTATTTAAGCTCTATCCTCATTTATATTAATATCTTTCTTATTCGAAAAAAGATCTTTAAAAATTCCTACCCCTACAATTAATATAGCTATTCCAAGTAATTTATTTATTTGTAAGGGAACCCTTTCTATTCCAAATAATCCAAATGTATCAATGCAGAGAGCAACAACTAATTGAGTAATAAGGCTAATTAGCACCGTATAAGCTGGACCTAAACTCTTTATTGCACCCATTATACAAATTATTAACCCGATGCCAAACAATCCACTTACATAAAACAAATAATTTGTAGTATACACTTTAATGCTAATACTGTTTTCTGTAATGATATAAAATAGAATAGAACTTATGAAACCTATTCCAAGAACACATGCAGTTGTTAACCACTGCCCTACATTTTCATTCACTTTCGTATTAAAAACAGATTGTAAGCTAATTAATACTCCAGCTAATATAGCTAAACTAAATCCAATCATACTCCCTCTCCCCTTTTCATTGCTCATATATATTATTTTTAGCAACTTCCTTCATTCTAAAAAAATCTTTAATTACAATAACTCCATTTCTCTTTTCAATTAATTTTTCTTTATAAAATTTTTGTAACAACCGAATTACGTGCCGATAACTTACTCCTATAAAATCCGCAATACTTGATATCGAAGTTGCATCCAAATCTTTTTTATACATATTCCCGTTACTATCAGTAGAAATAGAAAGTAAATAACTAGCTACACGTACTTCTACTGGATAAAGTAAATTAAGTGCTGTAAAACGAGTCGATATTTTTAATGTGTTTGCAATGTTTTCAAGCAAGAAGTTCATAAATATAGGATCATGTAATAACTTATTTCTAATTACAGCATGAGAAATAGAGATGGCTATAACATCTGAACAAGCTTCAACGACATTATGCGCTTTGCTATTTTGTATGAATTCAATATCGCCAACAACCGCCAATGGATTGATAAAACGAAGGATCAGTTTCTTTCCCTCTGGTGTAATCGTATAAACTTTTACTTTACCTTTAACAACAAAATATAAACGATCCATTGCGTCATCTATATTGCAAATAAGCTCGCCTTTTCAAAATGATTTACTTGAAAATAAGCTGTATCTATCTCTGAAAAAATTTCAAGCATTTTATTAGTTTTCAAATAATGGATAATTAAATCTGATCTATTCTCCATTTTCATTTCCTCCTTTCATTTACATATTAAATACAACAATACCTATAATCATTACTATTGTTCCCACAATATGATATCTCTCCATCTGTATCTTTTTTATTTGAAATAATCCCTTCATTTCAATTAGAGTTGCTGTTAATAATTGAGCAACCATAAGTGTTCCAGCTGTTAATGTAACTCCCATTTCATGTATCGCTACTGTTTCTGCACAAATAATTAATCAGCCAAGTGCACCAGCTACTAAATATATTTTTTTCACATCCTTTAAATCCGCTATTTTCTCTTCTTTCTTTAACAAAAATATTGTTGTTGCAATAAGGAATCCAATGAAATGCGTAATAATACTCGTTGACCATATACCGATATGTGAACTAAGTTTCGCATTAAATGTACCTTGAAGTGTAATAAATACGCCAGCTAAAATAGCAAATAAAACGCCCTTCAAAAAATCATCTCCTAATCTTCTATTTCTGACTTAATTAAAAGCTATAATCCTATAAAGGCAAAAGGACAAATGACACATCAGTATGAAAATAGCTACAAATGAACAATAAAAAACACAACTCAAAATATTTGAGATGTGTTTTTTATTGTTTTATCGTTATATAATATTTTAATATTTATAACTACGCTATATTAACAGGTTTATTCTTCATAACAAACTTTCCAAATAAGAAACGCACAAGTGGCCCCATAATAATTAATTGTAATGGATACGCCAAAATGAAATTTTTAATAAAAATTGAAAAATACATCGATACAAATGAGTCTCCTTGTAGTCCACCATGTAAATACATCATAGCCATTCCGTAAAAAGACATAAAGAAAACCATTCCAATTACCATAGCTGTCGCCATCGCAACTATCATATTTATTTTCTTCGATTTATCAAACGGTAACATGAATACAAGTTTTTTCGCACAAGGTCCAACGATACATATTTCAATTAATAATGCAATAATGAATCCAATTAGTAGTTCTAATGTGATCTCCTTAATATGAATTGGCCCTCCTGCTCCATTCAGTAATAAATTATAAAACGTCATTACAATAACCATCCCAAGGCACATCATCATACCAAATTGGAGGTTTTCCTTTCTTGTTGTTGGCAATTTCTATCATCCTTTCTGTTTAAGTCTTTGTCATTATATCGATTATGGAAACCTCTTCGTAAGTGAACATTTTGTGAACAAATTTAAAGCGTTATCATATATTCACTATACTTTCTGATCAAATTCTCACTCTTACTTATAAAGGTTTTATATATTTCAATGTTGAATTACTAAATTTAACATTAAAATACATTACTACAAGGAGGATAACCATGAATGACATAGAATTTTACGTATACCACATCGTTACAAGGGAAAAAATGAAGATTGGACAAATCATTCATTTCGGTAAAAATCAAACTAATACTCTATATCGGTTCTTTTTTGAAAGAGAACAATTAAATTCTAGTGGTGAAGATGGCATAAAAATTATAAATAACCACTATAAAAATGAAGAATTACATATAAAGAATGAAAATGCTAAAGTAGTTATGAGTTATATCGATCAAACAATTAGAACGGTTAGAGAAACGATTGTAGAAATGGTTAGACTACAAGAATTTCCTGAATACCCTTCAAGATTATCTTGTTTATATGCTGCAAAGAGCTATGAAGATACTTTAAAATGGAAAGCATTATTTGATTCTTACAATCGAGAAGTTTTGCAGATTGTTAAACTACGAGTAATTGGAAATTGTTTTGAAGGTGACGGAAATCTTTTACCAAAAGAAGATGGTATTCCTTTCTCTCAAAAAATTGAACAAGCAAGAGAGTATTGGAAAGGAACTGTAAATAATGAACTTCCGGAATTACTGATAAATGGAAAAAGTGAAGTAGTGGAAATCATTGATGATTTTTCCACAATTCATATTTAATTCCTTACTAAATCATATAGGATGGGGATTACAATGAGGGAAAAAGTGTACTTCAATCATGATGGTGGTGTAGATGATTTAATTTCACTATTTTTATTACTCCAGATGGATAATGTCAAGCTTACAGGTGTTTCAGTTATCCCTGCAGATTGCTATTTAGAACCAGCAATGTCTGCGAGTCGCAAAATTATTGATCGCTTCGGCAAAGGAAATATTGAAGTAGCTGCATCAAATTCCCGTGCAAAAAACCCATTTCCAAAAGATTGGCGGATGCATGCATTTTATGTAGATGCTTTACCCATTTTAAATGAGTCTGAAAAAGTTGTAACACCCGTAGCAGAAAAACCTGCACATCATCATTTAATTGAAACCCTACTACAAACTGAAGAGAAAACAACTTTATTATTTACAGGGCCTCTTACCGATTTAGCGCGTGCACTATATGAAGCACCTGTAATCGAGGGGAAAATTGAGCGCCTTGTTTGGATGGGAGGAACATTTCGTACTGCCGGCAATGTACATGAACCAGAACATGATGGAACTGCTGAGTGGAATTCGTTTTGGGATCCTGAAGCAGTAGCTCGTGTGTGGGAATCAAAAATTAAAATCGACTTAGTAACGCTAGAAAGTACAAACCAAGTTCCATTAACTATAGACATACGTGAAAGTTGGGCAAAAGAGCGTAAATATATTGGTGTTGATTTTCTTGGTCAATGCTATGCAATGGTTCCTCCCCTCGTTCATTTCTCAACTAACTCTACTTACTATTTGTGGGATGTATTAACTGCTGCCTTTATCGGGAAATCTGGCCTTGCAAAATTACAAACAATTAATAGTATTATTCATACATATGGACCTAGCCAGGGGCGTACGGTGGAAACTGTTGCTGGACGACCTGTAAATGTAGTATATGATGTAAACCACAATGGATTTTTTAACTATATAACTGAATTAGCGAAGAAAGCTTCCACTTGAACCACTATCTATATGAAAAATAAATAGAATGGCATTATTTCAGACGATAAACCCCATATTTAGAATTTGTTTGAAACTACATATTTAACTATTGAAAAGAGTATTGAATTAACTTTCAATACTCTTTTTATGCAGTTTAATTATATTTGATTAGTGTAGTGTCTTACTAATTATTCATTTCATAACCATTTACAAAAAACGTAATTGTTTCTAATTCATCTTCATTTAATTCTCTATTTACGTCTCGTTTATACGCTTCCTTTATGTTTTCTTCATCGCCTTTATGAATTTCTGTATAAGTTCCTACTGTTTTTAACAAATGCATTTCTTGTAAAAACTCATCCCGACTTATAGCTGTCCCATGAGAAAGAATATAAGTTTCAGCATCAAATGACTCCAATTCTTCGATTAATTTGAACGTTCGTTTCGTCGTATAGTTCCATTTTGAAGAAAAGATATCTGCATATATACAGTCTCCTAAAAATAATATCTTTTCTTCTTTCACGTAAATAACAACTGAATCATATGCATGATTTCCGCCGACATGTTTTAACACGCATGTCACTTCACCAAGTTCTAATTCAATTTGATCCTCGAACGTTAAGGTTGGAGGAATAATTTTAATATTTCTCGCTTTTTCTTCAAACTCTTTCTTGATGCAATCCGCACAAAATGCAATTTCAGTACCCTCTTTTACGCGTGCGTCCAACGCTTCATCTGTCCATTCATAAGATACTAGTGGCTGCATTTCTTTCTTCGTTTCTGCATGCGCAATAGTTAATGCATCTTGTAATACAGGCAATCCAAAAATATGATCCCAGTGCCAATGCGTTAATGCTACGAAATCAGGACTTAATACATTCTGTTCTTTTAGCATTTCTAAAAATAATTGTGCATGTTCTTCTGAATTCCCTGCATCAATCATTAAAGTTTTTTCTTGTCCAACGACCATTCCTAATATAGGTCTATCTGTTTCAGAAACAGGTGTCATATACCAAAATGAGTTTCCTATTTTTTTTATTTGCTGCATAATTAGTTCCTCCATTTACTACTATTCTCTTCAATTATTATCTGTAAAACCTTCATCCAGCACATAGCATGAAATAATATATATCGCTTTCTTTAGAACATAGTAACTTCATCTATCCATTTAAATAAGCATCCCAATCATAGTCTTCAATTTTATAGAATCTACCTTCATCATTTCTTTCATATGCACATAAAGGTGGTTCCTCAAGAAAGTTTAAAATAGAATCATCTATATTCAAAATAACTCCAATTGAAATAATTTGAAAGTTTTTAGGATTATTGACATAGTCATCACTTTCATAGCCACTTAAAATTGACCAACCTGGATCGCCTTCTGCTGTTGGATTATCTCTAAGCATAAAGTTAAATTCTCTTTTTTCAAGTACATCATCACTAACAATTACCTTCGTATCAAAATAAAAATCCCAATCACTTGAAGCTGGATCATCATATTCCGTATCACATATATTTTCAATTCCAAATGAAATTTTATCACCTATTTTTAAATCTAAACGATACGGATCATTGTCCAGTTCCCCTACGAACTTCTTCTCATTTCTTTCAGTGATTACAACCCACATTCTTTCACCATGAAATCCATCTTCTTCCTCATTTTTAGATACAAAAATTAGCTTTACCAAATCTCCAACCTTTAATTTCTCCAACACTTCTGAACTAGGAAGATAGAATGTATAGGGCGCTTCTTTGTTTATTTCATAAACATTATCTAAGTACCAAGTCATCTTTTTCTCTCCTTAAAAGCTTTTCACACTCATATTTTAAAAATAACACTATTTTTTCTTCCGGCAAACTACTACCATAGAATAGCAGTCTTCCCCTAACTTATTTCCTTCCCAATCATTATATATATGTAATAATTCAAAACCATTCACTACTAATAATCTTTCTAACTCTTGCGGATATGTATAGCGAAGATCGATCGTTGTTTTCAGTTCTTCTACTTTCACATCATCCTCATAAAACCTTCTTGTTGTTATGTAATGCTGTATTTGCTGAATTGAATCGTATGTCATTTCAGTATATAGATCGCATTTTCTTTCCTTTTCATCAATAATAGTTGTCCAATATTCTTCTGTAGATGGTTGTATTAATTCTTCTTTTGAAGGAAAACGTGTATCGAATATAAATATACCATTATCAGCTAACACATGATGAATAGATGTTAATAACTTATTTTGATCTGTGTTCGTAAGTAAGTGTTGAAATCCATGACCAACCATAAATGCTAACAGAATTGTTTCTTCAATCTTTAATTGTAAACAGTCTTGTTGTAACCATTTTACTTTTTTACAATCCATAGATTTTCTCTTCGCTTCAGCAAGCATACCTTCATGTATATCTACACCAATCATTTGATATCCGTTTTCTATAAATGGAATTGTAACCCTTCCTGTTCCGCAGGCAATATCTAGAATCCATTCATTTTGTATATTTAGTTTTTGTGCCCATGATAGTAAGAACGGAAAATCTGACAGACTTTTATTTTCTATATCATATCGTTTTGGATTTTCGTATTCAGATAGACTCCATTTTGTTTGCAAACGTATTCCCCATTTCATATTTCCACTTAAGTTTAATATATAAATTATAACGAATTATTAGTTTTTTCTCTATAATCAAACACAATTACTTGGACTAATCTAACTTTCCTTTTCGTAAGCTAAAAATAAGTGGAAGAATCGGAGTGTGATACGATGGAACGATTATGGATTCCTATGATAGTTACATTTTTTTCATTCGGTGGATTACTATTAGGCGGTGCTGTCGGCATTGCTACGCGCCAACTAATTGAAGAAAAAATGCATCGTTTATATGCATTATGTGGCGGAATTTTGCTTGGCCTTTTATCCCTTGAAATTATTCCTGAAACATTTGCAAGCTATGAAATAATTGGGCCTATACTTGGTATAGCTATCGGTATTTTGGTTATGAACTTATTAGATAACTATTGTCATCATCCAATGATACATAAAAAAGATCAACAAGCGTGGCAAACTTTCCTTTTTCTTTCTTTTGCTATATTTATTCATAATTTGCCGAGTGGCTTTGCATTAGGTACAGCATTTATAAATCATAATGATTCTGCCATTCCTTTCTTACTTGCGATTATAATTCACCATATTCCTGAAGGCCTAGCATTAATCATCCCCTTCCTCTTTACAAAGCATAAATGCATTTCATTTTTATTTACGACTTTATTACTTTCACTTATTCTCGGAACTGGTACTGTCTTTGGTATTTTGATGGAAGGAAAGGCTCTACATTTACAAGAGCTCATTATGGGGAGCGCTATCGGTTCACTTGGCTATGTCACAATTCATGAAATGCTTTGGAAGGCTAAAAAACAGCTCTCCTTCCTTACATTTTTAACATGGGCAACTAGCGGGTTTTTACTAATAACAGTATTTACACTATTTACTGGTCATCATTAAAGATAATAATATAATCATTTGTATATTTTTCCTTTTTCTCCAAAACATAATAGTATCTACCTATTATAAGGAGGAAAAATTATGTTTGGGAAAACAGCCGGTGAAGCATTAGTTGACCTATTAATTGACTGGGGAGTAGAACACATTTACGGAATGCCTGGAGATTCTATCAATTCTATAATTGAAGCTTTAAGAAAAAAACAAGATAAAATCAAATTCATTCAAGTCCGCCATGAAGAAGCTGGTGCACTTGCAGCAGCTGCCTATGCTAAGTTAACAGGAAAACTCGGCGTTTGTATGGCAATCGCAGGGCCGGGCGCTATCCATTTATTAAATGGTTTATATGATGCTAAACTCGATAAAGCCCTGTTCTAGCAATTTCAGGTCAAGTAGAAACAGATTTACTCGGGACGGATTTTTTCCAAGAAGTAAACTTAGAAAGATTATTCGATGATGTTGCGGTATATAACCAGCGCATTATGTCAGCAGAACAGTTGCCTGCTGTCGTGAATCAAGCGATTCGAATGGCTTATACGAAAAAAGGTGTATCAGTTCTTACGATTCCAGATGATGTTCCGAAATTCGAAGTAAAAAGTGGTGCTCGTGTTACAAATACTTCTTTTACATTACCTGAGTTATTTCCGCAAGAAGAAGATTTACATGCTGCAAAACTCGCAATAAGTGAAGCGAAAAAGCCTGTAATTTTAGCTGGAAAAGGTGCGAAACATGCGAGAGAATCTTTACTTACTTTCGCAGAACACATCGGTGCTCCAATCGTACTTACATTACCAGCTAAAGGGATTATCCCTGATGAACATCCACTTTGCATCGGCGGATTAGGATTAATTGGAACGAAACCTTCTTATGATGCAATGAAACATGCAGATACTTTAATTATGATTGGTACTTCTTATCCATTCACCGGTTTCTTACCCGAAAAAGCAAAAACAATTCATATCGATACTGATCCGGCCCAAATCGGTAAACGTTACGTAACAGATATCGGCTTAGCCGGTGATGCTGATAAAACATTAAAATGGTTAATTGAAAATGTAGAAAAACACGAGGACCATTCCTTCTTAGAGCATCATCAAGAAATGATGAAAAATTGGGAGGAAAAATTACACAATCAAGAAGACGATACATCTACTCCAATTAAGCCACAACGTGTTATGCATGCACTGCAACAAGTAGCTCAAGATGATGCAATATTATCAGTCGATGTCGGAAATGTAACAGTATGGACAGCAAGACACTTCCGTATGACAAATCAACAATTTATCATTTCTAGTTGGCTCGCAACACTTGGCTGCGGTTTACCTGGTGCACTTGCTGGAAAAATTGCTTACCCGAATAAACAAGTATTTGCAGTTTGTGGTGACGGTGGTTTTGGAATGACAATGAACGACTTCGTAACAGCTGTTAAATATAAACTGCCGATCGTGGTCGTTGTTTTAAATAATAATAAGATCGCCATGATTAAATTCGAACAAGAAGTTATGGGGAATATCGAATTTGGCACAGACTTAACAAACCCTGATTTTGCAAAATACGCAGAGGCTTGCGGAGGTATTGGATACCGAGTTGAGAATTTAGATGAACTACTTCCTGCTTTCGAAAATGCGGTAAAACAAAATAGACCGTGTATTATTGATATAGTTGTAGATGCAAACGAAGCACCAATGCCAGCAAAAATCACCTTTGGTCAAGCCGCTGGTTATACGAAGCATATGATAAAAGAATTATTTGAAGAAGGTAAGATTGATTTACCACCACTATAAACAAAAAAGATAGCTGAAAACAATTTGTCTTCAGCTATCTTTTTTATTTTTGTATCTCTCTATAAAAGGAAAAATCATTCACATTAGTTTGTACTCGCTTCTCTTCCTTTACCTCTTTATCCTTGCTCCTTGGTGTTCTTACATTTCCTAGTTTAATCGCATCTTGCATACTATTACTAACTAGATTTCCCGCTAAAATTGTCATACTATAAAAAGCAATTGGTATAAGTACAATCCATGTATGTGTAGTTAAATGGCGGAAGTTTTGACCAATTAGGCCAGTCCATTCTTTTGTTACACTATCTGGATCCATTCCACTGAAGGTTATTGTTCCACCAAAAAATAATTGCAACAAACCAAGGTGTAAAAGTAGTAATAAAGTACTTACAAATTGTTGCGCTACTAATAAAAGAAATGGCGGTAACATATGCGGCCATATATGGCGCTTCAACCTATGCCACTTACTTCCGCCGAGCACAGTAGCTGCCAACATAAATTCTTCTTTCTTAATACGCTTTACTTCTTGCGCTACATACAACATAACCGTTGGTACAGCAAGACATACAAGAACTATAATTTGAAATGCCACACGCAAATACAACGGCACAACTTCTGCTCCACTATCAAACGTTAAAACTTCATTTAACATAAAATAAGAAATCATAACCATCGGTACAATACTAAAAGGATCAAAAAAGGATGAAATAACTGGAAAAGAACGTTTACCATACATACCAAGAAGTAAACCAACTCCCCCTCCAACTATAACTCGTAAAATCGCTATAATTATACTCGCTCCAACTGTCCATTTTGCACCTTCTATTATTAATTGAACAAGGTCACGACCTTTCACATCACTTCCAAACCAAAATTTACTTGATGGCGAAAATGGTGCTGCCTCTAGTTCCCCTTTTTCGTTATACATCATCGTAAGTTCACGAATATTCCCATCAAAAAACACCGTATATCCAATACTAACAATCATTAGTACACTCAAAAAAGTAATACCTATCCAAAATCTCACATCTCTTTTTACAACTTGCCACATGTTACACACGCTCCTTTATAACATTTTGTAAAAGCGTATGTAATATACGAAATAGTATAAAAAGCGGTACGTATAATATTACTAGACTCACTGTAAATATTTCTAATTTTGGATTTTCTTTCACAAAAACAAACATACCATATGTATTAAATATCCATTCAATAATATATAAATTGGAAAGCATAAATAAAATATTTGTTTTCGCGTAATAAATTGTCGTTAATAAAACATTTCTTGAAATATGATGTGTCAAAATATGCCGGAAGCTTAGCCCTTTACTCTTGGCAAACAAACTATAATCTTTCTCTAATTCTTCTTTAAACCGAAATAACAACAGTTTAATAAACAATAATGTTGTTGGTATTGTAAGACATATAATTGGTAACAAACGTATCCTTTCTTCCCCTAATCCAGCCAGTTTGACCGGCATAAATCCTGTTTTTTGAAACATAATTACGACAAGAAGTTGCGATAATAAAATAAGTAAAATATCCGGTATACTCTCAAGCGTAAGAAAAACCCCGTTCCACATTTTCTGTTTCATATAAGAACGCTGCAATACCCAAACGACAAGTATATACGCTATAAGCAAAGATAGTAAAAACGCTGATAGAAATACAATCATCGTTTCAAAATAATGAATCCATATTTGCGGAAATAATTTTCTTGAGTCTCGAAATCCATATGTAATTTCACCCGGTTGAAGTATCTTCCCTCCAAGAAAGACAATCGTGTTCCAAAAACCGATTAAATCAATTTGCAATCCCTTAAATAAACGCGGTAGCGCGCCTAGACAGATTATACATAAAATTGCAGCTACTAGTTGTAAACAAGTAACCCCACACCATTTAGCAATTCGCATCAACATAACGATTTCCCCTTACCACCCGATAGAATATTCAGAAATCAAAAACCACATATATTACATCTCTTCAGCTATACTTTGCACCCGTTTCTTCCCACTCGGTAAAATGGTTTGATATAAACACGTAACAAAAAATAATAAACCAAATAAAATAATATACAACGTATCTGCACTAATCCATTTCGGGAACAACATCGCTATCGCACCGAGAGATAACAGCTGGAATCCTGTCGTTAATGGACTAAGCAAACTTTGAACACGTCCCATGAATGATTCTTCTACAATTTCATACATCCAGCCCATAATTGCAACATTAATAAACGGTAAAAAGAAAGTCGCAAAAGCGATACATACATAAAAAGACCATACGTGGTTTACAAAGTAACACATACCGAAAAAGACCCCTGAGCCAGCCATACCAAAGACAATAATAGGCTTGGGTGCATATTTCTTCCCTACACTTGTTGCTACTACACTTCCAATTAGTAATGAAATCCCTCCAACTACACCACCCACCATCGCTAAACTTTCATACGTTGCTGGTGCTAATTTATATTTTAATATGTAAGTTGTGGATACGCTTAAAATACCATTTAATAGTCCAAACACGATAAATCCTAAAAGTAATTTTTTTAAAGTGTCATTTTGATATATATACTTGATCCCTTTTTGAAACTCTGTTATTAACATTTTCAAATTAACTTCTTTCCATTTTGTTCTACCGTTTGGCAAACGCACTTTTTCTGGAATGGAGATCGTTTGAATCAAAATACCACTCATAATAAAAGTGAGCGTATTTACTAAAATACTCCCGTATATTCCAAAAGTCCAGTACACCATCGTTGCAATTCCTACACCAAACAAAGCATAAAAACTATTCACCATTTGATTCACACCTGCTGCTGCACCGTATTGGTCGGATTGAACTACTCCCTGTATCATCGACTGTTCTGATGGAGAGAAAAATTGTATACATGCATTTTCCAAAAATAAAAATATAAAGACGAGTATAATCATTCCGTAATAAAGCGAAATTAGAATTCCGATATTACAGAGCGAACAACATATGTTACTTACCGTACAAATACGTTTTCTATCAAAACGATCCACTACTGTCCCTACTAATAGAAAAAAGATTAATGCAGGTAATGCCATCATAATTTGTGTCATCGTTGCGTAAACTGGTTGTTTTCCGTATTGGTCTAACAAATAAAACATTAAAGAAACTCCAGCAATCATAGAACCGAGTCGCTCTAAAATATTTGCTAGAAAAAAACGTGCATACACTTTGTTACGAAATAACTGTAGCATTTCTTTCATACTTCTAACCCTTTCTCTCGACAAAATTTTATTTTTTCAGTCATTTCTCGGAAGTTACATTATATTTTTCGACCATTATCCAATCTTTTCCTTCTGTATAGAGCACAATAAAAAAAAGACTCATGTTTTTTATACAAGAGTCTTTTTATTTAACTTCGCTTCACGTAATGATATGTAGCTAAAATCTTTATACGTCTCGCTAACTATTTTAATTCTCTAAAGTTCGGATATACTTTATTTATTTTATGAATGTATCGCACATCCACTCATAAAATTTTTCCTTCTCTTCAAATTGCGGATAATGAGCTGACTTTTCAAAAGTAATGAATTCTTTTTGATTCACTTCAATCATATCAAAATATTTTTTCGCTGCATGAAATGAAGTATTATAGTCGTATTTTCCCATAAGGAAATAAAGCGGTAGCTTCATTTCAGTCACCTTAGTAGGCAATGGGTTCTTTAAATCCTTTTCTAATAAGACAGTTTGAGAATGTGATAATCCAACGTTATAACGAATTACATCTAAAAAGTTATATTCATTACTGAGTAGCATCCCAATATTATCACCATCTGGATTTTCAATGAGTCTTGATGTTCCACCATATTTTGCAACATAATTCCTCGGAGTGTATGTATCGCCATTTTTAATTTTTTCAGTCAACTCATTTAAATAGGCAACCTCATCTGTATTCCCAGCACTTTGTGCCTGTTCAATCACATAGTTTAAACTATCCATTTCACTTTCTACTGTATCACTCATTTGCCCTATGCCAACATATGCTTCATATTTTTCAGGGGCTTTATTGGCAGCTTGCATTCCGATATATGTACCGTAAGAATGACCAACCAATATTACTTTTTCTTTACCAAGATGTTTTGAAACATAATCTGTCATAGCTAATAAATCTTCTACAAGAAGATCTGATGTAAGATTCGAATAGTCTTCAAAGAAATGATACGACTTCCCACTCGCTCTTTGATCGTAATTAACAACTGTAAATTTCTCTTCCAATAAGTTTTGGTATTTTTGCGCATATGGTATTTCTGAAGTACCTGGTCCACCATGTACAAAAATAATAACCGGATTGTTCTTATCTTTTCCGCGTATCATAATTTCATGATCACTTCCATTTATCTCTACTTGCTCTAATGTACTTATACTGTTTTTCCCTTTTATTTGCGAGGTCCATGTAGGAAATATTAGTGCTACGATTAATAATAGTAAAATGATGACTCCAATAAGTTTTATTAATTTTTTTATCTTCTTCATAAGTAGTTTCCTTTCTTTTAAATTTATAAAAACATCAATTTAGTTCAGTAAAACTACCTCAAAAAAATATAAATATACAACAATTTCACCTTGATCTTTTGCACATTCTTAATATCCCATACACTTCTTAACTTTCCGCTATATAAACTCTTAATATTCCCTTAATTTTCAATATAAAATTCTTAGAATGACTCGATCACAATGTATTAAAAATAAAGAAAAAAGCCCTTGTTTTCAAAACAAAGACTTTTTTCCTTTAACTATTTCGCAACCTCTTCTTTCGGCATTACCATACCTTTATAAAGCTGGACAGTAATCCAGTAATAGATGAAATAAATGACTAAGAAAATCCCTATCGGCACCCATACCTTCACAAACGGGTCAACTAATATAAAGCTAAATAAGTTAAGCCCTACTAACACGTGGGAAATTCCAATAATTGCTGGGAAGATAAATAAATATGAAATTTCTTTATAAATACTTTTCGTTAACATACTACGTCTCACACCGATTTTTCGTAACATTTCATAACGGCGTACGTCACGAGAAGCACCTGTTAATATTTTGAACATTAGCGAACTTGCCATCATTGCTAAAAAGGCAATTCCAAGGAAAAATCCCATAAACATTGTTCCACTCATGAAACTGTTCATAAACTGATAAATTGTCATTTTTGTAAATAAGTCTACTTTTGTACCTGTTGTTTTTTCAATTTGTTCTTTTTGTCTCTTATCTATATCGAGCAACAACGGTTTATATTTTTTCATATCATCTACTTTTGCTAATGTTACACTATGTTCCGTTCCTTGAACTGCTTTGTAGTGTTCTTCATCAGCAATTCTTACCGGTTTTCCGTTAAATTGATTATGTGTAATTTGTATTTCTCTTACAACCGCATCTTCCCAATCCCTTGGCATACGAGGAAGTTTATTGGCTGCTTCGGGAGCTTCCAAAGCAGAATAAACAGGTTCAGTTAAAGGTTCAGCCACACGTTTTCGAGCTGGCTCTTTTAAAGTTTTTGTATCAAAGTGATCGGAAACGAGTGGTGGTTTCGCCGTTAAGTCGTTACGTAAATAATAAACTGCTTCTCCATCTACTTTATACTTATACTTGCTTTCTTCCACAATTTCCATTTCTTTTAAGGCTGCTTTATCTTGATCATTTGGATCATGAATTACAACATCATATACACGAGAAAAGTCTGTCATAATGCCGACATTTTTTTGAAACGCCATACCTGCCGTCATTGCCCCTGCACCTAATGCAATTAACATCGCTACAGTACCTAATACTCTCGATAAACTATTTACACGAAAGCGTAGCTGTGCATATGTAAAACTATTTAAGCCCACTTCATTTCGTTTTTTATTCCCTTTAATTTTCATCACAAAAAATGGGAGCAATGAACTAAAGATAAAATATGTTCCAAGTGTTGTAACGATTGTCGCTATTATAAAACCGATTTCAGCATATATTTTTACATTGATCATAAAGTAGTATCCTATACTTACTAGCAATATACCAAGTACCGTCATTATAATAATGCGAGTTTTACTTTTCTTTACTTCATCTAGTGTTTCATCTTCACGAATTAACTCCAATTCTGTTTTACGTAATAACCGGATGCTATTCATTAAACCAGTAATAAAAAATAGTATTAAGAAGAAAATAGCTGTAACTAAGATTGCTGGTGTATATACAGATGAATAACTACCTTTTGCTGAAATTTCCATACCATTCATTAAAAGGTTTCCTGCTACACTTGCAAGTAACATCCCTACTAAAATACCAATAATAATACTGACAATACCCATACCGAATGTTTCAATAAATAGTAACTGTGCTACTTTTTTCTTTTTCGCACCGAGCATCATATACATACCGAGTTCTTTTCTTCTTAATGTGAGTAAGAACGAATTGGCATATATAATATAAAATACAGTAATGAAAGATAATAGTATGGCACCTACCCAAAATACGAGTCTAATACTACTAATAAGACTATTATCCTTCGTAAATTCACTATTCATCGCCATTGTTTGGAACATGTAGAAAATACTAATACTAATAACGAGACCAATTAGTAACACCATATAATCTTTTAACATCTTTTTCATACTATGACGTGATAATTTGAATAACATAGTTTCGCCCCCCTACTTAGACTCAGCAGCTGAGCCCATATGAGCGAGCACACCTAAAATGTCTTGATAGAAACTTTCTCGCGTTCCTTGACGCTTTAGCTCTTTATATAGAAGTCCGTCTTGAATAAATAAAATACGTTCACAATAACTTGCACTAAATGCATCGTGTGTAACCATTAAAATACTTACATTGTGATTTTCATGTAAGTCTTGCATCGCTTCTAACAAGCTTTTGGCATTTTTACTATCAAGCGCTCCTGTCGGTTCATCTGCTAATATGATTGCTGGATTATGTACTAAAGCTCGTGCTGCCGCTGTTCTTTGCTTTTGTCCACCAGAAACAGCAGTTGGATATTTCGTTAAAATTTCAGTAATCCCTAACTTCTTCGCAACCTCATTCACCTTTCCAGTAATCTCACTTGAAGGTACGCCTTGCAGAGAAAGTGGTAAAGCGATATTTTCATAAATTGATAAGTTTTCAAGTAAGTTAAAATCTTGAAAAATGAAACCTAATTTTTGAGATCGAAAATCTGATAGAGCATTCCCCTTCATCGAAGTAATATTAGTACCGGCTATTGTCACACTGCCACCTGTCGCTTGATCCAATGTACTAATCACATTAAGTAAAGTCGTTTTTCCAGATCCAGAAGGACCCATAATCCCGACGAATTCTCCTTCTTTTATACTTAATGACACACCCCTTAATGCTTTTGACTGATTCTCATTTCTTTTCCCATACGTTTTTTCTACACTTTCTACAGTAACTACATTTGTTGACATCTCTTTCACTCCATCCCTTTTGTATAAAATTACTTTCTCACATATTTCTTATCTTTTTCTCATGTAAAACCTTAAGAATTTTTTAATTTTTCAATCAGTAAGGATTACACGAGTAACGTAAACCTTTTTCCTATTTCATATTCTCACTTTTCTAAAACTCGTTCCTTCGATTTCGCTTACATTTACCTTACATTTTTGTAAGGTAAAAATATGACAGACCACTTTATAAGGGCATTTTCTTTGTAATGAAAAAGCTTTTTATTTTCATCAAAACGAATAGGATACATAAATAACAATAATAATAAATTAAAAAACAATATAATTTTATTTTAAAACGATAAATTATATGATAAAATCATGTTGTTATTAAATAAACGAGGTGCTTTTTATGAAACAAGTTACAACACTCTTTTTAAAACTAGCTATTGTTTTTATAGGTATAGTAGTACTTGCATTGTGCATATTTTTAGTGCCTAAAATCGGGAATTTTGCTGGAGAATTGTATCCAGCTATCGCTTATATGAAATCTCTCGTTTTAATCGATATTTACGTAGCAACGATACCTTTTTACTTTGCTCTGTATCAAGTTTTTAAACTTTTAAGTTATATTGATAAGAACAAAGCGTTCTCGGAATTATCAGTAAAGTCTTTAAAAAATATAAAATACTGTGCTCTCACGATCGGTACCATATACTTACTAGGTATGCCGCTCTACTATCTTATGGCAAAAAAAATTGATCCTCCAAGTTTTATACCAATTGGACTAATCATTATTTTCACCTCTATCTTGGTTGCTATTTTTGCTGCAGTTCTCCAAAAGCTCTTACAAGAAGCCATTAATATAAAATCAGAAAATGATTTAACAGTATGAAGTGAAGTATATGGCAATAAATGATGAAGGGATAGCTTAATCGCTATCCCTTCATCATTTATTATGGTTCTTTACTTACTTTAAATTCAGTAATACATGTTAATGGTGTATTTTATTTTCAATCTCTATTTCTTATTTTTTATTTCCTCTTTTATACTCTCCACAAACCCATTTAGTTCAATAACTTCTGACTGGTCTTCACCGTATTTACGTACATTTACAGATCCGTTCTCCATTTCCTTATCCCCAATAACAAGAACATAAGGAACTTTTTGCATTTGTGCTTCTCTTATTTTATATCCTAACTTTTCATCTCGTACATCTCTTTCAACACGAATGCCAGCTTGTGCTAATTTATCCGCAATCTCATCTGCGTATTGTACATGGACTGCATTCGAAACTGGAATGACCTTCACTTGAACCGGTGCCACCCATGCCGGGAACGCGCCTCCAAAGTGCTCAATTAATATCGCTAAGAAACGGTCTAAAGATCCTAAAACTGCTCTGTGAATGACAACTGGTCTTCTCTTTTCATTCTTCTCATCTATATAATTTAAATCAAACTTCTCTGGCATTTGGAAATCTAGTTGGATTGTCCCGCACTGATGACTTCTATTTAAGGCGTCTTTAATATGGAAGTCGATTTTCGGTCCATAAAATGCACCGTCACCTTCATTTAGTCTATATTTATAATTCAATGAATGTAATACATTTTCTAATGCCTCTTCTGCTTGCTCCCACAACTTATCATCACCCATTGAATCTTCTGGACGAGTAGAAAGCTCTACTTCATATTCGAATCCAAAAGTTTTATAAACGTAATCAATTTGCGCCATTACAGATTTAATTTCATCTTCAATTTGTTCTGGAGTTACAAATAAATGAGCATCATCTTGGCAGAAAGTACGTACTCTTAATAATCCATTTAATGCCCCGCTAAATTCGTGTCGGTGTACTTGACCGAACTCACACATACGAATTGGCAATTCGCGATAAGAGTGTAATTTATTTTTGAACATTAACATATGTCCTGGGCAGTTCATTGGTTTTAATGCGAAACTTTTATTGTCTACTTCAGAGAAATACATGTTGTCTTTGTAATGTCCCCAGTGTCCTGATTTCTCCCATAATTCTTGGTTCATCATAAACGGAGTACGTACTTCTTGATACTTATACTCTTTTTGAATTTTTCTTAAAAATGCTTCTAATTCATTACGAATAATTTGTCCTTTCGGTAAATAAAATGGCATTCCCGGAGCCTCTTCAGAAAACATAAATAACTCCAGCTCACTACCTAATTTACGATGATTTCTTTTTGCTGCTTCTTCAACGAAATGTAAATAATCTTCTAATTCTTTTTGAGAAGAGAACGCAACACCATATATACGCTGAAGCACTTGATTGTTACTATCACCTCGCCAATATGCACCAGAAACGTGAGTTAATTGGAATGCTTTCAAATAGCCTGTTGACGGTACATGTGGTCCTCTACATAAGTCTACAAATTCACCTTGTTTATATAGTGTTACACTTTCCCCACTAGGAATTGCTTCTAACAATTCTAATTTCAGGTGATCATTCATTTCTTGAAACAGTTTTTTTGCCTCTTCTCGTGAAACCTCAACTCGCTCTATTTTTATATTTTCATTTATAATTTTTTTCATTTCTTTTTCGATTTCCGGTAAATCTTCTACGTTTACACTACTCGGAAGATCCATATCATAATAAAATCCATTTTCAATAACAGGTCCTACACCAAGGTTTACATTACCATGTATTCTCTTTACAGCTTGCGCTAAAATATGTGCCGCAGAGTGTCTTGCAATTTCTACCCCTTCATTTGAATCTATAGTAACGATTTCTACTTCCGCATTTTCTTCAATATTTCGGCGTAAATCATATAACTGATCATTTACTTTCCCTGCAACTGCTTTCTTTTTTAAACTACTGCTAATGGATCCCGCAATTTCTTCTAAAGTAATTCCTTTTACAAATTCTTTAACGCTTCCATCCGGAAATTTCATTTCAATCATCTGTTCTTTCATTTTTCATCTCTCCATTTCATAATAAAAAGCACACTCATCCCTAAAATAGGGACGAGCGTGCTTTTACCCGTGGTTCCACCCAGATTCCCATTGTAAATATACAATGGCTTCTTTTACGGTAACGTCGTTTACACGGCACTAGATACTTAATTTCCCCAGTGCAGCTCTAAGGTGGTAAGTTATTTTTCTGCGTTAGGAAGTTCTCAGCTTTCCTTCCTTCTCTGTATAACCGGATAAAATAACTCGTGTCCTTTTCTTCGCTTATTATGAAATTGAATACAAAAAAGCATATTCATCCCTAAAATAGGGACGAATATGCTTATATCCGTGGTTCCACCCAGATTCCCATCACAAAAAAACATAATGGCTTCTTTTGCGATAACGTCGCTTACACGGCACTAGATACTTAGTTTCCCTAGTGCAGCTCTAAGGTGGTAAGTTATTTTTCTGCGTTAGGAAGTTCTCAGCTTTCCTTCCTTCTCTGTATAACCGGATAAAATAACTCGTGTCCTTTTCTTTGCTTTTAAAAGTACATCCATTAATTGTTATTTACTATATCTTATTCATTTTATTTTTGCAAGTGTTTAAAAATGATTTTTTATTAAATAAAAAAAGAAACCAAAAATAGATTTTTGGTTTCCTCTTCTCAATTTTACCAATCTTGTGGTTCGTAATTTAAGTCTGAAAATAGACGTCGTTTCTCTTTCTTCGATAAATCTCTCCACTGTCCAACAGGTAAATTATTTAATTCTATATTCATAATTCTTGTACGCTTTAACGTGTATACTTGATAACCTAAAGCTTCACACATACGACGAATTTGACGATTCAACCCTTGAGTTAAAATAATTTGGAATTCATATTTTGATAACTGTGTTACCTCACAAGGAAGGGTTTTCGTTCCTAAAATTTTCACACCAGCTGCCATTTTCTCTAGAAAATCAGGTGTAATTGGCTTATCTACTGAAACGATATATTCTTTTTCATGTTTGTTTTCAGCACGTAAAATTTCATTAACAATATCACCATCATTCGTTAATAAAATTAAACCGTCTGAATCTTTATCAAGACGTCCAATGTGACTAATTCGTAATGGATGATTCACTAAATCGATAATATTACCTTTTACAGCTTTTTCACTCGTACATGTAATACCTACTGGTTTATTTAAAGCGATATATACGTGATCTCGAGCAATACGAAGTTGCTCTCCATTTACGCGTACATCATCACCTGGATTTACTTGGTCACCAATTTTTGCAACCTTACCGTTAATAATTACTCTTCTCTCATTAATTAGTTTATCTGCTCCACGTCGAGACGCTTTTCCAGCTTCACTAATAAATTTATTGATACGCAAATTAGGCACATCCTTTTCAAAAAAATTCTAGCTCACACTGATTCTACCGTACAATACAAAAGGGTAAGCCTTCTATTATAACTTAAATATATTAACATGAAAGGGTATATAACGTCTTCTATTAATTACTCGTTTATAAGAAAATATCTTTATTATACATTCATTTATGCACGTTTTGAACACTTAATATACAAGCCACTCTTCCTTACATACAGCTTGTTTACCTCTTATGTCTTTTAAATCCTCATGAATATTAGCTAGTTTATACAGCTCTGGGAAAATCTCTTCTACATAATTTTGATGCGCCATTTCATCTTTCCAATAAGTTAACACTATGTAACGATTTTCAGTTTTTAAAGACTTCCCAACTACTCCACCTATCATCCCGTTTGCTTTTTCCATTCCTTTATTCCAAATTTCCTCTTGCTTATGTAAAAACTGCTTTTCTCTCTGTTGTTTTACATCACATATAGCAACTCTGACAAATGACCCTTCTGTAACAACCTCTTTCAAAGGCATATCAGTTATATCATACAATGTTTGAAACAGTTCAATTTCACATGAAAGAAACGTATCCTCTTGATTACTATTTAAATAAATGGTATCGTGAGCACCATTCATAAATGATTGATACGCACCCCTATCATTCCATAAAGTATAAACACACGCCTCATCTTCATTCCATCCACCAAATTGTCCGTGAAAACCATCTAGATGCTGTATATCACGCCATTTTTCTTGTGCGATTGAAAATAACTCTTTTTTCTCTTCTTCCACTTTACAATAGATTGTTTTTAGTAACATTTTTAATTCCCCCTTTAGAATATAATTTATTTTCTTCTCACAACATTTAGTTCACATAATAATTTTATAATCCTCTAATACTCTTTATAGACATATAGAACTAATCATATTTATCACTACATCTATCAAACCATTTATCTGATTTCATTTCAAATAATTCAGAATTAAAAGAAAAGCTGTAACCCTTAACGAATTACAACTTTATCTTATCTCCCTTTCTTATTCACCTTTTGTTCAAATAAATAATATGTAATTTCTCCTGGATAATGTAATACAGTTACCTTCCGCTCCCCTTTTTTAAAACTATTAGTATGCCCATTTTCCCCTAAGTGCTCCCATCCACTTGCCTTTGTAATAGGTATTACACTTATATATTTATAATCCGCTTCATTATCATCGTTAATATGGATTGCTGACATTGGTACTGGAAAATCTTCCATTTTAGATTCTTTGTCCAGATATATGAGTGCAAATAAGCCAACTAATATCATAGCCATTGAAATATTTGAAACTAGCTTTTTTCTATTCGTTTTCACTAAAAACCCTCTTTTCTCACATATTACTTTCATCATTTTACTAATCTTAGTTATTTATGTATATAAAAAATATAATTAAAATCAATTACATACTATATTCTCTACCATTAATAATATTATTGTTATATATTATAATTATAATATGTTTATTTTTGGAGGGATTACCCATTGAAGAAATTATTTTTTAATAAATGGACAATAGTTATTTCTATTTTTATTATTACCTGTACGATTTTCTACACAACTAAAGATAAAAATAATAACGAAAAAACCACCGTAGAAACAATTGATACAAAAACTTTTAAAACTAAATTACAACCAAAAATTGATGAATTAACTACAAATTATAATGACATCATCGAAAAAGATTGGTTGCCTGCCTGGGAAGAGATTAACACGAACGGAGATTCAGTAGACAGAAATAAACTATTAGTCACAATGACTGCTATTTCCAAGCAATATGAAAAAATTATAAACGAAATAGACACTGTGAAAATTAAAGAAAATATATCGGAAGTACAAATACAAGAACAACTAATTTATTTCAAAACTGAATTTAAGACTGCTTCTAAATTTATGAAAAATGCAGCAGATTTAATTATAGACGGAGCAAATAACTCTACTCCATCCAATGAAACAATTGAAAATACTAAACATGCTTTAGGACTTGCGGACCAACATATTGTCCTCGCTTTATCTACGTTAAATGAAGTTGAAGTTAAATTAGGACTCGCAAAAAAATAAAACTGGTTACTATTTTAAAATAAAAAAAGATTGCAATTCACATTTTGTCTGTCTATAATGTTTTTATTGATTTACAATCAATGTTTTTATAAATTTTATAATTCGGATGAACCATTCAGGAGAAGGTCTATTGATCTACCGACGGGGCAAAAAGTTGCTGAATCAACTTTGAAACTCTCAGGTCTTGGTTACAAGTAGAACTGCATGGGGACGAATCTCTGGAGAGACTCCCTCTCGCTTTATATAGCGCGGAGGAAAACGAGCACCGAAGGAGCAAATCCGCTACTATAGCGGATAATCTCTCAGGTAAAAGGACAGAGACAAGCGAAAGAAAATGCCGATTTGTATCGGTTTATTTTTCTATCCCTTGTTTCTCCAGAGACCATTTCATTTTCTTGAAGTGGTTTTTATTTTTTCATAAAAAGGAGAATACAGATGGAGACAGTAAGTACAGTATTAGAACAAATCAATCACTATGTGTGGGGATTACCAACGTTGTTGTTACTCGTTGGTACTGGTATCATTCTCACAGTGCGTTTAAAAGGTTTACAGTTTAGTAAACTATTATACGCTCACAAACTAGCTTTTAAAAAATCAGAAGATACATCCTCCTCTGGAGATATTAGCCACTTCCAAGCACTTATGACAGCTATGGCGGCAACGATTGGTATGGGGAATATAGCCGGTGTTGCAACTGCTGTGACAATTGGTGGACCCGGTGCAATCTTTTGGATGTGGATTACTGCTTTGTTCGGTATGGCAACAAAGTATGCCGAAGCCATTCTTGCGGTGAAATACCGTGTTAGTAATGAAAATGGTGAATATTCAGGTGGTCCAATGTACTATTTAGAACGTGGTTTAGGTAAGAAATGGCTTGCTGTTTTATTCGCTATATTCGGTACAACTGCTTCTTTCGGTATCGGTAATATGGTGCAATCTAACTCAGTTGCAGAGGCAATGCGAATTAATTTCTCTTTCCCCCCTGCTTTAACTGGTATATTCATGTCGTTTTTAATCGCCATTGTTATTTTAGGCGGTGTGAAAAAAATCGGGAAAGTGACAGGATACATCGTTCCTATTAAAGCTTTCTTTTATATCATTGCTGGACTTATTATTATTTTCTATCACTACGATCAAATTCCAGAAGCATTTTCACTTATTTTTTCTGGCGCATTCAATGGTACTGCAGCTGCTGGTGGTTTTATTGGCGCAACAATTGCATCTGCAATTCAAATTGGAATGGCGCGCGGTGTATTTGCGAACGAAGCTGGTTTAGGGAGCGCCCCTATTGCAGCAGCGGCTGCAAAAACAGATTCGCCTGCAAAGCAAGCTTTAGTTTCTATGACTGGTACTTTTCTAGATACGTTTATCGTATGTACAATTACAGGGCTAGTATTAATTACTACAGGTGCATGGAAATCAGGTAAAACTGGCGTTGAAGCGACGACACTTGCGTTCCAATCTGTATTTGGCACTGCTGGTAGTATGATTCTTGGTATCGCAATTATATTATTTGCCTACTCTACTATTTTAGGATGGTCGTATTACGGCGAGAAGTGCGTGGCTTATTTGTTTGGAGAAGGTGCTGTTAAATATTATAAAGCAATCTTTATCGTCATGATTGCAATTGGTGCGAATTTAAAATTAGGCATCGTATGGACGTTTGCTGATATTGCAAATGGACTTATGGCGATTCCAAACTTAATTGGCCTTATTGGGTTAAGTGGTATTGTTGTTGCTGAAACAAATCGCTTTTTACAAGCAGAAAAATTGAAAGAAAGTCATAAAAAACAGGCAAGTTAATCTATGAAAAAAGGAATGACTCATACATGATGAGCATTCCTTTTTTTATCCCCTCTTTTACTTAATTACTTTCATTAAAAATATATTTATATCAATGTTTACTCCTTTTTATTCCTCCAAAAGTTTTTCACATAAATGTCATAAATCGTATGGTCTAACTATATAGTTGAAAAAGAATGCGACATTAAAGTGTCGCTGAAAAACTCATACAAGAAAAGGGAGGAAAAATCTTTTGAAAAACAAAATCATTGTTTTCCTATCTGTTTTATCTTTTATTATTGGTGGTTTCTTCTTTAACACGAATACTTCAAGCGCTGAAACATCATCTACTGATTACGTTCCTAACCAATTAATCGTTAAGTTCAAGCAAAATGCATCTTTAAGTAATGTGCAATCTTTTCATAAATCTGTCGGAGCCAATGTCTTATCTAAAGATGATAAGTTAGGTTTTGAAGTCGTTCAATTTTCGAAAGGTACTGTAAAAGAAAAAATAAAGAGTTATAAAAATAATCCAGATGTAGAATATGCAGAACCGAATTATTACGTTCACGCCTTTTGGACTCCAAACGACCCATATTTTAAAAATCAATATGGATTGCAAAAGATTCAAGCTCCACAAGCTTGGGATAGCCAACGAAGTGATCCTGGTGTAAAAGTAGCTATTATTGATACAGGAGTTCAAGGCTCACACCCTGATTTGGCTTTGAAAGTAATTTACGGGCATGATTATGTTGATAACGACAATACATCTGATGATGGTAATGGTCATGGTACACATTGCGCTGGAATTACTGGAGCACTTACGAATAACAGTGTCGGAATTGCTGGTGTTGCCCCACAAACTTCAATTTATGCTGTCCGCGTATTAGATAATCAAGGAAGTGGGACTCTTGATGCTGTAGCGCAAGGTATTCGAGAAGCTGCTGATTCGGGTGCAAAAGTAATTAGTTTAAGTTTAGGAGCTCCAAATGGTGGTACTGCATTACAACAAGCCGTTCAATATGCATGGAATAAAGGTTCTGTTATAGTTGCAGCTGCTGGAAATGCTGGAAATACAAAAGCTAATTACCCTGCTTATTACAGCGAAGTGATTGCAGTTGCTTCTACAGATCAATCAGATAAGAAATCTTCATTTTCTACTTATGGTAGCTGGGTAGATGTTGCAGCACCAGGTTCAAATATATATTCCACATATAAAGGAAGCACGTATCAATCATTAAGTGGTACATCTATGGCAACACCTCATGTTGCAGGAGTCGCTGCTCTTTTAGCAAATCAAGGATATAGCAATACACAAATCCGCCAAATTATTGAGTCTACTACTGATAAAATTAGTGGTACAGGTACGTACTGGAAAAACGGTAGAGTCAATGCATATAAGGCTGTACAATACGCTAAGCAATTACAAGAAAATAAAGCTTCTTAAGAAATAAAGCAAAACTTTAATCAGTCGATCTATCATTAATACGAAATAAAATAGAAGGAGAGACTTCTACAATTAAAGCCTCTCCTTCTTACAAACTATATTACTCCCCCTGCTTTTTAACCATATGTAAATATAGCACAAAATCCGTCATTGTCGATGAATGACCAAGTTGACGGATCATCGCTGTTATATTTCCTCTATGATATGTCCCATGATTTACAACATGTTGTACTAACTCTAAAATTGAAGTTTCTAATTTCCCTGCATATGGATTCTCAATAACAAATACAGCATTCACGTCTTGTATTGTAATTAAGAAGTCTTTATATTGATTTGCCATGTTTTCAAACATTTTTTCTAATTCATGTAACGATTTAGTTTCGATTTGTTTGCGTAAATTTTCTCGGTCTTGTATTGCTTCATTCATACTTTTACCATGCAATACGTGTAACCACACTTGATCTGTAATATAAATATGCGTAAAAGTATCCTTAATTGATGGAAATACACTCTGTATCTGTTCATTAAAAATAGTCTCATAGCTTGGTAATTCTTTTAGTCGATTGAATAACCGTATATTAGCCCAAGCATGGTAATCCACCTGTTTTAACATGTACTCTTTCAATCTAAATCGCCTCCTTATTGTACGAAACGAATGTTTTGTTTCTCCATTTCCGATTCTCTATCAGCTTTTGCAATTCCTTTTTCTTCAATTTCACGTTTATTTATTGTTTTATAATTTACATACGTATGAAATTCCGTTTGAAATGGAAACGGTGTAATCCGAATTGTTTCCTCGTCCACCCATTCAGCTTGAATAGGTTTCTCCACTTTACTATTAAACATTTCTGTTCCTTCAAAACCATCTTTAAACAAATCAATTTCATCTGTCTTTTCTACGCCAGGTTTATTCATACACACATATAAAGAAAGTTCATCGCAAAACTTTAATAATCTATAATGTTTATCGAACATCGCAAATTGTTCTTTTGTTAACGTTTTCAATATTCTTTTTTGTCGTTCCAATTCCCCTGTATAAAATGAAAGCATCTCTTCATCTTCATCATTTAATGGAAATGATAAAAAATGTTTACTACAAAGTAATGCTCCGTATGGATTTGAATCTTCAATTTCATTCAAACCAATCGTATAAAAAACAAAACGCAATGAACTTGGACAATCCATAAATGTATATGGAATATTTTTAGCATCATTCAAAATTGGTACTTTATCAAGTTCTATCCATCCTCTATCATGCTCATATATTGCATCAATTGTCTCTTTTAAGTATGTTTCATCTTCAAAAAAATCTTCTTTTATATGCTTTGCAATCTCTCCAGCTAAAAAACCATGATCATGTTGACGAATTAATATACTTTCTTTCTCATTCTTTTCACGAAAAATCATTCATATTCTCCCCCTCATCCTCATATTACAGCGTTTTCTATACATCAATTCTTAATTAATCCCTAATTATTAGCAGGGATTCAGTCTCTTACAACGAAATTAACATAACTATATAGTATTCTTTCTAACCATATAAATAGCTTTCTCTATACTATCCATTATACTAAAACATTCATTCTAAAAAACTTTTTATGAGGTGAAAACATGAACAAAACAGAATTAGTTAAAAACGTGGCACAATCCGCTGATATTTCTCAAAAGGAAGCTTCTGCAGCGGTACAATCCGTATTTGACACAATTGCTACTGCATTACAATCAGGCGATAAAGTTCAATTAATCGGCTTTGGAACTTTTGAAGTGCGCGAAAGATCTGCTCGTACAGGACGTAACCCGCAAACTGGCGAAGAAATTCAAATCGCTGCCGGTAAAGTTCCAGCATTTAAAGCAGGTAAAGAGTTAAAAGAAGCTGTTAAATAAACAAGAAACCAGCCATTTTATAGGCTGGTTTCTTGTTTTATTTAAGTAATTCCTTTATATTCTCAGCATGATACACTTCACAAATATAAAATATACATTTGCAGTTACTTACAATTTGATATTTTCTAGTTGGATACACATTCGCCGTAACAGAGCATCCATCAAACAATTCAATAATATTCCCAGATGGCTGATATCCTTCGTATAGTACGTTTCTTCTTACTTCCATCTTTTCTATAAGTTTTTCAACTGGAATATTTCCACTCTCTAATTCACTCTTAATTGTATTTGGTAAAAACGAAGTGTCCGCAAAAATTAGATTCTCAGATAACACTTTTCCTTTATAACTAACATTGGATACACGATAAAGAAATGTTCCGTTTTTATCAAAGAAATTCTTTGCTTCTTTTGGGATGTACTGTCTATCAAGTACCTCTTGTTCGAGAACATCAAACTGAACTGTATCATTCAAAAGCTTTTCTAATGCATGAATAGATGATGTATCTCCAGAAAATAAAATATTTTTTATTGCTTGTACATTATAAGTGAATTCATTTGTTCTATTTTCCGCTACTAACATGAGGAACACCTCTTCTATAAGATTTTTTATTTAACTTATTTATAATTTAAAAGCGCTACTGCATCTAACTGTGTGATTTCAGTTACTTCTTTACTAAATATTGCAATTGAAGCCATATAATCTACACTAGGCCTTATATCTGCCATCATTGTATTTTCTACTAATTCTTGCCTATCCTTAAAAACTAACAAATTTGGAGGATCATTTGGAGCCGACACAGTAATATGTACTGGCGGAATCATTAGTCCTTCACCTGTCGCTTTTAGTACTGCTTCTTTTCGAGTCCAATATGTTAAAAAACCTTCTATTTTCTGTTCATTAGGTAATTTCATAACTTGTGCTATTTCAATGTCTGTTAATACGCCCTCTGCCATTTTCATAACATCTACATTTGGATTCATTTGTTCAACATCAACGCCAACAAGTGCAGACTTTGTAAATGCAACCACAACCCACTCACCCGAATGTGAAACAGATATTTGCGGCATTCCTTCTGGTAATTGTGGTCTACCATGTTGTAACTTACATACAGGGCACATTCGATCAATCGGTACTTGAACTGGCGACATAGAAAGGATCTTTCCAAGAACTAATCTACTAATTACACAACCTATTATAAATCGTGCACGATCTGCCGATTGATGATATGAATTTGCTTTCTCTCGTTCAACATCGTTTAGTAAATTGTAATGCCATGATTGTAAATCTGAAATTCTTGCCCACCATATTTGACAACTATTCTCATTAAGAGTTGGTACAGAATCTACAACTTTACTCTCTATCATGTAAACTCTCTCCTTCTTAGTACGAATATCACTTTATTTCAAAAATATTATCATGCTATTAACTTATTCGTTTACAGCTTCTTTCTCTTTTTGTAATACAGGTAACGGCTTTTTCTTCTTCTTTGCCATTACCTCTTTATCAGAAATACGTAAAGAAAATAGTAATGCTACAAGTAAAAATATTGCTGATCCAATTAATGCAGCTTGATATGGTAAAAAATCTGACTGAGCATTATTTTGTACACTATTATTTCCAAAACCGGCTAGTATACTAGCTAAAACTGCAACTCCTATCGCTGAACCTAATCGATTTTGCACATTAAATATAGTCGTAGCTCTCCCCATAGAAGGTGGCGTGATATTATTAAATGCCGAAAATTGAACTGCTCCAACAGACTGACCTAAGAAAATACCGATACCAAACAATAATGCCCGAATTTGCCATGGGTTCGTATCGTGATTTACAAAACTTAATAAAACAAAAATAATCGCCGTACAAATTAGTCCAATAGAAATTACCTTTCGAGCTCCTAATTTCTTATATGACCATGGGACAATCTGTGACGATATCATTAACCCAATCGCCTCTGGGAATGTCGTAAGACCTGATTCCAATGCGGAAACTCCTATTACATTTTGATACATAAGTGGAAAAACAAATAACATTCCTAGTAAACCAGCGGATGAAAACAATGAAATAAGACTCATTTTTCTAAAGACTGGTTCTTTTAATAAGCGTAAATCTAACATCGGTTGCTTTACTCTAAGTTCTACAATGATGAACAATGTAATGAGTACAATCCCAGCTATCCCAGTACTCATAATTTCTGGAGAAACCCAGCCTTTTGATGGTCCTTGGCTAAGTGCATAAATAAGCATCGCAAATCCTGGTGCTGAAAGAACAAAACCGAGAGAATCAAAGCGACCAGCTGATTTTTCAATATGCTCTTTTAAAAATAGAAGACCGAATAGTAACGCTAAGATTCCAAACGGTACATTAATATAAAATGCCCAGCGCCAAGACATTTGATCTACAAAGAAACCGCCAATAATTGGTCCTACTGCCGGTGCGACAGCAATTGGCAACACAATAAACCGTGAAATTTTCGGCCTTTCCTCTGGTGAGAATGTTCGGAATAACATCGCCATCCCAACTGGCGTTAAAAGCCCCCCGCCAGCACCTTGAATGATACGAAAAATATTCAATAAAGTAATATCGTTCGCTATTCCACATAATACAGACGCAGTTGTAAATACGAAAAGAGCAGTTAGAAATACCCTTTTCGTACCGAAGCGATCTCCTAACCAACCAGAAATCGGAAGGAAAACAGCTAAGCTAACTAAATACCCAACATTAACCGTCCCCATTGCAGATGGAGGCACTTGTAGTTCTTTACTTATTGTTTGGAGTGCTACATTCACAATCGTTGCATCCATCGCAGCCATAAACATCGCTGTTATATATACGATACTTACAACTATTTTTGGATTTATTTTTGCCTTCATTATCGTTTTCCTACTAATATTTTTTCGCCAACTTGATTACTTTTTGGATTCAAATCTTTCCAGTTATTTTCAACATATTGTAAACAATCATTCCTACTAGCCTCTTCATGTACGACATTCCAACCAATAGGTACATCAAGAAAGACAGGCCAGAGAGAATACTGGCCCTCCTCATTTTTTAATACTTTGTATGTGTAATTATCATTTTCAAACGGATTCGTCATACTGTACTTACCCCTTTCTTATTCTGCAAATATTTCGCTAATACTTGTCCAATTTCTGTAAGTGGTCCTGGTTGACATAAATCTTTATGTCTACAATCAATATCGTGTTGCACAATTTGCCCATCTAAATAATTTAGCCACGTATTTGGAGAGATAGGATCAAACCAGTCTGGTATAACAGTAGATCTAAAGAATAAAATATCTCCGTTATAAACTTTCGGTACATATTTCCCTAACAATCCTACCGAATTTACATATGTTTCTTTCAAGTTCAAAATAGTCTCTTCTTCAAGACTTGCTAATGCACTACCATCTTTACGAAGTATTTCTACTGCACTTTCCATCGTAAGTGGTTTACCATCCATATTATCTGGATCGTATCCGCCTAAAGCAAGTAATGCGATTAACGCTTCTTCTTCAGTAGGTGCTTCCGTATTCGGTAAGAAGTGACCTGGATAAGAATCTAACATAACGAGTAATTCTACTTCTTCTCCTTCATTTTGCAGTTGCGCCGCCATTGCATGAACAACATTTCCTCCGAGCGACCAACCGAGTAACCGATATGGTCCGTGAGGCTGTACTTCACGAACGTGTTTTAAATAATCCGCCGCCATCTCCTCTAAACTTCTTGGAAGTTCTTCATTTTTAGCGATACCACGTGCTTGGACACCGTAGATTGGATAATCTGTCCCTAAAGATTTCATAAGTCCTGCATAGCACCAACTTAATCCACCTGCTGGGTGTACACAAAATAGTGGTAGTTGTTCTCCGCTTGCTCGTAATGGAAGCAACACATCAAGTGCACTTTGTCCATTTCCGACCTCAAGTCTTTCAGCAAGACCCGCAACAGTAGGTGCGGCAAATAAAGTTCCGATATTTAGTTCAACCCCAAGTGCTTCTTTAATACGACTCATAAGCTGCACTGCAAGAAGTGAATGGCCACCTAGATCAAAGAATCCGTCATCAATTCCAATTTGCGGCACACTTAAAACTTCTGTAAACAAGTCACATAACATTTCTTCTTGCGGTGTTCTTGGTCCACGACTAGAAGATGATGCGATAAATTCTGGAGCCGGCAATGCCTTTCTATCTAATTTACCGTTTGGAGTTAAAGGCAACTCATTTACTACTACAAAAGCGTATGGAACCATGTAATCTGGTAAACTACCTCCAGCATACTTACGCATTTCATTCGTATCAATCATTTCATTATTTAATGCAACGATATAAGAAACTAACCGTTTATCCCCTGGTTGATCTTCCCGTACAATAACAGCTACTTGCTCAACTTTAGGATGTTTCATTATTACCGCTTCTATTTCCCCTAATTCAATTCGGAATCCACGAATTTTTATTTGATGATCTGCACGTCCTATATAATCTAGCGTCCCATCTTGACGCCAACGTGCTAAGTCTCCAGTACGATACATTCTTGTACCTGGCTTACCAAATGGATCTGCAATAAAACGTTCTGCAGTTAAACCTGCTCTTCCTAAATATCCACGAGCAAGCCCTGCACCTGCAACATACATTTCTCCAACTACTCCAGGTGGCACCGGTTGTAAATAGTTGTCTAACACATACACTTTAAGATCAGGTATACTACACCCAATTAAACTATTTGCTCGTAAAGAGACGATTGTTTCATCTAATTCAATATAACTAACATGTACTGTCGTCTCCGTAATACCGTACATATTAATAAGTTTTGGTGCGTTATGAGAATGTCGACTATACCAATCTTCTAATCGACTTAGCTCAAGTGCTTCTCCTCCAAAAACAACATATCGTAAAGATAATTTTTGGCCAATTTCTTCATTTTCACGATCTGCTTGCATCAATTGATAGAACGCTGATGGAGTTTGGTTTAAAACAGTTACCTTTTCTTTAACAAGAAGTTGTAAAAATTCTTTCGGTGAGCGACTTACAGTATGTGGTACTACGACTAAACGCCCACCATATAATAAAGGTCCCCAAATTTCCCAAACCGAGAAATCAAAAGCATATGAATGAAACATTGTCCATACATCGTTCTCGTCAAATTGGAACCAATGATCAGTTGCGCCTAAAAGTCTTACTACATTTTGATGAGGTATCATAACGCCTTTCGGTCTACCAGTTGAGCCTGATGTATAAATAACATACGCAATGTGGGAAGGAGATAACTGCTTCATGAGCTCCATTTCATCAATATTGTCTTCACTATATTTCTCAATTTCCCCTATTACTTTCACATCATCAACTAAAATTTTCAGTTCCTCATCACATTCAATTTCCACATCTGAATTTGTTAAAACACATGATGGTTTCGCATCGTGGAGCATAAATGAAATACGATCTGACGGATAATCCGGATCTAACGGAAGGTATCCCGCACCAGCTTTCAGAACAGCTAGTAAGCTTACAACCATATTTAAAGATCTCGGCATCGCTAAAGCAACGAGTTGATCAGGGCCAACTCCTTTTGCAATTAGCAATCGAGCTATTTTATTCGCTTTTTTATTCAACTCTTCATAAGTTAACTTTTCATCTTCAAAGACGACAGCAATAGAATTTGGATTTATATGAGCCTGCTTTTCAAATAATTGTGGCAATGTCATTTCTGGTACAATTTGAAAACCACCATTCCACTTTTCTAACACTGTATTTTTCTCTGCTAAAGTTAATATTTCTAATGTGCCAATTGATTGATCCGGATGTTTCGCTGCATCAGCCAATAACAAAATGAATCGTTCAATCAATTTTTGAATCGTTTCACGTTTATATAAATCCGTACTAAATTCTAGTAACCCGTTTAAGCCGTCTGGCGTACCATCAACTCCGTTACTCTCGCTAATTTCAAATGTTAGATCAAATTTCGCAGAACCAACGCTTTGAATTTCAAGGTTCGCTTCTATATCCGGAGCATCAAACGTTGCTTCTGGCGTATTTTGGAAAGCTAACATAACTTGAAACAGCGGATGACTATTTCGAGTACGTACTGGGTTTAACACTTCAACGAGTCGTTCAAATGGAACATCTTGATTTTCATAAGCTGCAAGATTTGACTGCTTCACTCTATTTAATAATTCTTTAAAACTTGGATCTCCTGATGTATTTGTACGTAACACTAATGTATTTACAAATAAACCAACTATGTCAGTGAGTGCATCATCGTTTCTTCCAGCAATCGGACTACCGATTGGTATATCAGTACCTGCACCTAATCTTGTAAATAGCGCACTAAGTCCTGCTTGCAACACCATAAACAAACTAACTCCGTTTTTCCGTGCAAGCTCTACTAACCTACTATGCATACCCGCATCTATTTGAAAATGAATTGTTTCTCCGCGATAACTCGTTTCAATTGGACGCTGGTAATCTGTAGGTAACTCCAGCTGATCTGGTAAACCTTCTAGCTCTTTCTTCCAAAACTCTAATTGTGTTGAAATAAGACTCTCTTGTGTAGTTTCATCACCAAGCAACTGTTGTTGCCAAAGTGCATAATCTGCGTATTGAACTGGAAGTGTCTCTAACTGAACTCTGTTACCTTGACATCGTGCTTTATATGCCGCTGTAAAATCTCTCGTTAACGGTTGTAATGACCAGCCATCCCCTACAATATGGTGCAATAGAATTAGTAATACATGTTCGTTTTCATTCACTGTAAATAGTTGCAGACGAACTGCTGGTTCAACATCAAGGTTAAAACTATATCTTACCGCCTCTACAAGCACACTTTCTAATTCATCTTTACATGTTTTTGTTATTATCATCTCTAGATTTAAATTTTCCATATCTAAAATTTTCTGATAGGAACTACCTAATACGTTAGGGAAAATCGTTCTAAGCGTTTCATGTTTCTCAACTACATCATAAAAAGCACCTTGCAATGATTCCTCGTTCAACTTTCCAGAAATACGAATGACTAATGGAATATTATAAGTAGGACTTGGACCTTCTAAACAATTTAAGAACCATAACCTGCGCTGCGCAAATGAAAGTGGAACTTCATTTGGTCTACTTACTTTCTTAATAGCTGGTCTTGCAGTTTTTGCTTGATCCAATTGTTTCGCAAGTTCAGCAACAGTTGGCGATTCAAATAGTTTTCCAATTCCTAATTCAACACTTAACGTTTCACGGATTCTTGCCATTAGACGAGATGCAAGAAGCGAATGGCCACCCATTTCAAAAAAATTATCATCAATACTAATGCGAGAAACACCAAGTACTTCTGCAAATAAATCACATAATATTTCTTCTTTCGGATTTCTAGCAACTCTCTCCTTATTCATTTCATTAAAATCAGGAGCAGGTAATTTCTTTCTATCAACCTTACCATTTGGCGTTAATGGTAATTCTTCTAGCACAACAAATGCCGATGGCACCATATAATTCGCTAAACTTTCTGAAACATAAGAACGAATTTCTGAAAGGTTAATCCCTTCACTCCCTTCGGCAACGATATACGCAATGATTCGTTTATCATTTGGGCGATCTTCTCGTACCATTACTACCGCTTGTTGAATATATTCATGTCGTTGTAATACCATTTCAATTTCAGCTAATTCAATTCGGAAACCACGAATTTTAATTTGATGATCTGCGCGGCTCATGTACTCTAACACTCCATCGTTACGCCATTTTACCAGATCACCTGTGCGGTACATGCGCTTCCCTGGTTTTCCATAAGGATCTGCAACAAACCGTTCAGCCGTTAACTCTGGTTTTCCTAAATATCCGTTCGCAAGCCCTTCCCCTGCAATATATAATTCACCAATTACTCCAGGTGGTACTGGTTGTAAACCTGCATCTAATACATACACATCTGTACTCCAAATTGGCTTTCCAATAGGAGGTATACCACTTTCCCTTTCATCGATGTTCATGAAAGTAGACCAAATAGTCGTTTCAGTTGGTCCATATAAATTTGTAATAGAGCAACCTAATTCTTTTAATGTATTTGCTAAATGGGCCGGAAGCGCTTCACCACCAACGAGCACATTTAGTCCTTGTAGCCTCTCTGGATATTCAGTTACTAACGCCTGCCATAGTGTCGGTGTAGCTTGCATAATTGTCACTCTTTCTTCTTGTAACAATGCCGTTAACGCCGAAGGCTCTTGAATCACCTCTTTTGGAGCGATTGTTATACTTGCACCACTAACAAGAGGTAAATAAATCTCTAGAGCAGAAATATCAAACGCAAATGTTGTAACTGCTAATAAATGATCATTTTCATGTAATGAAAACATATCATCCATGGACAATAAAAAGTTACTTAAAGCTTTCATAGGAACAATTACACCTTTTGGATTGCCAGTTGAGCCTGAAGTGTAAATTGTATACGCAGGCTTTAAAAGTGATTCTTCATTTCTAAATGGTAGATTCATATGAGAATATGTGTTTAACGCTAGTTGCATTTTTTCACTATTTAATTCGATCTTTTTTATATCATTTTCTATAACTAAAGTTGATGCAACCGATAAATGCGTTATAATACAAGCTGGTTTTGCATCATTTACTATATAATTTATTCGCTCGGCTGGATATTCTGGATCTATCGGTAAATACGCTGCACCAGCCTTTAATACTGCTAGCATACTAACTACCATTTCCGTTGATCTTGGAAATACTAAAGCTACAAACTGATTTGACCCTATTCCTTCTTCTACTAAATAGTGTGCTAGTTCATTCGCTCGTTCATTTAGCTCTTTATACGTAAGATTTATTCCATTACAAGTAACTGCTATTTTATTTGGATTTTTTTGTACTTGTTTTTCAAATAATATAGGTAGAGAAATTAACTCTTCCGCTTCTTTAGTTTCATTCCATTCGAATAAAACTTTTTGATTTTCTTCAGGAAGAGTAATGTTTATACTTCCAATCGACGCGCCTTTTTCATAATCATTTATCACTAATTCTAATACATTCATAAATCTTTCTTTATGCAATGCTAGTTCCGAGCCATTATATACTTCCGGGTTCGCATCAAAATGAATCATTAGCTCATTTTCATCGAAACGTTTATAAACATTTATCGATAAATCATCGACAGGTCCTGCTGATAAATTATGTGTAATACCACGATTCCCAGCAAAGTTAAGACCGTAATCAAAAGGCATAACATTCACTAACGGCCCAAATAACCTTTGATTTTCACCTAGTAACTTTAAGTCTCTTCTTAATTCCTCATGACGATATTTATGATGACGACGTACGTCTCGGATTTCTTTAGAAACTTGCTGTAATAATTCCGTAATAGTTATATTTGGAGTTACAGTGAGACGAAGTGGTACTAAATTCATTACCATACTCGGTGTATGAATTGATGCACTACCTAGACGCCCCATCATCGGTAAACCTAAAACAATATCATTTGCACCTGTTAACTTATGTATATAAATACTTGTTACAGCCACAATGAATTCTGGCCAACTTGTTAACGAAACATTAATATCTTCTAGTAAAGTTTTCGTACTAGAACTAGATAAATAAGCTGTTTCCCGTAAAAATCCATTTGATGTTCTCGGTGCTCTTTCTGCTAAACTTACAACTTCTGGTTCATCAGCAAACTTCTCTAACCAAAAAGTACGATCTTCCTGAAATTGTTTCGACTCACGATATACAATATCTTCTTGTACAATCTTTGAAAGAGTACCAAATGGTTTCTCTTTCTTATTTGTTTCTTCTATAAGTTTTGTATACTCTCTCGCTACCTTTTGGCTAAGAAGTGAAAATCCATAGCCATCCATCACAATGTGATGGATGCGCTGATACCAAAAGAACCGATTTTTTTCCACTTGAATAAGTGCTTCAGTAAATAATTTATCCTCTTTTAAATCCACGGGCATAGATAAATCATTTTTCATCCATACTTTAGCAGCCTCTTCAGGATCTTCTTCTTTACGAACGTCAATAAAATGCATATGAAAATTTGACGATTTCTCAATAACTTGCGACGGACCAATTTCATCCTCTTCGAAACGAACATGTAGTGCTTCTACTTCCATTACAACTTTACGTACTGCTAATTCGAAAATTCCTTGATTAATATTTCCATTTATTTCAACATATTCCCCAGTATTATAAATCGGATTCAGCGGATCTAATTGTTGTGCAAACCACATACCAGTCTGCGCAGATGATAACGAATGGCGAAGCTTTTGACTATTAGGCATTCTTTACTACCCCTTTATTATGTAGTCTATTTGTTACAGTACCTGTGCTGTCTGTGAAGATAGTAAACTGTACCAATCGGAAACAGTTGGACGTTCTGCTAAATCTGCAAAAGTTATTTCTTTCCCTTCGCGACGCCACTTCTCTACTAAACTCATAATTCTGACCGAATCAAGTCCTCTATTTAGTAAGTCCTCATCAATATCAATACTCACTACTGGCTCACGAAGTAGTTGTGCAACTAGTTCATGCACTTCCTGTATAGTGATTCCTTCACTCTCATCACTTTTTACACTTTGTAAATCTTTTAACAGTATGTTTGTTGATGTCGTTACTGCACATCTATTAGATGCATACTCCAATGCTTGTTTATGATGCTCTAATGAAAAATCAGCAACTGCATCTGCTACAAAGAACGGCTCTATACCATCCATAAATGCTTCGCAAGCTGTTAAAAGGCAGCCGATATGCGCATAAATACCGCAAATAATAAGTTGATCTCTTCCCTGTTTATTTAAGATTTCTAATAGATTTGTCTTTTTAAATGCACTATATCTCCATTTTGTTAAGAATATATCATCCTCATCAGGAGTAAGTTCATCGACAATTTTCTTTTTATCTGGTCCAGCAGGAATACCGTCCCCCCAGAAATCTTGTAATAACCCTCGTTGTTCTAACGTTTGTCCACCTGGTTGTGCTGTATAAACAACTGGTATACCAAGTTCCTTACATTTTTCTCTAATCACCTTAATATTTGAAATAAGTTCTACTTTTGGTGATTCTTTATCGCTATATGCATCAAGAAAATATTCTTGCATGTCATGGATTAGAAGAACCGCACGTTTCGGATCTGGTTTCCAGTTCACTTTATTTTTTGGTAGTTCTGATTCAACTGGCATTTTGTATACTGAAATAGATGGGATAGCCATCTAATCACTTCCTTCCAATTTTTATATTTTTTATTGTTTTACCGTAATAAGTTTTTCAGTAATGACTTTACGTAACTCTTTTTTGCTTACCTTTCCAACACCTGTTTGCGGGAATGAATCAATAAATTCAATTCGATCTGGAATCTTATAAGCCGCTATACCCCGTTCTCTTAAAAACATTTTTAATTCGCTTACTGTTGGAGCTTGTCCTCGAGCTATAACAAAGGCACAAGTACGTTCCCCTAAATAATCATCAGGCATTGATACAATGGCTACATCATGTACTGCATCATGTGCTAATAAATGATTTTCAACTTCTTCAGCAGCAACCTTCTCGCCACCACGGTTAATTTGATCTTTATCTCTACCTTCTACAATGATGTAACCTTGTTCATTTACTTTTACAAGATCACCTGTGCGATAAAATCCATCTTCAGTAAATGACCTTGCATTATGCTCTTCCGCTTTATAATAGCCACGAATTGTATATGGCCCTCGTGTTAATAAACTACCTACTTCACCAGGTTTCACATCGTTATCATTTTCATCAACGACCCTTACTTCATCGAATGTAGACATCGGTCTCCCTTGTGTATGAATGATGATTTCTTCAGGATCATTTAATCTTGTGTAATTTACTAACCCTTCTGCCATACCGAACACTTGCTGTAACGTACATCCAAATGTAGGGTGTATGCGCTTTGCAACCTCAGCGCTAAACTTAGCACCACCTACTTGAATCACTTCTAAGCTCGATAAATCGTTATTACGAGAAGAAGCTGCATCAAGCCAAATCATTGCTAATGGTGGAACGAGAGCAGTAATCGTAACTTTTTCTTTTTCTATAAGAGCAAATGCCTCATCTGGGCTACCACCAGTTGCCAACACTACTTTTCCACCCGCATAGAAAGTTCCAAATGTACCAGGCGAACTCATCGGGTAATTGTGTGCTACTGGAAGAACAGCCATATAGACGCTATCTGCATTCAAATTACAAATTTCAGCACTAACACGTAAACTATAAATATAGTCATCATGTGTTCTAGGAATTAATTTAGAAAGTCCTGTTGTCCCTCCTGATAATTGGAGAAACGCAACATCACTTGGCTGAACTTCTGGTAATGGAACGGGATCCATGTAAAGTTCATTTATACTCACAAATTCTTCTTCTTCTCCTACTACGATTACATGTTGTAAAGTAGGCACTTTTTCTTTTACTTCTCTTGCTAGTTTTCGGTAATCAAAGCCGAGAGCCTTATCTGAAATAACGTAAGCACTCGCCTCACCAAACTCGCAAAAATAACTAATTTCACTGCTTCGATGTGAAGGTAGTGCAAAAACAGGAAGTGCCCCAATGCGAAATAGCGCAAAGCATATTTCGAAAAACTCGATAATGTTAGGTAATTGGATTACAACTCGATCCTCTTGCTTTATTCCTAAATCCAGTAAGCCTGCAGCTAAGCGATCTACTTTTTTATCAAGCTCACTATATGTTATTTGCGTATCACCACTTACAACCGCAATTTCATCTCCATGCTTTTCAGCACGTTCTCTTAACAACGAACCAAAAGTTTCTCCAGGCCAACATCCTACTTCTCGATAACGATTTGCAAATTCTTCTGGCCATTCCGTATAACCTGTTAACATTCTTTCTTCCCCCTATTTTTGATTCAGCGAATTATCTCTTAATCCTAAAGCCTTCAGCATTGTTTGGAACTTAGCTGATGTTTCTGCTAACTCATCTTCTGGTTTTGACTCAGCAACAACTCCTGCTCCTGCAAATAATCGAAGTGTATTTTCCTGCACTTCAGCACAGCGAATTGTAACAATCCATTCACCATCTCCATTTAAATCGCTCCACCCTAGCATTCCTGTAAAGAATTCACGGTCAAATGGCTCAATTTTTTGAATCGCCTCTCTCGCTTCTTCCATCGGCGTACCGCAAACTGCTGGCGTAGGATGAAGAGCAATTGCTAATTCCAAAGAAGTAGTATTTGGATCCTTTAGTTCACCTTTCACTTCAGTAGACAAATGCCACATCGCTTCACTATGAATAACGGCTGGTTTTTCCGGAACATGTAATGTATGACAGTATGGACGAAGCGCAGCAGCAACCGCTTCCACTACTACCGCATGTTCATGTAAATCTTTCGGAGAAGAAAGTAATTCCTCTGCTCTTCTCTTATCTTCTACTGGATCATCACTACGTGGTCTTGAACCAGCTAACGGATTAGAAATAACTTGCATACCATTACGTGAAACGAGTAATTCAGGACTTGCTCCAATTAATGTCTTATTACACTCGTTTTCATCTTCCGGTAAATTCACAGCAAATGTATAACCATGCTTATTATGCTCTGCTAATTCTCGAAGGAGTTTTTGCTTATCAATCTTTTCGGAAGATTCAACATCTAGCGATCTAGATAGAACGATTTTCTTTAAATCGCCGTCCTTTATTTTTTGAATCCCTTGCTTTACACCATTCATATAAACTTCAGGATCTGGTACAGGCGTCATTTCAAATGTTAAGTTCTCATGTGTTTCAAGCTGATTTGTTGTATCCAATTGTAAACACTCGGAAATCCTACTATATTCTGGTACGATAAGTTGAACTTCTTTTCTTCGATCAAATGGCAAGGCACCGACAACGATAGGATTCGGATTTCCTGCTTGTTTTGCATTACGTAATACTGCTTGCACAAGCTCTGGGAAACTTTCAATTTCACGATGCTTTACTGTAGTAAATCCTCCTTCTGTCAATATCGTTCGAGTTGGTGAAGCAAAAAAGAATGAAGATTCAGTCTTATAATCTTCTAGTAATTTTTCTGACAGTTCCTTTACAGCCGTAAATTCATTCATAGTATAGTAACCCCCTGAATTTTTTATTAAACTCCTAATGTAGCTCCGCCATCGACACATAAATTGTGCATTGTAATATGACTCGCTTTATCTGAAGCTAAAAACAATACTGCTTCAGCAACTTCTGAAGGCTGTGCAATTTTTTGTAACGGTATACCGAGTCTATACGTATCTTGAGAACCCGCAATTATATTTTTTGCTCCATTCTCATCAGCCCATAGTAACCTTTGCATTTCAGTTTCAGTAGAACCTGGAGAAACTAAGTTACAGCGAATGTTATACGCTGCAAGTTCCAATCCTAAACACTTCATAAACATCGTCGTTGCAGCTTTTGATGCAGCATACGCAGCCATCTCCATTCTGGGCGTATTTGCTGCATTTGAACCAACTGTAACAATTGCCCCTGACTTTCTTTGCATCATATATTTACTTACTGCTCGGCACATATAGAAAACTCCTGTAGAATTTACAGAGAATGTTTTATTCCAATCTTCATCACTTAAAGAGTGAATTGCTCCCATACGTAAAACTCCTGCAACATTTACTAATATATCTATCGGTGCTATATCATTTTCAATACTCTTTACCATATCTTCAACAGCGACACTATCACTCACATCTAAACGAAACGTTTTCACACGTGTTTCATTTAATTCATTTTGATTTAAGAGTACGTTTAACCCCTCTTCAGTTTGATCAGCCGCAATAACTGTAGCTCCTCTTTCTAAAAACATGTTTGCTACAACACTACCTATACCTTGGGCTGCACCAGTTACTAAAACCGTTTTCTTATCAAATTCCCCTATGTTCATTTCCTCTATCCTTTCATTTGAAAATTAATCTAATTAAACAAATAATGATAACGATTATCATTATCGATGTAAAAAATAATACACTTACTAAACTAATTGGTCAAGTGTACTTTTCATCAAAATATTATTCATTGATAATGTTTTTCATTTAATATTCTTACACCGAAATGATAATCTTTCTCAATAAACTTGTCAACCTATTTTTATTTTTCAGATAAAACATTTTAGTGATTCTCAATACAATTACATCTAAAAGCATTAATAAGTACTTACATTACACATTTAATTCATCCCCCTCTTTTTAAACTTGTAGAAGATTAACTGTAGATACCTTCATTTACAAAGCCTTATCAAAAACTCAAGTACATATTTTCTCAATATTTTTCTGAAAATACCGATAAAATATATCTTGCAATTACTAATGTATGTCTTGTTTATAATTTAAGATTTAATTCGTATTTCGAATATGATGTATCATTTTTCAATATTCCAATATAATCCAAATTGGTATTTCACTAACTTTTTTGTCTCAAAAAATCCCAAAAATTATATAACTTCGTTACAACCATTCATAAAAAAGCACCCTATTTAATAGGATGCTTTTTCGTATTTATAGTGTGATAGAAGATTTATATACTTATGCTACACTGCGATACTCTTCTTCTTTTTCTTTTTTCTGCTTAGGTGCTTGAATTAATATTGCGATAACAAATGATACGACACATAATACACCGATCACCGTGAAGGTTGGTTTGAATCCACCTAGAAGAGCACCGATAAAGGAACCTGCAAGTGCTCCAAATCCAAATCCTTGATACACAATTCCGTAGTTCTTACTATGGTTTTTCATACCGTAGAAATCACCAACGATAGCTGGGAAAATAGTGATATTTCCACCAAAGCAAAACGCTACGCTTGCTACACATACGAAGTAGATACCATAATTTAAATCTACGAAACTTAAAACCAAGACTGAAGCTGCCATAACAACAAATGTACCAGTAACGATTTTTAAACGGCCAATTTTATCTGATAACGGTCCTAAAATAATACGACCTAATGTATTGAAGATTGCAACCATAGCCACCGCATTAGCTGCTGTCGCTGCGCTAAGCCCTACAAGTTGAACACCAATGTCTTTTACCATACCAATTAAGTATAAGCCACTCATACATGATGTAAATAACATAATAAATAATAAGTATACTTGTTTTGTGCCTAACATTTCTTTCGTTGTATATTCCTGAGTTTTTGTTTCATGAACTGCTCCTTGATCTGCAGCTTGATGGATTAAACAAGCGCCAAGGACAATCATAGCTGTAACAATTAAACCCCAGTATATAAACGCTTGTGATACACCAACTGATTCAATTAACTGTGCGTTAATATATTTAAAGATTAAGCTACCCGAACCATATGCAGAGACAGAAATACCAGCAATTAAACCTTTACGCTTTGGAAACCACTTTATTAAATTGGATAGTGAAGTGATATATGCTGTACCATCTGCATAACCTACAACAACCCCTGCTAGTACATAAAGCAATAATAATGAGGAAGCTTGTGAACTAAGTATTAATCCTAGTCCTAACGCTAGTCCAGCTATCATAATAAGTTTTCGAAGTCCCCACTTTTCTTGCAATTTACTCGCAAATAAAGTTGAAAACGCTAAGGAAAGACTAGTAATTGAGAAAGTTATAGCAACAGCGTTTAGACTCCAACCATATTTACTAACTAAAGGCTGATTGAATAAACTCCATGTATATATCGTCCCAAGTCCCATTTGTACTATGACTGTGCCAAGGACAACAAGCCATGGATTAACATTTGATTTTTTCATATCATTCCGCCTCCTCTTTCTATTTCAATGCTATTCGCTAAATTTTCTTTTTTTATGTTCATATTGGCCACCTCATTTGATTTAACACCTTCATTGTATAAGATGTCCCTGATTATGTAAGCACTTACAAGATAGAGCGTCAAAAATATGGAATCAGTTACAGAAAACGAAGGTCGAAATACAAAAAACGAATTATTAAATACGTAAGTAGCTATTATAATATTTTGCATCAATACGACTTACAGCGGTTTTATCATCTTCTTTTATAAAAATTATGTCTCAATTTATATGATGGCTAGATTGCAAAATTTTGATTTTCCTATACAAACAGAAAAAAACACTTTTTACACTACGATGTACTTTAGTTTTATTTATCAATAAAACAACAAATATTTTTTAAAAAAATAAAACTAAATATTCACTAATATAGCTTTACGTGGTTTAATATATATAATAAAAAAATATTTCTGTCTTTAATGAGGAGGTACTATGAAAGCAAACGTAGGCGATACTATACTTTTTCAACGAAATAATTTAAAAATTACGGGATCTGTACTAAAACTTTATACTGAATCGGTCTTAGTTGAAATTACAGATGTAAGCGGTGGTACTTTTGAATTTGATCGAACAATTGTAAATCATAAAAACTATAAAATTTTAAATGCGAATACATAAAACAACAAAAAATAGCCCCTGCTCACCAGCAGCGGCTATTTTATATGAAAACACTTCATTAGTTTATATATCCTAAAACACTTACAATCTTACTCGCTTTTAAATTATTAATATGATAATAAATTTCTAAACCTCTTCGCTCAGCTCGTAACACTTTACCTTTCATTTTTGATAAATGTTGCGAAACAGTCGATTGTGGAATATTTAGTAATTCTGTTAATTGTGTTACGTTACAAGTTTTTCTCGTACTTAATTCATTTACAATTTGTAATCGGATTGGATGCGCCATGATTTTTAAAATATCTACATCTTCTTCTGAAACTAAACTTTTTCTCATTTCATTCGTATATGTTGTCATAAGACATTCCCCTTTTATATGAATTCCTCTTATTTAGATCTATTTCCAAAATATTTAAAACTCCGATGTGAAACCTTTATATAAAAATAATAGAATTTTAAATTTTTAAAAACAGAACGAAATACAATTCACTTTATTTATTTGGTACATATACATAATACAATTTTAATATGTGCTCTATGTGAAGTTAGCATAAATTTGTAATGAAGATTTTTCAAACAATTCACATCTAACTATATACATCCTCATAATACTATCCAGTGATTTTAACATATTTTAGGCGTTTGTATATACTATCTACAAAATAAATGTTGTTTAGGGGGATTTCAAATGCCAACAATGTTACAAGAAGAAGTTGAAGAAGCGCACGAAACATATGTCAGTCGTATCATATTGGTCGGTGGATCAGCTTTATTTTTAGTCGGTGGTGTTATCTCGGCAATTTCGGCCTTTAAAACGTATAATCGCTTGGAAAATACACCGCCTTCTACAGATAACTCTTAGGTGAATTATTTAATTCTGAATAACAAACAAATGCCGTCTCTAAAAAGAGACGGCATTTGTTTGTTCATAAGTTCTTTACTAGAAAATCGCAAACAATACTTTGTGCATGAATTACAATTGAACTTACTTCACCACAAACCTAGTCTGACTACACCCATCCTTCTGCTTCGTTACTTCTAACACAGCCGGCATTGCGTTTTTCAGCTCTTGAACGTGTGAAATAACACCGATAAATCGGCCTGATTTTTGTAAGTCAATTAAGGCGTCAACTGCTTTTGTTAATGACTCCTCATCTAATGAACCAAAACCTTCGTCGATAAACATCGTTTCGATGGAAATACCACCTTCATACGATTGAATGACGTCTGCCATTCCAAGCGCTAAACAAAGTGATGCATTAAATTTCTCACCGCCAGATAATGTTTTTACATCGCGTGTTTGACCTGTATATGCGTCGTATACATCTAAGCCTAATCCACTTTGACGATTTCTCTTCTCAACTCGTTCACTTCGTTTTAAATAAAATTGTCCATTTGATAATTTACGTAATCGTTCGTTTGCAATTTGAACAATTTGTTCTAAATACTCAATTAAGATGTAACGTTCAAATGATATACGGCTTTCGTTATCACCTTTCATTACTTCATATAAATCAACAAGTTCTTGGAAAGCTTTTTCTTCCTCATGAATTTGTTCATCAATTCGTCTAATGTTTTCATGTAAATCAGAAATATATGTTACCGCAGTTTGCGCACGTTGGCGTTTTTCTTTTATTATATCGAGATTAATTTGTAATTCTATTATGTGTTCACCTAACGCCGTAATATCCATGTACTCTTTATCTTTTAATTCAGCATGTAACTCTTCAATTTGTTTTGCAAGCACTTCAAGAGATGAATAATAACTTTGAATTTCTTTTTGTAACATCTCCATCTCAATATCACTTAATTTAGCTTCTTTATACGTGGATTGATCTGTAAATCCGCTCTGTTCAAGCTCTTTCATAAAGCGCGTAAACGTCTCTTCTTTCTTTAATTTTGTACTTTCAAATTGATTAGAAGCACTTTCCTGTTCTGCTTGAATTCGTATATTTTCATTTTGCCAATGTTGATACGCTTCCTGCACTTTCTTCCATTCGTCCTCCATTAATTTGAGTTCATGCATAGCTTGGTCAAACTGGACTTTCCAAGCTTGGACTGTTTGTAAGTTTTCAGGAATATTTTTCTTATCATGTTCATATGACGTACGAAGCTGCATACACTCCATTTCTATACGGTGCTGCTCTGTTTCTACCTCACGCTTTTGCTTTTGAAGTGCATCTATTTTTTCTTCTACGCTTTTTATATTCACAGCAGTTTGCTTACGCGTTTCTTCGCTTGCTTTTAACGTATTCACTTCAGTTGCTAATTGCTTTCCCTTTTGAACAAGCGCACTATATGTTTCAACTAATTCTTCCGAGCGATAGCCTCGCTTCTTAACATCTTCTATTACCTGCTCATATTGAAGATGATAGAAATTCCATTTCTCCTCTAATTGAACATGTAACTTTTCAGCAATATTCTTCTTGTCTCTTAAATCATTTAACTCTTTTTCATCGATCGCATTACTTTGTTCTATAGCTTTTTTCGGATGGTTCGTACTACCGCATACTGGACAAGATCCACCATCATGTAAATGAAGAGCTAATATACCAGCTTGTTCACTTAACCAGCGGCGTTCCATATTTTCATATGCGTTCACTGCCATTTGCATCTTATTGTATGCCGCTTCTTTTTCGTTCTCGAATTTTTGTTTTTCTTGCCAAACATCATATGCTTGCTTTAAAACTTTTGCATCTTCTCGCATATTCGTTAGTTCTTCTACTTTAGCTACATATTGCTCAAGTGCTCGTTCTAATTGCTGTAATTCACCAGACATTAGCTGTTTTTGATTTGTATGCTCCTCTAATTGTCGATCTAAGTTTTGCATACTTTCTTTTAGTTTCCCTACTTGAAGTTCTGCATTTTTTAAATTCAATTGTTTCTCAGCCAATGATGCAATAATCGGTTGTAACTCTTCTAATCTTTGAACAAGTTTTTTTGCATTTTCTCTCTCAGGTTCTTTATTCTTTACTGCTTCATATTTCTCCTGAGCAAGTTCAAAGCTACTCGTTATATTTTCTTTTTTGGCGATTATTTGTTTTAACAAACTTTCAGCCTTCTGCTCATTTTGCATTGCTTCTTCATACCATTGTTCAAATGGTAATAAGCGCTTCGCTTCTTCCGCACGTTTAAAAGATGTTTCTTTCATTTCAATAACGGTACGATTTTCCTGTAAAGTATTATATTTCTCATTCTTTTGTTGTAAATCTATAAATTTCTCATTTACAGATTTCGCTGTATGAAAACGAGTTTCAGCATCTTTTAATTGCTTCGTTTGAACATCTTGTTCTAGTTGTAATTGCTCAACCTCTACCTTATACGCAGCTGTTTCTTGTTCTAATGCTTCTACTACTTGATGCGTGTTTACATGTTCTTGTTCCACTAATGTCTCTAATAATGCTCCATCGCGGATTGGTAATTTAAAAACATTACGGAAGTATAACTCTCGCTCTTTCTGCTTTTCTTGTAAAACGTCTTTCCATTGTTTTCGTTTTTGATCAAGTAACTCACGCATTAACTTATAACGATCCGTTTTAAAAATTCGACGTAAAATTTCTTCTTTGTTTTCTGTCTCAGATGTTAATAGTTTTCGGAATTCCCCTTGTGGTAACATAACAATTTGGCTAAATTGATGTTTACTTAAACCAATTAAATCTTCCACTTTTTTATTTACATCCGTTACATGGAAACGATCAACAGCTGGAACATTTTCTTCATCAATCACTTCATATAGTTCTACTGCATGTCCCGTAATTGTCTTGTTCCCTTGTTTTTTATGTCCAAGTTGTCGTTTTATTTCATAACGTTTCCCTTTTAACTGAAAGGTTAGTTCTACACTTGTATACATATTATCATCAGCAAATTGACTGCGAAGCATGCTCGTATCACTACGTTCTTCTCCGCTTGCCTCACCATATAACACATAACAAATCGCATCAAAAATCGTTGTCTTTCCAGCTCCTGTATTCCCAGAAATGGCGAAAATACGATGATCTCCAAGATCGTTAAAATCGATTACTTCTTTCTGTTTATATGGCCCAAATGCTGTCATAATTAGCTGAATCGGTCTCATCCTCGTTCACCTTCCCGTTCTTGCACTGTTTGTAGTACTTCTACAAATAGACGTTCTTTCTCTTCTGATAAATCTAAGCCTTTCATTTCTTTATAAAAAGCCTTTAATAACGATAAATCATCCGTTTTATGTCTTGAAACAGTTACTTCATTTGACTCTGTGAACTCTCGTCTTTGAATAGATCTTTCAACATGCATTGCATTTGGATATACAGAGCGTATTTTTTCCATTGGCTGCAAGACAGGATTTTCGTCTAATAATTTTACAAACACGTAATCTTCACTTACTGGATGTTGTAATAATTCATCTATTTTCGCTTCTACTGTTCGCATTTTACGACGTGGTGCAAGTAACCTTTTTTCAATTGTTGCTTCACCTTGCTCGTCCAGTTCCACAATATAATATCCTTTTTTATGTTTTTCTTCAGAAATAGAATATGCAAGTGGAGAACCTGAATATCGAATTGTCTCATTACGTACGAAATGCGCTTGATGTAAATGTCCAAGCGCTGTGTAATGAAACTTATCAAAATAATGACTATTTACGTATTCAGCACCACCAATTGAAAGTGGTCGTTCTGCATCACTTGTATTCTCTTCCGCTTCTCCCGCAGAAGTTACAAATGCATGACCAACAAATACGTGTCTTACTTCTTTATCCATCGTTTCAGAAAGCTCATTCATAAAAATACGCATCGCATCATCATGAGAACGTACGTCTTCGTTTTTCAAAACATGTCTAACTATGCTTGGATCCGCATATGGAACGAGATGGAAGTGAACCTCGCCATATTCATCATTTAATATAATTGGCTCATATGGAAATTGAAATTGTCCCACAATAAATAATCCTTGTTTCTTCATTAAATTACTTCCAAAATGAATACGATCTGGACTATCATGGTTTCCAGCAACCGCAATAACTGGTGTTTGTAAGTCAATCACTATTTTTTGTAAAACATCATTTAATAAGTCTACTGCTTCCGTAGGTGGAATTGCTCGGTCATATAAATCCCCTGCAATAATTACCGCATCTGGTTTTTCTTCTTCAACAGCTTGTACAAACTGATCTAATACAATCTTTTGATCTTCAGTCATATACACGCCATGAACGAGCTTTCCTAAATGCCAATCCGCTGTATGAAATAACTTCATAGTTTCCTGCTCCTTTTAATTTACTGATTTTAGTGATACGAGTTGATAGTTTATTGTAGTTTTTCCGTTTTCCCACTCTAACTTTTGTATCATTGCACTACCAATTCTTTCTTCATTTGATTTATATAAAGGCAATATTTCTTGAACTGTAAATAAGTGATAACCATCCAATTTTAATTGAAATATGTTTTCTTCTATATGTAATCTTACTTCTTTTTCATTTGAAATAATTTTTGTGTGCATCTCAAATTTCATGACAGATACAACCCCTTTTTCTAATTTCCACATTATTAATAGTATATTGGCTATGCAAGATTGACAAGTAAATACACGGCAAAGTACACACTTTTCTACCGCTATATGTTTTTTATTTTTACATATAATACGGTATGTGAAATTTTATTTATTGTAAAAATAAAAATGTCTAATGTGACATCTTTATTTTTGTATAAAGTCTTTCATTACATAATATAAAACTGTAATGAAAACGATCGCTACAAAAAATGAAAATACTGCGATAATGTACCCATCCTTATTTAATAAAATGCAAAAAGAAATAGATATGATAAAAATCGGAAATACAAGCCGTACTTTATCCTTCACTTCCTCTGTCGTATCTGTATGATGAAAATACTGCGTAATCCCTATCATTAAAGAAGACAAAATAATCACCGACAATAGTAAAGGTCCTGGCATTCCGATTTCTCCTTTCTCTATTTCTAATGAAAAGCAATTTTTCTTTCGTCATAATCACTTCAAATACTCTTTTTGAAGTGATTATGTACAATTTACACATATATAATAGCGTGTTTATCATGATAATTTCAAATAATTACAATTACAGTAATGTTGTAATATTCATTTTCAACCTCAAAAATCCTGCAAATATATCTCGTCAAAATATGCGGTATACAAATTAACACATACCGTCAACTTTAGACAAAATTTATAAAGGACATTTCAGTACGTATCAAGAATTAAGAATAAGAAGATATGTAAGGGAGGGTGAATTATGACTGAACACGTTTTATTTTCTATTAGCGAAAACGGCGTTGCATCAATTACTTTAAACCGCCCAAAAGCACTTAATTCTTTATCTTATGACATGTTGCAACCAATCGGGCAAAAACTGAAAGAATGGGAACATGATGAGCGAATTGCGCTTATCGTATTAAAAGGAGCTGGCACTAAAGGTTTTTGTGCAGGCGGCGACATTAAAACTCTTTATGAAGCACGTTCAAATGAAGCTGCATTACAGCATGCGGAACGTTTCTTTGAAGAAGAGTATGAAATTGATACATATATTTATCAATATAAAAAACCAATCATCGCTTGTTTAGATGGAATTGTAATGGGTGGTGGTGTCGGTCTTACAAATGGTGCGAAATATCGAATTGTAACTGAGCGTACGAAATGGGCAATGCCAGAGATGAATATCGGCTTCTTCCCAGATGTCGGTGCTGCTTATTTCTTAAATAAAGCTCCAGGATTTGCTGGCCGCTATGTTGCGTTAACAGCAGCTGTTTTAAAAGCTTCTGACGTATTATTTATAAACGCTGCTGATTACTTTATGACATCTGATTCATTACCAAATTTCCTTACTGAACTTGAAAGTGTAAATTGGCATAAAGAAGATGATGTACATACTAATTTAAAAAAAGTCATTCGTACATTTGCAACTGCTCCAAGCTTAGAAAGTGAACTTGCTCCTTCATTAGAAGAAATGAATTCACATTTTGCATTCGATACAATTGAAGAAATCATCCATTCATTGGAGAAAGATCAAAGTTCCTTTGCTTTAAAAACGAAAGAAACGCTATTATCAAAATCTCCTATTTCGTTAAAAGTAACATTAAAACAGTTTATTGATGGACAAGATAAGTCCGTTGAAGAATGTTTTGCTACCGACCTTGTACTTGCTAAAAATTTCATGAGACATGCGGATTTTTTCGAAGGAGTACGTTCTGTTGTCGTTGATAAAGATCAAAATCCGAATTATAAATATAAGCAGTTAAGTGATGTTTCAGAAGAAGATGTAAATCGATTCTTTAACTTACTTAATGCATAATAAGGTGAAACATTAATAAGTGGGGGTTCATTGCCCGCTTATTATTAGCCCTCACCGATCGTCCGGTCATGCGGGCTAAAATTGAGGCTATATAGTAGTGAAATTCCACTACTATATAGCCTCTTTCTCATTTAATAATTTTTAATAAAATTTAATTTTATTAAATCAAAATATGTGCTACACTATTTTTAATCAAATATTCTAAAAATAAAAAAGGAGGAGCAACTATGATTGAAAATTATTTTCTTTTCATCATTATGTCTATTTGTCTTATTATTTTACCCGGTCCTGATACTGCAATGGCGACGAAAAATACATTGGTTGCTGGTAAAGTCGGTGGAGTGAAAACAGTGTTCGGTACATGTGTTGCACTTTTAATTCATACTTTAGCAGCAGTAATCGGACTTTCCGCAATTATTGTAAAGTCAGCTCTTTTATTTTCTATTTTCAAGTACGTTGGAGCTCTATATTTAATTTATATTGGCATTAAAGCCCTTTTAGCGGTAAGAAACAAAGAAGGCTTTGATACGAACGATATATCTTTAAATAATGAAGATGAACACACTTCTTGCTTTCGCCAAGGGTTTCTTACGAATTTATTAAACCCTAAAGTTGCAGTCTTCTTTTTAACCTTTTTACCGCAATTTTTAAATCCAAATCATAATACGTTTATCCAACTTCTCGTAATGGGTCTTACTTACCTCGTTTTAACAGTTATTTGGTTCGCTTTTTATATATTTTTAATTGATAAAATTAGTGCTTTTATGAAAAAACCGAGGACGCAACGTTATATTCAAGGCTTAACAGGAATCGTCTTAATCGGTTTTGGTATTAAACTAGCTTTTGAAAAAAATAATTAACAAGACGAAAACCACCACTATTAATAGTGGTGGTTTTCATTTAACAACTGATTTGGCTGTTCACTCTATATTAAAACCAGCGCTCAGTTACAACTTTTTTACGTGTATAGAATTGAACACCATCTGTACCATTTGTACCTAAATCACCAAAGAAGGAAGCTTTATTTCCTGCAAATGCGAAGAATGCCATTGGTGCTGGAACGTTTACGTTTACACCGATCATACCAGCATCGATATTATCACGGAACGTTTGTGCATGTTTACCATTTGACGTATAAATAACCGCGCCATTTGCAAATTTAGATTGATTTGTTAATTTAATACCTTCTTCTAAATCTTTAACTCGTACAATGCTTAATACTGGAGCAAAAATTTCATCTTGCCAAATTTTCATTTCTTGATTTACACCATCAAAGATTGTCGCACCTACAAAGTAACCTTCTCCAACTTCTTCCTTAATTTTGCGGCCATCAACTAATAAAGTTGCTCCATCTGCTACACCGCTATTAATATAGCCTAATACACGCTCTTTATGAGATTCACGAATTAATGGTCCAACATAATTATCTTCGTGGAAACCGTCACCTACTTTTAATTTCTTCGTCTCTGCTACTAGTACGTCGATGAATTCATCAGCAATTTCATCTACTACCGCTACTACTGAACATGCCATGCAGCGCTCTCCACTACTTGCGAATGCAGATCCAATTACACCTTGCACTGTTTTCTCAAGATTGCAATCTGGCATTACAATCGCATGGTTTTTCGCACCAGCTAACGCTTGTACACGTTTCCCGTGTTTCGTACCTGTTTCATACACGTAACGAGCTACCGGCTCAGAGCCAACGAACGAAACAGCTTGAATATCTTTACTTTCTAAAATGCTATTTACAACATCTTTTCCGCCTTGTACTAAATTTAATACTCCTTTTGGAAAACCAGCTTCATAGAATAATTCTACAAGTCGCTCTGCTAAAAGTGGCGTTCTTTCAGATGTTTTTAATACGAACGTATTACCGCAAGCAATTGCAAGTGGGAACATCCATAATGGAATCATCATTGGGAAGTTAAACGGTGTAATACCAGCAACAACTCCAATTGGATAGCGCCAAATCGATCCATCAATGCCGCTAGCAATATTCGGAAGAGCTTGTCCCATCATTAAATTTGGTGCTGATGTTGCAAGTTCTACCGCTTCAATCCCACGCTGTACTTCACCAGTTGCATCCGTTAACGTTTTACCATTTTCTAGCGTAATGATTTTTGCAAGCTCGTCTTTGTTTTCTTGTAAAAGCTGTAAATATTTATACAATTGTCTTGAACGATTCGGAACTGGTACTTTAGACCATATTTCGTATGCTGCTTTTGCCGCTTCAACAGCTTTTTCAACATCTTCTTTCGGAGATAATGGAACGTAAGCGATAATTTTTCCAGTCGCCGGATTTGGAACTGCTTCTACTTCTGTACCAGTAGATTCTACCCACTCACCATTAATATGATTTTTTACTCGTTTAATTTCAGTTGTAATCATTATATTCTCTCCTTTTTTATGATGTATATAATTCTATTATTTTTGATTAGAAATTAATTGTTCACTAACTTTCTTATATAAAGCAGCCATATCGTTTTCGCCGTACCCAGCTTCACTTGCTTCTTCATATACGTTTAATAGCATCTCACTAACTGGTAAGTGCAGTTCGCTTTCTTTCGCTAAATCTACTGCAAATCCTAAATCTTTCTTTAATAAATTTACAGTAAAGCCTGGATCGTAGTTTTCAGTTGCAATGAAACTTTTATAATTACGCTCATAAATTCTGCTTTGACCGTAACTTACATTTAAAATATCAAACATTTTATCTAAATCCATATTATTCTTTTTCGCTAATGTTAAAGCTTCACTCACACCAGCTGTATAAAAACCAATTAATAAGTTATTAATTAATTTCACTGTTGTACCACTATCAATATTCTCACTAACATGGAAAACATTCGCGCCTAGTACGCTCATGATAGATTCCGTTTTCTCATATACTTCTTTCGATCCACCAACCATAAACGTTAATGTACGGTTTTCGGCTCCAATTACCCCACCACTAACAGGTGCGGCTAAAAGGTCTACTTTCTTTCCCTTCGCAGCTTCCTCTAACTGTTTGTTTAACTGTGGAGATACAGTACTTGTATCAATTAAAATTACATTCGAATGGCTATTTTCAAATAAGCCTTCTTCGCCAAAATATACCGCTTCAACAGCGCGAGGTGAAGGTAAACTTGTAAAAATCACATCACATGTTTCTGCTAGTTTTGAAATTGATAAGCCGATAATTCCTCCTTCTTTTTCAAAGGAAGCTTCAGCCTCTTTATTTAAATCCACACCATATACTGTGTAACTTGATTTAACTAAATTTTTAGACATTAGAAGACCCATGTTACCTAAACCGATAAAACCAATCTTTTTCATATCGCTTTCCTCCTATTTACACAATATACTTTCCACGATTTATAATAGCTTTCGCAATTTCTCTCTTTTTTGTAAATACGTTCGTGTATAAAGGCACTAATAATTGACGAATTTCAGTTAAAATCACGTGTCTATCTTGTTCTTCTGTGACAGCCGCTGAAAGTATAGAAACCGCTGCTTCTTCTACATTACGATAGCCTTCTTCACAAATAACGTCAGTTATCATTTGTTTCGTACGCTCTTTCTCATCACCATTTTTACTAATTGCTTTACTCGTACGTAAAAATGCTGATTCCATGACGTACACGTCCGTTAACATATTTGATAATACACGTGAATATTCTTGCTCTTGATCAATTTTCAACCCCGGAGTTTTAGAGAGCGTTTTCAAAGATTGTTTCAACAATTTTTTTGCTAATAAAATGTAACGATGGTTTCTTTCGACATTTTCTACATCAATTTCTACTTCAGTATCTTCAATTTGTTCCATTTGCTTCATTAACATTTTGGCAACTGTTAATCTATTAATTTCGTTCGTTCCTTCAAAAATACGACTAATTCTAGCATCACGATATAATCGTTCTACCTCGTACTCTTGCATATAACCGTAACCACCATGAATTTGTACAGCTTCATCTACGATATGACCAAGTGTTTCAGAAGCATTTACTTTATTAAGTGCACATTCAATTGCAAATTGAGACATTTTCTTCATAAGATCTTCATCACTCTCATGAATTGCTTCATCAATGACACCTGCTGTACGATAAGCTGCACTTTCTGCTCCATATGTAGCAATGATCATATTTGCAATTTTCTCTTGAATCATCGTAAAATCTACTAATTCTGTTTGGAACTGTTTTCGCTCTTTTCCATATTGAACCGATAAACCAATTGCTTGTTTTGCTGTTCCAATATTTCCAAAAGCCAGCTTTAGTCTAGCAAAGTTAAGGATATTAAGAGCTACGTGATGCCCTTTCCCAACTTCCCCTAAAACATTTTCAGCAGGGATGACAACATCTTCTAAAATTAGGGTAGCCGTTGAAGAACCTTTAATCCCCATTTTCTTTTCTTCTAGTCCAATGGATACACCTTCACATGTTCTTTCGACAATAAACGCTGTCATTCCTTTATTTGTCTTCGCAAAAACAACGTATACATCTGCCATATGAGCATTTGTAATCCACTGCTTCTCACCATTTAACTTCCAAGCAGTTCCATCTTCATTTAATACAGCACTCGTTTTTGCACTTAAAGCATCAGAACCAGCATTTGGCTCAGTTAAAGCATAAGCCCCAATCCATTCTCCAGACGCAATTTTCGGCAAATATTTTTCTTTTTGTTCTTTCGTTCCATAATATATGTAAGGCAATGTACCTACACCAGCGTGTATATTAAAGGAAACGCTAAATGCACCAGCATATCCCATTTTTTCTGCTACAAGCCCTGAAACTGCCTTTCCTAACTCAAATCCACCGTACTCTTCTGGGACCTCGATACTTAATAATCCAAGTTCTCCAGCTTTCTCAAATAATTGACGAGAAACTTCATAGTTATGTTGTTCAATAGTCTCCATTTGTGGAACAATTTCTTGTTTAACGAATTGTTCTGTCGTTTTTGCGATTAAATCTTCATCTCCGGAAAAATCTTCTGGCGTAAAGAAACTATGATTCACATTTTTATTAAGTGAAAAAAATTCATCCCACGGTAACTTCGTTTTCTCCATCTGAATCCCCCTATCATTTCGGCCTTACTTGCTACTACGTATGCTCGTCTACGATGAGTGGAATTTCTTATTTTTGAAAACAGAAGGCGATGAATTTTCACATCAAGCAGTTCGTTTTGCCAAAGATGTATTCTCATCGCCTTAGTTGTTTTATCTATTGATCCTCTGATAATACTGTTTTTGCAATTCCAGTATCTAATTCTTCAAAGTCATGATATGAAATTGTTTCATATAACTCACTTCTCGTTTGCATACTTGAAAGTGCATCTTTTTGAGAACCTGTTTCCTTAATTAAAGTAAACACATTCTCATATGCTTTCGCTGCAACACGAAGTGAAGTTACAGGATAAATAACCATTTGGAAGCCCATATTCGCAAATTCCTCTGCACTATAATACGGCGTTTTCCCGAACTCAGTCATATTCGCAAGTAAAGGTGCATTTACTTTACTATTAAATAGACGGAACTCTTCTTCTGATTGAAGTGCTTCAGGGAATATCGCATCTGCACCTGCTTTTACATAGGCGTTCGCTCTATCGATCGCTTCATCTAAGCCTTCTACACCTCGAGCATCTGTACGTGCCACAATATATAAGCTTGGTGCAACTTCTTTAATCGCTTTAATCTTTTGAACTAATTCTTCTGTAGTAACGAGTTTCTTACCATTTAAATGTCCACATTTCTTTGGTAATTGTTGATCTTCAATTTGAACAGCTGCAACTTTCGCTTCTACCATTTCTACCGCTGTTCTCGCTACGTTTAAGACACCGCCAAATCCTGTATCAATGTCAACAAGAACTGGTAAGTCTGTAGCTCTTACTAGATCTCTTGCTCTCTCTGCTACTTCAGTAGACGTCACGATTCCTAAATCAGGCAGTCCTTTACTTGCAGTATAAGCAGCTCCTGATAAATAAAGAGCTGAAAATCCTGTATTTCTCGCAACTAAAGCTGCCATTGCGTCATGTGCACCTGGAATTTGCAAAATTTCATTTGCTTCTACTAAAGCTCGGAAGCGATTCGCAAGCTCCTCTTGTGTTGACTGTTTATTCACAACCCAAGCCATTCTAAATTCCCCCTATCATTAATTTAAAAATAGATCTACAAATTCGTTTACATTCATATTTTCTAGTTTTTCTTCATTTAGACAAACTTCATGAATTTGTTCTTGCTGCTTACTAGAATAATGACCTGCCATATTTGCAGTGAATTTTTGAACAACTTTTGGAATTGCTTCGTCTCTACGGAAACGGTGACCAAGTGGATATTCACATTCCACATTTTCTGTTACAGTGCCATTCTTGAAATGAACTTGAACAGCGTTGGCGATTGAGCGCTTGTTCGGGTCAAGGTAATCTAAACTGTACTGTTTGTTTTCAACAACAACCATCTTATTACGTAATTCATCTACACGTGGATCATTTGCTACTACATCCTCATAATCATCCGCAACGATATCTCCTTTTAATAAACCAATTGCCGTAATGTATTGTAAGCAATGATCACGATCAGCTGGGTTATTTAATGGACCTTCTTTATCGATAATACGAATTGCTGATTCATGAGTTGTAATTGTAATACGGTCAATTTCATCTAATCTTTCTTTAATTTCTGGATGTAATTTCACAGCACACTCTGCAGCTGTTTGTGCATGGAACTCTGCTGGGTATGAAACTTTAAATAATACATTTTCCATTACATAAGACTCTAACGGTCTTGCTAACTTTAATTCTTGTTTATTGAATAATACATCTTGGAATCCCCAACCTGGTGCAGATAATGCTGTTGGATAACCCATTTCACCTTTTAGAGCAGTCATTGCAAGATGAACACCACGGCTTGTTGCATCACCTGCTGCCCATGATTTACGTGAGCCAGTATTTGGTGCATGACGATATGTACGAAGACTAGAATTATCAATCCATGCATGTGATAATGCATTAAAGATTTCTTCACGTGTTCCGCCAAGCATTTTTGCAACTACAGCAGTTGTTGCTACTTTTACGTATAATACGTGGTCAAGACCAACACGATTCAAACTATTTTCTAAAGCTAGTACACCTTGAATTTCATGTGCTTTAATCATCATTTCTAATACTTCACGTACTTTTAATGGTTCTTTTCCTTCTGAAATACGAACACGGCTAATATAATCTGCAACTGCTAAAATTCCGCCTAAGTTATCAGATGGATGTCCCCACTCTGCTGCAAGCCAAGTATCGTTATAGTCTAACCAACGGATCATACATCCGATATTAAATGCACCTTTCACTGGATCAAGCACATATGACGTACCTGGTACACGTGTACCATTTGGTACGATTGTTCCTGGTACAACTGGTCCTAGTAATTTCGTACACTCTGGATATTGTAGTGCTAAAATTCCGCATCCAAGCGTATCAAGTAATACGTAGCGAGCAGTACTGAATGCTTCTGCACTAGTTACCTCTTTATTTAATACATAATCCGCAATTTCTTCTAATAATGCATCTTTTTGTTTAATTTCATTTGTTTTAATCATACTATTCTTCCCTTTCTGTCGAAAATTCGTTATTATTAATGATGGGTGTCGGTCAAACACCCATCTAGCGGGCGGCGCTAACAACTCCCCAGTTGTTCTTATTTACTAAGTACATGTCGCTCGCCAATATAATTAACACGTGGACGGAACAATCGATTGTTCGCATGTTGCTCAATTACGTGCGCACATAGTCCTACTGTTCTAGAGCTAAAGAAGATTGGTGTGTAAAGTTGAATTGGAATACCAAGCATCCAATATACTGGAGCTGCATAATAATCAAGGTTCGGATAAATTCCTTTTTCCTTCTCCATAATCTTTTCTCCAGCTTCACACATTTCATATAGTGTATAATCACCTTTTACATCACATAACTGCTTCAAAGCTTCCTTCATCATCAGTGCTCTTGGATCCATCTTCTTCATGTACACACGATGTCCAAAGCCCATAATTTTTTCTTTGTTATATAATTTCTTCTGTAACAACTCTTCAAACTTCTCAACATTACCAGCTTCTAACAGCATGTACATAACCGCTTCGTTCGCACCACCGTGTAAGCTACCTTTTAAAGATGCAACTGCCCCTGTTAAAGCACCATATAAGTCCGATTGCGTTGATGCAATAACGCGCGCTGTAAATGTAGAGTTTGGCATTTCATGTTCACTATATAAAACAAGGGAACGATCAAAGATCTTCTCCTCAAGTTCAGTTGGTTTTTTACCTGTTAACATATAGAAGAAATTCGCGCTATATGTTAATTCTTGAAGAGGCTGGATTGGCTCTTCATTATTTAAAATATGATAGCTATTCGCTACAATGTTTGGTACTTTGCTCAATAATTTGTACCCGCGGCTTTTGTTTACTTCTAACGAGCGGTTTTCGATATCATTATCGTAACCAGCTAATGCGGACACACCTGTACGCAATCCATCCATCGGGTGCGTTTCTTTCGGTAATGCCTTTAATACGTTGAATACACCTTCTGGTACCGCGTATTCTTCTTTTAATTTCTTTTCAAGTTGTGCTTTTTCATCCTCATTCGGTAGATGTTCTTCCAATAAAAGGTGCACAATATCTAAATACTCTTTTGTTTTTGAGAGTTCGATTAAATCATACCCTTGAATTACAATTTCACCTTTCACTGTGTCAAGAAACGAAATTTTCGTCTCCGCTGCCACTATACCATCTAATCCCGGGGAAAATTTTTCTTCAGCTTTCATCATTATTTCCTCCAATCCTAATAGATCTTCGTGCACATAACTGTAAGCCTTTACAAAATCGTGAAACTACATTTCTATTTCAATGTATCAGAGTTTTTAGAAGATTTCAATTTATTTTATAATGATAAGTTTCCTATACTTTTACCGATGTAACAATACAATTTTTCAAAAATAATTTTCACATTTTATAAAGAAAGGACTGACTTCTTTATATGTCTTATTAAAACAAAATATAAGGATGACTCAGAAAATCCCACAGAATATATCATTCAACCAATTTTTTTAAGAAAATAAAAAAAACGAGCTGTACACATATACAACTCGTTTCTACATGATATTTATTTCACTATCTCATCAATATAATTCTTATATAAAACTTATTTATTTTTAAAAAAGTTATTATTTCACATAATTAAATTGAATTTCTTCCGTTTCCTCATAGTAACATTTAACTAAATGATAGTTTTAAAGTACCAAAGATTATAAACATCTCCCAAAATAGAATGACTTCTTTCTCAACTGACACGATTTCCCCATCTGATTTCTCAGAAACTATCCCTAAAGAATAGGCCGGCTGAATTGAACTATTATTATGTTATCCTTTAACCATTGTAAATCGTTAAGTTCAATTGAAATTTTCATCTTTGTTACTCCCGTTTACGCAAATTCTTTTTTACCTAATCGCTGTTTTACAAAAATGACAAAAATAATGAAAGCGATTAGTCCTGAAATTGCACTACCTACAAATAAAATACGGTAACCAAACATTTGCGAAATAACTCCAAGTAAAATCGCACCAAGTCCAATCCCTAAATCAAATGCAGTAAAGAATGAAGCGTTAGCAACTCCTCTTTTACTCGGATCAACAATTGTAAGCATCGCTGCTTGTAATGCGGGCTGTGCTGAACCGAATCCAACACCGTATAATGCAGCTGCGATAACTACCCCTATTAAACTATTTGAAATCGTTAATACAACTATCGCGATAATCGTAATACATAGTGCCGGGAGTATAATAAATACTTCTCCATACTTATCTAATAGTTTTCCTGAAATTGGTCTTACAATCGTTAAAGCAACTGCATATACAAGAAAGAATGTCCCAGGATTCACATCGATTGAAGATGCAAATAGCGGTAAAAACGTCGTAATTCCTCCATATGCAAATGATAAAAAGAAAACTACAATTGTAATGGATAGAACCGATTTTTCAAACAACTGCATTTTCCCTTTTTCTTTTTGTGGTGTGAATGGCATTTTCGTCATGAACGATAATAGGACTGCCATAAAGGATAAAAGAGTTGCCAACAAGAATAGACCGTGAAATGAATAATGTTGTACAACCGATAATCCAATCATTGGGCCGATTGCCATTGCAATTGTCATAGCCATCCCGTACCAACCCATACCTTCACCACGGCGTGAATCTGGAATAATATCAGTTATCGCTGTTCCAACAGCTGTTGTAGAAACAGCCCATGTCACTCCGTGAATAACGCGTAAAACTGCTAAAAGGACTATAGTCGATGCTAAATTATAGGAATACATCGTTAGCCCAAAAAGGATGAGTCCGAAAATAATAAACGATCTTCTACCATATTGATCTAACATCCCTCCAATAATCGGTCGTATTACAACTGCAGCTATTGTAAACATTCCCATCATGAGTCCAACTTGTGATTCATTGCCGCCTATCTCTTTAATAAAGAGCGGGAGCGTTGGTACAAGTAAATAAAATCCTGTAAATAAAAATAACATTGCGAAAGTCATTTGAATAAATGATTTCGTCCATAATCGTTCCATTAAAATTCCTCCATAAACACGTATATTCTTGCAATTAACACCTCCATTTTACATTTTCTCAGTCCCTTTTCCCTCCGTAAATAGACGTAACTTTTTATAATAAATGGTCCACCATCAATATAAATTGGTCTTACAACTTTATAAGTATACATTAGCCTAAAGTCCTATCTATATGTACCTTTATACGCGTGAAAAGAATATACTACTTTATTATCACAACTTAGGAGTGATTATGTTATGTGGGTATCTTCAAGAGTAACGGCCGTCGTTCCTTCGACTCCTGGGATACACGTTCCAGCCGTTCATACAGCTAGTTCCGATGTAGGAATTGAACTTCCTGCAACTTGGCAACAATATCAAATTCCAGGTCAAGTTACTCCCTCATTTTGGCATCATGGCGCACATCCAAGTAGTACCACCTTTCAAAGCCAAAGTTATCCTCCATTACCTCAGGCTCAAGTTTTTTATCATTTCCCTTCTATTTATTTCCAAAATTTCCACGGTACTTTTAACATTTAAATTCATCCTTGCATAGCTGCTGCATTTTAACAAAAATAATACTTCAAATAGAAAATTATGTAGTAATTTCACAGAACAACTATTTAATCCTAAAAACCTATAAACTGCTTACTATAGACTTTTCTGTAGGAAATCAATAATCAACATTTTAATTTAAACGATAAAAAAGCACTTAAGATTGTAATTTTTACAAATCTTAAGTGCTTTTTTGTACTTTTTATTAACTTCTCTTATTGTCCATTATTGACAGGGGCTTCTCCTGCATTCCCGCCAGTATCTGGTTGTGTGGTCGCTGGAGGTGTTGTATTTCCTTGACCAGCTCCATTATTTGCTGGAGGTGTTGTATTTCCTTGGCCTCCTCCATTATTTGCTGGAGGTGTTGTATTTCCTTGACCTCCTCCGTTATTCGCTGGAGGTGTTGTATTTCCTTGACCAGCTCCATTATTTGCTGGAGGTGTTGTATTTCCTTGGCCTCCTCCGTTATTTGCTGGAGGTGTCGTTCCTTGGCCATTTCCATTATTTTGTTCATTTTGTTTCTTTTCTTCTTCTTGTTTCTTTTGCTCTTCTAGTTTCTTTTGTTCTTCTTGCTTCTTCAGTTCCTCTTGTTGCTTTTGTTCTTCTTGTTTTTTAAGCTCTTCTTGTTTCTTTAATTCTTCTTTGTTTTTCTCTTCTTCAGTTTTTTGCTTTTGATCTTGTTTTGGTTGTTCCGTTGTATCCGGTACGCTCGTATTTGGTGAAGAATCACGTTTTTCACCTTTTATACGTAGCTCACTACCTTCTTGAATAACGCTACTTGGCATTTTAAAGCGTGATTTGTCAGTAGCAAACTCACTCATCATTTCTTTAAAGATCAACTGTGCAATTTTCGTATTTTTACTACTAATATACTCGTCTTTACCATCTTTCATATATCCAGTCCATACCGCCATCGTATATTGCGGCGTATAACCTGCAAACCAACTATCACGAGTCGCACTTTCTGGAATGTTATATTGAGCTAATTGTTTTGAAGCATAGTTTGTTGTACCTGTTTTACCAGCTACATCTAAAGAGCTAATATTTGCTGCTGTACCAGTACCTGATGTTACTACTGAACGAAGCATATCAGTGATCATATATGCTGTAGAGTCAGCTATAACTTGTTTTGGTTTTTGCTCAAAACTTTGTGACTTGCCGTCTGGATAAACTACTTTCTTAACAAAATGCGGTTTTGCATACTTTCCACCATTACCAAATGTCGCATAAGCACCCGCCATTTCAGTTGGTGAAACTTCATTTGTACCTATAGCTGTTGATTCTGCCAGCGGTTTATTAAATGTAATACCTAATTTCTCAGAGAATTCCTTTGATTTATTAAGTCCTACTTCTTTTGCAGTTTTAACTGCTGGAACGTTACGCGACATTTTTAATGCTTCACGCATAGTAATTGGGCCTAAATGACTTCTGTCCGCATTTCGAAGTTCTTGTCCAGTTGAATATTTAAATGGAGAATCATCAATTTGATGATATGTAGCCCATTTTAAGTATTCAATTGCAGGACCGTAATCAAAGATTGGCTTCATCGTCGAACCAGCTGCACGATCTAATTCAATTGCCATATTATGCCCTTTAAATACTGCTTTATTTTCACCGCGCCCACTACCTATAGCACGAACCTCACCTGTTTTCGTATCCATAAATGTGAAAGCACCTTGGAATTTATCATTTGGATAGTTAATAATATTTTCATCTAATATCCTATCAGCAGCTTTCTGTGCATCTTTATCTAAAGTTGTATAAATTTCCAAACCGTCAGAACCAATATTAGCATCTGGCAATTCTTTTTCTACTTCTTTCACAACTGCATCCATAAATGCAGGATATGGCATTGCTTGTACAGTTGCAGTTTTAAGTCCATCTGTTACTTTAACTTTCGAAGCTTCTTCCATTTCTGCCTTCGTAATATAACCATGTCGATTCATTAATTTTAATACAACATCTCTTCTTTCTGTTGCTCTTTGAATATTGTCCGTTTTCGTTGGATCATAGTTATTCGGTGCTTTCGGTAAACCTGCAAGCATCGCAACTTCTGGTAATGTTAACTCTTTTAATTCTTTACCATAGTAGTTTTGTGCTGCTGTTGCGATTCCATATGAACGGTTTCCTAAATTAATTTTATTTAAATACATTTCTAAAATTTCATGTTTTGAATACTGTTGTTCTAGCTTATACGCTAAATATATTTCCTGAACCTTACGTTTTGATGTTTTTTCCATCGATAAGAAATAGTTTTTAATAACCTGCTGCGTTATCGTACTTCCACCTTGTGAGCCGTAATCTCCTTTAAGACTCACTAACACAGCCCGGGCAGTACCTTTGAAGTCTACTCCGCTATGCTCATAAAAACGTGCATCTTCTGTTGCTAAAAATGCATTTTCTACTAATTTAGGAATTTGATCATACGTAACATTCGTCCGTTTTTCTTTCCCATATTCATAAACCAAATCGCCATTTTTATCATAAATTTTTGAGGATAACGGATTAACAAGTTTTGCTTTCTCAAGTTTTGGTGCATCCTTAATCATTACGAAGAAGGTAGCAACCCCTGCCACTAAACCAACAATACCAAGTAATAAACAAGTAATTAAAAACTTACGAAAGAACGATGTTTTCCCTTTTGGTTTTTGTGTTTTAGAAGCTGGCTGTTTTTTCTTTTTAACTTGTCGTCGCTCCTCTCGAGAACGATAATTTTCTGACATGTTACTTTCTCCTGCCTTTCAATTCTCCCGTTGATTTACTTAAAAATATTGAGGTCACTTTCTAAACTGAATTTCATTAAGAAAGTATATTGACCTGGAGCATTCAATATTTTCCTAATTCACAGATTATAAATTTTAGAATTCTTCTTATGCAAACTATTTTCACTTCTATTTTTCCTAATAATGCTGCCCCTTTAAGCATAGAATGTAAAAAGTGAATTTTTATACCTCGTATAAATAATATACCTTTTTTTCAAATGGTCAATATTTTCTTATTTATAAATCAAAGGTGAAATAAAAATAGCACAACGATATGTACTTCGTGTGAACTTCCTTATTATTACGTATAACAAACATTTAATATATTGCATATAAGTATAATACCTCTTTAATTATAAGGATTTCAACACCACAAACTCAACATCTACAAGAAATAATAAAAAATGAAAAGTGAGGAGTTGCGTAATGATGAAGCTATCTCCCGTGAGTTCAAAAAATATAGTTGCTGTTGGCTATAATCCTTTTTCTATGATTTTACGCATTCAATTAAAGAATGGAATGTATGATTTCTTTAACGTGCCTGAAAATATTTACACCGGTTTATTAAGTGCACAATCTAAAACTAATTATCACAATACTTATATTAAAAATTCTTACCGCTATACTAAAATTTAAACTTAAACAGAATGAAAAAAGAAAGGAGGTAGTCCCCCCTTTCTTTTTTTAATCATTTCACGACTTAGCTATCTTCTATCCCTCTTATTCATTTCATCATATGCTTGAATTTGTTTTTTTAATCTCCGGTCTGCTTTTTTATCATGTACAACTAATATCGCATGTATAACTCCTGGAACCCAAAATATTAATGTTAATATGAAGTTAATGATTGCTTGAAATGGTTTTCCGCAAAATAATACAGCTACAGGTGGTAGTAGAATTGCCAATAAATACATCATCTCTTGAAAACTCCTTGTTTTGTATTTTTTATCTCTATTCTTATATATTCTATTCATATGCCTAAAAACCTACTACTTCAATCTTACCACATATGTAAAATTGAAATTTCCCTACCTTTATCAAATGTGTATTTTCACATATCTATTTTTTCTAATCTTTCTTCTTCCTCTATTATAGTTAATCCAATCGCAGAAATAGAAGTTCCTATCGCTTGTATCCAAACACCAATGAGTGCTATTATTCTCTCATTTTTCTTATCAACCGTACTGTCTTCCTTTTCTATTTCGTTCTTTGATACATTAATAATACCTTGATACGCTTGAAGTCCAGCACCTAAACTTTGCAGAGAATTACCTAATATAATAATTCTCTGTATTGCTTTCATCTCAAGCAAAGCCGCTTCCACTCCTAAAAATGCACCAATCGATTGTAAACTGTTCCCGACAATTATAAGATAATCATTCTCTTTCAATTGTTCATGTATATTAAAATATGTTCCTATTATATTTGATATATTCCCTAATGCTAATAACTCAATGCCCATTTTATCAAGCATTTCAATTTTATTCTCCAAACACATATTTTGATTTTCTCTTTCAGGTTCATCTCCGGTATCATTACTCGCTATAATTTGTAATATATACCCGAGGGCTTGTAATGAGCTTCCTACAATTACAAGATCCGATTCAACTTTCTCTTCTCCAATAAATCCTCTTGTCGTCCCAATAGCCGCTGTAAGATTTCCTCCTACTTGAAACCATGCCCCTGTCACTTTTAAACCGCTTGGATTCATTTTTATCACCTATTTAGAAATTTTCTAGTGCTTTCGAAATACATAAATGGTATCCTCTAACTCATATTTATTTTCTATATGTAATTTTGTGCATTCTATAATGTGCTAATCATACAAAAAAAGCACCTGAAAGGTACTTTTTTGGACAAAGTGTGTATCACTAAAAATATGGCAATTCAATATATATTTACGTACATTCTGGGCATGTCAATGAAGCTCCATTTTTATCTATTGTTATATTTAATATAAATTTAATCGCATTACGTGACCACATTTCAGGTGTGGGTGATTCATTTACATACTGTGGTGCACATGAATACAGCATTGGGGTACTGATACTTCCGCCCGGATCTAAAGCAACAACAGCCATACCATAGGGTAATTCAAGTGCCATAGATTTCGTGATACCTTCAATTGCAAACTTTGAGGCACAATATGGCGCAAGCTCAGCTTCTCCCTCTCGGCCCCAACTAGAACTCATATTAATAATCATTCCTTCTTTCCTAGCTACCATCGCTGGGACAAATGCCCGAATTACATTTACTACACCATTTACGTTTACATTCATTATATTTTCGAATTCTTGAGCGGTTACTTTCCACAGTGGCGCATTTTTATTAACAATCGATGCATTATTTATTAGCAAATCTGGTGCTCTATTTCTATGAAGTATATAATTTGCCCAACTACTTACTTGCTGGGAGTCTGAAACATCGATTATTTGAAAATCATGTATATTACCGTAATATTTTTTCAATTCTTCAATTTTATCTTTTGAACGTCCACAGCCATATATATTCCATCCCAATTCATGAAATCGATCAACCATTGCACGACCTAATCCTTGCGTCACTCCTGTAATCATTACAATTTTTCCAGTTTCGTTTCGTTGCATGTACCTCTCCTCCTTTATAAAATTTTACACTCTCCCTTTTCATTCAGCCATTTACTAAAGTATCAACTCATTTCATACTTTAGTAGGAGTTTTTATGTAAGCAAAAAGAGTAACCATAACAGTTACTCTTGCTTATATATCAAAAAAGTCATTATTCATTTCGTTATTGCTTTTATATTTCCGCTTCTCTTTCCCGCATTTCTCACACCGATACATAAAAGCTACACGTAGATTACTTCTTTTAAAATCTTCATTATCCTGCATCTTAATAAAACCATATTTATGCTTACAGTGAGATACATCTGAAAAAATTTCAAACCAATTTTTCATCATAGAACAGTTCACCTCTATGAAAGAATCTTCATCTAGTCTGATTACCTATTTTTATTTAAATTCTCAATCTCATTTTGCAACTTTTTGAATTGTTCAAAATGCATAGTGATAGATTGACTGTTACCATAATCAACACTATGCTTCACAAATAAAACACCAGTGTCATGAAAAATTGCTTCCAGTTCTTTTCTCATGGTTACTTTCATTATATGTGCTGTTTTAATAGCCGATAAAATTGCAATTTCATTAAACTTTAATTTTATTTCATTTGGACAAAATGCTTCTTCAACCAAAATAACTTCATTGCTATAAATAAGCGCAACAAGATTACTTGATTTTGTATCTGTTAAATCTACTTTTTTTATAACATTATTCATTACATTTTGCCTCCTTCGATTTCGTATATATTAATTATACAATTGTTATTATTAATTACTCAACCTTACATTAATTTTAGCATACTTTTATTACGGGATTAAGCTACACTTCAAACGTTTTACTATTCCACAATTTTTGTTACATGAACCATTTGGACTATAAGACCATATAGTAGTGTTAACAAATGATTGTAAAGCGGGTGAAAACTATGCCCTCAGTTGTAGGGAATTTAGTTGTACAAAATAGTAACGGTTCATTTAATTTAGGTGATTTCTACAACGTTTCTCCGAAAGAAAATACGAAGGCTTATAATGGATCTGGTGCTTCAAATGTTGGTTTTGTTGTTAATACTTTTAATGGCGTGAGCGCGACTAATACGTTTGATTCTGACCTTGCAGATCAAAACCAAGTGGGTACAGCCTAATCCTATTTTTTCATCGTTCTGTTTAGGAATTTTAAATTTGTCTATACTATAATCAGGCTGTTACACAGCTATTATTGATTTTTGGAGTACCCTATCTTTTTCTCCCTTTCCCTGGGGCTCAGCAGCTAGTATGAAGCTAGCTGCTTTTTCGTTTCATTATTTATATCCCTCATCTAACATAACGTAAAGGAAGCTAAAATTGAAATTTCAGCTTCCCTTACGTTATTTCAATAATATCAGAAGTATTAAATACGTAAGTTTTATAAAATGCGTCAGTACATATTACACTGTGCTTTAGCGGATTTATATGCACAACTGTCATATAACTTGTAAGGATGTATCCATCTTCAAAATATGTCACCAATATTTCTTTCTCAGACAATAATGACGTTAATAATTTATCAGAAATTCTCTCTTTTGCTTCGTTTGTTAAGAACGGTTTTTGTACTTTAAACTTCTCTACAACAACCTTTCGCATACTTAACAACTGTTCCGACATTACTGTAAATGGAACCCATTCTCTTTCTATTTTCTGCACCTTTACATCATTCATTTCTTTATCTCCTTGATCATTTATCCATTCTATTTCACACATATTGTTCCTCAATTATTCGTTAATAATTGCTAGGCTCATATTTATCCCGCATTAACAGGTAGTGGAGCTCCTACCTCAAAATCCGCTATATGCGAGGAGGTAATACGAAAATCAACTGCCCGTAAACGCTTAATTGGTGAAAGCTAATAAATAACGGACGATGAACACCTCGCTAATTAAAGTTTCACTTTATTTCTTATTCGTATACTATGTACACACACAAGAACATTCGTTCTAATTATACACGAACCTACGTTCTTTTGAAATGATTTAAATTATATTTTTATCCATCATTTATTTTTTCTTCATCAAATGAGCTTTTCACTTCTTATATAATAGGCCGTTCACATATCAACAGAAAAAGCGACTTCATACAAAGAGAAGTCGCTTTTTTCTAATAACGTATATTTCTATATTTACTTTTCTATCCTGACAAGCGTTCTTTCCGGAATACAAATCTCATCTATATTAAAATGATTTATTTTTAATTTTAATTCTCCCACTCGTTCCTGATCTTCATCACCAACCCAACAACTGAATAATTCAAAATAGTCCCCCTCATTTAAATAACCTTCCATAATCGAGCATAAAGCTAATAGCTTTTTTTTAGCATCTTTCTTCTCCTTTTCAATTTGCCACTCAACAAGTTCAATGCCCCAGCTCGTTGAAACTTCATACGTGTAACTTGTTTGAAATTGAAATTCTTGTACAATTTCAAGCATACTTTCATCTGAAAAGCACGATCCAAAAACAATTACATCATTGGAATCTGGATTCGTTAACGGAATTTCTACATTGCACCCTATATAACTTGCTAAACTCATTTTTACTCCTCCAATATTTGTATAAAAAACACTTTATATGAACATTTATCTACTTGAATATAAAATCCCTGCCTAAACTAAAAAGTTTTAATTTTTCAAGTTTATTAACCAACTATAAATGAAAGCATATATTATAAAGAACGAACTCACAAAATTTCTATAGAAAAGAGAGCAATGTAAACACTCTCTTTCCGTACATACTGTTTAAGAATACATAATCTCCCCTTACTACATATATTTTGGTTGTACTATTATATGTAATTCCCTCTCCGTTACTGCTTTTTTTGGGTTACGAAAATACTCTAATTCGTATTTTAATACTTCATAGTCAACCATCCCAATCTTAATCCCTTTCGTTTCTTTTAAAATAGCTAATAAGTTACTTATATCTTCATCATGCGATTCAAAAACCTTCCCCCCGCCTTCTCTCTGAAAAATTACTTTCATATTTTCTCCTCCTACATAATATATTTATCTATTAAGTAATTCGTTTAAAAGCATTCTTTCTATATCCTAAAAATTTCATACTAAAAAGAACATCCTTTTTTAGTAGAATGCTCTGCTTTCACTTCATTTAATATCAATATTTTTTCAATACTATTGTATGTTTCATTCTGTAAATTATGTTTATCCACTTCAATAAAGAAAAACTTAAATCAATTCAGGTTTTAATTAGCCCACGCCAATCAGACTACATGCAAATAGTGGGATGAAATTAATAAACCCACTTTATATTTAATGAAATTAAGCAAACGAAACATTATAATATCAACATTCTATGAAGCATTGATCATTCCTATTTAAAATAATTACATAAATTCCCATTGTAATTCTTAATATTTAAATGTAATATTATATTGTCTTACTATCTATTTATAACACACACACTAATTAGAAAAGGGAACCTATATAGGTTCCCTTTTCTAATTCCAATCATTATTTCTTTTCTAGAAATTCAAATGTATTTTTAAATTCTTTATCATTCACTTTAATATCAGCATCTTTCAATAAATCATTAACTACTTGTTGTTTCCATTTACCTGTCGTATCTTGTAGTCTTTGCTGTTCTAAATCTTTACGAATTTGATCTTTTACTTCATCAAATGGCTTCAATTCTTTTTTATCTGTCACTTTAATAATATGGTATCCGTAAGTTGTTTTTACCGGCTCACTTACTTGTCCTGCATCTAATTTATATGCAGCTTCCTCAAATTCTTTCACCGTTTGCCCTGGAGCAAAACCAGTTATTTCTCCACCTTGTTCTTTTGAACCAGTATCCTCTGAATATTGCTTCGCTAAAGCTGCAAAATCTTCTCCATTATTTACTTTCTCTTTCACTTCTTTAGCAGTCTTTTCATCTTTCACTAAAATGTGACTTACCTTCATTTCTGGTTTATAGTTATCTTTTACATCTTTTTCTGTGACAGTCGCTTTAATCGCTTTCTCAAATGCGATTTCTGGCTTCATTTTTTCTTTTAATTCATCTTCATTTTTCAATCCAACTTGCTCTAAAGTCGATTTGAAGTTGTCACCCATTTTATCTTTTGCTTCTTCTACTTGTTTTTTTGCTTCCTCATCTGAAACTTTATATTTATCTAGCAACGCCTTACTTAACACCATTTGGTATAAAGTACTTTCCCCATATTTTTGTCTTAATTCTTTACTTAACTCTTTCTCTGTAACATTCCCTATTTTTGATGTTACTACATTGTCTGAGGAACCACATGCCGATAATGCCAGTACTACGCATGAAATAATTGTTCCTAAAAATAGCTTTTTCTTTTTCAATTCAAAATACCTCACTTTTATTATTATATAAGAATAACTATACAATGTACTTGTGTTAACAATGTGTTTTCCACATGTAATTCATTTCATTTGAATAAGCTATGTATCATGTTCTTTTTTGTTCAAATATTAAAGGTCATCTTACTATGTATCAGTAAAATGACCCTTTACGTATTCCTATAGATTCTTAATAGTTACATGTTCTTCCAGTATCCAATTATTTTGCCCGATATCTACCGCATTTTTGGCTCTGCCCCACACACGAAAAGATTTTGATCCATCAATATTTCCTTTATAATTTATACATTCAGGCTCTGCATAATAATTCACTCCATACCCAACAGGATATTTTGAAACTGCATAAAACCATTCTACATCAAAATGTTTTACATATACCCACTGTTTATCATTGCCTAAGCAAATCATATCTTTATCTGCGTCTTCCCAATAACCATGTAAGACTAAATATGGATTTTTTTGAGTGATTGTACCTGTAAACTGAGGATTCGCAGGATTTTCATATAGGTTTATTTCATATCCATCAGAATATTTCGAAACTGCAATACCAATACCATTTGATTGCTGTGTATTCTCTCTGTTAAATTGAATAGATTGATTTACTTGATCCGAGCCTATAAACCAAGAAAGCGACTTATTTCCTATTAATTGATTTAAATCACATTTCCCAATACCAGGAACATTTCCCGTATCAGTATATTGCCAAATATCACACGGATATGCTGGCTTATTTCCTCCATAACGAGGAATCCATAAAAAATCAACTTCAATATTACGTGCTCCAAATGATACATACGTGTGATGCCCCACGTATAGCCCTACTTTTTTCGCACCTAAACGGCGTAATTCATCTATAAACGCTTGTGTCCCCCCTTGCATATCCATCATCGTTTGAATTTCTACGTCCACCACCCAAAACTTAGCAGATTTCTCGCCACGACTCCAAAAATCTTGTGCCTCTTTCCTTGCATCAGCAATAGATATAAAACGACAAAATGCATAATTACCAAATGGAATACTGCGTTTCTTCATTTCATTCACATAATTTTGATACATAAAATCTACCGTATTCGAGCCATCTTGAACTCTAACAATAACTAAATCTAGCTGAGATGCTGCAATACCCCAATCAATAGTTCCATTCCATTTTGAAATATCGATAATATACCCCAATACAATTCATCCCCTTTTAATATCATATTCAAAGCTTGACTTATTGAAAGCCCCTTATGCCTAATACTAGCTATCTATACTATAAATAAAGAAAATCTATATTATTTTTCAAAATATACGATCTTTTAATTAAGTTTCTACTAATTTTTCATAATCTAATCACACCATCAAACTCCATATCATTATCAACTCAACTAAAAATTTCATATTATATATTAATCTAAACAAAAAAACGCAGTATACAATACTGCGTCTTAGGAGCTGATTTCATGGAAAAAAAACCTATCGTGGTCAAAGTTCCACCAAACTCAAAACTAAAAATCACATTTTTCGGTCCTTGTAACGAGGTAATTACAAATGTTTCTATAATTAATCAACTTTCCACACCTAAGTGTCAAACTATTACGCAATATCCAAACTATAAGAAATACGAAACTGAAGTACGATCATTATCCAGTTGTTAATCCATTCTATTCGCAATCCTTACAATTTGGTTAGCTCCGCGACTACGGGAATAGACCAAAATTACTCATTTCATGTTATTCCATTGATAATCTATTGATTTTTTACACGTTTTTATTAATCGAGCATATATTATCGTATGGAGATTATCCACTCATAAAACCTATCTTTCTTTAGAGCGTACTTTTTATGTATGCTCTTTTTTTATTTATCTCTCATTCTGTACACATAAACCTGCTCACTTTTATATTTTACGAGCGATCAATCTACCTGCTGCTTATAAACAATTTAATCAATGTGTAATCAACAATACTCCTTTATTTATTATACGTTCACTATAATCCTTGCATTTTCTTTCGATTTTTGAGAAATTGAAAAAAGACGATTTATTTTAATATCTTGATAAAAGGGTGAGATGTATGACTATTGTACATATTAGGTGGTCTAAACTTTATAATTTATCTGAAATCAATCATTATGAAGAAGCTTTTTCAAAAGGTATATATGCAATTTATAGAGTGTATCGTGGGAAGGAAAAATTACTATATATCGGAAAAACAAAAAGAAGTTTTTCGAAACGATTAAATGAACATTACAAAGAATGGATTCATGGGGCAAGAGGCATCCATGTAAGGTTAGGGATGTTAGAATTTCCTAATGGAGGTAAATATTCTGAGCAAAAATTATCAGATGTAGAAGCACTTTTAATTTCTTGGCATACTCCACTAGAAAACACCCAATGTACGAATTACTATATAGGAAGAGAAGCCTTAGAAGTTATCAGCTTTGGACAAAGAGGATTAATTGATAAAAAAATAACTACTCAGAACTATGAATGGGCATGAGCTCAGATCATAAATTAGTTTAATAGAGTTTGGCACTCTCCCTTAAAGTCCGCTATGGTTTTTAACGGATAACAAGACAATATAAAGACTTATTCTTCGCCATTGAGAAAAGAGCTTGATAGCTATGTCATGCTCTTTTTCCTTTAAACTAATCGCTGTTAAATTAGTGTATTATTCAATTCTCATTCATACATTCCCCTTCTAAATTGACCAAATATTTATTGAAATTCTTTATATACTCAAGGAGGTCCAACATGTTCAAGTTGTATCCCATACTACTCATCTTAGGATTAATTTTATTTTTATATAGTGTAATCGCCTTAATGTTATTCCTTTCCATTCAATAGCAATACCTACACAAACCTATGTTAAATATGTAATTTCTATATAGTAAAGAAAAAAACCGTAATTATACGGACTTATATATATTCATAAGTCAAGATGTCTTTGCTATTCTATAAGACAACTGGTAAATGTAAAACAAAAAATTTTCACAACCATGTTACATTTTTTTGTTTTACTCTTTTTATTACCTGCAGAATATCTAATACCCATAATAAGCTAGCACTTTCAACCTTACATCCTAGCATGTGAAATTCTCCTGAAACAAACTATAATTAACCTATTTACTTATATATTTTAGAAAAACAATAATAATCCCCCACCATTTGGTAAAGGGGATTAACTAAACCTACTGAAAAGTAATATATTCTCTTCGTTATTTAATTGGAGAAGGAAATCTTGCAGCTTCAAAATGAACTGTATTCAAACCATTAACATTTTGAACAATTACTCCAGCAACACTACTCTCAGCAAAAACTTCAACTGAATCCCCTGCTTCTAATTGCAAAATAGACGTTACTGAAACATCATTATTAAAAAATACCCCGGTTCCAAAGAAATCATTATCGATTGCTATTGCTGGATTTCCATTCACACGAATTTCAACCCTAGCTCTGTAATTTACATTAAAATCATTTGGAGAAAATGTTATATTCCCTAATACACTATATACCCCTTTAGTCTTCGGAGTAAAAATAGATGTTGCAGGATTATATTCATTTGCTAGATCAAACTGTTCATTTTGAAATAATACTTTAACAGGAGTATTTTCCGGAACAGGCTGATTCATTGTATTAACAGCTCTAAACGCAGACGCTCTTACAAGCTTTTCTTTCTTATCATCACAACAATTCACTTGTACATACTTTCTATCACATTGACTATTTTTTCTAAAGCAATCATGACTTTTATTTTTGTAACCTTGACAATACTTACAGTAATAATATGACGTAGTAAGTCCCCCTTTATATTTATTTATTATTACATACTATGCAATATAGATTAGAATAGTTTGGACAAACTGATACTATTTTCAACAAAAAAAAATCCCCACCATTTCGATGAGGATTATTCTTTATTTTCTGTATGTTCGACTTTATTTAATTGGAGAAGGGAATCTTGCAGCTTCAAAATGTGAGCCGTCTTCCGAAGTGCTTAAAACTCCGTCTATGCTACTTTGTGCATAAACCTCAACTTGATCTCCTTCATTCAATTGAATAATCGTCGAAACACTTACTACATTTCCAAAACTTATTGGACCGAAAAAGTCATTATCTATAGCTATTGCTGCGTTTCCATTTACACGAATTTCTACACGAGCTCTATAATTTAAGCTAGGATCGTTTGGAAAGAAACCAATCGTTCCAATAATAGAGTAAACTCCCCTAGTGTTCGGAATAAAAATAGACGTTACTGGATTATACTCATTTGCTAAATCAAATTGTTCATTTTGGAACAATACCTTTACAAAAGTATTGGCAGGAACTGTTTGATTCACCGTATTTCTAGCTCTAAATGCAGATGCCCTAACAAGCTTCTCCTCGTTGTCATTACACTTACTCGTGCACTTACAACAATCATGCTGTTTCTTTTTATACTCTTTACAATACTTACAGTAGTAATAGCAAGACATACTAGTTCCCCTTTCATGCTTATTACTACATATTATGTAAGAGGGATTGGCAATGTTTGGACGAGCTATTGTTTTAGTCCAAAATTTGCGCCTATTTATATATACACGGGCGGAAAACATATCAATAAAACTTCAACCTAGATGTATAATGCTTACTATTCAAATTTCATAAGTTCTTCTCTTATCTAGTTTACTTTTATACATAAAAAAGAGCGAATCTACATTCGCTCTTTTTTTATGGCCCAAAGCTTATCATCCAACCTAGCATAAATCCAAATACAGAAAACAGCAGTATAAAAATAAATAAACTACATGCCCACAATGCATATTTTCGACTTTTGTTTTTGGTAATCATACCTATGACTGAGCACACCACTCCAATACCAACTATTTGCAGAAAACTTTTACCTATAAATGTTTCTTGAATAAGCAATATAATGTTCAAATACAATAACGCTAGAAAGGCAATAATTAATGAAATAGTCCCCATCCACGTTTCCTGTTTATACATACGATTCTGTCCTTTTTTTAAGAATGCCAATTCCATAACCTCGCTTCACCTACTTTCAATTTTCTAACTTTTTCGTGGCTCATCAATTTTTCAACTTCTACTTTAGGCCCAGTTACAACTGCCCCGTATGTTTTTATCCCATTTTTTTCAAGGAAAGAAATACGCTTTGACAACTCTAATACTTTCGCTCTAGATAGCTTCACTGCTAAACTTTCATGCTTCTGTAATGACTTTAAAACATCAATAAATTGTTCCTCATGAGGTGAATCACTTTCAAAAGCACCACTTGGCCTTGAAATCATATCTGCTGGGAAGCCAATCGGGGCTACATACATACCCTCATCATTCATTTGCTTCTCCTCTAATCCTGTATTAACGGCATACCAAACGATATCAATAGTAGGAAACATATCCGTTACCTCTTGTACACTTAATAATTCTCTAAAAGATACAAATGCTTCTACAACAGATTCTTGCGGAAGACCCTTTAATACCTGCGCTTCTTCGCTACTATCATAGGACGCATTATAATTATTAGGATGAGACAATACTTCGTTATCTATATACGGGATTTCTGGAATTTTCTCATCTGTTGTATATTCACGGCTTACTTTCGTTGCTCTACTAAATACATAATCTGTTTTCTCTTCTCCTATTCGAATATCTTTCTTTCCTACTCTTTTATACAAATCAAAATGCAATTGCAAACTAAGCGGTAACAACGTTTGCTCCATGTCCCTATCTTTCAAAAATACATTTGGTTCTGTTACACTTAACGTTTGATTTACTACATTCCGTATCTCCATCGCGTTTGTAGGTGCCAATGTATAATATAAGAGTGTAGATATATATAAAGTAGGTTGAATGAGTAATAAAAAAGTAAATACAATCAAAATATTCGTAATACGTGCTCTTTTTTTACCTATTTTCAACACTTGCTCCTGTTTTCCATCTGGAAGTGAAGCCGGTCTTTCATGAAGAGCTTCTTGTAACAATTTTTTATAATCATCTTGTTCAGGATGCGGTTTATCATTTGTCATTTTGACTCTTTTCCTCCTTTAACAATTCTTTTAATCTCTTTCTCCCGCGAAATATGTGACTTTTATACGTATTTACCTTTAACTCTAGTACAGAAGCACCCTCTTCGTACGTTAATTGATGTACGTCACATAATAAAATAGCTTGTGCCTCTATCACTGGTAAAGTATGAATAATCTGAATTAACTTTTCATAACTATTTTTTGCCACTACATACTCTTCTGTAGATTCCCCTGCTTGTATTGTCTCTAATTCCTCCGTTCCTACAAAGGTTACTTTTTTCTCTTTCCTAACGAAATCAATAAAAGTATGATATGCCACTTTAAATAGCCATGATTTTACCTTTTGGTTTTCATAGTCTTCTAAATAAAGATACGCCCGATAAAAAGTCTCCTGCATCAAGTCCTCCGCTACGTGATGGCTACGAGAAAGGGAAAATAAATACCGGTACACATCATTTATATAAACCTTATATATTTCTTCAATCTCCATCCCCCTCCTCCTTTCATATATAACACGAATAAGCAAATTAAAAAGTTGCATTATTTTTCCTTTATTTCTTTTTTATTAATAAAAAAACATTTATACATTTCAATAACTATTTACAATTATAAACAAAATATGTGATGTTATAGCTGTAAATATCTTTCAAAAACAGTCAAAAAACGACTCAGATGTTCTCCTACTCTTGTAACTTGATAGTCTTAGGACAATCTTCCTGTACAAAATAACCACAGATAGGACTTCGTTTTTACATCTCAACCAGGTTCGCGTAAGTAAATATTTATGTATCCTTTCATACGGAGCCACTAACCATCATTTGTCATGATAAAATAATTCTCATTCTTTCTTTAATCGGTATATTCGCATCAAAAAAATTCCACTTGTAGTATGTACGGTGATTATCTCATCGGTTATTTACAAATTGTAGGTGGGGACTATTTGACGCTTACATATCCCCCTCTCCATTTGCGGGTAATAAGACTCAAAAAAAAATTTCGGAACATGCAAGAAAGATAGGTAGGAGCCGGATCGTCCGTATATGTCCACTTTGTGAGGACTAATAATCGGTTTGGGATACTTGCCCCTACTAATTAAACTTTCAATTTATAGATTAAATACAGTTCCATATGGGATAGTAAGAAAAGAACTTCCATACGGTGTGATTTGATGCACTGGGTAAAAATACTCCGTAGATGAATAATACGGCTGGATACCTTGTTGCTGCATTTGCATTTGTTGTTGCATTTGTAACGCTTGTTGAACAGCTTGAACTGTACTTTGTGCTCCGCTAAACGTTTTTGATGTACCATACGCTGGTCGCATACCTGCTTGAGAAGCAAAATATGAATAATACATTATTTTCAACTCACTTCCGTAAAAGTAATTACAATTTATGTTATGATTCTTTATTTCAGTGGGTGCGGAGAGTTAATCTATTAGCTTTGATTAGGTTTAAAGATTTTTATTATCTGTTACACTTTCATATTTCATTTACAAGGTTCATCTACTAATACTAATTTAATTTTAGAGGGTGTTTTATTTTGAATTTTCTGTCAATAGATTCACAAACTAAAGAGATAGTGAATTAACTACGTCTAATTAAATTCATTTACTTTTGAAACTATGAAAATGAATTTTCAAGATTATTAAAGGTATATGACTTATTAATACATCCTCCTCCAAATAAAAGCACCCTCAACGGATGCTTTATTTTTTACAATACTATAATTCATTAGCAATACTTCAATTGTCCACGAATTTCACCATTAGGATATTGTACTGTATGAACATTAATATATATGTTTCCAGATATGATTTCATTTACAAGGTTACCTAATGTTTGACCCGCTAACGGCCCTATCAAATCATCTTGAGTAATCATTCCTGTGAGGGTTGCACACTCTATTGAAACTGGATTTGTTATAGGTCCAAATAAAAAAGCTACAACAGGACCGTTCGTTCCTTTTGATCCAAGATGCAGATGAGCAACAACTACATCCTCTATATCGAATAAATCTAATTTGAATTTTAAGCTAAGCTTGTCCAGGCTTAATTTAAAAAAAGCCTCTCCTCGAGCATCTGTTTCTACTGATGGAACTTCATTCCTACCGCGTAACTTTGCAAAGAACATATTTACCACTCCTACGTTTTTATATACTCCTAATATATTCTTGCCCTTCATATATGGTGTTAATAAATCGGCTGTTAGTCTACTTAAATTTTTTATACCATAGGTTAAATTATCAATTCTATAATCTGACTATTACGTATTAAATTTTTATTCATATACTATATTAGATTACTCGGAAGGAGGCATAAGTATGGAAAGTTGTGTTTTGTTCGTTAATGGACAACCTCTTTTAGTGGTCTCAGTCGCTGGAATCGAAATTGCTAGATTAGAACTTTCTCTTCAAGTAGCATTGACCCTAATAGCATTAGGAATTCCAATCTGTGCATAAACGTTAGGTATCTATTCAAAAGAGAGCTTAGGCTCTCTTTTTATTTATATCTTTCCTTCACAACAAAAAAGACACCACTAAAAGCACGGCATCGCGTAAAATAACTGCTATTTGTTTAATCATTTCTTCACTAGCAACCCTAATTCATATAGAATTTCCGAGAACGAATAGCCATATGCAAAACCTACAATACGAATCCCTGGAATCCATCTATGTTCTAAATTTTCATTGTATGTTTTCTTATAATACTTTAATTTAGAATCTATACTGTATTTGTCGTTAATAATTACTTCATCGCTATGAAATCCATCCATTTCAATCTGAACAGCTACGTACTCTGCTCCCTCAATAAAGGCTTTATTATAACACTTTTCTAATTCTTCTAATGTCATCCCCATTATTAACCTCCTATCCAAATGGTTGTTTTGTTCAATAAAAAAGAGCATCTAGATCAGTAGATGCGAAGATATATAAAAGGTAAGCTCTTTGAGTATTTAATAGATTATAAGCTGGTTGCTTGTCCTACAATATATTATATGATTTTCATATAATAATGGTTCATCAAAAAAAGGTGAAAATTACTCATTGTCGTTTTAGAACATAGTTACATTTTAATTTTTTAAGCTAGTCTATCAATCGCTCCCTTCCAACTCCTCACTTTCTTCACGTATTTGTCCAATTAATGAAATTACGGAACCTACGGCTTGTATCCAACTTCCTGTTATTTCTATAAGTTGACCTTCTTTATTTTTTTCATTCGGTTCGCTATTCACTTGAATGTTTGAATTTTTTTCAATATCATTTAATTGATTTTCTTTACCATACTGTCTCTCTTCTCTATTAGTTTTCAGTTCATAAATACCCCCAATTGCTTGCAATGAATTCCCTATAGCTTGCAATAAGTTTCCTACAATATTTAAAGATTCATCTTTATCTGAAGTATCCTCAAATTCATCTGCTAATGCTGTAAGTCCTCCTAAAGCCTGTGTCCAATTCCCAGCAATCACTAATTTAATTTTTGTTTCATCTTTAAACTCAATAACCAATCCAGATATTACAGTTACATTACCAATTGATTGAATTTCATTTCCGATTTTTTCAAGCGATATTTCCCCTTGACCATCAGCCTCTAAAGCATTTCCAACTGCTTGTAATACGTTCCCGTATACATTCAAATCTTTCCTTACATTACTGCTTATAAAATAAAAAGGTGTACTTCCAATAGCGGCAGTTATTGTACCTATAGCTGCTATTAACGCACCAAATATTTCCTTTAGTTGGTTCTCCATTTATAACCTATCCCAACATTAAGTAATTACTTTCATCTTATTCAATCCCACATCTACCTGTTAAAAATTCAAATTATCTCTTCGTTTTCCCTCTTTTATTAGGTTGCTTTATAAAAGCAAATTTTCTAAGAAATCATGCTCATATATTGAGCGTAATTCTGTATTATTTTTATACATATTGCTACTTCTTTTTTAATGACTATACATTTGTAAGGTATTAAAATCCCCACTTTCTTTCTACAAAATAAAAAAGCAGCTGTTAAGCTACATTACATTCGTTTTATCCCCAAGTGAAATGATATATATATTCTCCCATTCCCCTTTGATTAATCCCATTAATTCTAGCAAACCGCATTAAGTCCGCTCCTTGAAGAAAATACATCGCAAGCATTACTGGCACTTGCGACCACATAAACTGATAAAGCTCCTCGACTCTCAAGTTTGTCGAAACAATTAAATCATTTACAGGTCCTTGATTCCATACAGAAGTTCTAACTGAAATAAACGGAAGATCCTTTCCATTTACCACTATTCTTGCCATGCTTTGAGTTATGTCCACATCAATTCCCTCCATCATTACAAAAATCGGACCTGCGTATTTACTCCTATGGTTATAAATATTCTTGACTTTCATAAATGACTAAGGCAAACCTCTATTTTTCGACTCTATTCAAATGAATTTATTTATTACAGTAAAAAACAAATGAAATTTTAGTATTACTCTCCCTCAACTTCCGTATTATTTAGATATTTCATACTCTTGTTCGCTATTAAAATCCGGTATGCAAAATTGCATATCTTATTATCTCAATATCAATTTATTAACTACAATTTGATAGAAATTCATTTGAATCACCTGACAAATCAACATTTGTCATTTAATTCCTTATTTAAAATTCCACCTTATCATTTTTAAACCCTATATTCAAATAATTATATTGGAATTTCTTGTTGTATACACATCTATCTTTTTGATGTATTATATACGAGAAGAGTAAGGTAAGAGTTACTCTTTGCCATTTTAGGAAAGGTCCTGTTGAAAACAACAGGACCTTTTTTCATATAATCGAATTTCCATTTACTTCCATCTTATAACCATTCTATTATTTATCAAAAACACTATGCTCATGTAATACATATCTGTAAATCAATGAATATGCATGCGCTTTATAAAGAAAATAAAAAAAGCACGTTATTCGTCATTTTTGCGAATCAGCTTTACAATTGCCATTGTGTATGAACATCGATTTTTCTAGCATCTAGTTCATCTCCTTAAAAATGCAGGATTTCCCTATCCAATATCGAATTTGTAATGTTTGGAAAGGGGGTGTAACATGGAGGAAATTAAAGTGGGACTTACACAATTTTTAGACTTCACACTGAAAAGTAGTGCAGCTAAAACAAATTTTGTAAAGAATCTAAAATCTCAACCTGAATATCACCCGGTTTTTGATTACTGGAAACAATTACGAGAAACTGTTATTAAATTTCATAAAAACGAACTACCTTTTGAATGTTTTGAAACATTAGTACAAACTGTTGACCAGAAGAAAAAGCAAAACTACATTGATGTTATAAAGCAGTACAAAAAATTTATTAAAAACAAAGACGTCTCTTGGTTTGATCCAGGTAAATCGCATTGGTTATCAGATAATTTAATCGTCCGCTCATCACCTGAACTCGGTTTGCTCATAAATGATGAGCCGCATCTTATTAAACTATTTTTCAAAGGAAAGAAAGAGCGAATTGATAAATATAACATCAACTCAACACTGACATTATTAAATGAATCAACATTTTCAAATGAATATAACGATGTGAATTATACTGTCCTTAACATCCAAAAGAACAAAATGTATACGAATAACTCTATTAATAACGATCATTTAATAGCTCTTGAATCAGAAGCCCACCAGCTTTGTTATTTATGGAATAAGATATAAAGGGTATAGGTATCTCTTTCAATACCTTGTTCATGCGTAATTTGGGCACAATTTTCACAAATCCAATTCGTTTCGTTTAATTGAGGCTCACCTTCTTGTTTCTCACAGACAATGCAAGGTGGGCGTTTTTGTTTCTTCCCCCATTTCAACACCCTAATTCCCCCTGACTTCTTAACCGCTAAATAATTCCTAAGATGTTCTTATGATCCCTTTCACGTTCCACATCATGTTTTTTCTTTCACTCTATACATCCCCTCTTGTTAGTCACGCTTGTTTCACCCACATTACTTTATTTGGTTGTGATTATTACTGGAACTCTGATAACGCCGCCCTAATCTCTTCTCTCACAACTTCACGAATAAGTTCTTATAACGATCATATATGCATCCCCTACATCTTTTTTTGAATTTCCTGCTTGTTGATCATTACTCATAAAATTTATGAGTAATGATCAACCACCGTTTACCTTCTCTAAGTACCGGAAAGAGATTGCTTGTTTTATCCGATATTACATTTCAGTCGCTTCATAAACATCTCATAAAAATATGTGAGAGAAGAACGTTATAGCGATGGCTATCATGAATACAATTTGATTTACCCTACTTAAAAATTCATAAGTTTGACACAGCTCATGAAAAAGCTTATAAAGAAAAGTGAGGTTCCTAATATTCTTTTCTAGTATCTAAGGTATATATCCGCAGATCACAAGCGAACGTTTCGGACTTAACAGAGTAGGTATCACATTGGACAATTACTTCCATGTTGTACCAGGACTTCAAGAAACTGCGGTGGATCAATTTGCAAACGAATTATTCGGAAAGAAAACTCTAGTTAGAATTTCGTTAGAAGTTTTCGTTTCACAGCAAATACACCAACTAAACAACCAAAAATATTGATAGTGAAAAAGGAGAAACAAAACATGAAAGAAATCAAATCTGAACAGGAATTCAAAGATATCATCGCAAGTGAGGAACCAGTAGTTGTTAAGTTCTTTACGACATGGTGCCCAGATTGCGTGCGTATGGACAACTTTATCGGAGATGTAATGGAAGAGTTCAATAAGTTTGGATGGTATTCTATTAACAAAGATGAGTTTCCAAGTATCGCTGAAGAGTATCAAGTAATGGGTATTCCAAGTTTACTTGTATATCAAAATAGTGAGAAACTAGGCCACTTACATAGTGCTAACGCAAAAACTGAAGAGCAAGTTACTGAGTTTTTAGAAGCATACTAAGATTAAAACCCTCTGAAAAATAATTTCTAGAGGGTTTTAATCTTTTTTCACAATTATCTTTCGTAGTTGTTTCGTCATTTCTTCAGAAGTGTAGTATACAGTTTCTTCATGACCAATGTACATAATTACACTCCTTTCCCCTTCATCTCCGAGGTATAAATGTATCCCCTTCGTATCACTATTTTCATATGTAATTAGTATATCGTATTGTGGTGTTTCGCCTCTTTTCTTTTGTTTTTTCATGCCATTAAACATATTATTAATTCCATTGATTATTTGTTTGTCTTCTATGTTTAGAAAATAATTTTCATTTAATCCACCGTAGCCATTAAAAGTAGATATGGATACTTTAGAAATATTATGTTCCTTCATATTTTCGATATTTGATGAATTACAACCAATCATTATAAGAACAATATTAGTTTTTTCATCCTCTTACCCTCCCTTTTTAATTGGGAATAAAACCCAATTAATTTTACACTCTAACTTTGCACTTTACAACATATTTTTCCTTCACGAAACTTTGTTATCCCCTTCTTAAAAACCTAAAAAACGTCAACAATGTTTGTATAGACCCACACGAGTTTTGTTTGGTACTCTATTTATAGAAAGAAATTCCTTGTAGAAAGGTGAGTGATTAAAATGGATACTCTTTCTCATAAAGAAGCTGATAAAGGTGCTATTGTTAGCATTATGGCCTACATATTTTTATCCTCTATGAAAATCATCATCAGTTATATTACCCTCTCTAGCGCATTACGTGCTGACGGTTTAAATAACTTAACGGATATCGGTGCTTCTTTAGCGATATTAATTGGTCTAAAAATCTCTCGTAAACCTCGTGATCCAGATCATCCTTATGGGCATTCGCGCGCAGAACAAATTGCATCACTCGTTGCTTCTTTTATTATGGCAACGGTCGGTTTAGAAGTTGTTATTAGTGCCATTCAATCTTTTTTTAATCCGAAACAAGCAGCGCCTAATGTACTTGCTGCATGGGTAGCCTTATTTTCTGCTGTCGTTATGTACTTTGTGTATTTGTATACGAAAAAGATTGCAGCACGAACAAAAAGTAAATCATTAGAAGCCGCTGCAAAGGATAATTTATCAGATGCTCTCGTAAGTATCGGTACAGTAGTAGGTATTGTCGGTTCGCAGTTCCAAATGCCTATTTTAGACCCTATTGCCGCTTTAATTGTCGGCCTTATTATTTGTAAAACTGCATGGGAGATTTTCGTAGAAGCTTCTCATATGTTAACGGATGGAATCGATCCAGATAAGATGGAAGAGTACGCTGGTGCTATTGAACATATTGGTGGGGTGGAAAACATCGTAGACATTCGCGCGCGTATGTACGGGAATCAAACGTACGTTGATATTACAATCGAGGTAGATGCTCGTATGGATGTTGGTGAAAGTCATTGTATTACTGACAACATCGAGGCTATGCTTCGGAAAAAGTTTGGCATTTACCATGCACACATTCATGTTGAACCAATGGAAAAAGAACCTATTATGACATAGGTTCTTTTTTAATGAACGCTTTATGAAATATAACACATAAAACGAGCCAGCTACCGCCAGCTGCCCATCCTGCTAATATGTCAGATGGATAGTGAACGCCAAGATATATTCGGCTAACTGAAATAGATAATACAACAAAGCTCGCTATAAAAATAATCAACAATTTTTTATGCAATGTAATACGTTCTTCTGTAATTGTGACGTATGCAATAAATCCTAAAAAAGCAGTAGCATTCATCGTATGACCGCTCGGAAAACTATATCCAGTTGCCGTAACAAGCTGCGTTACATCCGGTCTTGCTCGTTCGTACCATAGTTTAAGCATACTGTTTAAATAACGAGATCCATAATAATTAATTGTTAGAAGTAATGCGCTAAGCAACTTTTTTCTAACGAGAAAATACATTACAAGAATGATGAGTAACGGAAAATATATTCTTTTGGAACCGATAAAAGACATCCAAGTAAAGTAGGCTGTCAAGTAATCGTTTCGAAAGCTTTGAATAAAATGCGCGACTATATTGTCAAATTTCTCAATACAAGCGGTATGATACGAAAGTGATAATACGACAAAACAAATGAGTAGCGTAAAACTTAACAAGTATAAATGTCGATATCGTTTCACATACATAACCTCACTATGCAAAAAAATGGAGCGGTTGTTTTAGTTTTCCTCTCCATTTCTTTTTTATGCATAGTTTATTAAAAAATATAATTGTTAATTTTTTCTTGCATTGTTGGAATATCTTCATTCGTTACTGTAAAGCGAATCACTTTCTCGTCAAGATCAAGCGCCTCTGCAAATAAACCTGCTAATCCGCGAGATTTTCTGTCTACTTCCATAATAATTTCTAAGCGATCGTAAGCGCTTGGTAAGATTAATAATTCTAGTTCATCTAATTTCCCATAATACTCTCCGGAAACAGGAACAAACTCAAATTCTTGTGCAAACGGAACTTGCTTACGTAATCGATACGGTAATTCTTCACATTCTATATGACGCGCTTTAAAACCTAATTGATTTACACTCTCTAACACACTATTTAATAGTGCATTGGGCAACACTTGAATGTAATCACGATCACTTGGATCTATACTGCGTTTAATATCAAGACCTGTATGCACCCAAACTGTTTTCATTCCAAGTGTAAGCGGCGTTTCAACTGGCATTATAAATGAAAATGGAATTTCTTTTTTTTCATTTGGCTCAACAGAAAAAGGTTCTGTTAAACGAACTCGCTCTAAATCATATGTTGCTGTTACTTTTTTATCATCCACTTCTCGTACATACGACGTCGATAACGTTAAGTAAATGCTTTCAATTTGTTGGCTAACTGAACCACCAGTTATATGAACCTTCCCTAGTATCTCTTCTCCAACAATATACTCATCTTTTTCAAGAACTGTATCTACTTTTGCATTACCAATACCAACACTTGCTAAAAACTTTTGAAACATGGAACCTCCATCCTTTCTAAAGCAAAAGCTATATCTTTTTTTAAATCTTGTACATTCTCATAGTACGGCGTTTTTATTTGTAACATTCGCATAAGCATTTCACGGTTATAATTTTCCAAAGTTAATTCGTCATACCATGGTTTTTCATGTTTTTCATTAGATTCATAGCCTGCATATAATAAAAATAACGAGAAATGACCAAGCGCATAAAAATCGCTACGAAAGTGAACTTCTCGCATCAAAGCTTGTTCACCTTCATAAGCTGTAGCTCGTTCATCACCCTCACCCTTCAATTTAGCTAATCCAAAATCAATAATACTAATTTGGTTTTCTTTCATTAATATGTTTGGAATGCGTAAATCTCGGTGAATAATACCTTTATTATGAAACACCGATACAATTTCTAATATTTCATATAAAATTTTTAAAACTTCACGTTCTGTATATGCATGCCCATCTAAGAAAATATAATCTTCGAAATTTTTACCAGGCATATATTCCATCACGAAAAAGCTTTTTTTCTCCCATACGAAATGATCATATAAACTAGGAATTGCATGATGATTTAATGTTTGTAAAATCATTTTCTCTTGTTCAAATGATTTTCTACCAGACTCATACCTTTGTTTACTTTGTCTTAATTGTTTTAAGACTTTATTTCTATTTATTTGTAAATCATTAACGACATATGTAACCCCATAACTGCCCATTCCAATTACTGATTCAATTTTATAACGTTCTGCAACGATTGTATTTTTTCGCAGTGGTCTATCAAATAAAGCTAGTATACGACGCCATTTCATCAGCTACTTGAAAAGAAGCTACGGCTTTTACGTTTTCTTTTATAATGCTGATGCCCATAACCAGATGAACGTCGTTTATAATCGCTACTTGAATAAGAGCGACCTCTATGGCGATAATCACTACTAGAATACGAACGATTTTTTTTCCTACCTAATAAAGAATCAATAATTTTTTTGAACATCCCTTCACCTCTTGAGTAAAATTTTCTTTTAATTATACCAATAATTTCCGACTATAGTTGTGACAAGTTTGTAAAGAGTAAAAAACGACGAGTTAAGCCCGCCGTTACTTTCACTCATCCTCTTCATCAAAAACTTCATCAATCATACATTTCTCTAATAAATACTCGAATGTAATATCTGCGAGATCTTCAATTTCTTCTCGTTTTGGGACGTATCCTCTTTCAATTAGTTGCTCATAAAAAAACTCCGCAATCTCTTCCGTATCAATTACGACCTCAATTTCCTTCATGAGCATCACTCCTTTATTTCTGTTTTATGAAAAAATCTCAAAATTATGTATATGAGATTAGAAAAATAGTTTTTCTTTTTTTATAGGTCATATCCTTTGGACGAGATACATACGATGGTAGTACAAGCTATCAAAAAGGGGGATTTAATTATGGAGTACCAATATGAGGTAGAACAAGAAGTAGGGCAAACAAAAGAAGAGTTCATGCATGAAGATCAATGGGCAGACTCTCTTATTAAATGGCTTTTTATTTTTTTAATAATTGTAGGCATACCTTATACTGCATATGTTGTTGTTCAATTCATTCTCTCTTTCTAGTTAACTATTTTTTCTCTGTCAATTTAACTAAATAATTATGAACAACATCCATAACAATTTTGTATTCTTCATCTTTAAATGTATCGAATAACAATTGATAATCGTTATAAATATCAAGTAATCCATCAATGATTTCTTGACGATTTGTCTTAACACTCACTTTTTTTGAGTTGTTAATTGACTTTAATTTTCCTAAATCTAATTTATTCATACCAGCTTTATCTTGTTTCATTTTCTTCAAAATTGCATTTGCCGTTTGAGCATTAGCAAGTAACGTTAAATCTGATTCATCCGCTTCTAACCATTCACCATCCGTAATTCGTGACAATTCGTATATAGTATCTTCCCATGCGTCATTTTTATATCTCCATACTTCTGTACGAAAACCAACAATACGAAACACATCTTTATCATATCCTGTTACTTGCACGAGATCACCAAATGTGAAATTATAGTTTAATTCAATCCACTCAGTTTCACCTTTTTTCATATCTTGCTCTGAAACGTGCTGCAACGTTTGCTCTACGTAAAACCCATCGTGATTATTGACTTCGTAAACGTAAACTCCATCTAAAACCTTCATATTTGTGATTTTACCAACGGTTCCATATAGCGTAATCACGACTATGTCCCCTACGTTATATTTAGGTTGCTTTTTTCTTGCCATCTATATCTCTCCTTTTTTTGACGTCGTGATTTTGATAACAGTATATGCAACCTACATAAAAACGCTTATCACAGAAGCGTATATTCATAAATTTTTTCAATAAAAAATATCACTGTATAAAAAAAAATATTTACAACGTAAAAAAGCTAGCAAATAGACTAGCTTCACGTCAAAAATTTCATATAGTTCTTATCTCTCTTGTATGTATAAATCCCAAGCTTCATCAAATATAGACATACTTTCTAGCAATCCACTTAACTCTAAGTATGAACTAATTTCATCATAATCTTCAGATTGCTTTGGAAAGCTTAAATCATCATACATTGCTTCTGCTAAATTCGATACTTCATTACTAAATAAAGCTGCACGATGCTTCATCATATAGTGGTAAAATGTCTTTTTCAAAAATATTCCCTGCCTTTCTAACTTGGATACATTATACAAGGCAAAAAAGAAAAAAACCAGCATAAAAGCTGGTTAAAAGTCGAAATAATTTCTTTTTAATAGACGTGGTCTTCCCATTAATTCTTCATATGTTAGTTGTTTTGGTAAATCTTTCGTATAAATTAGAAACAATTGATCTTCTATTTCTTTCACTGTTTGATCTGCTTGATAGTCCATACCACATGAGGAACAAGAAATGCATGGTGTCTCTTGGATTTCAATGGCTTTCGTACCATCTGGTAATTCCCAATATACAGTATTCAAGCTTTCTTTCGCTTCTGTACTGTCACACCACATACAATTCATACTGCATCACCCTCATTTTTTTTGTCGTTTTCTTCTAATTTAGCCATTTGCGATTGATACTTTTTATCTTTAAGTTGATCACGCTTATCACGTTTATCTTTTAGTGATGCATGAGTGTCATTATCTTCATAGTCTTTACGACGGCTCATACGCTGTAAGTCGTCTGGAACAAGGTTAAATTTCTTATCACTCATAAGACCTGCAATACCAACATCTGAACGTTTTTCTTCGTAGTTTGGATAGATTTCTTTAAAGTACCCTTCTGCTCTTCCTGGGATATAACTCTCTGGCTCTGGATACGTTGTAATAACACCTTCAAAGTTACGAAGTACAACTTTATCTGCACTTTGCGAAATTAAATAGTTTGGTTGAAGCGCAATTTTCCCGCCGCCTCCTGGTGCATCTACAACGAATGTTGGAACCGCATAACCAGATGTATGACCGCGTAAACCTTCAATAATTTCAAGACCTTTAGATACTGGTGCACGGAAATGACCAATACCTTCAGATAAGTCACATTGATAAATATAGTATGGACGTACACGGATTTTTACTAAGTCATGCATAAGTTTTTTCATAATTGGAACGCTGTCGTTAATACCAGCTAAAATTACTGCTTGGTTTCCAACTGGAACACCAGCATTCGCTAGCATTTCACATGCTTTTTTCGATTCCTCTGTAATTTCAATAGAAGTATTGAAATGTGTATTTAACCATACTGGATGGTATTTTTTAATAATATTACATAAGTTTTCTGTAATACGCTGCGGGAATACTACCGGCGCTCTCGTTCCGATACGAATAATCTCGACATGCGGAATCTCTCGTAAATTTTTTAATACATATTCTAAAATTTTATCGTTAATAAGAAGACCGTCACCACCAGAAATTAATACATCTCGTACTTGTGGTGTATCACGAATGTAACCAATTGCATCATCTAATTGTTTCTTCGGCACACCCATTCCAATTTGTCCACTAAAACGACGTCGTGTACAGTAACGACAATACATAGAACATTGATTCGTTACTAAGAACAATACGCGGTCTGGATAACGATGTGTTAGCCCTGGAACTGGTGAATCTTCATCTTCATGAAGCGGATCTTCTAAATCATATTTTGTTTTATATAACTCTTCCGAGATCGGTACAGATTGCATCCGAATCGGACAGCGTGGGTCATCAGGATTCATTAGCCAAGCATAGTACGGTGTAATATTTAACGGGATCGTTTTTGTTGAAATTTTAACGCCTTCTTCTTCTTCAGGTATTAAATTAATCACTTTCTTTAAGTCATCCAAAGTTTTGATCGTATTCGTTAATTGCCAAACCCAGTCATTCCATTGCTCTTCAGTAACATCCTTCCACAACTCGATATCCTTCCAGTGACGATTTGGTTTGTATACATCATGTAACATTGCTATTCCCCCTTTTTATACGCTCATCCTTTATATAAGCAATAGTTATGCCAACTTTACATTATTGATAAGTAAATGTATGGAGAACGCTATTACATAAACAAAAAAATATTTGTAAGCACTGTATGAAATCCATACATACTATCATATTCATTACTTTTTATATATGTAAACACGCTTTTATTGGTGCAAACACACAAAAACCGCCAATTATTCGGCGGTTTTGTCGTACTTACTCAATTTATATTGAAGCGTTTGGCGAGGGATACCTAACATTTTTGCAGCTTGTAATATATTCCCTTCCGTTTCAATTAACGCTTGATCTATTAATTCCTTTTCCGTTTGATGAAGTGCTTCTCTAAGTGGCAATATGCTCTTCTTCTTTGGCAGATCCTCTTTCCGAAATGTACGCGGTAAACAATTGGCTGTTAGTGTATCCCCTTCTGCAATAATGACAGCATGTTCGATCGTATGTTTTAGTTCACGAACATTGCCAGGCCATTGATAAGCTTGTAGTCTTTCTTTCGCTTCCTTATCCATTTGAAGTACACCTTTTTTATAACTTTTATTATATTCGTTCAAAAAATAAGACGCTAATAATAATACATCCTCAGTTCTTTCACGTAGCGGCGGAATATATAATGAAAAGACATTTAATCGATAATATAAATCCGTACGAATTTTATTCTCTCTTAAACATACTTCTGGTGGCTGATTCATTGCGGTAATAACGCGAACATCTACTTTTCTCGTCTTATTATCACCAATTCGACGAATTACACCATCTTCTAACACACGTAGCATTTTCGCTTGTAAATCGAGAGGCATTGAATTCAGTTCGTCTAAAAACAATGTCCCACCATCTACAAGTTCAAATAACCCCGCTCGTTCAATTGCCCCGGTATAGCTACCTTTTGTCGTTCCGAACAATAAACTTTCTAATAGCGACTCTGGCAAAGCTGCGCAGTTTTGTGCAATAAATGGCTTGTTCTTCCGTTTAGAATCTTCATGAATCGCTTGTACAAATAACTCTTTCCCTGTTCCTGTTTCCCCATATATTAAAACATTTGCATCAGTTGGCGCTACTTTTTGTGCTAATTCTTTCGTCTGTTTAAATCGAGCATCATCCGTCACGATCGTCTCAAATGCAACATGCTTTTTAATTGCTTTTTTTCTAGATGACCGCTTTATTTTTGACTGCAAATCTACAATTGTATCCGTAAGTTTTTGAACTGTAGAATAGTCCTTTGCAATTTCAACAGCTCCAGCAATATTTCCATCTATAAAAATAGGTAACGTCGTATTTACTGTACAAATGTCTTCCCCATTTAAATTTTGATAATGCTGAACTTGATGAACGATTGGTTTTTTTGTATCTAACACTTTCATTAACGTACTTGTTTCCCTAGATAAAGAAGGAAACGCTTCTAACAAATGTTTTCCTAACACTTTTTCAATTTTTGATCCATCGTGTTTTGCAGCTACAGTATTATAAAAAATTGTAATACCATTTTCATCTACTGCGTGTATAGCCTCATCAATACTGCCCAAAATCGCTTCAATGACTTCTTGTGTCGAAACTGCTAGCAATGTCATCCCCCCTTTTGCCGAAAATCCAGCAATAACATGCCGAATTTCCGGCATACCTATATGCGATTATAAGCATGACGATTCCGTTCTATTTTTTATACCGTACTATTTAGACAAATCTTTCACCCATATATTCATATCTTCCAGCTTATCGAAAATGTAGCAATTGTTCGCCAGTCTTCCTGTATACGTATAACCTAACTGATGAAAAGCCGCATTCATTCCGAAAGAAAGCGATCGAGCAATTGTATAGGAGCAGAAAATCGATTTTTCTTGCAGTTCTTCTTCTAACTTAATTAGTAAACTTTTCATAAACCCATGTTTACGATATTCGGGTAAAGTAGCACAATTCGTTAATTCTGCATTTCCTTCTTTTATATTCATTTCTGCAGAGGCTGTACTAATTATTTTCCCCTCAAATTCATACACATAGTATATTGTATCGTCTTCTTTCATCGTTTGTTTTACATAACTCGCTTCGTTTAAAGGTGTCGGATAAACTTCAAATACTTCTCCAAAGACAGCTACTAATTCTTCCGCATCCTCTTCTGTCGCTTTTCTTAATAAAAATTTCTCTGGGACTATTTTTTCCTTTACTTCTTTTGCTTTAACACCGCTTAAAATGGTATCTTCCTCAGCCCAATGAATACTATTTCGCCTTTCATCATTAATAAATTTCACGAAGAAGTATACATCGTGACCTTGAAAATAATGCGGTATTGTTGCTTCCAATAAAAAACCGAAAGAGAGCCATGTAGAAACATGCTCTCCCTTTCCTTTAATAATACATTTAGTGAAAGAATGCTTCTCTGCTAATTCGTCAATTGTTTGGATAATCCTCTCAATATTTCCTGTATAGTGGTCTACTCGAATACGTTTATTAAAATAGTCTAAAACGCCTTCTACTGTATAGCCATTCGTCTGTTCTCTAAAAGATTCATAGTATTTCATTTTTTCACCTCACACCAATCTAGTAATGTACATGCAATAATTTTTGCGGCAGCTATCATTTTATCAACTTCTATATATTCGTTTGGATAATGTGCTACTTTCGTCTCTCCTGGACCAAATACTATCGTTGGTACGTTAGCGATTTGTGTAAATAAACCTCCATCAGTCCCCCACGGAGATGCTTCAATAATTGGTTTGTTCCCTTCGATTTCAACAAAGTTATGCTCTAGTGTCGTAATTAACTCATGATTTTCTTCTAGTTCACCAGGAACCCACCTCGCTCCAAACCACTCTACTTCTACAGGATTTTCAACAAACCAATTGTCCACATCATTTAATTCAGCGATCCAATTCTCAAACTCTTCTTTTGCTGCCTCTATAGTCTCATTCGGCGCAATACCACATCTTCCTTCTAAATTTAACGAATCAGGAACAGAACTTGGCCAGCTCCCACCTTCAATTTTCCCAATATTAATTGGAATTGGAATCGGGATTCCTTTAAATAACGGGTCTGTAATTCGGTCATTTCTCTTAACTTCCAATTTTCTCAAATGATCTACAACAAACATACTTTTTTCAATTGCACTTACTCCTTCATAACGCGTTCCACCGTGTGCTGCTTTGCCTTTCACATGTAGACGAAACCACATGGACCCTTGTTGTTTCGGGAAAAACTTCATATTTGTCGGTTCTGGAATAATAACACCATCTGCTTTATATCCTCGTAATATAGTCGCTAATGTTCCTGCCCCGCCACTTTCTTCTTCAATTACACTTTGAAAATAAATATCTCCTTTTAATTCAATACCAGATTCAATAATGGCTTCCATCGCAAGCATCAGTGCGACATTGCCGCCTTTCATATCCGTTGTTCCACGACCATATATACGATTCCCTATTTGCTCACCACTATAAGGGTGATGGTCCCACTGATTCACATCTCCTTCTGGTACGACATCAATATGTCCATTTAATATCATAGATTTCCCGTCGCCACTTCCTTTTAAAGTTGCCACTATGTTCGGGCTATCCGAAAAACTTGTACGCGGTGATACAAAATAAGGATGATCTTTCATTTTAGAAAATGAAGGTTCCCAAATATCAAGATCTAAACCTAGCTCACGTAATTTTTCAATTACAATTGCCTGCGCACCACTTTCATCACCAGATACGCTTTTTTCTTGAATTAATCGTTTTAAAAATTTTACGCTTTCCTCTTCATGACTCTCGATATAATCACAAATTTTCTTTTTTAATTGCTCCATATATTACATCTCCCCTCATTCGATTACTAGTAAGTTAGAGCCAATTTTAAAATCAGCTTCTGTATGTTGTTTTATATCTTCCACTGTGTATGGACTCATTAATTCTTGTAAAACGAGTCCATCCTGCGTCACTTCCATAACTGCCATATCCGTAATAATTAAATCTACACATTTCTTTGAAGTTAATGGTAATGTACACTCCGAAACAATTTTTGCATTTCCGTATTTATCGACATGATTCATCACAACAACGACCCGCTTCGCTTTTTGTGCCAAATCCATCGCTCCCCCAATACCTGGAACGCGTTTTCCTGGTACAATCCAGTTCGCTAAATCACCATTCTCACTTACTTGTAATGAACCAAGAATCGTTATGTCTAATAAACCTTTTCGAATCATCCCAAACGCTGTGCAACTATCAAAATAACTCGCTCCTGTAATAAGAGAAGTCGGTAAACCTGCTGCATTACATAAATTTTCGTCTTCATTCCCTTTTCTTGGCGTAGGTCCCATACCTACAATTCCATTTTCCGCATGAAACATAACGTTTATATCGTCAGAAAGATGATTCGGTACAAGCGATGGTATACCAATACCTAAATTTACAATCATACCATTTTGTATTTCTTTTGCCGCGCGCCTAGCAATCTTATCTCTCACTTCTACGCCCATACCCATTTCCAATTCACTCCTTCCGACGGTACGATATAATTTACAAATACTCCTGGGACAACAATTTCTTCTGGATCTAAACTTCCAAGTGGAACGATTTCTTCTGCTTCTACAATTGTTATATCCCCTGCCATAGCAACGTGAGGATTCATATTTCGAGCACTTTTATCAAACACAAGATTACCAAACGGATCCGCTTTTTTTGCATATACAATTGCAACCTCAGCAGTTAATGCTGTTTCAACTAAATATGTCTTGCCATTCATTTCAACTGTACGTTTTCCCTCTTCTACAATCGTATCAACACCTACATCAACTAATACACCTCCAAGTCCTACACCACCAGCGCGAATACGCTCTGCTAATGTTCCTTGAGGAGAAAACTCGATTTGTAACCTTCCTTCGTTGAGCTGTCTTCCTGCATTTGGATTTGAACCAATATGTGAAGTAATTAATGATTTTACTCTTTCATTCGTAACAAGACGACCGATTCCTACATCAGGAAATCCCGTGTCATTTCCTATTAAATTTAAATTTGTAACTCCTTTTTCTAAAATCGCCTGTATTAAAGATGGGGGAGATCCGATCCCCCCAAATCCTCCAAACATTAATATCATATCATCGTGGAACAAAGAAATTACTTCCTCTATCTCTTTTAATTTATCGAATGTATTCGTAATAGTTGTCATGCGATACTATGCCCTCCTTTTTGCATCATTTCTTCTACACTTTTTGCAAAAATCGAAAGTAATTCATCTAACTCGGAATATGTAGTTGTCATCGGCGGTGCTACAAGCAGTGCACTATCTTCTTTTCCTGCTTGCCCTGAAACAGCTTGGTATAAAAGAAGACCATTTTTAGCTGCAACCGAAATAAGTTCCGACGCTTTTGTAAACGGTTGCAATTCTACTCCAATCAGCAACCCTTTTCCGCGCACATCAGCAATGATTGTCGATTGTTGCTGAACTTTCTGTAGTCCTTTTATTAAATACTCTCCCTTTTCTGCTGTTTTTTCAGGTAGATTATGTTTCTCCATATATTCAATAACAGCTAGAGCTGTTGCTGCAGATAATGGATTTGCACTTAACGTATGCCCACTCATTACAGAACGCGATCCACGTAAAATTGGCTCCATAACACGGTCACTTACAATCGTCGCTGCCATCGGTGTATATCCAGCTCCTAAACCTTTACCAAGAGTCATAATATCCGGTTCTACCCCCCAATGCTCCATCGCAAACCATGCGCCAGTACGACCAAGCCCTGTCATTACTTCATCAGCAATAAATAAAATATCGTAATGACTACAAATATCTTTAATGACTTTATAATATTCTTTCGGCGGAACGACTGCGCCTCCAGCTGCTCCGATAATCGGTTCAGCGATAAAAGCTGCGATATGTTCTGCACCAATTCTTTCAATTGATCTTTCTAGTTCAGTCGCGCAAGCAAGCTGACAAGTTGGATATACCTTTTGCACTGGACATCTAAAACAATATGGAGCTGGAATAGTTGGATAATCTTCTAAAATTGACACGAAACGTTGTCTGCGCAGTGGATGCCCAGACATTGATAAGGCTCCCATCGTAATACCGTGATAACTCATCCATCGTGACAAAATTTTATGCTTCCCTTGAATACCTCGCTCTTGAAAATGCTGGATTGCAATTTTCATAGCTGTTTCATTTGCTTCCGTACCACTATTCACAAAAAAGCTCCAGTTCAAATCTCCTACACTTAAATCGCTTAATTTCTTCGCTAATTTTTCAGCTGGTTCACTCGTAAACTGTGATCTATAAACGAAAGCAATCTCCTCTGCTTGCTTTTTTATAACATCTGCAATCTCCTTTACGCCATGCCCAATACCTGCCGTAATTGCCCCTGACGAGCCATCAAAATATTTATTTCCGTTTTGATCATACAAATACACACCTTTTCCATGTGAAATCATTGGATACGGCTGACCAACAAGTGGTTTAATTAAGTAATCGCGCATAGCGCTCCCCCATTTCTCCAATTTGTATATATATATGAAGAAAATTGACGTTTCTTTCATAAAAAAGAACCCTCTGCGAAAGCAGTGATTTTATCAAAAAACTATTATAAAATATACAAATGAGTGCTAAATATTAATTCGAAAAACAGAAAATTCAGAACTTAAAAACGAAGACCAACCCTTATCTATACGCTCAAATAACCCTCCTTTATATAAAATAAACGCTTCACTACATACTTTCTCAACATAATATCAGCTGCCCTCAATTGCCGACATTGTGTAAACTTCGACGAAACTCCCTTTAAACTCCTTCCTATTCTCCTACTTTATATTGCATATTTTCAAACAAATATCGACAATTAATCCCACTAAATGCATAGCAATTATTTTTATAGAAACCAATATTTCACATACATTCTCCTCCGTTTTATACAATAAAAAAAGAACCGATTAACCACATTAATCAGTTCGGCACGACGCTCTTTTATCGGTTAATACTGCCACTTGCTAACGTAAATAGAAAAAATAATGTTACAAATTCAAAATTCATCCTACATCCTAAAGCACAAAATCGTCCATAACGCCATTCATAATTCCTTTTGGGATATCCCCATCCCAATATTTCATTCCTTTCCTTATATTTGAACTACCTTTCCTTTATAATTTATGTAGGACAATTATCACTTTGTATGTGTATTTGCCCATTATTAAAAAAATCCCTAGTTTCCTAAGGATTTTTGGACATGTTTTCGATATGTTACTTCATACGCTCTTAAGGTTTTTTATTTCGAAATATACATTGTAATCGGTACATCATCACCCAACATAGATGATATATTGCTGTTTACTCTAGAAAATTATAAGGCACTTTCACCTAAAATACACTTATCCATAAGCAATACTCTTTATTAATTTTTAACTTTTCTCCTTCAAAAAACAATTTTCTCGCATAACTTCTTTCTTGTTAAGCATATAGTTTTAATGATGACAAAGGAGGAATGTTCATGTCTCAATCTGAAATTGAAAAATATGGACAAGAAGCTGCACGTTACGAACAGCTCGCTCGTTACTATCAATTTAATAATCCGAAAAAATATGTAGAACTATATATGAAATATTACGATGCGCTTACGAAACTTGTACAGGCGTATGAAAAAAGAGATTCACAAGAAGCTGCTTTACCGTCACACATACGTTTTTTTCACTCTGCTTCAAATACACCTGCGGTTGACATTTTAGTAAACGGGCAAAAGGTTATTAAAAATATTTCTTTCAAACAATTTAGTCCCTATTTAACATTAGCGCAAGGTAAATACCGTATAGATATTGTCCCAGTTGGAAATGAAACTCCCATCTTTTCAGCTTTAGTACCAATAATGGGGAATCACACTTATACTTTTGCTGCAATAAATAGTGACAATCATCTACAATTACAACCTATGCTTGATAATACACATTTACCAGCTGGTCAAGCAAAAATGCGCTTTGCACATTTTTCTCCAGATACCCCTGTTGTAAATGTAGATTTAAAAGGTGGAGATCATTTATTTGAAAATGTACTCTTTAAACAAATAACAGATTTTTTAGAAGTTAGTCCTGGTACAGCAGATATTGAAGTTTCACTCGCCGATAATCCCAGCGTCTTACTAACTATACCGAATTTCAAAGTCGAACCGAACATCATATATACAATTTCACTTTTAGGTTATTCAGCGAAAGATCCTAAATTAGAAGCCGTTATACTTACAAATTAAAACAGTCTACACCATTCATTTGGTGTAGACTGTTTATTTTTGAAATACAATTTGAAATTCTGTCCATTCGTTATCTGAACGGCACATGATGGACCCATTATGTTTTTCTACAATTTGTTTACATACAAATAATCCAATACCAGTTCCTAACTTTTTAGTAGTTACAAATGGTTCAAAAATCGTTTCTACACTTTCAGCTGGAATCATTGGCCCATTATTTTTTATCACAATTCGAATCGATTGATCTTCTTCAAATACATCAATGATAATTTTCCGTTCTTCTTTCATTGATTCTAGAGCGTCAATTGAGTTCATTAATATATTTAAAAATACTTGTCTCACTTCACTCCGATAGCCAACAAGTGGAATTTGATACGGTAAATTCTTTTCAATCGAAACATTTGCATTGACCAAACTCGGATATAAGAACTGTATAATATCTTGAAACAAATCGTTAAGCCAAAATCGTTCTGATTCATTCCACATTTCTTTTTTCGATACGAGTAAAAATTGCGAAATACGAAAATTTAACTGGTCTAATTCATGCGAAATAATATCTAAATACGATAAACTTGGATGATCTGCTTTTAATAATTTAACAAATCCCATAATTGAAGTGAGTGGGTTACGGAATTCATGTACAAAACTTGCTGACATTTGCCCTAAAATCGTCAGCCTTTCTTTATGTGTTTCGTTAATATATTGCTGTTTTTCCTCTAAATTTTTTGATATAATTTCCGAGTATTTTAAAACAGTATAATAAATTAATTTATCAAAACAAGTATGTATTTGGGCCATAATCGGTTTCAATTCACGTGCGCTAACATCTAATTCACACATCGCTTCGAAAAGTTCATTTCTTCCCACATTTGCATTATAAACAAAATCTCCAATATTCGCATCTGCCCCTGCACGTTCAATAGCAATTTTCTCGCATAATGGCTGAAGATAATCTATATCTTTTTCTTCCATAGTAAGTTCGATAATTAACTCTAATAAATCCTCTCCATTTTGAACTGCTTCTAGTTTATATGGATCTTTATCGGAAATTATCATTTTGTTTTTCCAGTTCTCAACGAATTGGTGCCTGTTGTTTTTCAAGTGCGAACAAAATACTTCTTTAATATCCTTATCGATTGGAAAAACCCCCATTCCCTCCATTTCCATGCGACGAATACCCTTTATATTTTGAATATTAACACAAAAAATGCGATTCGTTAATAGATTATTGTCACATTTTGTTAATATGTGTTGATAAAATTTTTAATGTCTTTATTAAAAGTTTAAATTGATACATTCCATTTTCCTTCCTTTCATTCAAATTTTTTTACATTCGATGCGACTTTTTTTGCATCCTGCTTCATTCTTTCGTACAATAGAAAATGAAAGGTGTGAAAAATATGGTAAATAAAAATGTGGAAGATTATCTCCAAGAAGGCATTTACGGCCAAAAGCAGAACAAACCAGAAGAACGTAATATGTATTTAACTACATTACGTGAGCGTGTAGAAATCGCTTTAACTATCGGTCAAGTAATGCAAAGTAATGTATATTCTGAAGTAGCTAGTAGCATGCGCTCTTCTCAATCATTACAAATATTCCTAAATGGTGGCATTGCTTACCCACATTTATCAAAATACATTAAATTAGCAAATGAAAAAAATGTTCCTTTTACAATTGTTCAAAATAAAGGCATAGAAACACCAATCGGTTTAGTATTATCTCATAGCACTGCTATTGACAAAGAACAAATTTATGTAGAAGATGCTATTTTCAAACAAGAAATGAAATAAAAGGTACACTTGATTAAATGAAATCGTTCTGAAAAACGTAAAACAAACAATAAAAAACGAGTATGGAATCGTAAACATTTCCTTCTCGTTTTTTATTGTTTTGTTTAAGCTTAATCTACTTTATTTTTTAATACACACTAATTTCATTTCTGTCATTTCTTCTATTGCATATTTAATTCCTTCACGCCCCGTACCGCTTTCTTTCACACCACCGTAAGGCATATGATCTACCCTAAACGTTGGAATATCATTTATCATGACACCACCAACTTCAAGCTCATCAATTGCACGCATTGCTTTAAACAAATTATTTGTAAACACACCTGCTTGTAGGCCGTAACGTGAATGATTTACTTGCTCTATCGCTTCATCAAATTCTTTAAATGTATTTACTGTCATGAGTGGACCAAATACTTCTTGGCACTGAACAGATACATACTCTGGAACATTTGTTAATACAGTTGGTTCAAAAATCCTTGCATCACGTTTCTTACCACCGTATAAAACAGCTGCCCCTTCCTTAATAGCTTCTTGCACCCACATTTCTATTCGCTCTACATCTTTTTTCGAAATTAAAGCCGATACATCCGTTTCTTCCAGCAATGGATCCCCAACAATAACTGTTTCCATCGCTTTCTTTAGCTTTGAAAGAAATTCATCCATTCTCTTTTCATGTACAAAAACACGTTGTACCGAAATACAAACTTGTCCATTGTTTACAAATGCTCCCCATTTTACACGTTCAATTAATTCATCTGCTAATTCTACATCTTCATCAATAATTACAGCAGCATTTGATCCTAGTTCCAATGTAACTCGCTTTAACCCAGCCTTTGCCTTAATTCCAATTCCAACTTTCGGACTTCCCGTAAAAGTAATGGAAGCAACATCATCATTTGTAACTATCGCCTCACCTACAGTTGAACCGGGACCAGAAATAATATTTAAAGCTCCTTTTGGCAATCCTGCCTCTTCAAATAATTCAACTAATGCGTAAGACGATAATGGCGTTTGATCAGCTGGTTTTAACACAACTGTGTTTCCGGCAGCAATTGCAGGGCCGACTTTATGCGCCACTAAATTTAATGGGAAATTAAATGGTGTAATAGCTCCTATAACCCCAATCGGTTTACGTATTGTGTATGCAATACGCCCATCTGCACCAGGTGCTGCATCAAGTGGCAGTGTCTCACCGTATATACGCTTCGCTTCTTCCGCTGCAAATTTGTATGTCTGAACGGTACGATCTACTTCTCCCCTCGCAGCACGAATTGGTTTTGCAGCCTCTTTTGCAATAATCTCTGCAAATTCTTCTCTTCTTTCATCCATTTTTTGTGCAACCTTCTCTAAAATAGTCGCACGATCATATGCAGATAATGTATTCATTTTTTTCATTGCATTTTTTGCAGCAGTAACAGCCTCTTGTACATCTTCTTCCGTTCCTTGTGCAATTTCCGCTAACGTTTCTTCAGAATATGGTGCGTATAATGGTTTATAAGTGTTTACAGGCTTCCAATCTCCATTTATATATAAATGCTTTTTCATAATTCTTCCCCTTCCAAATATATGTTTACAACAATATTTCACCTAGTGAAAGGTCTGACTTATGTCATTGTATCATAGCACTTATTCTGCCAAAAACATTATGCTCAAAAAAACCCTGCCATATAGCAGAGTCTACGAACTAATTTGTTCTTGAAATGGAATTTGTTTTTCATCTTCTAAAATAACAATTGATTCTACAGTTTTTGTAACTTCTAATCTCTTTATATAGTGTCCATCTAATTCTTTTACACAAAACTTATAATTTTCAATTTCAATGAAATCCTCTTCAGCAATTTCTATATTCTTCGTTAAAATCCAACCACCAATTGTATCAACACCATTATCATCAATCGTTAAACCTAATAACGTATTCACTTCACTAACAAGCACTTTTCCCTCTAGTATTGTTTTCGTTTCACTAACTTTTTGAATTTCTGGCTGTTCATCCGTATCAAACTCATCTTGAATATCTCCCACTATTTCTTCTAAAATGTCTTCAACTGTAACAAGTCCAGACGTACCACCATATTCATCTATCAATATAGCAATATGTGTTCTTTCTTTTTGCATTTTTAAAAATAAGTCGTGTATTGGGATAGAGTCGATAACTAAAATGATTGGCCTAATATATTGCTCTACTTTCTTATTACTTACTGCATTATGCTGCACAAAATCTGTGAAAATATCTTTAAAGTTTACAAAGCCTATTACGTGATCTTTGTCCCCATCTACAACTGGATATCTCGTATATTTTTCCCGAGACATTTTTTGCAAAGCTTCTTCAGCAGGCATTTCTTTACTTATAATATGCATCTCAGTTCGGGGTACCATTATTTCTTTCGCTATACGATCATCAAATTCAAAAATTTTATTTACATATTTATATTCAGACTGATTAATCTCTCCATTTTTGTAACTTTCTGAAACTAATAACCGTAATTCTTCTTCTGAATGAACCTCATCGTGCCCTTTCGGTGGTTTCAGCCCTAACAACTTCGTAATAATGCGGGCTGATCCATTTAATAGCCAAATAAATGGAAACGCCATACGATAAAAGAAAATTAATGGTTTAGCAACAAACAAACTCACTTGTTCAGCTTTTTGAATCGCGAATGTTTTTGGGGCCAATTCCCCTATTACAACATGTAAAAATGTAATAAACAAAAACACTAAAATTACAGCAAACATGTCTGCTAGTTGAGTAGAAATGTTCAAATTTGCAAAAAGCGTGTCAAACATTTGCTTTAACGCCGGTTTACCAAACCACCCAATCCCCAGAGCTGTAACTGTTATTCCTAGCTGACAAGCAGATAAATATTCGTCTAAGTTTGTAATGACTGTTTTGACAGATGTTGCGCGATTATTTCCTTCTGCAATTAAATAGTCAATTCGTGAACTTCGCACTTTAACAATTGCAAATTCTGCTGCAACGAAAAATGCCGTTAAGGCAATTAAAACAATCACTATACTTATACTATATATGTCCAAATACTTCTCCTTACTTACATTGTAAGCAAGGAAGCCACCTCCTACTTAATTTTATTCAAGTGAAGTAAGCATTCTAATACTCTAACAAAATTCTACATTAGCAACCACCTTTTTATATATTATATGCATACATAAAAAAGATATTTATCATTATGATAATCTAATTCATTTCCCTTAGTCAAATAGTTCTAAATCTTAAGATAAAACATTTTATATAAACGATATATTCTTCACAGCTTCATTTCGTGAAAAAACACTTTCTTTGCCGATTCCACACTTCTTTTGTCACACTAGAAGGGAACTTCCTTCATAGATCGAAATCATTCAACAGGATATATATAGGAGGGATTATTTTGGAATATAAAACACCATTTATCGCAAAAAAATTAGGTGTTAGCCCAAAGGCTGTTGTCCGGATTGCACAACAATTAAATCTTACGATAGAAAAAAATAAATATGGTCACTTTATTTTCACACAAGAAGATTTAGATCAAATGTTAGAATTCCATCTTTTACAAATAGAGCAGTCTCAAAACTCTCACCCTACTCAAAAAACATCATCAAATGATGTTGAAGAATTAAAAACTCAAGTAAATACAATTGTTCAAAACAAATCATCACATGAATTTGAGCAATTAGCAGCTCAATTAAACACTATTACGAGAAGGCTAGATCGAATGGAAGAACAAATGCAAGATAAGGCAAATGATGTTGTTACGTACCAACTTTTACAACATCGCCGTGAAATGGAGGAAATGTTAGAGCGGATTCAAAAGCTAGAAGCTTCCCTCAAGAAAGAAGAACCAATATATATTACTCCCGATTCAAAACCAACATATGAACGAGAAAAGAAGCCGAAGCGCCGCAAAATGATTTTTAGTATATTTGGATTATAATTTTTAGACCCTTATTAAAATAATAAGGGTCTTTTTTCATGAAGAAAGACTTCATATTAAAATAGCATTCTCTTTATTATATATATTCATTTCGCTTTATTTTGTTAACATAATATTTTTACTGTATTCTGCGATTAATGCCTGTGCATGAGCATTCCCTTGAATCACATCTCGAAATTCTTTTAAAGAATACAAATGCGTAGCCCCTTTTCGGGCATGAATTCGCACTGGTACACCTTGTAAAGTATCATGAAACTGAAATGGCTTATCTACCGGTTCAATTGGGAAACCGAGTGTTAATAAATACATATACATTCTTTTTGTCACTGCTGCAATATACCATTCTGCTTTCGTTTCTAATGCATGCATAAATAAAATAGCTGTTAGTCTTTTGAAGTGTCCTCTCCCACGAGACGTTTTCGCAATACTTAACTTGCCTATTTCATACACATTTTTCAAATCTTTCACTAAATCATTTTTAGAAAACGGATAGAAAAACTCAGAATTCGATTGCTCTGGTTCCGTATACTTAATACATTCTACTGTACCAATATGATGTTCATCTTCTATTAATAAAAATCGTGATGGATTTAAATTACGTTCTACGAACATTAAGTTTCTTTCTTCACAAAAATCTCCCCATAGTTGCTCGAACCAAAAATGTTCTTCTTTTGTTTGAACACGCTGGAACATATTTACCCGCCTTTCCCATCGCCGCTCTGTTTTTGATAACGCTTTCACTATCTATCATATAAGAACAAATCTTCGTATGCAACTAAAAATATTTATGACTTATTATATTCTGCAAAATGAATTAAATTCCATCTTAATTGTCTTTTATCCCTCATGTACCGTTCTTCTAACAATATATTTATATTACTTTCAAATTCAAATCGTATAAAGCTGCCTTCCATACAGCATATATTTCTTCTTAATCTAAAAAAATCCTTTATAAAAAAGGATTTTTTTACTTCTTCATGCTTTTTAACCACTTCTCAAAAATTTGTACCATTCCATGTTTTCCGGCTAATTTCTCTTCCCCTTGTTTCGTTTTATATGGATATAATTGCAAGAACACACCACATCCAGACTCAATTTTTTTACTATGCATATGACTTCCTGGATATACACAAATAACTTCATAAATGGCCCTTCGATAATAGACTCTCTTTCCATCCTGTTCTTCTACATATTTTATAGACCAGTACTTATACATTTGCTCAGTTGCCTTCGTATTTCCAACGTGCTGAAAAATATTGTACATGGGGCTATACTTCACTTCGATAATAATAGAAGATTGATATACGTATTTCCCTTCTTCCTTTACATAACAGTCTAAGCGAATGTCTGGCTTCTTCGTATCTTCTCCATTATAAAAATTACTCCCTTTACTTAATGCAATAAGAGGATGAGTTTCAATTAAATCATTAAATGCGACTTGTACTCTAATATCATCTCGTTGTAAAACTACTGTCGTTCCATCCTGTAATCCATCTACATAAAAATGTTCTTGAATTTGTTCACGAATGGAATTTCTAGCCTCAAAACCAATTTGCTCTAACATGGAAATAACGATAAAAAAAGCGTAATATTCATACACTAAAAATGTTGGTTTATAAACAAATAATAAAGATGGAGATTGTTCTGTATATTGTGGAAGTAAATCTAAATGCTGTAGTAGTTGTTGATGTGGTATCGGTAAATTATGTGAGTGCATGTTACCAGTTTCGGAAACTTCTCTCCAAAATGGAGAATGCATTAAAGTTTGAAAGTATTGTACACTTTCATGTACAAAATGCGCTAATATTTTATATTCTTGTATCTTCATAGAGCTTTTTCGCAAATCCGCCTCTTTTAGTAAATGTATATTTTTATATTTTTGTTTCTCTCTATCGGTCACTGATCCATTACGCTCAATTGTTTGTATAATCGTTTTTACAGCTTGAAATTCTTCTGATTTCTTCCTTTTTGCTCTTTCTAATATTTCAATTGTTTGGCGCAAAAAACTTTCCGCTTCAAGTAAATAGAGATAAAATTGCATCGCTTTAAATTTAAGAAATGCATTTTCCTTACTATTTTTTTGTTCTATCAACTTACGATTATAATATTTTGCATACGGTTTTCTTTCCGCCACTATGGCTCCTTTTCTCGTCGCTTTCCGCTCCTTTTCTTCCCATTTATATTCATGTATAAATTTTGAACTCGATTCTATTTTCTTGAAAATTTGCTTTATCTTTTTCATTTTTTGCGGCAACTTTCTAAGTAACACTAAATAAGAAGAATCTTCAATATCACTAAGTGCAGAGAAAGTCTTTTTATAATAACCTCTATCTAAAATCAACTCATTCAAAATTGACTTTACATAGTTTTGAATCATTTCAAATTGATCATCAAAAAAATTTTTGGGAACGATTTGAAATGCGCCATAATACGTTCTATCTTCTATATTCACTTCAAAATGATATAATCCACAACGCCATGGATAAAAGAATTCCGTTTTTCCATGTTCATATATTAATACCTTTTGTTTTTTTTCATTTATTTCATATTTTGACTCTTTTATATTTTTCTGTCCCTCATATACTTTATTCCATATAAAAGTAATATTCATTGGACTTTCATAATGGTAATGCAATCTAATTGGTTTTAATTCTTGTACTTTATAAATACATTGAACTAATTCTGTAGTAGATGTACAAAGACGATTTAATAAAATATATTCCCCTTTTGCCTCAGTTCCAATGATTAACTTTAATACAAAAGGGAGCGTTTCTTTCGTATCAACGATTTCTGTTTCATATCGCCCTTCATTTTGCATAGCCATACAGCTCCAGTTCTCTACGCTTTTCTCTTATATATGCTAAAGAGTGTTCAAATGTAGATACTCTGTTTGCAAGTGGCGATTGCAAAAGAGGTAGTAATGTTGCCCCCCTTTTTACGTCTTCAGAAAGTAAAGACCCAACCATCATTTCAGTCCCTCTTATTTTCGTCAATACACGTTGCTTGATTTGTAAATCAAATCCCTCTTCTCTACTGATCATATAGGAATGATTATTTTGGAACGGTATATTTTGCAAGTAAGTAGCGATTGCGTTTGCACATCGAAATGAAATTCCCTTTGACATATCATGTGATGACAATACAACATGTAACTTATCTAATAGTTCTAACTCTTCTTCAGAAAACACCTCAATCATCGCTTTATTCCTGACCCAGCTTATACGAAATTCTCCTGCAGTTACTTTCAGAGGTGGTTGTAATACAATTTTCTCTTGTTCCATACACATCTCACAAAACGGAATCTTTTGTAACGTTATTAAATTCGTCCGATCTAATAATCGATCTGAGAGTTCTTTCGTTGTTTCATCAAAATTTACTGTACCTACAAATATAATATTTTCACCAATTTCAATTGTTGATGGAATTGGATTTTCTTTTTCTTGTACACCTTCATACAAATTTAGAATACGGTTTTGCTTTTCAAGTTGAAGAACAGATAGAAATGGAGTAAACCAATGCTCAATATGCGACATATTCATTTCATCAAAAACGATTATATATAGTTGATTTTGATTTTCTTTTGCCTTCATTAACGCCCTAACTAATTTTGTTTCACTTTCAATAAAAGTACCATTTGGGTGAAGGTAACCAAGTAAATCATGTGGTTCTTGATACGATGGTGAAATCGGAATCCAAACCAATTCTTCCCCATACTGTAATCCAAGTGCTTCTGCATAAGCTTGCACAAATCGGGATTTCCCAGCGCCTGGTATACCACCTAGAATCGTCAACATATTTGTTTTCGCACTTATATGGAAATTATAAATGTCCGTTTCATCCAAATATAGCCCTTTATTACGTACAAAACTTTTTACATACTGTAAAAAGACGGATTCACGCTCATCCCATTCCCATTCATCCTTGTGCACTTTTATTTCCTCTACTTCTACATGCTTACCTTCTTCAGTCATTCGTTTTTTTAATTGCTCATACATGTGATTGCTTACAAAATACAATTGATCTTCTACCGCTATTTCCACATACTTCATCCAGTCATTTAAGTCTATATACTTACATTCCCGCTGCTGTTCAAAATAGGCGATTGAACTAATTGATGATGACTTTAAAGATATATTTCCATATAACCTTCCATCGTGCCACAATAATTCGGGAGGCTCAAAGTCTTTCGGATATTTTGGCATTAGAAATGACAAATAGCCATTTCCAAGTTTTCTTTCTAAAGACTCTCCTTTTTTGTATTCGGAAACTTTAGGTACTGGAATCATTTTATAGCCATTGGCCATTTCTCGTGGTTCTTCCGCACAAATTAACTCCACGTATATATGTCCTCTTTCATAATAGAGACGAAACATAACCAATTGCTTTTCTAATTTTCTTTTCTTTAATTCCGAAAAGACTTTTTCATTCTTTTTATTGCTACATAAACCTTCAAATACGTATGGTTCATTTTTTAATTGCTCTTGTAACGTGAATGGTATTGGCGATAGGCATTGCACAAAAAAATTCTCTCCATTCTTCTCTCTCTCTGCTTTTGTAAACTTTCCGATAAACCTCATATAGTACATTCTTTTTATAAAACTTGGCTGAAGAGCTTTATGTAATTTCACCTTCGTCACCTTCTTTTTTTCATACTATTCTTAGTGTATGAAAGAAATGAAAAACTAGAAACAAAAAACCTGACGTTATCCGCCAGGTTCAAAATAAAAACGTATATTAATGAGATGGAAATGCTTTTTTCTCTTGTAAAATGGCATTATGAGCAATTTTCATTTTAGCAAGTACATATCGTAATCGATCTTCAGCGTTTTCATCTGTATTTTGCTGTAATTCCGCCAAATTCTCTACAGCACTCGCTAAATTTTCAATCACTCCTCGTAGTTCAGGATGATGATTAAAAAAGGATTCTTGCACTAATACTTTCCTTACTTCACTCGCTAAATCAACAATTCTGGTTAACTGTTTTTTTTCTTCCATTTTCATCCCTCCTGAATATCTTATGTATTAAATATTCTCTAGACAAAGAAAAAAGCCCTTTATTTAAAAGGACTTTTACATTTTTATATTTCCAGTTAATAGCATATAAAGTGATGTGATAGCTGCGATAACAATTGCCCACATTACATATCTCTCAATACCTTTAAAACAACGATTTCCTTTTTCTTTTCTTGCATACATGTAAACAATAATCCCGATTCCATACACGATTGAAACAAGTAATAAATTTTTCAAACCTGCTGCATATAGAAGCCATACAGAATAAATAGAAGCAATTAAAGCTAACGAGCCGTTTTTTACTTTTGCATCTTTTAGTTCGTTTGTAATAACTAATTTGAATTGGAATAACGCTGATAATAAATATGGTACTAAAATTGATGTTGAAGCTATGAAATACATAATTTGATATGTTGATTCTGAAAACAGAACGATTATAAATATAATTTGGGCAACGCAATTTGAAATCCATAATGCCATATGTGGCGTTTGTTTTTTATTTGTTTTCGTAAAGACTTTCGGAAACACGCCATCTTTTCCTGCTACGTGGGAAATTTCAGAAACAAGTAAAAACCAGCCTATTAATGTACCTACAAGTGAAGCAACTAACCCAATGTTAATCGCAACTGCGCCCCATGTCCCAACAACATGTTCTAATACATGTCCCATTGATGGGGTTTCTAACACGGAAAGCTCTCCTCTTGTCATCGCTCCCATAGACAAGACAGAAATTAAAATATAAATAGACATTACTAAAATAAGTCCAAGTACTGTCGCTTTACCAACATCTCGGCTATTTTTCGCTCTACCAGATAATACAACCGCTCCTTCAACCCCAATGAAAACCCAAAGAGTTACAAGCATTGTATTTTTCACTTGACCAAGTATAGAGGAAACTGATATAGTTCCTTCTCCCCAAAAATCATGTGTAAACGTATCCCAGCGAAATGCTGTTACCATTACAACAATAAATAATACGATTGGAACTAATTTCCCTATCGTTGCAATAACATTCATAATAGATGCTTCACGAATTCCAAATAAAATTAGAAAATGAAGTGTCCATAATAAAAGTGACGCTCCAACAATAGACGCAACATTATTTCCACCTTTAAAAATGGGGAAGAAATAACCTAATGTACTAAACAGTAACATGATTGTTGCAACGTTTCCTAAAATTCCTGCTAGCCAATATCCCCAAGCACTGTTAAATCCGATATATTCTCCGAAACCAGCACGTGCATAACTATAAATTCCGCCCTCAAGCTCCGGTTTTTGTCTTGCTAACGTTTGATATACGAGCGCGAGTGGAATCATTCCCATCGCTGTAATACACCAACCAATTATTATAGAGCCGCTATTCGCTCCTACTGCTAAATCATGCGGTAAACTAAAAACACCGCCACCAACCATCGTTCCGACTACTAATGCAATTAATGGAAAAAAACCTAACTTCTTTTCTATTTGTACCACCCCATCTGTCATTCTAGGTGTTATGTTCGTTCAACTATTAAAGTCACCTTTTTCTCTAATAGACGTTTCTCTTATATTTTTTCAGGAAAACATTACTTATTCTAAAAGAAAATGAAGAAAAATGGAATACTTTTTTGAAAAAATGTATAAGTATGCACAAAAAAACCGTTCATTTTGTAATGAACGGTCATTTCATACATATAAATTTGTATATTTCTTGTAAAATTAACGAAGTAAATTCTCTTTTTGTAAAAATTGTTTCGCAACTTCTTCACTACTTTTTCCATTCACATTTACTTCATAATTCATTTTTCGCATTTCTTCATCTGTAATCTTCCCAGATAATGTATTTAATACTTTTTCAAGTTCAGGATATTTCTGTAACGTCTCTTTTCTTAATAATGGTGCACCTTGGTACGGTGGGAATAACCCTTTATCATCTTGTAGCACTTTCAGTCCATACTGCTCAAGTTCACTATCAGTTGAATATGCATCGATTACGTTAACATCCCCTGATTGAATTGCACTATAACGTAGTTTCGGTTCCATCGTTTTCACATTTAAAAACTTATAGTTATATAATTTTTGCATTCCTTTATAACCGTCTTCACGATCAGCAAATTCTAATGTGAATCCTACTTTGGCATCCTGTGCCATTTTTCCTAAATCAGAAATTGTATTTATATTATTTTGATCTGCTATTTTTTTCGGCATTGCTAGTGCATATGTATTGTTATACTCCATCGGCTTCAACATAACCATATTATATTTCTTTTCCATTCCAATGCGAGCCTGCTCATATACTTCATCCCGATTTGTACTTTTTGGCTCTTCTTTCACGAAAGTAGATAAAGCTGTTCCTGAAAATTCAGGGTATATATCTACTTCTCCTGATTTCAATGCTTCAAATACAAATGCTGTTTTTCCAAGACCTGGTTTTAATTCTACGTGTAAATCGGTATCTTGTTCGATAAGTTGCTTATACATTTGAATTAAAATTTCAGGTTCTGATCCAAGTTTGCCGGCAATAACAATATCTTTCTTTTGTGTGTTCCAAAGAAAGGGAGAAGCAATCATTATACAAGTAATACATATCGTCAATATAATACGCTTAGAGGAGCGTTTTGGACTCTCAAGCACTCTAAGTACTACATCAAAAAATAAAGCGAGTAACGCGGCTGGTACGGCCCCTAAAATGATAAGCGCATGATCATTTCGATCGATACCAAGTAATATGAGTTTTCCGAGCCCACCAGCACCTATAAGAGCTGCTAATGTAGCTGTTCCAACAATTAATACCATCGCCGTACGAATACCGGCCATAATAATTGGTAAAGCAAGAGGAAGTTCTACCTTCCACAGTCTTCTCCAGCTATTCATCCCCATAGCTCTCGCTGCCTCGATTAAAGATTCATCTAACTCCCTTATTCCTGTATATGTGTTTCGTAAAATAGGTAATAGTGCATACACAACTAATGCAATAATGGCAGGAAGTTTTCCAATTCCTACTAACGGAATTAAAAGTCCGAGTAATGCCAGTGATGGGACAGTCTGCATAACTGCAGAAGTTCCTATTATAAATTCAGCCATTCGTTGTTTTCTCGTTAATAAAATGCCAAGTGGCACCGCAATAATTACTGCAAAAAATAGTGAAATAAGCGATATTTGTAAATGCTCACTTAATGCAGTTAGTAATTCTATTTTTCGCTCTTGGAACGTTTGTATAAAATCAGTCACTGTTTAGCCTCTTTCCTTCATTTGTTCAACAATGTAATTAACAATATGACGACTTGTTAAAGCTCCAACATATTGACCATTTTCTTCAACTGGAACGACTTCGTCAGCTCGTACACGAATTAATGCTTCTTGTAAAGAAGAATGCAATGATAGTGCATCCCCTTCTATCCGCATACTTTTATCAAGTGGTAATACATCTTCTATACTTTTCCCCTCATACCAAGGTCGTCCACGATTTCCAATGAACTCCTCTACAAACTCATTTTTCGGATTATGTATAATACCTTCTGGTGTATCTAATTGAACAACTTTTCCTTCTTTCATAATACAAATACGATCTCCAAGCGATAACGCTTCTTGCATATCATGTGTTACGAACACAATTGTTTTTTGAATCTTTTTTTGCAATTGTACGATATCCTTCTGAAGCTGTTCCCTACTTAATGGATCTAACGCACTAAACGGTTCATCCATAAGAACGATTTTCGGGTTTGCGGCTAATGCCCTTACGACACCAACGCGCTGCTTTTGTCCTCCTGACAATTCATCAGGCATACGATCGCGATATACGTCTGGATCTAGCCCGACCATCTGTAGCAACTCATCGACACGAGCTTTTATTTTTTCTTTGCTCCATTTTCTCATTTCAGGAACAACTGCAATGTTTTCTGCAATTGTCATATGCGGAAACAAAGCGATTTGCTGCAATACGTATCCTATATTCCAACGCAATTCATTAATATTATATTGTTGAATATCTTTTCCATCGATTAAAATAGATCCTTCAGTCGTTTCAATTAAACGGTTAATCATTTTCATTGTCGTTGTTTTCCCGCAACCACTCGGACCAATGAGAACAAAAAATTCTCCCTTATTAATTTCTAAATGCAATGAATCCACTGCTTTCGTGCCATCTTCATACGCTTTTGACACATGATTAAATTGAATCACAAATACAGCTCCTTTAATGTTGTTTCCTTTATTTTGATGGAATACGGCATTCATTTCAAATGATACGCTTTATAATTAAAAAAGAGCCCACATTTGAGCTCTAACGGTCGAACAATATTGTTTTCATTATTGCAGCATATTCACGTACATACATTTTTTTCTTAGAGCGCATTGGTGTTTCAGCAGCTAGTGCCTCCATCTTCATGCCTAAACGCTTTGCGATTATTTTCGTTCTATATAAATGATACGTATTACTTACAACTACCGCATGTTTCACATCATATAAATCCATACTAAACTTTACATTCTCATACGTATTTGTAGATTGATCTTCTATTAAAATACGATTCTCATCTATACCATGTACCATTAAATAGTTTCTCATACTATGAGCTTCCGGTATATCTTCATCTTCCCCTTGACCACCTGAAACAATTACTTTCGCTTCAGGATGGGAATATAAATATTCCAACGCTACATCCAAACGGTTTTGAAGAGATAAAGACGGTCTATCTCCAAATAACTTTGCGCCTAATATAAGAACGTATGGAGAGTGATTACTCAATTTTTCACGAGCAACTTTCTTCATTCGAAACGTCATATAAAGAATGTATAGTGGCGGTAGTAATAAGATTATAAGCAATATCCATTTGTTCATAAATAAGTTTGCACTCCCTTTCTTTTTATTATATAGAAAAAGATAGGGAGGCAGAAGTATTTTTTATCCCGCTATTTGCTGGGCAGTAAGACCCCCAACTCAAAATTCAGCGAAAGCAAAGAAGTTAGGTGGGATTCGGGCTGCCCGTAAAAGCCCGATTGGTGAGGGGTGAACAGAACCCCCACGGTATAAAGTTTCACTTTATACGATTGATTTATTTGAAACGTTCGTCCCTACTTTACGTTGTGAAAGTACATAATAAATTGCGATTCCTAATGAAAAAATCAATATGCAGCTTAATACGTAAAAAGGGAGCATTACCCCAGTTTTAGATACACCAGCTGTAAACAGCATTAATAATACAATTCGTATTCCTGTACCAATTAATCGAAATAAGCTGTCTACACGTCCCATTACTTCGTTTGGAATTTCCTCCATCATCAATACATTTCTTGCCACTCTTGTACCTGCATTGCCAATTGCATGAAAAATTGCAAGTCCATATAACAACATTACGGAAGGTTCAATAATCATTGCGGTAATTGAAATTACATAAATGAGCATCGTCATGACGATTGAAACTTCTATCTTTATATATTTCATCATAATTGGAATACCTATTCCCGCAAGAACCGCTCCGACGCCGTACATCATACCTTCTATTGCGTATACTGAGGCACTGGCTTTTAATAGATCTGAAATATATACCGGGATTAAATAATTTGCCATCATGACACCGATAAACGGCATATAAGTCGCCAGTAAAAACCAAAAGAACTTCGGACGCTTTTGCATAAAGTGAATCCCTTCGAACAATTGCTTCTTAAATGTTACTTTCCTTTTTACTTCCTTTTTCTTTACGTACGGTATACATAAGAAAAGGAAAAATGCTCCTGCAAAAGTTAACATATCTACTAACAAAATCCATTTTAAAGAAATGATTTCAATAAGGAAGCTAGCAGCCGCTCCTGAAATAACTTGAGTTAACTGTCCTTGTATTTCCATTGTTCCACTTAAATTTTTATAATGTTCTGCTTGAAATATCTCTTGGTTAAACGCAAATATTGTAGGATAAAATAATAAATAGTAAAATGACCCTGCTATATATATAAGAATATAGTGAATAGAATGATAAGGTTGCCCAGTAAATCCCCATATAGCCATCATCCCTATAATGACTATCCCAATACCTTCATTACATAATAATAAAGATTTTCTTGAAAAACGATCAATACTCTGCCCGATAAACGGTGTTAATAAAAACATAATAAGAGTTGCGATGATGGAGACATAACCAAACGTTGTCTCTCCTCCATTCTCTTTAATTAACAACCACGGAATCGTTATCATAACAATACCGGAGCCAATAGCTGATAGACTATTGGCCCCTAGAATGAAATACAAGCGTGAATCTTTATACAGAGATGACATATCACTCAACTCCTAGTTGTTTTTTCACCTCTTTATATACGCTCATATATGCTTTTAATTCTTTAACTAAATCATGAATTAATGGTTTTGCATCTTCTCCAAGTTCACCGTCTTGTACATGAAGTCCATCAAGCACAACTTGTTTTGGGATTGCATTTGCGTACACCCCTCTAGCAACAATACGCATATTGTTTAATGCGTTAATGCCACCTTTACCGCCTCCAGCAACTGCAAGTAATGCGACAGGTTTATGAACAAATTCACTACTGCTTAAGTAATCTAACGAATTTTTCAACGCCCCACTCATTGCATTATGATATTCAGGTGTACATAGTACTACACCGTCTGCAGTTTTCACTAATGCCTTTAATTTTTTTACCGCTTCTAATTCACGTTGTGATTCTTCCCCGTTATATAAAGGCAGTTCCTCTACTGATAAATCGTATAACTCCCCTTCAAATTGATCAGCAATATATTTCGCCACCACACGAGTTCTACCGAATTTTCTTGGAGTACCGTTAATAACGACTAGTTTCATAATTATTTCTCTCCTTTGTTTTTCAGTTATACTTATATATTATCAGAAATTTCTATACAAAACACAATATAAAGAGGGAACTAGCTTGATAAAATAGTATGATAGACGAAAAAAAGAACTCATACGAAAGTATGAGTTCTTCACAATTACTTTTCCTCCTCTTTATGACACAGTATGCCAATGTTTCCTTTCGCTTCAAAATGGTTATACGCTTTTTCTGCTAATTTAATACGCTCTTCTGGTAAAGCTACATATTTCATAATATTTTCTATTATTTTTTCGTATGGAGTAAACACAATTCCTGGCCACTCTATCTCGTCCTCTGGATTACTATTTTCCGAAATAATAAATTTCTTATTTGCCACCGCATAAGAAACTCGAGGTGTTTCAAGAATTCCTGATAAGTAAAAATGAATATTTAATATAATTTTAGACCTAGCGATCAACTCATTTCTAACAATTCCCCACGCATTATTTTTAAAAACAATATTTAAATTGGGGGCAACTGCTTTTAATTGATCTAAAATAGCTTGCCGCCTCGGATTAAGAGCACCTATAAACAGTATATCGATGTCTTCAGTTACCTCATCTTCAAATGCATCTTTTTTTATTTCCAAAGTTGGGGCATAGTTCATTCCTATATGTCTTATTTCTTTTCCTACACCTTTTTGTTTTAACCATGCTATATTTTGTTTACTATAATCCCAAATTTCCTTATCTTTTAATAACATTAAATAAAGGGGGTGCGCATAAGGGCTTCCTTCATATAGCTGTTCTAAATTATAAATAATTGCATTTTTCGGAAGTAGATTCGGGTTATGTGCATATGTATGCGCTCCAAAAACAATTGTATTTTTCACATTTTCTAGTATTGTTTCTGAAATAATTGCTGTATTTCCCTCCTGCTCCAATCGCCATTTCAAAGCTCGCGCGACATCTATGAAACTACCATACGTCTTTGGGCATATAAAAAGACAATAATCATATTCTTTATTCAAATAAGCTTCCATTAGCCTTAAATTATTTTTATACAAATCCACATCCGGATATTTAAGTAAAAGCTCATTTGCATGTTTTTTTGCTACTTTATATAATCCAGCATAATAAGCAGCAATGCACCTTCTTAATTCAATCCTTTGCCGATGCTCATCTGCTACGTCCATGTCTAAAAGCAGATTTGCAATACAATACGCTTTTAAATGATCACGATCATAATAATAATCTAGTAGTGGCATCAATTCTTCATACGTATTTCCATGCACAGATTCTCCTAGTTCTAGCGCCCATCGTATTAATTCCATTATTACTCCACTACTCCTTTAACCGAAATTGTATTTAATAAAATTTCGCATTACTTTCTACCATATTTGCTATATGCAACGGTAACTCTTCTTTTTTCGATTCCAAAAATTTTTGTGACACTGCACCTAAATGTTTTTTATGCGGTATATAAAAAGCACTTATAGAAATCTCATAGTCAAATAAGTAATCATACACATGGTAATCTACAAATAGAAGATCATTATTCGGAAAAGGAACTTCCTTCCCTTGCAAGGCATACATCAAAGCAATATTATTTTGAGATTTTAATCGATACATTCTTGCAAGTTGGTATAATGGTTCAGCTCTAGTTGGTCGGTATTCCCACGCTTTTTGAAAATAAAGAATTGCTAATGCTGTATATTGTTCTTCTTGCTTCTTCATAGTTTCTTTTTCTTCCGCTTCTGTTACTTCATGTTGCTGATTTGCCGAACGGTTTGCTAATTGTTCATAACAAAATCCTATTCGCAATAACGAATAGAAAACTTCTTCAACCCATCCCCCTGCTTCCACTCTTTTTTTGTACCATTTAATCGAATCTTCAAATTGACTTAAATGAAAATAAGTTTGGGCTAAATAAAATAAATATCTTATATGCAAATCAGGCGTTGTTTCTGGATCATTAATCCCTTCTAACAATAATCTCTCATCTCTCTCAAATTTATCAGCTTTACTACCACCATCACCAGGGTCGTTAACGACAAGCGTCTCTAACCTTGCTACTCTCGTATTGTAATTCGCACCAACTTTGGAACGATCTATATCCCAATACTCATGAGTAACACCGACAGATTTCCATGGTAAAGAAGCTTTCAAAAGGCGTGTAAGCCAATACTTAATATGAATATCATATTGCAATGTAAGATAATGGTCTTCCGTTAAACTAGTCTTATCAAACTCAGGATTAACTTCTAATATCATATCTGCATCTAATATTAATAAATAATCTGCTTCTGGATATGTTTTTTGTGCCAATGAAACAGCTAAACTTCTGTTATAACCAAAGTTTTTAAATGGTTCATGATGAACTGTTCCTGGGATTTCATTTTCTTTACACCAATTTTCAATAATTTCGGGTGTATGATCAGTTGATCCCGTATCACAAATAGAAACAAAGTCTACAATTGATTTTGTAGCATTTAAACATCTTTCCATAATTCTAGACTCGTTTTTAACAATCATACAAAGACATAACTTTTTTTCTTTCCCTGCATTCTTCACTTGCTCATTTCCCATTTAACCACCTCATATTTTATTAACACGCTCTTTTCATATGTAACACCACTTCATAGCTACATTGATGACATAATCATCCTTTTACTATTTATGAAAATTTCATTTTATTTATTCTTATTTTTATGTTGGGACATCTTTCATGCTTCACTATATATTTGATACATCCAGTACAAATAAATAATGATTGATTGGTATTTTCAATTTAGAAATTTCTTACACTATAAAAAAGAAACTTGCGCCTTTGCACAAGTTTCTTTCAAAAATCATTTCCTATTTTTTCACAACTTCATGTCCACCGAACTGATTACGAAGAGCTGAAACTACTTTTCCGTGGAATGTATCATCTTCTTGAGAACGGTAGCGCATAAATAATGACATTGCAATTACCGGCGCTGCCGCTTGAAGTTCAAGTGCCGTTTCCACAGTCCATTTCCCTTCTCCTGAAGAGTTCATCACACCTTTTATGCCATCTAGTTTTGGATCATCTGCAAATGCCTTTTCAGTTAAGTCCATTAACCAACCGCGGATAACCGATCCGTTTGCCCATACTTTTGCAACATCTTCATAATTGAAATCAAAATCACTTTTATCTAACACTTCAAAGCCTTCAGCGATTGCTTGCATCATACCGTATTCAATACCGTTATGAACCATTTTTAAGAAATGACCACTTCCGACGCGACCAGCATACGAATACCCATTCTCTACTGCTAAATCTTTAAATAAAGGTTCTAATTGATCGTAAATTTCTTTTTCTCCACCAACCATTAAGCAAGCACCGTATCTAGCTCCTTCTACACCGCCTGATGTACCGATATCTACGTAATGTAAACCAAAGCTTTCCGCTTCTTCAGCACGGCGTAACGTATCTTTATAGAATGAATTTCCGCCTTCAATAACGATATCGCCTTCTTCTAATAATGGATATACATCTTTTAGTACCGATTCAACAACTTCTCCCGCAGGTACCATTACCCAAATTTTACGAGGAGCTTCTAGTTCAGCAATCATTTCTTTTAATGTATGACGAGCAGTAATCCCTAAAGCCCCTGCTTTTTCAACAAGTTCTTTATTAACGTCATATACAACTACTTCATGATTGTCTTCATATAAATGTTCTGCTAATGGGAATCCCATTTTTCCTAATCCAATTAAACCTAGTTTCATATTAATCAATCTCCCATTCTATACAAATATATTTAATAATGAAATTAGCCCAAGTGCTACAACAGATAATATTGTCTCCATTGCAGTCCATGTTAATAATGTTTCTTTCACAGTCATTCCGAAATACTCTTTAATCATCCAAAACCCAGAATCATTTACATGTGATAAAATTAATGAACCTGCACCTGTTGCAAGTGCTAGTAGTTCAACATTTACACCTGGTGTACTTGCTGCAATCGGTGCTACAATTCCAGTTGCTGTCATCATAGAAACTGTAGCAGATCCAGTCGCAATTCGGATAAGTGCCGCAATTCCCCAACCTAATAATATCGGTGAAATATGAGATTCTTTCGCCATTTCTGCGATTGTCGTTCCAATTCCAGAATCTAATAATACTTTATTAAACGCACCGCCTGCACCAATAACTAACAGTATGTTCGCAATTGGCCCTAAACAATCATTTGTAAATTGTAATACTTTATCTTTTGAGAAACCTTTTGCATAACCAAGACTAAAGAAAGAATATATCGTTGCAATTAATAACGCGACTATTGGATCTCCAATGAAGTGCAATACTTGTGCAAGTTGACTTGTTTTGCTTAGCCCTACTTCCGCAATCGATGCACCTAGCATAAGAAATACTGGAAGTAAAATAGTAAACAATGTATTTCCGAAACTAGGAAGTTCCTTCTTCTTATCTCTTTCAATAAATTGCTCCGCTATATCTAATGGTACTTCTTTATGTATACGAGCACCGATCCATTTCCCGTAAAGCGGACCTGAAATGATTGCAGTTGGAAGTCCGACAATTAATGCATATAAAATTGTTTTCCCTACATCTGCTTTAAAAATACCTACCGCTGCCATCGCTGCCGGATGCGGTGGAACGAGTCCGTGTACAACAGATAGTCCTGCTACTAGTGGAATACCAATTGTAATAAGCGATACCCCTGTTTCTAACGCAATTGTAAATACTAATGGAATTAGTAGTACAAATCCAACTTGGAAAAATACTGGAATCCCTACTAAAAATGCAACGAACATCATCGCCCAGTGAACACGTTTCTTCCCAAAACGATCTATTAATGTGGTAGCAATTCGTTCAGCACCGCCAGATTCGGCCATCATTTTTCCAAGCATCGTTCCTAATGCTAAAACTATCGCTAAAAACCCTAACGTATTACCAAGCCCTAGTTTAATAGAATCGATAATCCCTGGATCTTTTGGTGAAGTTCCAATCAATGGCATTCCCATTGCTAGCCCTACACCAATTGCTGTTAATATTAACGCGACAAACGGATGCCATTTTACTACCGTAATAAGTAAAAGTAGTATGACAACTGCCGCTAGTACGATTCCAACTACCATTTCTCCCAATCCCCCTATTGTTTACGTTGGAAAGCAGCTATACAATCAAATTCTTCTTTCAAGCGATTGTAAAGTCGTTCATACATATAAAACATTTCTAAATATATAGCCGTATTTTCTTTATTCGGTACATGATGATGAACAATATCAATCCAATCCTTTACCTCTTCAAGAGAATCAATTTTTCCTACAGCATATAAAGCAACTGCCGCTGCCCCAAGCGCAGATGCTTCATGACTTTCAGGAACAAGCAATTCTTTTCCCATCATATCGGATAACATTTGTCTCCAAAATGCAGATTTCGCAAAACCTCCTGAAACGCGTATTTCAGTAAGTGGCCCTGTACAATCCCTGATTGCGAGTGCAACAGAATATACGCTCATACAAACACCTTCCATGACTGCACGTATAAAATGTTCTCGTTTATGCTGAAGGTTTATTCCAAAGAATGTACCACGAGCATTTGCATTCCAGTAAGGTGCACGTTCTCCAGATAGAAACGGTAAAAATAGCAATCCACCCGCTCCAGCTGGTACACTTTCCGCATACTTAATTAATAAATCATACGGATCAATGCCAAGCTTCCTTGCAACTTCTTGTTCCGGGCTACCAAATTCATCACGTAACCATCTCAGTAATATTCCGCCGTTATTCGTTGGTCCGCCAATCACCCAGTGCTCGTCTGTTAATGCATAACAAAACGTTCTTCCTTTTTCATCTGTATTAACACTTGATGAAATTGTTCGAACTGCACCACTTGTACCAATTGTAATTGCAGCTGAGCCAGGCGATATTGCCCCAACGCCTACATTCGCAAGAACACCATCACTTGCACCAATAACAACTGGCGTATCTTCACGAATGCCCATCTTCTGTGCTAATTCAGGTTTCATACCCGATAAAATATATGTAGTTGGCACAGGTGTTGATAATTGTTCTGGTGACATATGTAACATCGTTAAAACATCTTCATCCCAGTTTAATGTTTCTAAATTAAATAACCCAGTAGCAGATGCAATTGAATAATCCACTACGTAGCGTGAAAATAATTGATAAATAACATATTCTTTAATGGAAATAAATTTATAAGCGCTCCTATATAATTCTGGCTCTTCCTCTTTCATCCACAATAATTTAGAAAGCGGCGACATCGGATGAACTGGTGTACCCGTTCGTCTATAAATTTCATGCCCATTCATATGTTGTAATAATTTTTCTGATTGCTTCGTACTTCGATTATCTGCCCAAATGATAGAACGCGTTAATGGCGTACTGTTTTCATCTACTGCAATTAATGAGTGCATCGCTGTACTAATACCGATTGACGAAATATCTTCTGGTAACACGTTACCTTTTTCAATGGCAACGCTTACAGTTTTGTATACAGCAGCACATATTACATCAGGATCTTGCTCAGCCCATCCGACGTTCGGTTGAATAATTGGATAATCAACTGCATGTGATGCAACGACTTTTCCTTTTTCTGTGAACACAACCGTTTTTGTACTTGTGGTACCGATATCAATCCCGATTACTCTCCCCCTTGTTTCCATGCGAATCTTCCCTTCGTTTCTAGTAAAATACGAACTAGTAAACCGTTTACATGAATTAGTATATAAAATATTTTTTCATTAATCAAGTTTTAAAAAGAAAATTTTTTTCATCACAAAAAATAAATCCCCTCATTCCATTTCACTTACATACTAAATTTAGCTTTTCCCTGCGGTAAAGTTGCGTTCTATTCGTTGCGCAACACACTCTTTTTCTTTTATTAACAACACATATATACTCCTTCCATACATTCTACTTATTTGCATGAAAAAGGAGTTGTACAGCAACTACCTCCTCAATGGAAACTTTGTGCATTTTGCTCGTTTTTATTGTATTAAGTTCTCTCGTACTTTTCTCTTAATAGTCTTAGAGCGCGTATCCTACTATCACTTTATTAACTTGTAAATATATGTTCCATGCTATAAAATCAAATAGTATTTATATTTTTCAGAAAAATAAAACAATATTTTAGACATTATTGTATAATGTTGTAAAAAGATGTCGGAGGGATTTAATGTTACATAAAATATCTCAATTCACAATTAAGCTTTCATCCATTCTTTTATCACTGTTACTATTATTAAATTTACCTTATTTATTTATCACTCAACAAGGATTCACCTTTCAACCAATTTATTTTTTTAACCAGATCGTTACTATGTTAAAACAGGTTTTCTCACCTGAATCATTGTTGGTTATAGGATCAGACCCAAAGTTTGGTCATTTAAAAACAACACCATTATTTCCAACTGTTTTAGAACCTTACCTATATTCGTTTATTATATTATTTGTAGCCTTTTTGCTTGCGCTCTTTATCTCATCTAGCATGGCATTTTTTTATTTTTTAGCAAAAGATTATATAAAAAAATGGATAAACCGAATTGTGTTCATATTAGAAGCTGTCCCTGATATGATGATGATGATTTGTTTACAAATATTTTTCATATGGTTACTGCGGAAATTCGGGGAATTACCTGTCACCATTATTTCTTTTAATGAAAATCGAGCTTATTTACTCCCTATTTTATCTTTAGCTGTCTTACCTACATTACAAATGTTTCGGATGATGGTGTTATACATAAAAGAAGAACATGGAAAACATTACGTAGAGGTTGCATATGGAAAAGGGTTTTCATCAAGTTATATACTATGCATTCATTTATTCAAAAATATATCTATCCACTTCTTCCACCATTTAAAAACGATTTTTGTTTTCTTACTTTCTAACTTATTTATTTTAGAATTTGTTTTTAATATGCAAGGCATTATTCAATTTTTATTTAAAAAGGCGTTTATTTCACCTCCAGCTGCATTTATCATACTTGTCATGATTATCTTACCGTTTTATGCCGTTTTTCAAATAATCTCTTTCATGATGAATAGATGGCAAAAGCAATTGAAAGGAGCAGCTTTATGAAATCTATTTGGAAATCAAAACGCTTTTTAATCGGCTTTACTTATTTATTCATACTTGTTTCAGCTAGTTTTATTTATAGTTGGTTCTTTAAAGATAACATCCCAAAACCTCCTCAGTTACTTTACAATGACAATAACGAATTACTTGGAAAGGCCCCCTTTCCACCATCGTTAATACCGCCTTTTGGATCTGATCGTTTTGGAGAGTCTGTTTTCTTACAAATTATAGAAGGAGCAAAATTCACTATCTTATTAGCTGTGGCAATTAGCTTCTTTCGAATTTTATTCGGAACATGTATAGGAATTCTCTTAAGTTTATATGCTCCAAAATTCAAGAGATTTTTCCAGGCATGCTCAGAAGTGTTTTACTATATTCCTACTTTATTTATCGCATTTATACTCATCACGCCCGTTAATATTGTAATCATATCAAATGCTGATAGATTAGATCCAAATATTTCATTTGCATTTTATCAAGTACTTGTACTTATTTTCGTCGCTCTGCCTACACTTTCTTTATATATATCCTCAGAGGTTGATGAATTTATGAAACAAGATTATATTTTAAGTTCACAATTACTGGGTGCTAGCCGTTTTCATATTATCAAAAAACACTTACGAGTCTTATTACTTGACCGCTTATTTGTTTTATTTATGGAACATATCGTCCAAACTCTCATACTCGTTATCCATTTAGCGTTGCTTGATATTATAATTGGTGGGATACAAATGCGTGAACTCTATGACGGAGTACTCAAACCTGTTTCTCTATCGAATGATTGGGCAGGCCTTATTGGATTAAATCGTTATGAAATGAATATTTCATGGTGGATTATTTTGTATACTCTCGTTTCATTCTTTATTACGATTCTATTTATTAAGCTTATGACAATCGGGATTCAAGATGCACTGAAAGCAAGAGATTCGCAAGTTGTAGCAATTCAAACCGTTCCAAATCATAAAAAATTTGTTAAAAGTAAAGATTCTTTTTCGTTTGTAGATAAAGTGAACCTTTAATCCTTTCTCGTTAGTCGACATTGATAGTAGTGGAATGAAAAGAAGATGATTCCTGTTGAATGCAGGGATCATCTTCTTTCTGCTGTCTAACTTTTTTACATGTCTTTAGCTAGACTCATGCTTTTTATATTTAAAGTGAATTATTTGCAATCACAATTATGCTGTTTAAAATCGATTACCATACGTCCTTGAATTCTACCTTCTTCCATTTCTTCGAATACATTTTGTACTTTATCTAGAGAACAAGTTTGAACAACCGGCACTACTTTTCCTTCTGCACCGAACATGAATGCCTCTTCTAAGTCTTTACGAGTACCGACTAGAGAACCAACTACTTCAATTCCATCTAGTACAAGTCGCGGAATGTTTAAATCCATAGTTTCTACTGGTAAACCTACTGCAACGACTTTACCACAAGCACGTACTGCATCAACTGCTGAGTTGAATGCTACTTTAGAAACGGCTGTTACTACAGCAGCATAAGCACCACCAAACTCATCTTGAACAATCTTATCAGCAGGACCTTGAGAAATTGGATTGATAGTCATATCCGCACCAACCTCTTTTGCTAACGCTAATTTATCGTCATTAATATCTACTGCAATTACCTTTGCACCAAATACGTTTTTAGCATATTGGATAGCTAGGTTACCTAATCCACCACAACCATAGATGACGATAGGTTGACCAGGTTTAATGTCTGATACTTTTATCGCTTTATATGTAGTTACGCCCGCACATGTGATTGATGATGCTTGAGCAGGATCTAATCCTTCTGGTACTTTCACCGCATAATCAGCTGTAACGATACATTGTTCTGCCATACCACCATCTACTGAATAACCAGCGTTCTTAACTTCACGGCAAAATGTTTCTCTACCTGTTACGCAATATTCACAACGTCCACAAGATTGGAACATCCATGCAATACTTACACGGTCACCTACCTTTAGTGAAGTTACATCATCAGCAATTTTCGTAACAATACCTACACCCTCATGACCAAGAATACGGCCATCTGTGTTTCCAAAATCATGATTTGCAACGTGTAAATCAGTATGACAAACCCCACAATACTCTACATCTACTAGCGCTTCACCTGAGTGTAACGGACGTAATTCCTTTTCAATAACTTCAATGTTTGCTTTACTATTTTTATTAACTACTACTGCTTTCATATGTGATCTCCCCTTTAGTGTTTTAGAATTTTAATGAGTTCATCTCACAACTTCTGTCTTCACTGGTTCGGCTAATCATTATGCCAAATTTAAGTGTTCAATCATCATTACATGTTCATCATAACATGTAATTTTAAAAGCCTATTGTTAAATATTGAACAATATTTGAATTATTAACCAAATGTTTTCTTACTATATTTGAAGGAAAACTGAAATTTCATCCATATATAAGCTTATTAGAATTCAATGTGCGGAGTATGAGACTCAATTAATAAAGATTTTTTAAAACAGGAAATTATAATCATCAAATTTTCACAAAAGACTATTGGCCAATATAAAAAGCCCTTCAACTGAAGGACTTTTTATATTCGTTTCATCGAAATTGTTTCACGTATACTTTGTAAATTTTGCAACGTCTCTTCTTGGCGTTGTAACGATAACCCAACGTACAAAGTATCTAATAAACTTAACTGTGCTAATCTTGATGAACTTGCTTCTGTGCGGAATTCCGTCTCACGTGTTGAAGTATATAATGTAATATCAGCAAGTTGACTTAATGCTGATTTCTGATAGCTCGTAATTGCAATAATGCTAGCACCCCTTGCTTTTGCTACTTCTAACGCTTCCAGTAACCCTTTATTGCTACCAGAATGAGAAATTGCAATGACCACTGCTTCTTTAGTAAGTAAACCCGCACCCATAATTTGAAAATGTGAATCTGTATGAGCAATACAAGAAATACCCGTTCTCATAAATTTATGATATGCATCCATCGCAATAATACCAGAACCACCATTTCCATAAAACTCAATACGACTTGCGTCTTGTAATACCTTTACGGCTTGCTCTAGCGCTGTATCATTTAGCAAATGTAATGTATCTTGCAGTCCTGTAATATGCGAATGAAAAACTTTTTTAGCAACAGTTACCATACTATCTTCCGCCGATACTTCTTCATGAATATTTTGCATCGGAGTATGTACAATTTCACGAGCTAATGTAATCTTTAAATCTTGAAAACCTTGAAAACCAAGGTGCTTACATAAGCGGAATATCGTAGCTTCAGAACTATTCGTAACTTCAGCTAATTCTGTAATAGATTTATGTACAACATCTTGTGGATGTTTCAATATATGTTCGGCAATACTTCGCAATTTCGGTGATAAACCGTTTAACGAAGCCTGAATCTTACCAATCCCACTTCTTGTACCTGGCATAGCATATCTTCCCCTTCCATCGTAGCTTTATTGTACCTAATTATCGAAAGAAGAAAAACCTTTATTTGGCACTACTATAAATTGAAACTTTAATCAGTGAGAGTATTGTACATCTCCCACTGATTATAAGCCCGCAAATAGCTTGATAAATTTTAAATACTCCTATGTATTCTGTCGTTACATGGTACATAATTATTCATATTTATTATTTCCTCCATGCTTCACCGCATATAATGCAGCTTGCGTACGATCATCTACTTCCAATTTAGCTAAAACATTTGAAACATGTGTTTTCACAGTCTGTTCTGTAATATGAAGCTCTGCTGCAATTTCTTTATTACTTCGCCCTTTCGCGATTTCACGAAGTACTTCTTGCTCTCTTTTCGTTAACATGGAAAAAGGGTTTTCTTTTTCTTTCTTTTCTGCTGACCGTCCTAATAGTGCCGGTGTTACTTTCGGATGAAAATTCGCATTTCCTTGATGTACTGCAATGATAGAAGCAACAAGTTGCTCAGGTTGTACTTCTTTTAATTGATAACCATCTGCTCCAGCTTCCAGTGCTGGTAAAACATAGTCTTGCTCTGAAAAACTGCTTAATATAAGTATCTTTATTGTTTCATCATATTTTTTTATCCGTTTTGTTGCTTCTATACCATCCATCTTCGGCATTGATAGATCCATTAATACTACATCTGGTCTTTCCGTTTGAATGAATGTTAATGCCTCTTCACCATTTTCTGCTTCCCCAACTATTTCAAATTCTTCTCTCGTTTTTAAAAAGAATACAAGTCCTCTTCGAACGATATGATGATCCTCAACTAGTAGTAATTTAATCTTCAATCTTCTTCTCCCCTTTAAACCGGCAATTGAATTTCAATTTTCGTACCCTTTTTCAGCTCAGTTTTTATTTGAAATGATCCCCTCATTAACTGAATACGTTCCTTCATACTTTTTAAACCGAGCGCTGACTCTCTTACGTGATCTTGTATAAATCCTATTCCGTTATCCTCTATGTAAAAATACAACTGATTATTTTCTATTTTCAAAAGAATATTTACTTTTTCACATAAAGCGTGTTTTTTACAATTATGTATTGCTTCTTGACTAATACGCCATAAAACTTCTTCTATTTCATCTCCAATTGAAACCATTCCATCAATTCGAACTTCCACGTGAATCCCTAACAACTTACCATAATTTTTAATCGCATCTGCTAAACCTTTCTCTAATCCTTCCGGTCTTAATTGCCAAATTAAAAGTGTCATTTCTTGTAATGCTTCCTGTGATAATTCTCCAATATAGCTCAACATCTCTTGCAAGTCTCTATCTTGCGTCATATTTAAAGTACCTTTTGCTGTTAGCATAATAGAAAATAACAATTGTTTTACTGAATCATGTAAATCACGAGCTAATCGATTTCTTTCAGCTACCACTACATATTTACGTTCTTTCTCCACTAACTGAATACGTTGTATTGTCGTTCCTATTTGAAATGCAATCGATTCTAATAATGCTAATTCTTCCTCTGAAAAATGTGTTTTTTGAGGCGAGGCCACATTTAATAGACCAAATTTCTCCGATCCAGACCTAAGGGGAATTGTCGCATGATGCGTAACATCTTCGGTCTCTCCCCAATTACATTCAATCGCATCCTCTATTCGCTTACATTCAATAATATTTGTCGCTTTTTCCAATCTGCCATTCACAAAGCGCTCTACACACCAACAGTCTCCTCCACACATTGGCTTCTTCTCTTGCCACGTAAGAGCTGGCGGTAAGTTTTCATCTACAAGCATACGGTGCTTTCCACTTTCATCAATAAAAAAAATCCACCCTGTTTGTAAATTCATAACTTGTAACAATGTATGTAACACTTTTTCTAACATGTCTTGTAAGTCTGTTGCTTCATTTAATAATTCTGCAATTGCTTTTAATGCTTCTAAACGATACATCTCTTTTTCTTCAAAGTTCATTTTCATCACCATCTATCATTATAACATTAAGAAATTTCTAAATTCTACAAATAAAGAAAGAACTGAATTCCTTCAGTTCTTTCTTTATTTTAATCATTTTATTATTGTTTTTCTATCCAATGTTGGAAGCTAGATTTTTGTTAACAAACTATTCTATTTTAGCTGTCCGATAAAGATTGTCCACCATGGGCATGCTGTATACTTTCAGTAGTAATGAACATATTTGCTGATGGCATTTGCACTTGATTCTTATGGAACATAGACATTAATTCAAATCTTACTTGTCTAGAAATTTCAAAATAATCTTCCGGCTTTATTAAACCTGTAATACAAAATTCATATCCAACGTATTTAAGATTCGGATTTAAATCTGTAACACCAACGTATTTAAACGGTTCCACAGCTTCATCTTCTACTTTATAAAGATTTGGAGCGAATTTTTCATTGCAGTTAACACAAACTTCTTCTAACAATTCCTTAACTCTTGTAGGGTCTTCCTGATAGCTTACCGTAATCCGTTCAATTACGCGCATCCATCCTTTATTAAAATTTTGTATCGTCCTAATCTCTCCGTGTGGTATCGTAAGGAGTTTTCCTGACCATTCACGAATTTGCATAAAACGAATACTAATTTCCTCAATTGTTCCTGAATTTGTTCCGTTAAAAGTAACAAAATCGCCAACACGAAACTCTTTGTCCGCTAATCTCGCAAAGCCTAATATAACATCTTTTAACATCTGTTGTGCAGCAAAACCAATAACAACTCCCGCTATCCCTGCACCTGCAATGATACTTTTTATATCTACAAATTGGCTAATTAAATATATGATTAGACTGATGATAATGATATATCTAAAAATAGATCGAATCACACTTTGAATCGTTTGCTCTACCTCTTCATCAAAAAAACTTGATTTCCTAAAAAACCAATCAATAATTCGGTTGATTACAAAAGAGATAATGATTAAAACTAAAGCAAATAGTAAAAATCTTAAAAGTAAAAACTCTCTTACATAATTAAAAAATTCTTCAGTATACGTTAATACACTCATCCATCCACACCCTTAACTAATGAAAATTTCATGAAAAACTAATTTATTGTCATACCTTTTGATTTCCTTAAAACTTGTTACACTTTCTTCTATAAATATACCCTTTTTTATTATCTAAAGGGAGATAACAATAGAATTTTTTATAAATGCCTTTATGTTAAGACCTCAATACTTACCTAAACAAAAAGGGGAATATTAACACAACGCCGAATTGTTCATTTGAAAATATTTTGACTCGCGGAGGTTAACTAACAATGGGCTATATCGAAGAACTAAGAGAAATTATTGGATCAAGACCACTCAATCTAGCTGGCGTTGCTGTAGCTGTTTTCAATGAACAAGGACAAATATTACTACAACAAAGGCGAAATGGTGTTTGGGGTGTTCCCGGTGGATTTGTTGAACTTGGTGAATCAACAGAAGAAGCCGGAAGACGTGAAGTTCTTGAAGAAACAGGGATTAAAATAGGAACTTTACAGTTAATACATGTATTTTCCGGAAAAGAATTTTTTGTGAAATTACCGAACGGAGATGAATTTTACCCTATAACAATCGCATACCTTTGCAAAAATATTACAGGTGGTACGTTAAAAGCTGATGGGTTTGAATCATTGCATGTACAATTTTTTAATTTAAATGGATTACCAGAAAAAATTAGTCCATTCATAAAAAAACTAATCGAGCAAAACGTCGTCACAATTTAAACGAAAAAAGAGACCTTTTTAAAGGCCTCTTTTTTTCACTTCACTTCTGCATGTAAGCATGACTTAAAATGTCCAAGTGCAAATTCATGTCCTTGCGCATTAAAAGATGCAACTGCCTTTTTATAAACTACGATTTTAAATCCTTTATTATAAGCGTCTACTGCTGTGTGAAGAACACAAATATCAGTACAAACACCTACAAGATGAACTTCTTCTATTCCTCTTTCTCGTAACTTCATTTCTAAGTCTGTTCCTGCAAATGCACTATATCGTGTTTTATCCATATAATATACATTCTCTGCATTTTTATATGTTTCGTACACTTCTTGTAATTCACCAAACAAATCTCTCCCATTTGTACCAGCTATGTTATGAGGCGGGAATAACTTTGATTCTGGATGGTATACATCGTTTTCTTCGTGTTTATCAATCGCAAAGACAACGTAATCTCCATTTTCAATATATTGCTTCGTTATATGGACAATTTCCTTCTCAATTTCTTGTCCTGGTTTCCCGCATGTTAAAGCACCTTTTTCAGCTACAAAATCATATGTATAATCAATATTAATAAGCGCTCGTTTCATAACTACTATCTCCCCTTCTTCTGTTTCACAGTAAACAATAGAAAATTTGTTATTACGACATCGTATGTACTATTCGACATTTCAAATGAAACACCTACATATTTCCCTCAAAACTTACTTTAATCTGAGTTTATCATATGATAGATAAACAATGGTAAAACAAATAGCTCCTTTTAACAAATCATGAATTTGTTAATTGAGCGTAATTTGAATTACTTCTTGTATCGTAAACCAAATTAATGACATCGTTATACGAATAAAGACGATACAAATACACCGATTCACATCTTCAGCCTCTTTCTCTGTCATAGTAGAAACAAGTGATTTACTATGACATCCTCTAATATAAACAAAAAAGTACACTACTTTTTGAGTAATGTACTTTTTATTCTTCTTATGACGCTGGTTTTGTTTCAAATGTTGCTTGATTTAAACTAATAACCTTTCCTTTTGGGTCATTGTTTTCATACTGAACTGCAGTAATCGTATGACTACCTGTCTCAAGCGTCTTTTCTTTTAATTGTACTGTTGTCTGTGTTGTACTAGTGACTTGATGTTTATCTGCATACACTTGGTCTACAAATATAAATGTTTCTTTATCGTTTTGAAAATTAGAAAGCTCTAATTCAACTTGCTGAATTAAAGTATCCTTTTTGATGAATACAGCCGGTATATTACCATTCTCAGAAGTGCCATCTGGTGTAATGACTTTTACTTTTCCTTCTCCGACTGGCACTGCTCCTTCAGGAAATACAACTATATTCTCATTACTTGCGTTTACAACTTTTTCTTCCTGCTTTGGTTGTGTACCCTCTTTTTCCTGCGGAGCACCGCAACCAACTAATAACAATACAGACAATCCAGTGATTATGAATTTTTTCAAAATTCATCCCCCCTGTCATTTCATTATAATTTATTATACAAAAATAACTTTTAAATTTTAAGACTACTTTTTACACTTTCATGAACAAATAGAATATTGCTCACGATTAATGTATCATACTTTCCTTAATAGAACATTAATTTTTTTTATGAAATAAATAGTAATTCCCTCTTATCTATCATTTTAGCCCAACAGATGAATTACATACCTGTCCAAAATAAAAAGACATTGTTCATTCAATGTCTTTTTATTTTGGGCTTTAAAAAACAAATGTTGTAATCTCATCTACTTCTTTCCTTGGAAGTTTCTTCGGCTTATCTTTTGGAAAACCGAGTGAAATAACCATATTTATTTGTTTTTCAGGCTCAATTTGTAAATATTGTCGTAGTTCATCTTGAGCTAACAATACCGGTCCTGTCATCGGGCAAGTACCAAGCCCCTTCGCATATGCAGCCAACATTAAGTTTTGTGCCGCTAAACAGCTACTCTTAATTCCTTCTTCTTCCCAAACTGAATCTGGAACAAAAGCAATTGGATCAAAAATCTTTTCACGAAACTTTGATTCATATGGTGTTGCCAAACATACGATTAATACTGGCGCCTCCGAGAAAGCTGTTGCATATGGTCCGAAAGAACGTGTAAGTAATTTCCCTGCTTTCTCTTCTCCGTTTTCTGCCGCTTTTGCCGCAAGTTTATGTAATGCATCCCATGTCATTTGTTCAATTTCTTTAATTTTCTCTCGGTTCATAATGACCAAGAATTCCCAAGTTTGTGAGTTTGTATCACTCGGTGCATAACGAGCACAATCAATAATTTCTTTTATATCACTAGTGGATACTTCTTGTTCTGTGAACTTCCTAACACTTCGTCTACCGTGAATTACTTCTTTAAAATCTTCATAATTCATACATTAAATCCCCTTTTTACAGCGTTTTCAAATCTGGTCCTATGCTTGAATTATATCATGAAAAAAAGCTGGAGGAATACCAGCTTTTTTCTTCAATATTAGTTCGTAACTTTAAACAAACGAATACTTTCTTCATATGCAACTTGGAGTTTCTTTGTAATCGATCCTCTTTCGCCGGTTCTAAACTGTTCATCACCTATTTGAACGACTGGGAATATTTCAAGTGGTGTCGCTGTAAAGAAGCACTCATCAGCCTCATATACTTCTTGTAGTGAAAATTCTCGTTCTTCTACTTCAATATGTAACTCTTTCGCTAATGTAATAACGAAGTGACGTGTAATGCCGTGTAGAATGAAATTGTCAGCCGAATGTGTAATCAATTTATTATTCTTCACCATAAAGAAATTTGAATGACACCCTTCAGTTACAATTCCATCTCGTACTAATATCGCTTCTTGATAGCCTTGTTCGTTTATTTTATTTTTAATCATAATATTAGGTAGCAGATTTAAAGATTTTATATGACAGAACTTCCATCTTATATCCTCTTCTACAGTAACTTTTACTCCTCGTTCCATAGCAGCAATTGGTCTTGGAAACGAAACAATATTTGCAAAATATGTTGGTTGCATATTTGACTCATATACATGATTACGTGCTTGAGCACCTCTTGATATTTGCAAATATACATTCCCATCTTCTTGAAATTGATTTTTTTCAATCATTTGATGCAACTCTTCCACTAACTCCTTCTTAGTAAAAGGTGGAATTAGTTTTATTTCTTCCATAGAATTAAAGAATCGTTCCAAATGTAGATCTAATAAATGTGGCTTCCCATCATATAGTCTGAATACCTCGTATATACCATCACCAAATTGAAAGCCTCTCTCCTCCAATGGAATCATCGGCTGTTCTTCCTTCGTATTTACAATTCTTCCATTAAACAAAATCCAATCTTTATGAGTAGCTTTCATTCATTCCCACTCCTTTATTCCAGAATTGGTTTAATTGTACAACTTATCCACGCTCAAAAGAAGGAATTTTCTGTATTTTATAATAAAAAAAGTACATCACTCATTTACAGTGATGTACTTGACCATTTATTTACTTTAGAAAATATTTTTCAATATCATCTAACATAAGGTTTGCAGCTACAATACCACCTGCTGTATTCCAAATCACTTCATCTACTTGGAATACTTTATTATCTTTAGAAGCCTGTAACTGCTTAAAGAGCGGATCTTCTATCCATTCTTTCGCTAACGTGTTTCCTTCATTATTCTTATCCGCATCTTTATCAGATGTGAAATAGAATAAATAGTCCCCGTCCATATTTGGAATTTGTTCTTTTGTAATTCCTTTTATCGCAAATTCATCTTTATCTTGTAGTGGTGGTCGTTTAAATCCAATATCATTTAATACAACGCCTGAGAATGAATTTTTTTGATAAATACGAACATCACCTGGGACGAAGCGAATAATTGAAACTTTAGAGTTAATTTTATCACCTAATTGTTCTTTTATTCCTGCAATACGCTTTTTATAATCATTAAGAGCATTTTGTCCTTCTTTTTCTTTATTTACAGCTTTTGTATAAAGCGTAAAGTTTTCTTTCCAATCACCGCGCAATGTTTCAGCATATACTGTTGGCGCGATTTCTTTTAACTGCTCGTATATTTTTTCGTGACGCATTTTATTTCCGATAATTAAATCCGGCTTAAGCTTCATTACTGCCTCTAAATTAATGTCACGCTCTGTTCCTACTACTTTCGTATTTTTTAACTCTTTCGCTAAATGAGAATACCATTCATCACCAGCTCGTGGTTTTGTAGTTCCAACTGGCGTTACTCCAACACTTAAAAGTGCCTCAGCACCCTCATTTGTTAAAACAACAACTCTTTTTGGCGTACCATTTACTGTCGTTTCGCCCATTGCATGTTTTATCGTATATGAATCTTTTGCTTTAGCTGATGTATCATTTTCTTTCTTCTCTTCTTTACTACATCCTGCAATTATGATCGTTAGTAACATAATGCAAAATATAAACATATTTTTAGTGCGTGTCATAAGTCCTCCTAGTTGAAATTGATTATCATTTACATTTTAAAGAGTAATGTATATCTCATACATTGTCAATAGATATATCAGAAAACTTTTTTAATATATATAATTCAGACCTCATCTTTATTCAAAATACTTCTTTACTTATTTGCTACTCACATTTTTTAACCGTAGCATATAAAAAATAAATGGACATAAGAAAGTAATTGTAATTCCAATCAATGCATAACGTACATAATACATATCAGGTATTACTTTTTTTAGTATAAACTGCATTATTAGCATGACACTAAGGCCTAATACTGTTTTTATCACTTGCATTTTTAAATTATCATTTTCATTCATTTTAATAAAATGATTTTCTAATATTATACCAATCGTAGAACCTGTCACAACTCCAAGTAACTTTAAATTATCTATTTGGTCTGTTATAAAATACATAATGAGTGAAACTGCCAATACAATTCGTTGTAACAATATAAATTTCCTATCACTTAATTCCCCTGTTACTTTCGTATATAAATAAACAACTATGACACTAATTAAAACGGCACTTATTATATCACTGAGCCAATGTACACGTAAATATAGACGGGAAGTAGCAACCAATATTATAAAAATAATTCCAATGACCCAAATGATTTTCTTTTTACATAAAATCATGAATGAGCTCCAAAATGTTGCAGCTAACTGGACGTGTGTACTTGGAAAAGAATAACCTGCTGCTGATTTTTCATATAAAGCTTGAATTCCCTCGTATGTATACGGTCGTGGGATTTTCATGAACTCCTTTACCACTATCCCCATATAACCAGAGAAGCAAAGCATAACAATCATATGAAACGCTTTTCTTTTAGAAACGCACCAATATAAAATCGAAATAATAACTAAATACAACGTCTCATTTGCAATACTAGATACAAGTTTAAAAAATGTTGTAGGCACACTTCCCTCCAGACTGGTCATCCACTCAAGAAATAACATATCAATATTAAACATACAAAAACGATACCTCCTAAAAAACACCTTCTACTATTTGTTAGCACTTAAGATAAACTAGTTGATTCACATTTCAAATTTATTCACCTACTTACGTTATAGATCAAGAATATATAGTATCACATACTAATAATAGATAATATGTTAAATCATCTAATCATTTTTATAAATTCTAGTGGGATTTTGAGCTTTATATACAAAAACATATACATCTTGTTATCCCATTACTTATATTTCATTTCAGATTGCATCCATCGCACTTCGTATTTGTGTGTGTTATTGATATATGGAACTACAATTAGAAAAATATAACTTTCAAAGCCCGTGCCCATCATTATGTATAAGTAACACATAAGGCCATTACAATTACAAATAAAAAAACCGCCTTATGTAAGGCGGTTTCTATCATTGTGCTTTAACCAATTTAAAATAAATATATACGATTGATAGTGAATATAACGTATGCAAAATAAAAGAAATAAAAGGGCTATTCCAGTGCTACTATACAGCAAACCGAACTTTAAAAAAACATTTAAAAGTGGCGGAAAGTTCGTTATGTTTTGTAATGTAATAAGCATACAAAATAAAAGGAAAAACACAGGGGCATATTGTAATTCATACGGCTTTCTCTTCTTATTCATTCTTTTTCGAATGAACATATGGATTAGCTCTGCTACTAGAAAACACCCTCCAATTAATAAAAGACCAGAAGTCATCGTCATACATCCACCTGCCTTATATTTATCCTGCATAACTACTCATCGTTATATTTTCTTCACATATATTCCATCTTCTTCATTAAAACCAAAGCTCTCTATGAAAGATTTTGCTTGTTCTGTTAATTCCGTTTGCAGTACCTTTATCTCTTTCACATTTCTTTCTTTCATCATTGCTTCAAATGTAAAATACGTATTTGTCCCATAACCGTAACTTTGATAATCAAAGTGAATAATTAACTGAGATAAAACCGCACTCTCCTCTTGAACACGATAATCTATTACACCAATATATGTATCATCAACTTTCACACAATACTGTACCTGATTCTCACTTAAACTATGTGAGCGAAACATTTCTTTAACAACGTTTTCATTTTCTACATTTACTTTTTCAAACGTAATCATATGTTGTCCATCCTTTTACTATTATTGTATCAATAATTCGTTCCATTTATGAAAAAAACCTTAAGATCAAATGCGATCTTAAGGTTTTTCTAATTAAACTAAGCTATACGCACGTTTCGTTTCTTCGTGGAACTTATTCGTATCGTATTTATGCTCAACATAAATTTGATGCCATACCATAAACGCAAGTACAGTCCAAATTTTACGGCTATAATCGCCTTTATCTGCACAATGTGCTTCCAGTAAGTTTAATACATACTGTTTGTCGATTAAATGCTCTGTTTTACTCTCGTTTATAATATTGATAGCCCAATCATGCATTTCGTCTTTTAACCAGTGACGAATTGGTACTGGGAATCCAAGTTTTTTACGATCTAATACGTGATCTGGAACGATTCCGCGTGCTGCTTCACGTAAAATAGCTTTCGTAGTTCCGTTAGCAATCTTAAATTCAGTTGGAATTTTAGATGCAACATCGAATACTTCTTTATCTAAGAACGGTACACGAAGTTCTAATGAGTTTGCCATTGTCATTTTATCAGCTTTTAATAAAATGTCACCGCGTAACCATGTGAACATGTCAATGTACTGCATTTTGCTTACATCATCATAATCTTTAATTTCGTTATACAATGGTTTCGTGATATCCATATAGTTAACACTTTCATTGTAATACTTCATTAATTCAACTTTCTCTTCTTCACGGAAGATTTTCGCGTTTCCATAGTAACGCTCTTCAATCGGCGTACATCCACGCTCTAGGAAGCTCTTTCCTTTAAAGCCTTCTTTAAGAGCACCACTTAATGCTTTTAGAACGCTCTTACCTGGGCTAGGAATGTAAGAGAACATTTTTAGTGAGTTTGGCTCACGATAAATGTTATAACCGCCAAATAGCTCGTCTGCACCTTCACCTGAAAGAACAACTGTTACATGCTTACGTGCTTCTTTTGCAACGAAGTACAATGGTACAGCTGCTGGATCTGCTAAAGGATCATCCATATGCCAAATGATTTTTGGGAACTCATCCATAAACTCTTTCGCTGAAATGAATACGTTATGGTTTTTAACGCCTAATTTCTCAGCAGTTTCTTTGGCAACATCAACTTCACTGAAACCACGTTGTTCAAAACCAATAGAGAATGTTAAAAGATTTGGATTCATTTCTCTTGCGATAGAAGCGATAATAGATGAATCGATACCACCAGATAAGAATGAACCTACTGGTACATCACTGCGCATATGCACTTTTACTGAATCATATAACACATCACGAATTGCTTGGATATGCTCCTCTTTCGTTGCGCTTGAAGCATTGAAATAAGGTTTCCAGTAGCGATGGATTTCCATCTCTTTACCGATTTCTTTTACGAAATAATGACCAGGCTCGATTTTATTAACATCAATTGTTAATGTTTCTGGCTCTGGACCATATTGGTACGTAAAGTAATGTTGTAGTGACGTTGGATTAACGCCTTTATCTTCCATCACATGCATAATACTTTTCTTCTCAGATGCGAAGAATGTAGTATCACCTTGTTGTGCGACGTATAAAGGTTTAATACCGAAGTGGTCACGTGCACCGAAAAGTTTCTTCTCTTCACGATCCCAAATCATAAATGCAAACATACCACGAAGATAGTCTACACATTTTTCTTTCATATGTGCATACAATGCAATGATAACTTCTGTATCTGATTGTGTTGCAAACGTTGCACCTTTTTCAAGTAACATTTCACGTAATTCTACATAATTGTAAATTTCACCATTAAAAATAATTACATATCGATCATTTTCATAAGTTAGCGGCTGATGTCCTGCCTCTAAGTCAATGATGCTTAAACGGCGGAAGCCAAATTGTACATGTTCATCACGAAAATATCCTTCGTCATCTGGACCGCGGTGGAAAATCATCGTGTTCATATTTTCAAATTGATGTTTTTCTGTTTCTGAAAACTCTCTAGGGTTTTCACATAAACATCCTACAAAACCACACATACTTCTTACCCTCTTTCAGTTTTCATTCTGTCTATATACTACTATATCAACCCTATTTATACTAGCATAATCAATTGAATATGGCGACCAAAAACTATAAAAAAATCACTCCATTTCACATTTTTAACAATTTTTTATGAAAACATGAAAACTAGGCAATCACCTTTCTCCGCTTTTGTCATATGATATTGCAAATTGATTTCTAGGAGGGAATACCATGAGTGAAGAAAAAAAAGACTCTTCTCGCCCACCGGTTCGCAATTATTTAAAGCAAATTGATGATTTCTTCGAGCAAACACCACTTCGCAATGTAATCGCTGATTTAAATCATTTTTTCCAAAAAGGAAATCGTTTATTAACATTCCCCGTAGATTTATATGAAGTTGGTGAAGAACTCGTTGTTACAGCTGAGCTACCAGGTATACAAAAAGAACAAATTCAAATTGAAATACAAAGTGAATACTTAAAAGTCTCTGTAAAAGAAGAGATACTTGAAGAGGTCGAGGAAGAAACATCTCATAACTATTATCGCCGAGAACGTTCCATTTCAGAAGCATCAAGATTGATTAAATTACCGTACTCAATTAATAAAAAAGCAGCGAAAGCTTCGTATCAAAACGGCGTGTTAGAAATTCGGGCACCAAAACTTCCACAACAACATGACATTTTATCCATAGACTAATGTAAAAAAAGAAGGGTGCTGTGCACCCTTCTTTTTAATCCACTAATCTCTTCATATCACGTATAATGTCTTCGTACGGCGTATTACTAATACCACTATACTTTTTCATTACTTTTCCGTTTTGATCAATTAAATAAAATGATGTACCATGTATAACTTGACCATCCTCAGGTTTATCTACAAGTGATTGGAAATTATCTTTTGAAAACTTTGTAATATCTTCTAATGAATAACCCGTTAATAAATTCCAGTTACTAGTATCCTCTGTAAACTTTTGAATGAAAGCCTTCAAATTCTCCGGCTTATCAAGGTCTGGATCTACACTAAACGAAACAAACTGAACGTCTAATTTCTCTTCTTTTGCCATTTTTTGCAGTTTTGCCATATTAGCAGTCATTGGCGGACAAACTGTTTGGCAATTTGTGAACATAAAATCAGCAACCCAAACTTTCCCTTTTAAATCTTTTGTACCAAATGACTTTCCATCTTGATTTGTAAATTGGAAAGTTTCTAAATCCCAATTCAATGGTTTACGAAGCTTTGAACCCGATCCACTACATCCAGCAAGTACAAAGAGACAAAATACAACCATAAGACCAATTATTTTTTGATAACGCTTCATTTATAAACCTCTTTTCTCTATCCTAAATTTAAATAGGTTATGTTTATCATAACAAAAGTTAACACTACGAGAAAATTGTTTACTACATTTGTTCACGAAATCGTACGAATTTACGTATGTTACTTCTTTATTTCAAGCTAATTACTAGACAAAATTTATTTTTTTACTATTATTTCTCTAAATAGAAGTTGCAAAACTAATTTTATTGTTACTTTTGTAAACGCATCCCCCTATTTTTTAACAATTCCTTAAACATTCATCCATGTTATACACTGTATTCCTTAACAACATTTCGGTACAATACAATTACAACGATTTTAAATGAGGTGATGTTCATGACAAAACGTTATGAAAACATGGATAATGTGAGTACAAAAAAATCAATTCGTTCCTTTATACGTTGGCGAAAAGAACGAAAACAAAATAAAAAGGATTTTTCTTTTTTAGTAGAACAATCACCTGTTAAACAAAGTAAATTCCTACAAAACAACTTTGAAAAGACGACTGTAACTTGGATTGGTCATTCCACATTCCTTATCCAAACGAATGGGCTAAATATATTAACAGATCCAGTATGGGCTACTAAATTAAAATTAGTTCCAAGACTTACTGAACCTGGTCTTTCTATACAAGAACTACCTAAAATTGATATTGTCCTCATTTCACACGGTCATTATGATCATTTAGATTTTTCAACGCTTCGCCAGCTAAATGATGATGTTTTATACCTTGTACCTATTGGACTGAAAAAACTATTTACTCGCAAAAAATTTACTCGTGTGGAAGAGCATAATTGGTGGGAAAATACAATCATTAATGATGTTTCCTTTCACTTCGTACCGGCCCAACACTGGACGAGAAGATCCTTATTTGATATGAATACATCTCACTGGGGTGGATGGATTATTAGCAATGAAACAACGAAAGAAACCATTTATTTTTGTGGTGACAGTGGATATTTCCAAGGTTTCAAAGAAATTGGCAAACGCTTTTCAATTGATATTGCCCTTATGCCAATTGGCGCTTATGAACCAGAATGGTTTATGAAAGTATCTCATGTTTCACCTGAAGAGGCAGTGCAAGCTTATTTAGATTTAAACGCTACACACTTTATACCGATGCATTACGGAGCCTTTGCCCTCGCCGATGAAACACCCCGCGAGGCAGTAACAAAGCTCCGAAATAATTGGAATTTACGTATGTTACCGTGGGAACAACTGCATGTACTCTTTTTAGGCCAAACTTTTACTTATAATAGCGCAACAAACGATAAGCAAGTAAATGAAAAAATTGAAACATTACACGTATAACGTAACTACTTATTTTCTATATCCAACATATACTATAGAAAATCATAAAGTAAAACTTTAATCAGTGGGTGTTTTCTATGAATGAATATTTACAGACTCGCTATATCATTAGCGGGAGTGCCTGTATAACCCTTCTTATTTCTTACTTTCTATTCACATAAAAAAGCTACTTGAAAATTCATTTCAAGTAGCTTTTTTATTACTCTGCTAAATACATAAATCCGATCGCACCCGGACCTGTATGAGTACTAATAATAGGCGTTGTAAAGAAAATTTCTGATTGAGCAAATCCACTCACTTTTTCAACAGCCGCTTTTACATTTTCAGCTAAAGGAATTGCTTTCGCGTGTGGAATTGCAACAGCTTTTACAACTTTTCCAGCTGTATCTTCCTCAAATAACTTAGCTAACGTTTTTACAATTTGACCTTGGCTACGCACTTTCGTAACAGGGTTATAAACACCATCTTCAAGGCTAGCAATTGGCTTTATATTAAGTAGCGAACCGATAAACGCTTTTCCTTTACCGATACGCCCACCCTTCACTAAATTTTCTAATGTATCTACTACTACATATAAACGAGTATTCTTTCTCACTTCATCTACACGTTTTAAAATTTCTTCTAGTGAGCGTCCTTCATTTGCCATTTTCGCAGCTTCTATTACTTGATATGCTAAAGCATGTGTAATAAATTGAGAATCAACAACTGTTACTTTTGTGTCGGTCATTGATGCAGCACTATTGGCAGTTGCCACAGTACCACTCATTCCACTTGTCATATGAATGGAAAGTACTTCACTTCCATCTTCACCTAACTTGTCATACATTTCTACAAATGTACCCATTGCCGGTTGTGATGTTTTTGGTAATTCCTCTGATTTAATCATTTCTTCAATAAATTCATCAGGTTGTAAATCAACGCGATCTAAATATGTTTGTCCATTTACAGAGATTGATAATGGTAGCACATGAATGCCATACTTTTCGATTACATCCTGCGTTAAATCCGCAGTTGAATCTGTTACAATTTTAATTTTTTGCATATTATATTCTTCCCTTTCCAATACGCTCTCCTTGTTATTATACTAGCATTCCCTGTGCTTTCAACAATTTCGAACAAATTTCACCAAATTAATTATATTTTTATACCTAAAATGAAAAAGACAGAGTTTACTAACCCTGTCCATACTCTGTATCATGCATTTTTTTCAAGGGTATTTGTTTTATATACATTTAAATAATCATTCCACTTCAAACAATTTTGCAAATATTCACGGAAAGAATACGAAAATCTTGGGTGCTTTTGTTTTTGAATTTTTGCAATAAATAATTGAAGACGAGACTGAATTAGAAACGATAATGGATGCTGTGCCTGTAGGACAGGGATTTCGAATATTTTAATACAATCCCCTGTTGAATGAGTGAAATAAAAACTTTTCGTAATCACAATATCAATCCTCTTTTTCATTGGATTTTTGAACTTCCTCTACTTTACGCTGTAACACGTTGTTTAAAGTGGAGACTTCTATGAATACAAAAGTATCCTTAGTCAATCCCTGTAGTCCTTTTGGTTAGAAGATTTATACTCTATTCATCCTCCGTCCTAAATATCCGATAAGACAGGAATCCCGTTATCCGTATATTGCTTAATAATTTTAGTATAAACTTAGCAAAGCGCAAAGTTTGTCTAAATTTTGGAGATTCTATAATTTTTTTCTTCTATATATTGTATACGTTTATATCTAAAGTATAACAAATAAATAAAAAAAGTGCCTTTATAACGAGGCACTTTTCGACTGTATTTCTTCTTCTCTTTTCTTTTTTCGCTTATTAACAATCTTTGATAAAGCGATACTAATTTCATAAATACAAATAAGCGGTACCGCTACTAAACTATGAGATAAAAAATCAGGCGGTGATATACACGATGCAATGATAATCAATGCTACGTAAGCATACCTTCTTATTTTTATTAGAAATTCCGCCGTTAACAGTCCAATACTCGTTAAAAACATGACAACTACAGGTAATTCAAAAATCACAGCAAATGGAACTGTTAAATTAAGTACAAAATGAAAATACTTTTCTGTCGTAAACATCGTATTAAACATTTCATTACCTATCGTAGTTAAAAAATGAAATAAAAACGGCATTACAACGAAATATCCAAAACATAAACCTGCAATAAATAATATAGACAATACCGGTATATACATTACTGTCATTTTTTGTTCATTTGGATGTAAACCCGGTTTTACAAATAACCAAATTTGTATAGCAGCAAAAGGAATTGTACAAACGATAGCAAATACTGTAGCAATCGAGAAAAAAATCCATAATACATCACTTGGACCGAGAACTGTTAATTTCATTGGTAAATCTTTTACTAGCCAAAAATAAATATCCTTCGTAAAAGTAAATCCGATAATTAAAAATAGGACAAAGGATAGCACTGTATATATTACTCGTTTGCGAAGCTCAACAATATGTTCTACTACGCTCATTTCCCGATCTTCCATCTCGTTCACCACACTTTATTTATCCATTTCGAGGAAAATCCATTACATTTTTTCTTTCTTTTCCTTGTCTTGAAATGCATCATCAGTCAATTCTTTCGTTGATTTCTTGAATTCTTTTAACGTTTCCCCTAAAGCCTTTCCGATTTCCGGCAATTTTTTCGGCCCAAACAAAATAAGTACAGCTACTAAAATTAAAATTAATCCTGGAAAGCCAATATTTGAAAACATTTCTCCATCCCCTTTATTAGTAGATTCCTTGTCCTACTATTGCATAATTTTATTTTGTCAAAAAAGTTTGAAAACGTCAACAAATCCATTGCCTTTTGTCAAAAAAATTCAAAAATATAATCAATTATACAAATTTCATTTTCTATTGCCCTTGTGTATGATATGGTAAGGGAAACGACATATTATTTTATGATAGTAGAAAGGATTTGCATTATGACTGAAAAAATGACACGAATGACGCAATTTGTGAAAGAAGAAATTGCAAATGCAATTACCCATGGTATCGGTGCCATTTTAAGCATCCCTGCCTTAATTATATTAATTATTCATGCCTCTAAGCATGGTACCGCATCTGCTGTATTTGCATTTACGGTTTATGGTGTAAGCATGTTCTTACTGTACTTGTTTTCTACATTGTTACATAGCATTCACCATCCAAAAGTAGAAAAATTATTTACTATACTAGATCACTCAGCCATTTATTTATTAATCGCTGGCACATATACTCCTTTTTTACTGATTACACTTCGTGGACCATTAGGCTGGACGTTACTCGCTATTATATGGACACTAGCAATCGGGGGTATCATCTTCAAAATTTTCTTTGTACGTCGCTTTATTAAAGCATCAACATTATGTTATATCATAATGGGATGGCTCATAATCGTTGCTATTAAACCACTTTATGAAAATCTAACTGGACATGGTTTTTCACTACTTTTAGCAGGCGGAATTTTATATTCTGTAGGGGCTATATTCTTCCTTTGGGAAAAATTACCTTTCAATCATGCCATTTGGCATCTTTTCGTTTTAGGTGGTAGTGCGATGATGTTCTTCTGCGTACTCTTTTATGTCTTACCTACAGCGTAATAAAAAGGTTTCAGCTTAATGTAAGCTGAAACCTTTTTTATTACTTATGTAATTGTGATGCGATAACGTCCTGTGTATGTTTCGTTAACTCTTTAATATCCATATTCGCATACTCTTCAGGTGTAATCGGCTTAGAAATTGTTACTGTTGCATGAGCTGGTTTCATACGGTTGCCATTCGCTTCAAACATTTTATATGTCCCATCTAATGTTACAGGTAAGATTGCTACACCAGATTTTACTGCAAGGTGAAAACTCCCAGCCTTAAACTCTCCGATTTCGCCACCCTTACTTCTCGTCCCTTCTGGGAAAATTACGATAGAATGTCCATTCTTTAATAGTTCAATTCCATCTTTAATCGCTTGAAGAGATTGACGACGATCATTACGAACCATAAATACACAATTCATAAGTTCCATCCAAGTTGGTACAACTGGAAACTTCTTAATCTCTGCTTTTGAAACGAATCCAATTGGCTTATTTAAGTAACCTAATAATACGGGAATGTCCATATTACTTTGATGATTACTTACAACTAGTACCGGCTTATCTTTAGGAACATTTTCAAGTCCCTTTACTTCAACTGCCCCACCAGCTACACGTACCATTTTCTTACCAAACCAATTTGTCGTTTTATACACAACATTATCTTTTTCTTGTGGCGACATCGTATTTACTTGTTTTTTCAGACGCCACATTCTCGGTGTAATCGCAATTACGATTAAAATTAAATAAAAGATTTTAAAAAACGTTTGAATCATACAGAACCCCCACCTATTATCATTCCGACCTTCATTATACTAGACAAACGAAGGAAAAAGAAGAAAAAATGTCCAAACAACAAGTGCTTGGACATTTTTAAGTATTCTATATTAGAAACGTTTTGCTAATTCACGAGCATTAGCAATTGCTGCTTCTTTAATTTCTGGTGCTTTTTCAGGGTTTGCATTCATACCTTCAACTGCAATATATTCAGTTTCATTTACACCGATAAATCCTAATACTGTTTTTAAGTGATTGCGGCCGAAGTCTACAGCTGCGTACGCTCCTTCAGAATAAATGCCACCTGTTGCTTGAATGTGAAGTGCTTTTTTGCCTTCTAATAAGCCAACTGGTCCATTTTCAGTATATTTGAATGTTTTACCTGCGATTGCTAAGTTATCTAAGTATGCTTTTACTACTGGTGGATAGCTAAAGTTCCACATTGGAGTTACGAATACATAACGATCCGCATGCATAAATGTTTCTAAGTTTGTGTTCATTGCTGCAACTTTTTGTTGTTGAACTTCAGTTAAAGTTTCAAAGCCTTCACCTGCTGCAAATTTACCCCAAGCAGCGAATACATCTGCATCGATTGCTGGTACTGTAGTGTTGAATAAATCAATTGTTACAACTTCGTCTTGTGGATGTTCGTTTTTATAAGCTTCGATGAAAGCTTCCCCTACTGCCACTCCGAAAGAACCTTCTGCTGAATTTGGATTTGCTGTAATAAATAGTACTTTTGTCATTGTATTCTCTCCCTTTTACACACTTTATCTTTAATTTGAGATTTATAATTCGAAAGTAAATAACTTACCTTATGTAAGTATAATACAAAAAGTCGTGTGTGATGTCAATAAAAAATAGCTACTTTTTTTTCGTAAGTTAATGATTTATTTTGTTTCTTTAAAATTCAGTATATAGATATTAAGAATTTTTTCATACAAAAAGGCTATCTCTACAAATTATAGAGATAGCCTTTTATTACATGTTATTTTTGAAACACATGTTTCACTTTTTCAGCCGGAATATTACTTCCGCCTCTACCTTTTACATCTTCAATCATCATTGTAATGACCATATCTGGTGAATTTAAATCAAATGCAGCGAACCAGCCTAGTTCTTTTCCTTCGGCCTCTTTTGATACTTTCAATTCCGCTGTACCTGTTTTTCCAGCAAGCGTCTTACCATCAATTTTAGCAATTTTTCCAGTACCATCTGGATCATTAATTACTTTCGTCATAGCAGTCTTTAATATATCCTGATTGCCTTTTGAAATTACATTCTCTTTCCAAACTTTTGGTTGCTTATCTGTTTTAATAATATATGGAGAAGGTATGTTTCCATCATTAACAATTGGTGCGTACGTTAATGCTAGATGGAGTGGCGTCATTAATACTTGCCCTTGTCCATAACCTGTGTCTGCCATTTGAATATCATTTTTAATTCCATCATTTGCGATTTTAGAAGCTGGGAATCCGTATTCAATTGGTAATTTCTCATCAAATCCGAATTTTTTCGCCTCAGCCATAAATTTATCTTTTCCAATTTTCAAAGCTTCTTGTGCGAAATAAATATTATCCGAGTATTTCATTGCCTTATCAAAATCAATCGGATTCGCATCTTTTACACGTGTTACGTAATAATTGCCCCAAGAAGAATCTTTCGTCCATTTCAGTCCTTCAATTTTCAATTCTTCTTTTGGATCGATTGTTTTCGTTTCAAGACCAATTGCACCTGTAATCGGCTTAAATACAGAACCTGGTACCGATAATTGTGTAAATCGATTCGTCATCGGTTTTTTCGGATCATTATTCCAAGCCTCGCGTTGTGCTTTTGATGTTCCTCGTGCAATTAAATTAGGATTATAAGCTGGACTACTTACAAGAGCAATAGTTTCTCCACTTTTCGGATTAATTGCCGCACTTGAACCAGCTTCTCCCTTCATTTCATTATACGTTTTTTCTTGAACAACACTATCGATAGTTAAAGTTACATTTTCTCCATCAACAGCATCTGTCTTCGCTAAATTTTTAATTTCTTTTCCCTGTGCATCTTCCATGAAGACACGGCCACCTTTTTTCCCGCGTAGCTGTTCTTCCAATACTTGCTCTAATCCAGCCTTACCAACTGGCTCATCGGCTTGATAGCCTTTCTTTTGAAGCGTTTTTAAATCTTCAGCATTTACTTTTCCGATATAACCAGTAAGATGCGCTGCTGCTTCCCCTAACGGATATGTACGAACATTTACAGGTTTTGCTGCAACACCTGGTAAATTGATGTACGTATTTTGCGTTGCTCCCTCAGGCAAAATTCCAATTGGTACGAGATACCCTGGTTTTACCCATTTCGCAGCTAGTTTTTGATCAATCTCTTCTACAGACATATTTAACAACTTCGCTACTGCTTCTTTCGTTTGCGGAGCAGTTTCATCTAATTTTTCTGGAACAATTCCAATCTCAGAAGCTTTCCCATTCGTCGCAAGACCTTTTCCATTACGATCGTATATTTCACCACGTTTTGGTTGTGTTGTTTGCATACGCACTTTACTATCTTTTGTCATACCTGGGAATATAAAATCAGGAGTCCAATCTATTTTCCAAGATTCTTTATCTCCATCTTTTTCTTTCACCATTTTTGCTTCATGACCAAAAGTGATTTTACCACCAACTGTATCCATACTTACTTTAAAAGGAACAGGACCTTCATCTTTTTTATCTTCTTTTAGTTCTCCTACTTCTACTTTTAAGTTTTTCACTTCAATGCCAGAATAAATTTTTTCATATTTCTCAGTGAACTCTTTCTTTGAAATATCTTTTTTTGCCTTTTCGGATAATTGATCATACATTTCTGCAAATTTTTGTTTATTCCATGCTTTTGTATATGTATCAAACGCTTCTTGTGGTTTTTCTTCTTTACCACATCCAACTAACATGAACGTTAAGCAAAGAAAAAGAATCCCCCATATCTTTCTCAATCGATTCTCCTCCTCTTTCTATATGAATACTTTTGAAAATTTTAGCATTTTTACATGCTAGATTTCATTATAGCACTATTGAATATCATCTATAAACTTATATTAACGAATACAAATAAAAAGATTGATGTGAATTTCACATCAATCCTTATTATTATTGTTGCTTCTCATATACATGATAATAGTACGTATACGGATTCTTTTCATCCGTTAAACCTTTTTCAACAAAAACTTCTTTCCAATTTGTCATATCCATTTCTGGGAAGAATGTATCTCCTTCAAATGCATGATGGATTTTTGTTATATATAACTTGTCTACGTAAGGTAAAAAGAGATCATAAATTTGTGCTCCGCCGAAAATAAAGATTTCCTCTTCATTTTTGCATAGTTCAAACACTTCTTCTACAGAATGTGCTACTTCACAACCTTCAACATGATACCCTTCATTACGAGTTACAATAATATTACGTCTTCCAGGCAGTGGTCTACCAATCGCTTCGTAGTTCTTTCTGCCCATAATAAGTGAATGGCCCATCGTTGTTTTTTTTACATACTGTAATTCACTCGGTAAACGCCAAGGTAAATTATTATCTTTGCCAATTACTCTATTCTCGTCCATTGCGACCATAAATGAAACAATCATTTTTTCATCTCCTCTACAATTATACTGCAACCGGTGCTTTAATTGCTGGGTGTGGATCATATCCTTCAATCGTTAAATCTTCCATTTCAAAATCAAACACAGATTTCACATCTGGATTTAATGTAAGTTCCGGGAATGGACGTGGTTTACGTGCCAATTGCTTTTCTACTTGTTCAAAATGATTCGTATAAATGTGTGCATCTCCAATTGTATGAACAAATTCTCCCACTTCAAGACCACATTCATGTGCGATTAAATGTGTTAGTAATGAGTAACTTGCAATGTTAAATGGAATTCCAAGGAATATATCTCCACTTCTTTGATATAGCTGACAAGAAAGTTTGCCATCCGCTACATAAAATTGGAATAGCGTATGACAAGGCGGTAATGCCATACTTGGTACATCTTCAGGATTCCAAGCAGAAACAATTAGGCGACGTGAGTCTGGCGTTTTTTTAATCATTTCAATTACATCTTTTAATTGATCAAGTGTCTCACCAGCTGTCGTTTTCCAAGCACGCCACTGCTTACCGTATACGTCTCCTAAATAACCATATTTATTTGAGAAATCATCATCTTCTAAAACGTTCTTTTTAAACAATTCCATTTGCTCATCGTACTGCACTTTAAATTCCTCATCTTGTTGTGAGCGAAGACCGAAATCAGTCATATCAGGACCAGTATACTCATCGCTTTCTACCCAGCTCTTAAATGCCCATTCATTCCAAATATTATTATTATGCTGCAATAAATAACGAATATTTGTATCACCTTTCATAAACCAAAGCAGTTCACTTGCTACAAGGCGAAACGGCACTCTCTTTGTCGTTAATAAAGGAAAACCTTTACTTAGATCAAAACGCATTTGATATCCAAATACAGATACAGTGCCTGTCCCTGTACGATCTTCTTTCTTCGTACCATTCTCCATTACATGGCGGCATAAATTTAAGTATTCATTTTCAGCATGTTTCATATGTAGTAAAACCTTCTTTCAATCGTGTATGAAATTTATCATAACATGAAAAATAGTAAATTTAATCATCCTAATCAATAAAAAATATTTCTATATTAACAGAATTCTACCCCTTTATATTTTTACAAAAGGTAAATTTATAATCGCCTGATCCTAAATCCTTTTCAATGTTATGTTCTGCTTTCCAATTCGTTTCGTCTATCCGCAATGTAGTGCTTGTATTTGGTGGTACAGAAATCTTGAGAAAGGCTTGTTCATTTTCTACACGCCACTCAATCTTAATTTCTCCATAAGCTGTCTCACGTTTTACTCTAATCCATTCTAAATTCGAATCAAAATGTGGTTGTACATAAAAATGTTTATATGCAGGTTTTGTCTCATCCATTTCTAATCCAATAATATATCGGTATATCCATTCAACGATAGAGCCATATGCGTAATGATTATAAGAATTCATACTATCATTCCAAAGTGTTCCATCCTCTTTCACGCCATCCCAATGTTCCCAAATCGTTGTGGCACCTTTTTTCACTTGGTATAACCATGATGGATAATCTTCATAAAATAGAAGCTTACAAGCAAGGTCATGCCTGTTAAACTTGCTTAATATTAAATTCAAATACGGTGTTCCTAAAAAAACTGTTGTTAAATGATTTTTATTTTCTTTTAATAGCTCAATTAAGCGATTAAATACTTTCTCCTTCACATCATCTTTCACTAGTTCAAAAAGAAGTACTAATATGTGGGCTGTTTGGGTATTTGAAATTAACCTTCCATTCGGTGTAACGAATTCATTTTGAAACGCTTGAACAATATTTCCATGTAACTCTGCATAAAACTTAGCATCTGTAGTTTCATCTAAAATCTCAGCAATTCTTCGTAAAAGCGATGTAGAATACGCATAATAAGCTGTCGCAATAAAATGCTTGTCTGTTCCGCCTTCATATACATCTGGTTTCGTATCTAATGCAAGCCAATCTCCTAAATGATAGCCTGTATCCCATAAATACTCGTTCTCACCTTGTGAACGTATGTAATCTATATACTTCTTCATACTGTTATATTGTTCTTTTAAAATCGATACATCTCCGTAATGTAAATAATGAACCCACGGGCATATAATTGCTGCATCGCCCCAACCACCAGAAGTATGTAAATCAAAATCCGCTCTTTTCCCAAAAGCATCTGGAATAACTAAAGGCACAGCTCCATTAACATTTTGATCTAATGATAAATCTTGGAGCCACTTTTTAAAGAACAATTGTACATTCATAATTTGCGTAGCTGTCCCAATGAACATTTGTGCATCTCCGGTCCATCCAAGTCGATCATCTCGCTGCGGACAATCTGTTGGCACATCAAAAAAGTTCCCTCTTTGAGACCATTCCACATTATGATGAAGTTGATTGATTAATGGATTAGACGTTTCAAATTCAGTCGCTTTTTCCATATCCGTATGTAATACAATCCCTTCAAAATCTGTTATTTGAGGTGGCTGGGTTAATCCACTTATTTTCACATACCTAAAGCCTTGATATGTAAAATGAGGTTCAAACGTTTCCTCTTCTTCTCCTTTTGCTATATACACTATTTTTTGTTTTGCCTTTCGGAGATTTCCGGTGTAAAAACTACCGTCTTTATTCAATATTTCAGCATGATGCAATTCTATCTTTTGGCCAATATAAACATGACGGACTGTAAATTGAACCCAACCTACCATATTTTGCCCCATATCAATGAGCCATTCGTGATTCGGTAGTTTTGAAATAGAAATCGGTTTTATAATTTTCATTTTACGAATTGCTTCGTTTTCTTGCGCAACAAGTATTTGTTTGGAATGCTCAATTACTTCAACATCTTCTAGCCTTTGCCCACTTTCTTCTAGCCTAGCGTCGTAAACCTCCCCTTCATAAATTTCTGAATACAAAATTGGGCTTGGTGTTACCTTCCATGTTTCGTCTGTTACAATTTTTTCTTTCGTTCCATCTTCATACGTTATATGTACTTGAGCAATTATCACACGTCTTCTACCGTAATAATTACGTACATGATGCATGGTAAGTGGTCCCTTATACCAGCCATTACCTACCAGAACCGAAATAGTATTCTGCTCACCCTTTAATAAATGCGTTATATCATACGTTTGATACAGTACTCTCTTATCATAACTTGTCCATCCAGGGGTAAAATAACAATCTCCAATGCGCTCTCCATTTATAGAAGCCTCGTATAATCCTAAACTTGTGATATATAAACGCGCTTTTTTAACTACTTTTTTAATAGTAAAATTTTTATTAAAGGACATAACTTGCGTTCGTTCTTTTTTCGCAGCAATCCAGTTCCCGCTCCAGTTATCTTGCCCTTGTAATCCAGTCTCCCAAAATGCTACTTCTGACCAAGATGATTCTTCTCCGTAATTATCCCATACCTTTACCCGGTAAAAATAACGCGTTTCCGCTCTGTATGAAAATGAATTGATTGGTATATGTAAACTTTGATCTGTTTCTACTTTTTGCGAATCAAACATGATAATTTCAAAGTCTATATCCTTCGCAACCTGCAATTGATAAGCAAGTTGTTTTACATTTCGGTTACTCGACTCAAGCAGCCAACTCATTTTAACAACTTTTGAATCTATACCTATCGGATTTTTTTTATTATCGCAAAGCACTCCCTTTATTGTTAGCACACTTCTTCACCATCTTTTCTATATCTTAATTTAAATTAATTATAATAAAAATAAAATTCTAAACAAATAATAATTTCATTCATTCTTACAAAATTATTAACTTTCCAAATTTATAAAGGTTTTCATTTTCTATTACCGAAAGTATAGTGCGGTAGAACAAAATTTATATTTGGAGGTTAGAAGTATGTCTAAAATTGAAACTCCTGTTATGACTTCTTTACAAACAACGGTTGAAAAAATGATGAAGGATTTAAATGTTCCTGGAGCTGCTGTAGCTGTTATAAAAGACGGTGAAGTTATTATTTCAGAAGGATTTGGCTATCGAAATTTAGGGACAAAAGACACTGTTACACCGAATACTCGGTTCGCAATCGGTTCCTCAACGAAAGCTTTTGGTACACTTTCATTAAGCTTGTTAGCACAACAAAATAAGTTTAATTGGGATACTCCTGTCCAGTCTTATATACCTAACTTCTCTTTATCTGAACTACTTGCTAGCTCACAAGTTACCGGACGAGATTTAGCTTCTCATCGAACTGGTGTAAGCCGTCATGAGGCTCTTTGGTACAGCTCTTCCTTATCTCGAAAAGATCTCGTTGAAAAAATAAAACATTTACAACTTGATGCACCGTTCCGCACAGCATTTCTTTATAACAACTTAATGTATGCAACAATTAGCTACATTGTTGAAAACATTACAAATCAAACGTGGGAGCAATACGCTACAGAACATATTTTAGAACCTTTAAATATGAGACATACAAATTTCTCTGTTACAGATTCACAAACTACAGATGATTATGCTTTACCTTACATTGAAAATGAAGGTGAAATAAAAGAAGTTCCATTCCGCAATATTGATACGGTTGGCGCTGCTGGTTGTATTAATTCTACAATTGAAGATATGGCCAATTGGGTCCTTCTTCACTTAAAACAAGGGAAATTTGGAGAGCATGAATTAATTTCTCCTGAATTATTACAACAAATGTATACACCGCACAATTCAATTCCAGATCAACCGGTTTTATCACTACCTGAATCTCCATTAAATAGTTACGGCCTTGGTTGGTTTATTAGCGCTTATCGTGGTAATAAGGTGATTCATCATGGTGGTAATATTGATGGATTTTCAGCGCTTGTTTCATTCATACCAACAGAAAACATAGGCCTTGTCATTTTAACGAATGCTGGAGGTACATTACTACCTACTTATCTCGCTAATCAAATTTATGACGAACTACTTGAATTAGAATCCATTGATTGGCATAAACGTGCTGTAGAAGATACTGAAAAAATGAAGGAAATGATGAAAGAAGCAACTGAATCCATTCCTGAACAAATTAAAGGGACTACACCTTCTCACAAGTTAGAAGATTATACCGGTACTTTCGAGCATCCTGCATATGGAACATTACAAGTATACAAACGAGATGATTCATTATTTGTAAAATTTATGGAGATGGACATTCAATTAGCGCATCATCATTACGACATCTTCTCTGCAAAAGTTGACTTATTCCAAATGAAAATGAGTTTATTATTGGCTTATGAAATGAGTGTTAGTGGTGAATTCCCATCCCTTCAGTTACATGTACCAACTATGTTAAGCACGCAGCCGCTTGCATTTAAGAAAATTAAATAAATATTTTAATAGAGGGAAGATAACACTTCCCTCTATTTCCCTTTAAATTATCCATCCGAAAAAAAGGATAATACGTAAAGGATACAGAATTCTATTATTCAACTAATTAAATTACCAGGAGGAAAAGCTGTGTACACAGAAATTTCCAAAGAAATTGTTTCGATTACTCATCACGATTATTCAGGTTGTATAGATAAGGAAGGATGGGACGATCCTGCTACTTATTTACAGACAGTTGAAAAACTAGAGAGACAAGGAGAACTAACACCAGTACAATTTACTGAAATTGTACGTGATTACTTACTAGACTTTAAAGATAATCATATGTTTTTCAAAATGCACTCTAAAAATCAACCTCTTAACAGTGTTGGCTTCCAGGTGAAAAGATACGAAGACCGCCTATATATTACATCCAATTCACAAGAAATAAGAGTGAAAAAAGGACAGACTATTCTAGCATTAGATAATATGAAAATTCCAGAGTTATTAATAAAATATAAGAAGTATTTAAATGAGAATACATATGAACGTGAAAAATGGGATTATGTTTTATTAAAATCATCAAATTGTACACTTATAGATGAAAATGGCGTAACCGAAACCATTACTTTACAAAAGTATAAACAAAGCGAATATACGCCTATTTATTCATTTAAACAGCAGAATAAAGATACACTCTTAATTACTTTGACGGATTTCGCAAATACTGATGCTATTAATAAATTATTAGACTTACATAAAGATGAGCTTAATACTTTTCCGAACTTAATAATAGATGTGCGATTGAATCGTGGCGGGAGTGATGATGCATTTTTTAAATTACTTCCTTACTTATTCGAAGACAAAGAGATTTCCCTTTTAGATTCTTCAGATACAATGCAATTAAATCATACAGAACGAAACTTTCATTTACGCATGAAAGACATCGAAATGGAAGATTATGATTCTTTAGACGAACTTTCCAAAATATTCACAGATATATTTATTCAAAATTTAAAAAAGAATTATAAAAAAGGATTCGTTACATTTGATACTTCTGAGTTACCAAAAGAACTTCAATCATTAAAAATACACGGACGAAAATCACCTTGTAGAGTAGTTATATTAACAGATGTTACATGTGGAAGTTCTGGTGATTCTTTTGTAGAAGTAGCAAAAAAATCATTGAAAGTAAAAGTAATTGGTCGTCCTACTGCTGGTTTAAATGATTATTCTAATTTAGCGGTAATGGAATGGGCTGATACATTTGCACTTTACTACCCTACTTCACGGCTCTCTATTATAGATAAAGGCGAAGGAATGTCCGGAATTGGTATACAGCCGCATATACATATCCCGTGGACTCCGGAACATCTACAAGAAGATGTTGATTTAAAATTAGCATTACAACTGCTTCAAAACGAAGAATGGTAAAAAAATAAAGGTAGATGTGAATCACACCTACCTTTTCTATTTCATATTAATTTTTCTGGTTGAAACCAAATTGGCTTTAATGACTCAAAGTCTTTATGATCTTCTAAAACTATAGTAAGACGCTCTAACGTATCATCTAACATGTGCGGTGCTGCTCGTAAACTCCAGACAACTGAAGAGAAAACCGTCATGCCAACGTAAACCGCATATAATTTCCAAAACTCCTCTGGTATTCTCCCGTTAAAGTATCCTTCTATTTGTCCGATTGAATACGGAATACTAATGTCCCTTGCAAATAGTGCAATTTTTACGAAATCATGAAGTGGGTCGCCCCAATCGTAGCCATTAAAATCAACAACACCTACATATTTCGCATCACGTACAATTATATTTTCTAAATGAAAATCATCGTGTTGAAATCGATTTGGGCGGCTTTGTAAATATATTTCATTTTCATCTATAAACTTAATGATTTTATCATCTTTTTTTATTTTTATTCCACATGTTTTATATGCCTCTACATATTTTCGATGTTTTTTCATTGCTCTTTCATACCATGGAAGGATATCCTTAGGAGCTTCATATGTATGCATTTTTGCTAAATCTTTTCCTGCCTCTATACCAATTTCATATTGTTCTTTTGGTGAATACGTAGGCAATAGCTTCTTCGCATCTTCCCCTTCTAAATATGAAAAAATGCCATAGCATAAACCTTTTTCTGCCAACAAACCCATTTCAATTGGTTTTTGTGCTTGCACACTACGGTTTTGCATTTCATTTAAAATTTGAAACTCTATTTTCTTTCTTTCATACTCTTTCATATCGCCTGTCCGCAATAAATATTTTTCGTTATTCGCACACGTAATTATATATTTCTTATCTGGTGAGAAACCTTTGGAGATTTCTTCAATATTAACTGCATCCTTTACTATTTGTATATTGTTTTGCCATGCTGTAATTGTCTTCATATATACTCCCCTTACATTTCTACATTTGGTGTATACGCTACTTCTATTATAAAACCATTCGGATCGTAAAAAGAAATGGGCTCCTCTAATTTGCTACCCAAAATTCAATATGATGAATACCTGCTCGAAGTGTATTCATATTAAGAATACGCCCCTTGTACTACTTGTACAATTTCCATCGGTGTATTGACCATATAATCTGGTGCATCTTTTTTCACTGTTTCAATGACATCATATCCCCAAGATACCCAAATTACATTTACCCCAGCCTTTTTACATGCTGCTACGTCTCGCTGTTCGTCACCAACATATAACATATCTTTCTCTGTTATCTTTTTGGATTTTAAAAACCGTTTTATCATTTTATCTTTTCCGAACAAATTTTTTGAACAATACACTTCTTGAATATTTTCTATATCATTATTGTGTAAAAATGCTCGAATATGCTCTTCTGAGTTCGATGATATGACTGCAATTCCGTAGCCTTTCTTATGTAGTTCATCTAATACATCCTTCATCCCATGGAACAAAATGAGATCTTTTATAGCAGGTTGATACAATTTATAAAACTCTAATGCTAATATCGGTAGTTTATACAGTGGTACATCGAGTTGTTTACATCTCTCCGGCATCGTTAATTTACGTAAATACTCAATTTCTTCTTCCCTTACGGTTTTATATCCATGCTTTTCAGCAAGCTGGTTATAAATTGGTACAAATATATTTTGTGAATCTACTAATGTGCCATCAAAGTCAAAAACAATATATTTTTGCATTCCCATACTCCCTTACTTCTTTTTTCCTAAACCTATTTTATTCAACAATATAGTTGTCTTACCCTTCTATAAGCATAAAAAAGAACAAGATTTTCTCTTGTTCTTTTTAAGAAAGCCATTTTGGCGGTACATTCGTATTCCAATAAATATTTCCTAACTCATGGTGTCCTGAGTACCCATCATCAAATCGATGATAGTGGAAATTAAAATAGTAACCATCTTGCGGTGGATGATCTCTTCTTACATGAAATCGCAATAAGTCATTTCCTGATTTCGTGTCATACACATGAAAAATCTTTTCATTATTTCCGCCAGCTGGCCTTTGAGAAATCGCTAATGATTGCAGCGAATCTTCTGGTACATCATTGGCAAGCTGAGCAATTGCCTCTTCAATTTTCGGTAATATTACATCTTTAAACTCATCTTCAATTACTGGACCAATTTTAGTGCCAAACTTTTGCATCGACTGCTTCTCTGCTTCTAGCATTGCATAAGTAATAAAAGTATCGGTGGTTAACCTGTCATTCGTTTCTTCATATGTATAGGACGTACTCTCCAAATTTTGTTGCCCAGCTGTACTCGTAGGCTTGTCCGCAGCTTTGGCATTATCAAGCAATATGGAAGGAGGCGTCACTAAACCAAATGTAAATACGGTAATTAATGCGACTAAGGTTTTTCTAAACCAATTTGGCATTTATGTTCCCTCCCTTTCACTCATTATATTTTATATAACGGTTGTTTCTTCTATTATACAAAATGATTGTAATTTTTGCACTTTACAATTTTGTTAACGTTCACATATTTTTCACTTGAATATGAAATTGTAAGATTTCATACAATATAAGTACAACAACAATGAGGAGGCAATCAGATGACTTTAGATGTCATGTATTCCGCCGCAAGCATACTCGTTTTAGTATATTTCCTTTATCAATGTGTAACAGATTAAAAAAAGAGCCATTTTCCGGCTCTTTTTCTATGGTAAAAATACAATCCAACCAATCCATACTATAAAAATAATCCCGGCAATTACAGCAGGTAATAAATAAAAATGAGAAAGTATAACTATTCCATACAAAAGCAGTACTGGAAGTAATAAATAGCGATCTGCCTTCCATCTTAACAGTAGTAATTTTCCTTCATCACAATATAAATGAAGAAACATTTTTTTCGTAAATTCATTCCAATAATCGCGCGCATAACGAGAAATTGCAACTAAAGAAAATACAAGAATAATAGCTACAATCCACCTCGGACTCATGATAATACTTACAGTACTTATACATACAATTTGAATATAAAATATTCGTGCACTACTTGTACGGAAAAATTCTTTTAAAAAGGATTCAACAATACGAGAATCTTTTTTCTTCCCTAAAAACTTTTTAGAACATGGAAACATCCACGGCTTTTTATTCGAACTACTCGGTTTAGCCGCATGACCACCAACTTGCATAATCCCACTCGTCCAGCGCATACTTTCTTCTTTCTCTTTCTCAACTTCTTTAAAAAAGCAATTTTTATAATTTAGTTTTTCTTTTATCAATACGATAATTAATAAAACTGCTAGACCGATACATAGTATAGAATAAAAGGAATTTTTATAAATAAGAAACAGACTCAATCCAAAAAAGGATAGACTTATAGAAAATATCACATTTTTTACAATCCATAGTAGCCATCGTTTCCCCACACGTATATGAATAAATCTCGTTAACAACGACAACATAAATCGAAATGCAGTAAAAAATAGCCAAAATAATATGATTTGTACCTGCGCCACTCCAATACTTTTCATCAACACTGGTAACATAGCAACTACTACCACTACATTCGTTATCGCTATTCGAATTAACGTATATGTCATGCCATACTGGATTAACTTTTGCATGTGAGCGGGATAAGAAATTAAAAATAAACTATCCGCTTGTTCAAAAAATGAGCGAACTCCTCTAGAATATGTAATCACATAAAATGCGAGTAAACCTAATCCGAAATAAACTGTCTCTCCCATCGATAATTCTTCCATCCATAGTGAACGATAATAAATCCCTATAAATATAAGTGCAGGAATAATAATATATAGTGCAACCGTCCAATCCGTTATAGAACGTATGGACTTCCATTTACGCCCCAGTTCATGGCGCAATCTTTTATAAAATTGTTGTTTAATCATGCTGTTCACGCCTTACTATTACATCAAAGCAGTCTAATAATGAACTCCCTGGCATTTCTGCTAACGCTTGGATAGATTCTAGATTTCCATCTGCGACTAATGTACCTTGTGAAATGAGTAAAAATCTCTCACAAATTCTTTCAGCTGTGTCTAATACGTGCGTACAAAGTAAAATACCTGCGCCACGTTCTTTTTCTTTATATAAATAACTTAAAAACTCTTTCGTAGCTACTGGATCTAAACCGATAAAAGGTTCATCAATGATATAAAAATCTGGTTCAGTTAAAAATGCCAAAATGAGCATCGATTTTTGTTTCATACCTTTTGAAAACTTTGATAAATACTCATGTTTATGTTTATCCATTCGAAACATATGTAATAACTCTTCTGCTTTTCTTTCCCAGCTTCCTACTTCGTTCTCGCGAGCATCCATTAATAGTTCGATATGTTCCCAAAGCGTCAAATAATCATAATATGTCGGGTGTTCCGGCACGTATGCATAAGGATTTTTCTTTTCACCAAATGATATTTCACCATTCATATTTACAAGTAAACCGAGCATCGTTTTAATCGTCGTACTCTTCCCAGCACCATTCGCACCAATAAGTGCAACTAATTCACCTTTTTCAATTGAAAAGGCAATATCATGAATTGTCTTTTCCCCTATATCATATCCGGCAGAGCGAATATTCACGTCTAACATACATTCCCCTTCTTTCCATTTCCAATAAAATCAAGGAAAAGAATAACATATAACTATCTATATATCATTATAAAATATTTATTTTCATAGCAGGAATACATACTTTTTAACAGAATATTTAATGTTTGATTACATTTTATTGGAGTGGATTATATGTCTTTTCAAATTCGCGAAGCTACAATGGACGATATAGATGCACTTTGTTCTTTAGCGAAAGAATTAAAAGGTTCTTCTATTTCCTATGAAGATATGAACAACCGATTGCAATTCGTACAAATGAGTCCTTTTGATTTTTTATATGTTTATGAGGAAGAAGAAACCATATGTGGATTACTTGGGTTTCGTATACGTGAAAATTTAGAAGATATAACTCGTTATGGGGAGATTTCAATTATTAGCGTTAATTCTACAATACGACGGAAAGGCATTGGACAAGTATTAATGGATTATGCAGAACAATTAGCAAAGACACATAATTGTATCGGCACATGGCTAGTCAGTGGAACAAAAAGAGTAGAAGCACATCCTTTTTACAAAAAATTAGGATATGAAGTAAATGGATATCGATTTGTAAAACATTTTTAAACTACTTATAAATGGAAAGGACTAAAACTATGACAAACATCGAAGCTATTTTTATTGATCGTGACGGTACAATTGGCGGTGACACTACAATACATTATCCAGGCTCTTTTACATTATTTCCTTTCACAAAAGCAGCTCTGCAAAAACTAAAAGCTCAAAATATAAAAATTTTCTCTTTCACAAATCAACCAGGTATCGCAGATGGGATAGCGACTGTAGCTGATTTTGTACAAGAATTAGAAGGCTTCGGTTTTGATGATATATACGTATGTCCTCATAAACACGGTGATGGTTGTGAATGCCGTAAACCAAGTACAGGTATGCTGCTGCAAGCGGCTGAAAAACACGGGCTTAATTTAACAAAATGCGCTGTAATTGGTGATCGCTGGACTGATATCGCTGCAGGAGCAACAGTACATGCGACAACGATATTAGTTCGAACAGGCGCTGGATATGATGCTTTACATACGTACCGAGACAAATGGGCACATATTGAACCAAACTACATTGCAGAAAACTTTGAAGATGCTACAAATTGGATTTTAAATCAACAATAATACAAATTAAAAGAGACGTTTTCACAATGAAAGCATCTCTTTTAATCTTATATTTTTTTAAAACGTTAATTCATAATGGAAATAACGATTATCTCTCAAATAACCATTTTCAGCATATAATCGCTGTGCTGATAAATTATCAATCTCCGTTTGTAATTTTACACCTTTTGCACCATTTTCTAATGCAAATTCTTTAGCAGCTTCTAGTAATTTTTTACCTGTTCCTGCTCCGCGCTTAGTGGCTTGTACAAATAAATCATTTAATATCCATAATTCTTTCATCGAAATGGAAGAAAATGATGGATATAATTGTGTGAAGCCTATATATTCACCGTCTTCAACTGCTACAAAAATAACGGATTCTTTTCTCTCTATTCGATTTCGCAAAAATACTTTTGCTCCTTCTAAATCGGAATCTTGTCTATAAAACATACGATAGTTATTAAAAACTGATGCTAGTCCATCTAAATCTGCAATTGTTGCCTCATATATTCTCATTTTACTCCATTCCCCTTCCAATACTCTCTCATTATATCTGTTGCCCATTTAGGCTGTACAATTTCTTCTTTCGGCATAAACTCTTTCATTATCGGCTTTATATCCAATATAGGGGTGCCATCAATAGCATCTAATCCCTCAACAATAATTGATTTACCTTCTCTTTTGATCACCTTTACAATTGTGGTTCCTATGCGATTCGGACGATTTTTCCCGCGCTGTGCAAAAATGCCTACTTTAGGATAATCATTATTATTTCTAGGATGTCTAGCAAAATATTGAATTTGTTCATCAGTTACTTTATGAAAATAAAAAACAACTTCAATATGAGAAAAATCTTCAATCCCTTGTATACTTTCCTCTGTATATATTTCAGTTAAAGTAATATAGGATCTTACTTCTCCCCACTCATCATCTTTTATTTCCTTTCTTTTATTATGTACAAATGCGATTGGTTGAACTGAAAACATACGCATTCCTCCTTAAATGTAACCACTTACATTATAAAGTATTTTCAGAATGTTTTCCACAAACACGAACTAGATTACATAATATAATTATGATCTATTTCGTAAAGCGAAATTAACTGCTTCAACTGCATGTATATAAGTTGTGTCGAATACCGGAATGGATATGTCTTCCTGTTTTATTAATAACCCTATTTCTGTACAACCTAATATGATTCCTTGTGCCCCTTCTTTTACTAGCTCTTCTATAACTCTTTTATAATACTCTCTAGATTGGGATGTTATCTTTCCTAAACACAATTCTTTATATATTACTTCATTTATTTTATCTCTATCCTTTTCTGATGGAACCATTACTTTTATATGATTCTCTTCTATGCGTAACTTATAAAAATCTTGCTCCATTGTATATTTAGTTCCAAGCAAACCAACCTTTTGAATATCTTTCCTTTTAATTTCTTTCACAGTTGCATCAGCGATATGTAAGACTGGAATATGAATATTCTTCTTTATTTTCTCAACTACTTTATGCATTGTATTTGTGCAAATAATTATAAAATCTGCTCCTCCCCTCTGTAACGAATATGCTGCATTTCCTAATATTTCTCCTGCTCCATTCCAATCTCCGTTAGACTGGAATCGCTCAATCTCTTCAAAGTCCACACTATTAATCATACATTTTGCTGAATGTAACCCTCCCAATCTCTCTTTTATTTCTTCATTTATGATTCGATAATATTCAGAAGTTGATTCCCAACTCATACCACCAATTAAACCTATTGTTTTCATTACAACAAACCCACCTTATACTGTTTTATAAAACTAATCACAACATTTTATTATGTATATTATACATAATAAAACAAGACTTTACGTTTATAATATAAAGTCTTGTTTTAACTATTTCCAAGGGAATTTTATAAGAATATTCTGAAATTAATTATTGGATGTTTTTATAGAATCTTCATATTGATAATGAAAACATTCTCGATACAACTGTTTAATTTCATCATATGATGGCACACGTGGATTATTTGCTGGACTTCCACTTTCAATTGCATCCAATGCCATTTTAGAAATAGCTGTTTCAAATTCAACTTCACCAATTCCGTATTCTTTTAAATTTGGGATACGAAGATCAAAACAAAGTTTTTTTATTTCCCTCAGCGTGTAGTCGGCTACTTCTTCATCACAATAGGAATACAAATCTTTATTTATACAACGTCCAATTTCTGCTAGTCTTTTTACTGCACTAACTTTTGTATATTCTAAAACTGTAGGTAATAGTATTGCATTCGATATACCATGTGGTACATGAAATAACGCTCCTACCGGCCTTGACATTCCATGAACTAACGTAACAGATGCATTTGAAAATGCGATTCCAGCTTGTAAGGAAGCAATCATCATCGCTTCTCTTGCCTCCATATTCTCTCTATCTTCATATGCAATACGTAAATATTTCATAATACTTTCAATAGCGGAAAGTGCAAGTACATCGGTAAGCGATTGTGAAACTTTAGATATATATGCTTCGACTGCATGACATAATGCATCTATCCCTGTTGCTGCTGTAATATGAGGTGGTACCGAACGCGTTAAAATTGGGTCAATAATCGCTACTTGTGGGGTAAAACTCGGATGCTTCATCATCATTTTTACATCTGTTCGTTTATTCGTAATTACTGCTACACTTGTTACTTCCGATCCAGTACCAGAAGTTGTTGGGATTGCAATTAGTGGTAGCGGATCGTTTTCTATTTCCATATCTTTTTGGACGTAATCTTCCACTTCTCCACCATTTGTATATAACACCGCAACTGCTTTCGCAGCATCAATACAACTTCCACCACCAATACCGATAATAAAATCACACTTTCCTTCTTTACAAAGTGTTAACGCTTCTAACACGTGTATATTTGTAGGCTCAGCATTTACTTTATTATATGTAATAACAGTTATACCTTTCGTATTTAATTGTTGTATACATCTCTCAACATATCCTAAATCCTCCATAATTGTATCCGTAACTATAAACGCTCTTTTCCCCAACTTCTTAGATTGTTCCCCCAGCTTTTCAAGCGAATTTCTTCCATATAATACAGACTTCGGCATACGAAACTCAGCAACATCTTGCAAGTACTCCACCCCTTCTTACCCTAATTTATATTTTAGTTTATAAAATACCGACTTAATAAATTCCTGTTGCAGTATAGAATGCAATTACTAAAAATACAGCAACCGTTTTCAAAATTGTAATAGCAAAAATATCTTTATACGACTGTTTATGTGTTAAACCTGTGACTGTAAGAATAGTAATAATAGCCCCGTTATGTGGTAATGTATCCATTCCTCCCGATGCCATTGACACGATACGATGCATTACTTCTAATGGAATATCAAATTGATTGGCCGCTGCAATAAACTTATCTCCCATCGCACTTAAAACAATTCCCATTCCTCCTGATGCAGAACCTGTAATTCCAGCTAAAATATTCGTCGTTACTGCTCCATTCACTAAAGGATTCGTGAATGTGGCAGAAATGCCGTCTCTCATAATTGCGAAACCTGGAAGTGCTGCAATTACCCCACCGAATCCAAACTCAGCACCTGTATTCATCGTTGCAAGTAACGCTCCACCAATACTTGTATTCAATCCAGCTTGAAATCCTGTTACTACTCGTTTCCAATATAATAATAACGTTGTTACAATACCTATAATAAGTGCTAATTCTACTGACCAAATTCCAACTACTGCACTTAATTCTACTTTTCCAAATGCTCTCATACCAATTGCAGAAAAATCAAAACCATTCGGATACCACTTCGGTATCATAATAGTAAAAACTTTATTCATTACACCTACTAAAATAAGTGGTATAAAAGCAATCACTTGCTGTACTCTTGTAATTTCAATACTTTTAAGCATCGGCATATCTTTTTGTTCTACTTGCAAAGAAGCTGCCATTTCAGTATTCCCATCGTTAAAACCAAAATACCCTTCTCCTGCTACCTTCGCCTTCTTACGTCTACTCTCTAAATATAGTAAACCTAACGTGAGTACAAAAATTGCCCCTACAATACCAAGTATCGGCGCAGCATAAATGTCCGTTTTAAAAAAGGTTGTAGGTATTACATTTTGAATTTGTGGTGATCCAGGTAGCGCATCCATTGTAAACGTAACTGCTCCAAGAACAATTGTTCCAGGGATTAAACGCTTTGGAATATTCGCTTGGCGAAACAACTTAGCTGCGAACGGATATACAGCAAACACTACTACATACACACTAACACCACTATACGTTAAAATAGCACCCATTAATACAATCGCTAAAATCGTACGTTTTTCACCAACTAACTCTATAATTGTTTTTGCAATCGAGTCCGCAATTCCTGACATTTCTACTACTTTACCAAATATTGCACCAAGTAAAAATACAGGAAAATATAGTTTAATAAAACCTACCATTTTCTCCATAAAGATATTCGAAAAGAAAGGTAATACAAAACTAGGTTCTGTCAAAAATACCGCAAATAAAGCAAAAATCGGTGCAAATAAAATAACAGAAAACCCTCTATATGCTACAAACATTAGTAAACTAAGTGCTAATAATATAATAACTAGCTCCAATTATACCCCTCCGTTTAAACAGAAAATTCAAACTTTTATAAATATAATTCTACTAATCTTTTGATTTTGACATCCCTCCTCTTATTCATACAAATTTTTCATGCTAAAAATGTCTAATTATAAGTATTCGATTACATATGAAAAATCCCTTTAAACATAAACGATTTCATCGTCATACGTTATAAAGGGATTGTTAGTCTCTATATTTACTTCTTTACCAAACTATTTTCTGCACAAAAATGCCGTAGTTCTTTTACATCATTTACTATATAAGTCGCACCAACTTCAGTCAATTCTGTTTCACTACCATAGCCATATAAAACGCCTATTGAGGAAATTCCATTATAATTCGCACCGATTATATCGTGTTTTCTATCTCCAATCATAACAATCTCTTCTTTATTAAAATCTTCATTTGTTTGTAAAATATGAGCAATGATTTCTTCTTTTTTTATTCTCGTACCATCTAAGTTACTTCCAATGATACTTTCGAAATAATTCGTTAGTTGAAAATGATCTAGTACTTGTTCAGCAAATATAGTAGGCTTGGAAGTTGCTATAAATAAACGATTTCCGGTATCTTTTAATTGTTTTAAAAGATTTCGAATACCATCGTACACATTATTTTCTAACAATCCACGTTGCTTTACATACTCTCTGAAATAAAAAACAGCTCTTTCAACTTCCCCTTCATTCATATTGTACCTCTCTACGAATGATTGTTGGATGGGCGGACCGATAAATGAGTCTAACTCATTTACATGTAATTCTTCAATTCCAAGCTTTTTTAATGCATACAATACTGAATTTACAATTCCTTCTTTCGGATCCGTCAATGTTCCATCTAAATCAAATAGAAATGTTGTATACACATTTAATCCCCCGCTCCTATTTACTTTACATATTATATGGAAGGCTTTTTCATGGCCACCTTTTACTATACTATCATTATTTATCTTTTCGAAATTTTTTCTTCTATGTCACATACTTTCAGTTACAAAATGTAATACATATGATAAAGTAAAAAAGTTACAATTATTTTAATAGAAACTGGTGAATCTAATGTCAATTACGTTAATTGTTATAATGGCTTTCACAATTGTTATTCATGCGGTTGAAACAAGCTCTTATAGTATTCGATTAGCTGGAGTGCGTTTAAAGAGAATTGCTGTTGCTTTGTCTGTCGTAGGCATGGTGTTACTCATTTCAAGAACATCTAACATGCTACAAGCCTTTTTAATCAGTGGGTTTGTCGATGAGGCAAAACGAGACGCATCCATTAATTTAGAACATATTATACGGCTCGTTCTATTATCCGCCTCTGTCGGTACATTGATTGCGATTATACTGTATCCAACTTTAACCAAACTATTTGGATATGTCATTCAAAACTTTGAAACAGACGGTTCTTTCATTCGAATGATGAGAACAAATAACATTCAAAAATTAAAGTACACAAAAAAATATGTACGCTTCCCAAAATTAGAAATGATTCATAGACTACGCATTGGTGGTATTCCAAAACGTATTATGCTTATTAACATGTTTGCTACTGCTATTTATACAGCTGGTGTTCTTTCAGCCCTATACGCTTCCTTTTTACTTCCAGATTACGCAACAAAAGCTACTACAGCTTCTGGCCTTATTAATGGGTTTGCTACTATTTTATTAACAGTGCTGCTCGATCCACGTATCGCTCTTTTAACAGAGCGAGCTCTTCAATCAGAAGAAGGTGCAGAAGCAATGAGTAAAATGTATGGTTGGCTAATGATTTCTAGACTTTTTGGTACGTTATTAGCACAACTATTATTCATACCAGGTGCTTACTGGATCACATGGATTATTAAACTGATGAATTAGTCCTCTATAAAAATAGTAGGTGGGATAACAAATGACTATACAAACAGAGCAAGATATAATTCGCTTAATAGAAAACGACGAATGGATGATGAACGTATTACAAATGGCAAAATCACTAGAGTTACCTGATTGGTGGATTTGCGCCGGATTTGTTCGCTCTAAAATTTGGGATACTTTACATAACTATGAAGCTAGAACAACTATGCCTGATGTTGATGTAATTTATTATAATAGTCTACATAAAGATGAGATATACGAACAATCATTAGAAACGAAATTAAAGAATATTGATGCTACTATCCCTTGGTCGGTAAAAAATCAAGCTCGTATGCATGTAGTGAATAATATGCCACCGTACTCTTCTTCCGTTGATGCTATTTCTAAATTCCCTGAAACTGCAACGGCTTTAGGGGTTACACTCGATGAACAAAACAACGTCATATTAGCGGCCCCATACGGTATTGAAGATGTTCTTTCCTTACGAGTGAGACCGACAGACCATTTTCTTGAAACAAAAGAACGATTACATATGTACAACACTAGAGTTAGTAAAAAGAACTGGCAAAACAAATGGCCTAATATTACAATCACTTATCCCAAAATGTAAGAAAAGGAGCTTCGTATTACACGAAGCTCCTTTTCTACTTTATTTCAAAAACTGAATGACTATTTCAGCAAATCGATCTGCTTCTTCATAATGCGGTGTATGACCACTCTCTTCGAATACAATATAATCCCCATTTTGAGCATCTTTATTAAATGTTCCAATTTGTTTTTCACACGTTACTACATCATGTTTTCCTACAATTAATAACATTGGATTTTGTATATCTTGTATCTTAGGTAATAATGAAGTGTGGAATACTCCTTCTAATTTCAATCTATCAAAATGAATTTTGGAACGATTTGAAAATACTTCCCACTCTTCATCACTATATAAACTATCGTCTGTCTCATCTTTTTTATAATTGTAAATCTCCATTCTTTTTTCTTCTAATTCAGCACTTAATCTTATATAAGCTTCTAACAACTCTTCTGAACTAGCATTATTAGATGAATAAGCAAAGCAGTCTTCTGCCACTAATTCTTTTCCATACTTTTTTAATAAAGTTCCTGTCTTTTGTAGTAAGGCCCTACTTGTTAATGCAAAATCGAAAGTTGGCGCTTCAAATATGATTTTCTCTATTGAATTTGGATACATCGACGCATATAACAACGCTAAATATCCACCGAAAGAATGTCCAATTACAGACCATTTCTCAATTTGTAATACTTTTCTTAGTTCTTCACAGTCTTCAATTAAATCACATAGTCCAAAAGTTTCTTCTTCGGTAATTACTTCTGACCGACAAACCCCTCTTTGATCTATCATAATTACATATAAGGAATCTTTTAATCGTTCCGCTTGATGAAATGAAAAATCATAACAGCTTTCACCTGGACCACCGTGTAAAAATAATACTGGTTTATTTTTAGGACTTCCATGTGTTTCAACGTATAGCTTTTTCCCTCTGATGTTCATATATTTCCCAACTTCAATCAAATTTCTTTTTATTATCATCACCTTCTTTTTTACTGAATATTATAACATTTAAACTTAAATAATCCCTATTACATTTAAAAATACGATAACTATCGCAAGTGGTGCTACAAATCGAAGTAAAAATGCCCAGATAGTAAATACTATCTTTCCGTAATTTCCACCTACAAAAAATTCAGCTTCTAACACTTTCTTTTCCATCTTGAATGATACGAAAATACTAATAAATAATGCTCCAAGTGGCATTAATATATTACTAGATAAGAAGTCTACTGCATCAAAAATATTCTTTCCGAAAATCGTAATATCACCCCATACTCCAAATGATAATGCTGATGGTATACCTACTAAGAAAATGCCGAAACCGATCATCCATGATAATTTCGTTCTCTTTTCTTGTTCACCATTTGCTAATGCTGAAACAACTGTCTCTAGTAGAGAAAATGCCGATGTTAATGTCGCAAATGTAAATAGTGCAAGAAATACCGTTAAGAACAACCCACCGAATGGAATTTGACTAAATACAGATGGTAATACGATAAATAGTAACCCAGGCCCTTCTGTCGGCTCCATTCCTAATGAAAATACGGCCGGAAAGATAGCAAGACCTGCAAATAAAGAAACGAATAAATTCAATCCGACAATCGTAACTGCTGATTTTGGTAAACTTTCTTTTTTATTTAAATACGAGCTATACGTAACCATAATCGAAATCCCTATGCTAATCGCAAAGAATGATTGGCCCATTGCGAACAAAATACTTTCTGAAGTAATCTTTGAGAAATCTGGTTGTAAGAAAAACTTCACACCTTGCATTGCATTATCAAGTGTTAATGAACGAATAATAAGGGCGACAAATAAAACGAACAATGCTGGTAGCATATATTTACTTGCTTTTTCAATTCCGTTTTGTACACCTTTTGATACAACCCATATCGTAATGAACATAAAAGCGAAATGTCCAGTAATAGCCCAAACCGGATTTCCAATTGTTTCAGTAAATAACGAACCGTAATTTTGTCCCGGAGTAATAAGTTGTCCAGTTACTCCTCTGAATAAATAAATTAGTACCCAGCCACCTACAACACTATAAAATGAAAGTAATATAAAACAAGTCCCAACCCCAAGACGCCCAATCCAGTGCCATCCTGTATTTGGTGCGATACTTTTAAATGCTCCAACTGCTTGTTTCTGTGTACTGCGTCCAATCATAAATTCAGCTATAAGTAGCGGTAATCCAATTAATACAGTAAATAATATAAAGATTAAAAAGAATGCTCCTCCCCCGCTCTTTCCAGCAATATAAGGGAACTTCCATATTGCGCCAAGTCCAATTGCTGATCCTGCTGCAGCCATTATAAATCCTAATTTCGAAGTCCATTGCTCCGTCTGTTTCATCTTATTTTCCTCCTAGTTAAATTACTTTATATAAATAATTAAATTTTTTAAACCAATCCGAATAAACCCTCCATTTCTATTTCCATAAAATAAAAAAATGGCTCAACGTCTCTATATAAAGAGACGCTAAGCCATTTACTTAACGCGGTACCACCCTTATTGATTCCATTATGAATCCACCTTAGTAGTAATCGTTTGATTACAAACCTAATATCGAAGGTTAACCGTTAAGATTTACTAAGAATGTGATTCCGTTCCACCTTACTGCTCCTAGGCGAGTTCAGGATGTCATTTGACTATGTCACACCAACCCATAGCTCTCTGTACAAATATACGACCTTACTACTCCTATTCAACACATTTTAATATTTAGAATATATTTTCTTTTGAAATTAATATGAAGTATATCGGTTATATTTATAACTGTCAAGGGCTATATTAAAATTTGATGAGAAACCCCTTTTATTTTTCATTATCCTTCACCATCATCACCGTGATCATCAGTACCTTCTTCTTGATCATCGTCATCTTGTTGTTGAGATAACTCCTTTTGCTGAATAGCATTATTTACCGCTGTAGTAGACATGACTTCACCTGTTATTGTATGTACTCTTACATCAACCGTTTCTGTTTGTTTTTTTATTATAATTTGGTAGGTAGACATACCATTTATATCGACTACACTTACCTTCTCGATAAAACCGCCTGGTACTTTTTGTAACGCAACTTCTTTCGCCTGCTCTTCTGTAACGACTTTTTGTATTTGTGAAGTACCAATAAAAGCACCCGTCGCTTCTTCAATTTCTACCATTACATTCTCATTTGCACTTTTCTCTATCTCTATTACATATACATTTTTTTCGTTCTTTTTCTCTAGTCTTATCCCTTTCACATTCCCTTGTACTTGCTGCACTGCAATCTCTTTTGCTTGCTGCTCTGTAACTTTTGTCGTTTGTTTCTGTAACAATTGAATTTTCCCAGTAGTTTTTTCAATCTCAACTATTGTACTTTGAGTAGCATTTATTTCTATCGTTATAACAAACACCTCTATCCCCTTTCTTTTTTCTAATATAGTTTGTTTAATGATCCCCTGTACTTTCTGAAGTGCCAATTCTTCCGCTTTTTCTTTCGTTATTGTATTACTTTTTAATGATATTTCTTTTGCACGTTTTATATTACCACTTTGAGCATCTACTATTATTTCATATGAGCCTTTTTCATTTAAAAGATTTACCTTATATACATCTTGATCCCCTTTGTTTACTAATTTCATATTTTTTATTTTTCCAGGATACTGCTCAGACACAATATTCTGAATTTGTTTTTCAGATAATATTTTTTCTCCTTGCTTAGAAACAATACGTTGTGATACAAAAGCTACACTTACAAGCACAAAACAAAGTAACAATGCAACCTTCCATTTCTTTTTCATTTTCAAACTCCTATCTCTTTATAAAAAACGAGGCAAATATACGGTAACTTTCGTCCATTCTCCCTCTTCACTTTCCAGTTGTATATTCCCTTCATGAGCATCAATAATCTGTTTCGCAATCGACAATCCTAGACCTGTTCCTCCTGTTTCCCTACTCCTCGCTTTATCAACTCGAAAAAAGCGATTAAACACTTTCTGTATATCCTCCTTAGGAATTCCCATACCGTAATCTTGAATAGAAAAAAAGACTCTATCCTTTTGTATTCCTACTATTAAATCGATTGAATTTTTACTGTATTTCATTGCGTTATCGAATAATACTACTAATACTTGTTTTATTTTTTGTTCATCAATATTTACAACAATCTTTTCTTCCTCTGTAATAACACGAAAATCCCGATTATATGTTTTTTCTAGTTGTTCCGCAGTCATCTTACATAACCGAACTACATCTGATTCTTTCGTTTCCAACTTCCACTCTGCACTACTGTTGGCAAGCAGTAACATTTGATTTGTCATGCCTTTCATTCTTACTGCCTCGGAGTATATCGCTTCTACAGATTCCTCTAAAACATCTTGTTTTTTCATTCCCCATCTTTTTAATAATTTTGCATAACTTTCAATAACTGTTAACGGTGTTCTCAATTCATGTGAAGCATCTGAAACGAACTGCTGCTGCTTTTCAAAGTTTTGATGTAATAAATCTATCATTTTATTAAATGTTGTCCCCATTTTATGCAATTCATCTTTTGATTTTTTCTCAAGTGGTATTTTTTTGAATATCCCTCTATCTTGTATATGCTCCATTGTTTGTATTAAAGAATTTACAGGTTTTAAAATGAGTTTACTTAACATTCTCCCCGCAAAAAAAGACGGAATTAAAACGAAAAGTGATGCAATAACTAATACATTTTTTAACATATTTAAATTCTCTCGCAAACTATCTAAACGTTCTGTCATTTCTAACGAAACGATTTTCCCATCATTCCAAATAATTGGCATTTTTATATAAGCGAATTTCCCACCATTCTTCTCATAAATTCCCGCCGATTCTTTTCTTTCAAATTTCGTATTTACTGCTGGGATTGGTTTTGCACTATCCACTTCTTGTCTAATCATTACCTTTGAATTTTCATTAATAACTCTAATCATACCGTTTGAAGGTAAGTATGGCTGTAGTAGATTTACTGCGTCTATTTCTTTTGCTGATTCAGCATTCATTCCTTCTATAATATGTACTGCCTCACGTTTTAAACGTTCTAACTCTCTGTTCGTTGTAACTTTATAAAACAAAAAGTATATAGAACTATTAATAAGTAACAAAATAAGTAGTAACCATACGGTAGAGAATAAATATATTTTATTTTTAATTTTCATATACTACACCTTTAAGACATACCCAACACCTCTAACAGTGTGAATAAGTGGTACGTCCACATTACAATCTACTTTTTTACGTATATATCGAATATATACATCGACAACATTTGTATCACCATAATAATCAAATCCCCAAACATTCGTTACGATTTGTTCTCGATTTAACACTTGATTTTCATGCTTCATTAAAAATAGTAATAAATCAAATTCTCGTGGTGTTAATTCCACTAAATGATTCCCTCTTTTCACTTCTCGTGTTTTCTCGTCTAAATATAAATCTGCAATTTAATAACTACTATTTTCCTCTTCTTTTCTTACGTTTGAAATTCTTAAACATGCACGAATTCTCGCTAAAAGTTCTTCTATTTGAAATGGCTTTGTAATATAATCACTTGCTCCTTGATCTAAGCCACTTACTTTATCAACAACTGAGTCACGAGCGGTTAATAAAATAATAGGTATTACAGCATTTTTCAAACGTATCCTTCGAAGTACTTCTAATCCACTTATGTTTGGAAGCATTACATCAAGTAAAATTAAATCCCATTTACTATCGTGAAACTTTTCCATTGCCTCTGTTCCTGTTTTAGCAATTTCACTTTCATATCCTTCAAATTCTAGTTCTAACTGTACGACACGCGCAATTTTTTCTTCATCCTCAACAATTAAAATCCTTTCTCCCATAAAAGCCTCCCGCATTATATAATCTTTTCATACCATTCCAGTATAACAAGTAATACTTTCCTCAAAAAGAAATAATGCCCAGTATTCTGTCCGACTTAATGAAAAAAATGAGGAACGAAATATATTCCTGATTGTTAGAGAGACAATCCAACCCATTGCCAATATGCATAGTAAAATAAGACCATTAGAAGCATATATATAACACTTAAATAGCTACTTAACTTTAATAAATCTTGCGATTGAAAAGTTTCTCTATCACTTTCTTGAAATAAAAGTAAAGCTTTAGAACTGACTGGAAAGGTTAAACAATAATTCATGCCAACAATCCCTAAAAATAGTACAGCTACTTCATTAAGCTGTAGACTACTAGCAAAATATAGTAATGGCGGAATAAAAATTACCGCTCTCGTCGTGTGAGATGTAATATATAAATGTGATGTGACTGAAAGAATAACAATTACGAGTAACACGATAAAAATGGATTGCTTATTAATTAGTTCTGTTACTAAAAATAACTTTTGCATAATCCATTGCGCTGCACCACTCTCCATTAAAGATTTCCCTAATGCAATTGCTGCTCCAACAAATAGAATTAAGTTCCACGAGACACCTTTTAAACTTTCTTTCCACTGCATCACGCCGAGTTTTGGTAAAGTTAATAAAAATACTCCGATTATCGTAACAGTTGCAATTTCCAAACCATGTAGCGACTCTGTTAACCAAAAAGCTACCATCGCTATTAAAATACTGATTGTATACTTTTCATTTCGCGATAATTCAAACTTAACTTTTTTCTGTTTCAGTTTTGTTTTTACTTCCTCTTTATCTAAAAATAAAAATAATATTACACGACAACTTATAAAGCTCATTATGAATCCAAATGGAAATCCCCATATTAACCACTCTACAAATGTAATATCCTTATTATTAAATTCCTTTAACATATCTAGGGCAATTAAATGGGAACCTGCACCAATAATTGTAGAACTTGTTGAAACTAAAATAACAGTAGGCATTAAAATTGCTAATGCTTTCGTAATTCTTCTACTCCCAATTTCTTTTGATATAGCTTGAAAAACAGGTAATACAACCGCTGCGCGTCCAGATGTTGATGGAATAAAGAAAGCGAGTATTTGAATAATCATTGTCAAAATCCCGCACAAGCCCAAAATATTCCGAGCACGATTTACAACAAAGCACGTCATTTTCTCAGCTAAACCGGTAACTTGAAGTGCCCTTCCTAAAATAAAGGAACCGATCATAAGCCAAATGACATCTGAAGCTAACGAATCAAATAAAAGATCTTGCTTTGCTGTTCCTGAAATAATTAGAAATAGGACAGATCCAAGTGCGATATAGGCCGAATTTATCGTTGTTGTTGTCCATAATATAATTGCACAGCAAAATCCAAACAAACTCCATTTTGCTTCCATCGTTAATGACGATGGAAGCAAAAGAACTATTTCTACCATTACTATAAGTGCTACGGGCAAAACCCAAGATGTCTTAGTTTTCGGATTATCGGTACTATTCACATGTAATTCCACTACATTTTTTTCAATCATGATACGTACCCACTGTTATTCAACCGAGAAGCGATTTGATAACCGACTAAAACTGTACGCATCGTACTCTCTGTGCAATCACGAAGCCATTTCTCCGCATTAGAAAATGCATTTTCTAATGAAGATGGCATTGGCAATATACTTGTATATGCATCAATTCCATAATCGTAATTAATACGTGCACCTTTACCGACTGTCCCTACTAATGCGATTACTGGTAATCCATATTTTTTTGCACATTTAGCCACCTCAGCTGGAATTTTCCCACGTGGTGTTTGAAAATCTATACTTCCTTCCGCAGTAAATACAAGATCACACGCTAACAATAGTTTATTTAAATCCATATACTTCATAATAATATTGTATCTCGGATGAAGCGTTGCACCAATTAAAGCTTGTAATCCAGCACCAAGCCCACCAGATGCACCGCTTCCTGGTGTATGATGTACATCTATACCCATATCTTTTTTTATAACAGAAGCATAGCGCTCCAGTGCTTTTTCTAGTTCTATTACTTGTGCTTTGTTAGCACCTTTTTGCGGACCGAATACTCGCGCTACTCCTTGTTCGCCGCATAGTTGATTAAACCAATTACAGGCAACATCGATTTGAACATGCCTTAATCTAGGATCTACTTGTGATGTATCTATTTTTGAAACTTGTAATAAAGAGGTTCCACCATGAATTTGTATTTCCTTTCCAGCTTCATTTAAAAACTTTACACCTAAAGCTTCAGCCATACCAGCTCCTCCATCAGATGTTCCTGAATCACCACATCCAATTAATATACGATCTACCCCTTTATTTAAGGCTAATTCTATTAACTCCCCAACACCATGAGTAGTCGTTTTTCTAGGATCACGTAAATCTCTCGGTACAAGTCGTAGCCCCGCAGCAGCAGCCATTTCAATAACAGCTGTACGCTCACCATTTCTCGTTTCAAAAACTCCAAAATAAGATTGTATCTTTTCTCCAACAGGTCCCGTTACTTGTACTTTATACATTGTTCCATCAGTAATATTTATAATTGCCTCTGTAAAACCTTCCCCGCCATCAACCATTGGTAAAGTCTCTACAGTAGCTAACGGCATGACTTTTAAAATCCCCTCTTTCATTATATCAGCAGCTTCCTTCGCCCCTAAACTTTCTTTAAATCCGGATGGTACAACTAAAATACGCATGTAATATTTCTCCCTTCACCTTGTATATCTCTTTCGTTTCTAAGGCTTATACTAAAGGTGAAAAAAGAGAGCACAATTAAGCTTACATTAAAATTTGGTGAGAAAGTGCTGAGTTTTGTGATCTAAAAAATCCGTTGTACTATGAAATAGCACAACGGATTTATTCCTTTACTCTTTATTCAATTTTATTTCTCTATTACGGGACAATACTTGTATGATTTCGCGTTTCTTGTACTCAACAAGCAATTGTCTTCACATCTACTTCGTGTTTCTTTAGTTCTCATTGTATCAATACTTTCGCCATATCAGAGCGCCACAATCGTGATGTATTCAACACAACAACATAGCTTACTTGTTTATACGCCATATCAGACAATAGCTCTTGTAGCCCATCACGTTCAACTGTTAATCCATCTTCATCTACTGTCGCTCCGCTGATTCCTTTATCTTCATACACACGAAGTAGTTCTAAATTATTTTCGTTACAGTAACGTTCAATCTCTTCTACTTGATACGCTAAACTATACCAATCACGTACTTGTCCTTCCGTTGAAGCTCGTACGTAACCAACTACTTTCTCTCCCATTATAAATTCCCTCCCGTTACAGTAATTTTAGTCCCTGTAACGTTTACCTGTTCTTTGCGGATAACGTGTCCATAACTTAAATCCGTTAAAACGTACTTTACGATGACTTCAAAACATAATACAACCCTTTATTTTTTCTTCTACTATCGTCGTATACTGTACATAGCCATTACAATCTATAAAATTTAACAATTAATGCACTTATAAAATTATAATCCTCTTTTAAACTTTCACGTTAAAACACAAAAAAGCACTCGTTGCCTTTAGTCGACAATCAAGTGCTTTAAGTAGCATTATTTTGTAAGTTTTATTGTAACAGTATGACACCTTTTATATGTCGTGACAACTACTACGTTAAAACTTACGAGTTCGTTAGTTTAATATACATTCCATGTGTTTATCATCATCGCCCAGTAAAATGTCATCTCGCCTAAGCTCGTACCTCGTTTTCTATTCTATCATTGCACATAACACTCTATGATGGTACAACCATCATGAAGTATGTACTTTTTAACAGCCTATTTTAAATTGCAACATCTTGATAACCTACTTCAGTTACTTTTTCATTTAACAAACGAATCCCTAGCCCATTTTCTGTATCCCATGTACAATTAAATGTAATTCCAATATCCCGACCGTCAAAAATACCTGCATAGGGAACAACAATCCCATCTAAACTTATCATTTCTAATATTTCATTAGTTGTTTCAACTAATGGATAGTTTTCATTTACTTCAATATCATAACCTAGTTCCTGACGCTCTTGTTTGTAATAGTCTAATATTGATTGCAAAAAGCTTTGTTGTAATTGTTCCCAATTTTGCATAAGTGAAGTATATGCTACATATTGTTCTTCATCAAACTTACCATCCTCATCACCTTTTACTATTAGCGCTATCTCGACTTCATTTCCCAAAAAGTTAATGCTAGTATCCTTAGACCACACAAAATCATATTCAAGCTCACCAAAAACCGCATCATTTATTTTCATCTTACTTCTCCTTTTTATTTTTTAGCAAATCCTCCTGGCTCAAACGCCCCTGCGTTTATCTCACCTACTCCACCAAGATGCCCAAATCTTTTATTTATCTCTGTCGGTACAAGTTGCATTATTTTCACATCATTTACTTCATGCCATGTTAATTGATTTTTTGTTCGATATTTGTCTATGTCTTTCGCGGTAATCCCACCAGGTTCCATTCCAAATTGGCGAGCTAGTTCAACTGAGTCATTTAGCTTATCTGCTAACTTTTGGTCTGCTTGAGCAAAATTGTATGTCCTAGCCTTTGTACCATAATTTCCTTTTCCTCCAAGCATATAGTCAATTTCAATTTGAGCCTTTAATACTGGCGAAAAATCAGGAACTCCGTTTTTATATTGAATACCTTTAATGCCAGCTTCATCTAATATACGTTTCAATTTAGGGTCTGGTGGTGGTTTAAGCGTACTTAAAGATTCTCCTCTGATTCCTTCAAATTCAACCTTCGAATTAATTGGTGAAGGTGTCTGATTATACCTTGCTTCATAAGAACTAGCAAAATCAGTTTGTCTAAAAGCAGGTGGAACTTCAGCCTCTCTATTACCCGTACCCTTAACAACCTTACTCTCCATATACTGATAAGCCTCTTTCAGAGAATACTGTCCTCCTCCTGAGACATTTCCTACTCCAGCCATGGCGAAGCCTTTTCCCTCACCTGGGATCCATTTGTACTCCAGCAATGTTTTTACTGCGTGCTGGATCTTTTCATTTCCCTGCAAGAAAGTTGTTTTTACGGTTGTGGCACCTTTGTTCCATAGACTTCCGATTTTATCGGCAAAGCCTTTTGCTGTCGAGGCTACAAAGTTTACACCTTCTGTTACTTTGTGGCTAGCTGTTTTTATACCATCGACAGCTGCTTTTCCAGCTTTTCCGGCTACCATTGTTACGCCTTCGCCTAGTCTTTTTCCTGCTTTTACAATCGTCTTCCCAAAGCTAGAAGCGACATACTTTATTCCTTTTCCAGCAAGACTTGCCACTTTTCCAACAGGAACAAAGTTTAGGAGTGTCCATCCTGCGGCGATGAGTCTTTCTTTTGATGATAATTCTTTTCCTGTAATAGGGTCTTTACCGGTAACGGCACGAATTGCATCATTTACTCCAATGAATTCAGCTGCTCCTTCTACTCCTTTTTCCCACCATGATTTTTCATGTTTCTTTTCTGTTTTATGGGTTTCTTTCAATTTTTCATTTTGTTTCTTTTGATATTCTTCATCTGCTTGACGAAACTTTTGAGCGATACGCCGTAATTCTTTTTCTGTAACTTGTAAGTTACGTATGTAAGATTCCATGAGTCTCATTGATCTCATATATTCCCCATAAAAATGCTGACTCGTTGCTCCTTGCCATTGCATTTGAATACTAAACATAGATTGATTGAGATTTTGTTGTATGTTCTGGCTGTGTGTTTGCATCTCTGATATGTTTTTGGCAATTTGTTCGAGTTGTTCAGGTTTGACCTTGATCTCCAAACCCTCTCCCACCTTCCTCTATTTTATACCAAAAAGAAATATAACTGCATCAATTTTTACTTGTTCCCTTTAGAAAAAACATCAAAAATACTGTTATCACAAATCGCTTCAATTTCTTCCTTCACAAATAATTTTTGAAATTTTGTTCCTGGGTTTAATATTACATTTGCTTCTAAATCTATCGTCTTTAATAATTCAATCGCATTCATAGAGACATATGGACATTCTTCTGGAATAACCATTTCTAAATGTTTCAAATCAGAATACAGTGGTAACATTAATCCTTCTTCCATTTCAAAATAATGAATTTGCAATTGTGTATTTTCAGTTGAAATCAAATTCCCTTCTTCATCTACATTTGTATCTCCCTCTACAGAAGCAACAACGTACAAATTTGATTTCTGTAATATCTCATAAAAACGAAATCTTTTTTCTTCATTCTGTAAAGCTTCCACTAGCGCCTCATCTAACGGACAAATTTCTAGTAAACTCATTGAACTTCACTCCTTATGTGAAATAATTTCGCCATCTTACGCAAAGTAAGATGGCGAATGTTAAATCTAATTATTTTTTAACGTTTATAGCTTTAATTTTTTCTACATTCTCTTTTGCTTGTTTCGTTATTTCTCCATTAATAGCATTTGCATATTTATCACGAGTTAAAAATTCAAAACATTTATATGCATTATTCATATCAGTTGCAGACATATATCCTGCGCCTTTATTAAACATTTTTAGAGCTACCGTATTCATCCATTCTTTTGCATCTGCTTCTGGATATCCTAGTTCCATAGAGTGGTAAGTTAATTCAATTGCTGAAGCTAAATCTTCAATCGTATCTTTATTCCCGCTTACCTTTGCAGCTTCAAATGTACTCAAATACTCAATTGCCGCTTTTACCCCATCTTTAATTCCTAATTCTTCAATACCTGGTGTTTTATATAAAATTTGATAGTTGTTTAATGCTGATTTATATTGCGTTTTTTCTAACTGTTTTGCTTCTTTAATTACAAGACCAGCTACATTAGAAAATCCTGTTTTGTCAACCACACCGCGTGAAGCTGCTTGACCATAATAATGTAAAGCATTATAAAGGCTCGTTTGTCCTTCTTTATTTGCTTCATCACCTGCTAACTGAATAAGTTGAATTCCCTCCATTTTTTTGGATGCATTATCAATCATATTCATACCACTAATTTGGCCAATCGTTTTATCAATATCCTTTAACTGTGCAAGTAATGTGTATGATGGTAATAAGTTTTTACTTACTTCACTTTGCCATCCTGTCGTTCCATTTATTTTATTCCATTCATTTTCTGTATCTGTCCATAATTTATTCGCATAATTAACCATTTCTTCTCTTGAACGTTCCAATGGGTGCTTTGTACGAATTGCATTTGCAATATTTAATACCGCTGTATAATATTCTCCATTATTTGCTGCATCGTTTGCTTTTCTTTCAAACATTAGCGGCATTAATAACTTATGAGATTCATCTTGAACAGATTTTTCTACTCTTGCCGTATTTGCTAATAAATTCGCTTTATTTATAGCATCTTCCACTTTAAAATTAGGATCTTTTAATTGTCCACGAAGTCCCTCTACAGCCGCAACAAATTGCTTTTCTAACTTTTCTTTTTGTTCACCTGTTGCCCCACCAATATACTGATTTGCTAATAGTAAAGCATTTTCATATTGTGGACTCACTGGATTTAAATACGCTTCTATTTGATCAATCTCTTGACTAAATGGGTCAGATTTCACTTGTACTTTTTGAGTATTAGAATCAATAGTATTTGTTTTATCGTTATTTTTGACATCCTCAGTCTTTGAATCTTTTAGGTTTTTCTCTGTTGCTGTACTTGTTGCCTCATTTCCTTCTGTAACTGCCTTTCCTTCATTACTGCTAGTATTTTCTTTTACAGGGCTTGCTTTTTCTTTTGTCTCAGTTGCAGACTGCACTACTGTTGTTTGGATATTAAGGTTCTGTAATTCTTGTTGTAATAGCTTGTTGAAAATATCTTCTACACCTTGATTCGCTTTTTCTACTAATGTAGGATCTACGCTTTCAAGTACTGATGTAACTAAATAAAATTTACTTAATGCTTGTTCTAAAGATGCTACATCCCCTGTATTTGACCACTCTCTTTTTTCTTCTATTGCTGTTTGATAAACTTTTTCTGCTACAGATTTAATATAATCTTTCTTATTTTCACTTAAATATCTTTGTAACTCTTCTTGTGTAGTAACCGATTCATTTAGTACATTCATTTGATTACGTAAATAGAATAGTGCTCTCTCATTTGAATATTCACCACTTGTAAGAATTTGTTCTACATTATCTAATGCTAACTTATGTTCAGCTATCGATTTTGATTTTGATGGTGTATTCAATTGGCTAACAAGCGTCCAGTCTTCTTTTTTGCTATAGTAGTTCGTTAAATTATTTAATGCATTTTCATCCAGTTCTTTTTGACTCGTATAAAAATCATTAAAGAAAACAGACGAGTAGTATTTTCCATTTCCAGCGTACCACTCAACTAAAATGTCACCCGTTTTTGGTGATACTGTAATTGTTGGGTGTGTTGGTTCTGGATCCGGCTTTGGTTCTGGATTTGGATCCGGCTTTGGATTTGGGCTTTGGATTTGGGTTTGGGTTTGGCTCTGGATTTGGGCTCGGGTTCGGATTCGGTTCTGGGTTTGGACCCGGCTTTGGGTTTGGCTCTAGATTTGGCCCCGGATTTGGGCTTGGCTCTGGATTTGTATCTGGCTTTTTCCCATCTCCTTCTTGCCCATTAAGTTGCTGTTTATTATCATTCGCTTTTCCTGACTCTGCCCCAGGTCCAACCATATTAGTTGGTAAATCTAGTTTTTGTGGAGTTGGTGCATCCGATAATTTGATTTGTGGATCTTTCTTTTCCACCGATACTTCATCTGGTTTATATGTTACTGGCGTAATTGGTGATTTATTATTTCCAATTAAGTCTGCTAAATTAATAGTTGGTTTTTCGCCAGGTTTTTCATCTTTTTTTGCAGGATCAGCGACTAAATTTGGGAACATAGACTGTAAATCTCCCCCTGTAATACGATCATCTTTTTTCTCTTCTGTATTACTTGCTAGTTTTACTTGTTCTTTTCCTGCTGTCTTAAAGCCTTTGTCATACACAAGATATCCTGATGTTCCTAGTAATGCTACCGACATTACTGATATAGCGACTTTTTTCCCTAAGTTATTATTGTTTTCCTCCATGTCCTTTTCCCCTTTTCCTATCTTTATTGAATCCAACCGTTTGTTTTCATTTCTGTTAGTTTTTCTTGCGCAGCTCTTACTTCGGATTCATTTTCATTTGCTTGAACTGTTTTTCTTAAGAAACGACTTGCTTCCTCGTATTTTTTCTGTTTAATTTTAAACATCCCGAATGCAAAATTCACATGTGGATTTTCATCGTTTTGTGAGTATGCTTCTGTGAAAAGCTTCTCTGCTTCATTTCCTTGTCCCACTTTATCGTATAAAATCCCTATATTTACAAGCGTATTTATGTCGCGTGTTCCACTGCTGACAACTCTATTGTAAGCTTCTAACGCTTGCTGATATGCGGCAGTACTCTTTGCACCATCTCGCGTTTCATAAAATTGACCCGCTTCGTAATACACAATTCCTAGTTGATTTAACAACTCAATATTTTTCATATCTTTTTGAATCGCTACTTGTAAAATGTGAGATGCTTGTTGATAATTCATTTCTTTCTTCGCACTATCAATTAGGTTTGTTTTATTCCAAAGCACATATAGATTTGAAAGTTCAATTGTATATATGGCATTCTTTGAATCTTGCATAATAGCTTCTTTAAAGAAAGATTCTGCTTTGTCTAACTGTACCGTTGCGGTTGATAATTGACCTTTTAAATACGAAACAATTGCTTTATCTTCATTTGTCTTCGTACTCATTTTGACAATAACATCTTCCGCTTTTTCAAATTCTTTCATTTTCATATGACATACAGCTAAATCTCGCATTGCATCTTTTTTGTATGGTTCAATTCCTTTTGCATTATTCGCTAAAGCTTGTTCAAAATTTTGCACTGCTTCTTGATATTTTCCAATGCGGAAATTTGCTGAAGCTAATAGATAAGCAGCTTCATTATTTTCTTTATCGATTTCTCTATCTTTTATTAGTTTTGTAATATAATCGATTGCAATTTTATTTTTTCCTTCAGCAACGTAAATCGTTGCTAATTGAAGATAAGCCTCGTCTTTACCCTTTACAGCAATTGCATGTTCAACAGCTTCTTCAGCTTTTGTATATTTTTTATCATGATAGGCTTGTCGTGCTTGTTCCATAAACTTTTGATATTTAGCGTTTGTTGTGTAGAAATAAAATAACGTTGAACCACCTATAACAACAACTACAGTTGAGCCAATAATCAAAATCCGTTTTTTATTCTTTTTCCACCATTTAGAAAAGGCCGACGGTTCACTTTGCTCATGCGTTATTGTAAGTGGTTGATTTGATGCTTTTGCATTTAAAATCTCATCATCTACATCATATTCCACTTGTTTTTTCGTTTGTTTCCGGCTCTGTAGAATGCTAGTTGGCACTGTAATTGTAGCTGCTACTTCTTGCTGCGACTGTGTTCCTTGCTCTTCTTTTATCTCTTCAATAATGCTTTCAATTTCCTGTTTTAACGCCTGGTCAATGTTTGGAAATTGTACGATTCGTGAATAGACGAAACAAGCAAATGCTGCATTGTTTTCTCGTTCCAATTCAGTAGCTAATTCCAAATAATGTTGTAGGACCATTTTATTATTTATTTCAGGCTCTTGACTCTCCATAGTTTGAATGATATATGCGAGTTCTTTTTGCAGAGCTGTTGATGGATTGAGTGAATTGAAAATTATTTTATATTCATATAATGCCGCTTGTTTAAATCCTCTCTCTTCTAATAATCTTGCAATTTCCAAACATTTTGATACAAAAAGAGAGTGTTCTTCTGTTGACTGCCTTTCCGCATCAATTTTCATTCTTTCTCTCGCGCTATTAAAGACATCGTACCACTGCGCAAAGCTTGGGCATTCTGCGAAAGAGTTACTACTCCATGCCTGCCTAAATAATTTTGCAATCTCCCCGTTCCATTGATTATGTAATACTTGCTGAAGTAACATATATCTTTCACATTCTGTCTGCATTTCTTCCGTTTTAAAGTAACTTGCATCCGTCCATTTTTTATTTCGAACTTCCTCACTACACCAACTTAATATTTCTCCTAATAAAATAGCACCTGCAAATCGATCGGCTTCTTTTTGCCATACTCCACTTTTTAAATACATCGGTGCGTAGCCCGCTGAACCTGCTGGCAATAATGAAGGTCTTTTCGTTTTCGGGCCATACATTTGCTCAACATCAACAAGTTCGATATTGTGTTGACCTTCAATTGGATTTTCACTTAAGAAAGGTACGAGTACGTTGCTAGACGATAAATCATTATGAGCAACTTCATTTTCTTCCATCATTTTAAGTGTTGTAAGAAATGCTTCTGCAATAAAGAAACATTGTTCTTTTGATAACATTCTTTGTTCTTGTATTATATCAGCCCATGTTGGACCTTCAATCCAAGGCATTACAATACTATTAGCAAGATCTTCTGATTTTTCGATAGCAGATGTATGTTCTTCTTTAGTAACGCTATAACGTGAACATACTTTCAGACCCACTAAGGAAGATAGTGGTTTCAAAAATGCTAGTTGATGTTCTTCTTCGCGATAGCGTTCCTTAAAAACTTTTAATGCAATTCGTTCAACACCATTTTCCTGTTGTAATTGATAAACTGTTCCTTGTCTTCCCTCTTGACCATAGGGCATCTCAATACCAATTACAGCTGGGTGTTTCTCAAAACGATAAACATCTTTATTAAGGCTAATTTTTTCTCCTACTTCTGGTCGGAATCCCATTTTATCCCCTTACTCTCGTATAACAATTTTTCAAAAAAAGACCAGGAACAATAGCTCCTGGTCTTTTGCAATTGTTCTATTCTTAGTATGCGTTATCTGTATTACGGAATTTATCAGCGATACGTTTTAAATCTGTTGAAATACCTTCTAAAATTGGAATGTATTGTTGCATTGCTTGTTTAGATTGCATAAATTCTCCACGGAATTTTGCTTGTGTTGCCCCAGCCCATTGTCCTTCTAAACTATTAATATCGCCTTCAAGTCTATTAATTTGACTTTGTGCTTCTCCTGCTGCGTTTTTAAAGTTTCCTGCGATTCTTTCAAGTTCTTCTGGTGTGATTTTAATTTCTGCCATCTTAATAATTTCCCCTTTCAAATCATAAATAATACAACAATTAGATTATAAACTATATTCATACAATTTTTAAAGGGTTTAATTACAAAAATATTCTATTTTCTAGTAATTTAACCCTATTTTAATATTATTTCACTTTTAATTCAGACCATTTCACACTAATTTTATCTGTCATCGTGCGAAGTAAATGTAATGGTGTATATGCACATTTTATTTTTATTGGCTTTCTACGTATGCAATACCCATCCCCACTTAATAATTCTTGATCCATTTCAGTATGTGGCAGTTTCATATTAAAGAAATACACATCATTATTTTGTGTCGTTCCCAATAAATATCCAATACTTCTCTTTCTAATTTCCGCAAACCATTTTTCATGAGAATAGCTATTTAAGCTAGACGTTGTAGCAGCTGTCATAAAGTGAATCCCTTTATTTTTACAGTTTTGGACAATTAGTTCCATTTTGTTTTTTGCTTCATAATCAGTAGATAATATAGTTAACATTTGATCGATATCATCAATCGCAATGATTATTCTCTTATACGGAATCTCCACTGTTGCGTTTGGATCTATAGAAGGCATTATTGGTTCTCTATTATTTATTAGCTCTAACAATTCATCTAACATTTCTTTTAATTGCATACCATCTGTAACTTTCTTCTTCACATGAGGTAAATCTCCAAGAGCTAATATGCCTGTAGGTCTTTCACCAAGGTCTACTAAGTATAGCTCAACCTTTTCAGGAGAGTATTGGTATGTAGTAGTGAACAGAAGTGTTTGTAAAAGCGATGTTTTTCCACCTTCTATTCTTCCCCCAACAAATATATGACTCATTTCATCTAAAGAAATACTTTGTAATTGAATATCCTCTGTTTCCATACCTGCTGAAATTTGGGCTGTTTCCAATTTTTCAACCATATGCTCTACAAATATTTCTTTAGGTACCATTGGAATGGCTTTTGCTTTTTCACCATCCCATTCTCCATTCATTTTTCGAATAATTGTTTTTAATTGTTGAGAGTACTCAAGTTCACTTTCACCAATAAACGGCAATGCTGCTTGGAATAATTCCGGCGGTTGTCCTTTCATTAACCCACGGCCAACAGGAACTTCAATTAATGGGAATTTAGGTCTGCCAACTAAGTTATGATATTCTGTTCCATCTTGTAATTCAAATGTAAGTGCCATCGGTATATTATTACGAACACGATCAAACATATCAATTGTTTGATTCAGAGAGAAATAGAAATATACACCGTATGTACTTGATTCACGCAATAATAATTCTAATACTTCATTTTCTTTCTCGAATTCATTTTTGAACCTTATATAACCATCTACCATTACTACTATAGCTGGTATTTTCTTTTCTACCATTCGGTTATACATAGAGAATGACTTTGCACCGATATTAGAAAAGCTCTCTTTTCTAAGCGTGATTTCCTTCTTTAAAAATCCGAATAGACGTTTCATTTTCTCATTTTCGCCTTCTTGTATAATCCCACCAATATGAGGTAAATCTCTAAAATCTAAAAACATACGACCAAAATCAATAACATAGAAATTCACTTCTTCTGGTGTGTGAGATACAGCTAGAGACATAATAATAGTTTGCAACATCGTTGTTTTTCCTGTACCTGGCATACCATAAATATTTAAATGCCCTTCTTGTAAATCTAACTTCAGCGGAAATTGTGCTTGTTTTGCAACATCATCAATTAATCCAACTGTTACTTGTAAATATTCTTTCGGTTTATTCCACTCACCAATTGTCCAATCTTCCATAGCATAAAATTCTTTTAACAATAATTTTTCCGGTAATGGATCCAGCCACGGTCCTGGTAATGCTTTAATATTTTCTTTTTCTGATACGCTCTGTACATATTGAATGAAAGCTTGTAATTGTTTCGGACTATTTGTCATTGGTTTTGGACGCTTTTTCACTTTTATTCTTTCACCCGAGAGCTTAACTTCTGTAAAATCAACAATATCAAGAACTTTCTCTTCATCTGGATTATAAGGTGCTCCACTCCATGCAGACTGGAATAATTCCAATACTTCATTGCTACCAACTTGGAGATACCCTCGTCCTGGTACATTAATTTTAGATGCATCTGGAATCTTTAACATTTCACGACTATCCGCATCATCTTGTACACGTAAACAAATTCGAAAACGCGAGTTACTCCAAATCTTGTCATTTACAACCCCTGAAGGTTTTTGAGTTGCTAATAATAAATGAACTCCTAACGTCCTTCCTATTGCAGCGACACTAATTAGCTCGTCCATAAAGTCTGGTTGTTCCTTTTTCATTTGAGCAAACTCATCAATAACAATAAATAAATGTGGTAAAGGTTCTTTTTCACGCCAGCTTGTTTCATAATATTCATCTAGATGCTGAACATTTCCAGCCTGAATGAATAATTTTTGTCTCCGCTCTAATTCTGCCTTTAATGAAATTCTGGCACGCTCAATTAAGTTTGGATCTTCTAAGTTCGTAATAGATGCAATAATATGCGGTAATCCCGCAAATGTGTTTGACATTCCACCACCTTTATAGTCGATAAGCATAAATGCCATCTCATGAGGATGATAGGTTGCCGCTAACGCGGCTATTATAGACTGAATCACTTCACTTTTTCCTGATCCAGTTGTACCAGCCATTAGACCGTGCGGACCATGCCCCTTTTTCTCTATTTTATCGTGAATATTTAGAAAAACAGGTTTACTTCCTTCTCTTACACCAATTGGAACCGGTAATGAAGTCGGATACCGATTTTCTTTCCATCTCTCTAGCACTTGTAACTCTTCCATGTTTTTAGCTTGAAACAAGTCTAAAAATGTTAATACTTTCGGAATGTTGGCTGCTGTAGAACTTTTCATTCGAATTGGAGCAATGTTTCGCGCTCCTAGCTCACATCGTTCGAATGAAAGTCGATCTACTTTAAAACTCGCACGCGTTGTTCCATTGTTTTCAGCTGAACTTGAAAACGTTTCTACTAACTCTCCATTTTCTCCATTTAAGCTTATTACAAGATCACATTCCATCGGTAACCTTTCCCTTTGTTCTGCAAAAATAAATGTAGAAGCTCCTACACTTTCACCTTCTCTAAGTAACATTGGAGTTAAAGGATCATCCTCTAAAAATTCTCTCGCTGATAAGAAAAAGACATACATCGGAATTAAAGGAACTTTTGCATCCGCTTGCGCAGAAGAATTATATATTCTGCGCATATTAAGTGGAGTAAATAATACTTCTGCTAGTTTCTGTGCATCTTGTTGATTTTCAGATAAAAAGCGCATACTTCTCTGTTCATCCCATACGTGAGGAAGCCACCTCATCCAATCCCATTGTTTTTTTTCCTTTTCATGATAAAATGCTGCTATTTTCACTTCATTTGGTGCATGATGCGTCATAATTTGTGTCGTTACAATTCGAATAAAGTTTAGTCTATCTTCTTTATTTCCAACTACACCAATTACATCGTTTTTTTTCAAAGAAATTGAAATGTGTCCATTTGGTATCGTATTGAAATCCCTTTTCACATTTTGCGCTTCTGTAACTAATGGATTTTCTTCATAACCTTTCTGCTCAGGCACCTTCAATTCTACAAGGAATGGTCTTTCTCCTGTACCAATACGAATATCTAAAAAGTCTGGACTTTCAGGTGTACGCTCCCATAAATTACTTTCCCGATTTTCAATTCTTTGTACACTTTTTAATGGGCTTGGGTTTTGTGTAATTAAATATTTTGCTTGTTCAACCTTTAACGTATCTAATTCCACTCGATGCTTTTGAATTTGCTCTAAGTACCTTGTTTGTAATTGTTCAACCATTTGACGATGTTCTTTCTTTTTACGGAAATGCCCCATCGTTGTAATTATATATGACCCCAACATCGGAATACTTGAAACCATCATTAATGGCATATAACTTGAATTCATCTTCATAAATTTCATCATTACAAAATATAATACCAATGTTAAAACCGTCATCATTGCAGGCAGTAACATTGTTTCAATTGAAAACTTCGGCTCCTCCGGTATATTCGGTGGATCATGAATAATAACATCCCCTGTCGGTATATCTACTTTCACACGCGGAGAGCGTTGAAAATACGGTGATTTTTGCACAAAACATTTCTCCTTCCCCATCCAAAAACTATTACTCAATGATTTTCCATACATAATCTTCTTCACTAGAAGACATACCTTGTTTAACAGGTTCATTATAAACTTCTTCTGCCGGCATCATTTCAAAAGAAGGGATAATTGTCCCTTTTTTATGTAGTATTACATATTGTCCATCCCACACATCATTATCGCGCAACGTTTCATCATTTCGAATAGAATGCCACTCTTCTTTATCTTTTGCCACTCTAATTTCATAGATCCCGCTTAATGCTTCATCTATTTTTTCATGATGTAAAATTGCTTCAATAATTTGTACCGCTTTCACGTCATTTGGAATTGCAATATCAATTTCTTCATTTGACTGTTTTATGTATGTCACAATAATCTCTTCCACGTTTATTCACCTTTTTTCCATCATGTTTGTTACCAAGAAACATCTAAAAATGAAATATCATCGCTTGTCGGAGAGTTCTGTGCCCTCTCAATTTCTTTTAACACTTCCTCAAAGTTATACTGCTTAAGCGGTACAAGTCCGTCTGAGTGAATAACTATCCGATTAGCTTCTTGTCTTGATAATGTCTTTGAAAAAACCGCCAATTCCACACCAATAATGCCTCGCTGTGTAGACCATCTTTTCTCTATATTTCTCTTAAACTTCATTACATTCGAACAATTCTCCTTATCTTGAAACAACTGTACAAATGAATCGCCATGTGTAACTATCGTTATCTTTGCTTTATCTTGATTTGAAATAAGTTCTATTTTCCCTCCAATAAACATCGTTTCACTACCTTGTTTTCGCTTTTCTTCCAAAACATCGCGTAGTAACCACGGTGTTTCTTCTGGCAATCGAAATGCACTCACTTCCTCTGAAGCTTCTTCTATCCAATTTTTTAACTGTTCATTTAATAATGTAGCAATATCCAGTCCACTTTCTTGACATGTTTCAAACAAGTTTACTAACTTCATACCAAGAAATTTCGCAGCAATTTCACCATGAAAAGACAGCCCTACACCATCACATAACGCAAATATGAAACTAGTTCCATTATCTAGAAATACTAGAAAGTCTTCTCCACTCTCGTTTAAATCCTGCGTTTCTTTTGCTCTTACATAGCTATATCGATAAGTAAAATGTTTCGTTTCCTTTTCTTGCAATACCGTTTCTTTCTCTTGAGATAGAATATATTTCATCATACTTCTCTCCTATCGAACCGGCGTTGCAGCAGACATTTGAAATCCAAGTGATACTAAGTCCGCATTTGTCCCAGGAAACATCATCACAGCACCATCTGCAATATGAAACCCATGTTCCATCATCATCTCACGATAGCTTTGAGGGATAGGCGATGAAAGTCTTTGCAACTTTGCACCATATTCATCTGTAATCTCTGTATTTGGCATAATTCCTTCCCACTTCTTTATATTAGAAATTTGTTCTTGCATAATTTCATCTGAAATAAAAATATTTTCAATTAGTACGTTTCCATCAGGTACAGACATATTCATAATTCTTCGTACAATTAATTCTGGATCTTCACCAGTTGATGCCCCATCTGTCATATGACAGACAATAGGAGCTGGCCCGTCTTGTAAATTTGGTAGTTCCTTTTGCAATAACTTCTCCACTACAGAGAAAGCTTTTGCTGTATCAGTTAAACGATGCGTTTGGATTTTTTCTAGTGGGCGAAGTCTTGCTACCTCATCTATTGTTTTCACACCACCCAATAAATCAAAAACATGATCGCTATAGGCTAAAATAGATAACTTATATCTCGGAAGCAAGCGACTACCTTTTGTTGAACGAAATACCATTTGGCGAATCGCTAAAGAAAGAGCATCCGTTACAATATCAATTCTTCTTTTTTCTTCTCCGCCTGCATCCATCATTTGGTTCATTGATGCGCTTACATCAAGAAGATAAATTATATAAGCTGGTGTTTGCTGTGTTGCTTGAGTTTGATATAACATGTTTCATACCCTTCCATACATTATTATATGAACTTTTTTTATATTCATATTTCATTATAACTTATGAATTTTCTTTTTCTCAATTCATTATAAAATGTTCTTAATGTAATTTACATATTTTCACACAAAAAATTTATTCCTTTTAACATATGTTGAAAGGAATAAACCCCTTCATACTATAGAAGGGGTTTATTATTACGGTATAAGACGCATACAATCTCTCGGAAAGGCACTCGCCTCTCGTACATTTGTTAATTCTAATAGTTTGTATACAACTCTCTCTAATCCAATTCCAAAACCACCATGCGGGGGACAACCGTATCGGAATGTATTTAAATAAGATTGAAATGTATCTGGATGTAATCCCTTTTCTTTAAAAGAAGCAAGTAACATTTCATATTCATGAATTCGTTGTGCCCCTGATGTTATTTCTAATCCTTTATATAGTAAGTCGAACGAATCAGTAATAGACGGATTCTCATTACTCGGCATCGTATACATCGGCCTAGCTTCTTTCGGATAATGTGTAATGAAAACTAACTCACTCTTATATGTTTCCTTCACATATTTCCCTAGTAGTTTTTCACCTTCTGTATCTAAATCCCCACTTGGCGACTCTTTCCGGTATTTATTTTTCAAAATTTCTTGTGCTTCTAACAATGTAATTTTCGGTATTTCTGTAATAGCAGGTACTTCTATTTGTAATAGTTGTAGTTCTTTTTCACAGTTTTTTGCTACTTGTCGAAACATATATCATAAAACATCCGTTTCTAATTGCATCACTTCATAAAAATCATGAATAAATCCAAGTTCTACGTCTAACGATATATATTCATTCAAATGACGGGAAGAATTATGATGTTCCGCTCTGTAAACAGGTGCAACTTCAAAAACACGTTCTAACCCTCCAGCTACCATCATCTGTTTATAAAACTGTGGTGATTGTGCTAAATAAGCTTCTTTTTGAAAGTATGGAAGTTTAAAAACATTCGCTCCTCCTTCTGCCCCTTGTGAAACAATTTTCGGAGTAAATATACGTGTGAAATCGTTCTCTATAAGAAATTCACTAAAGCTCTGAACGAGTGTAGATTTCACTTTAAATATCGCCGCGGTTCGCTCATGCCTTAATGATAATACCCGCTCATTCAGTAGTTGATCTAAACCAATTTGTAACTTCTTTTTATTTATTTCAAACGGAAGTGGTTCTGCGCCATTTAATATTTTCACTTCGTGAGCAAGCACTTCAACCCCTAACTCTGTTTTCGAAGTCTCTACAATTTCACCAACGACTTGCACAACACTTTCCACATCTACTTTAAATCCAGCTAACTCATGTTCTAATACACATTGCATAACTCCCGATCGATCCCTTATTAATAAAAAACTAACATTACCTAGATGACGAATCTTTTTTACCCATCCTTGAAGTAATACAACCTTTCCACCTTGCTCCGTACAATCTTTTGTGAGTGCACGCTTCATTATTGACTCCATTATTTTTCCCTCCAGTAATTTTATATTTATTTACGTTATTGTTGTCATCGTCATCATCCACGGTCACTCACCTCCTTTCAAAGAATACAAAAATCCGCCCCTATAAATAGGGACGGATTTTTCCGCGGTACCACCCAAATTGTCATAATGACCATCTTAGCCCTGATAACGGTAGGTACCGTTTGCTTTTACTAATTATCACGTTCAAAGCAACACTCACAGGTGTCTTTCCATCATGCGGTATCGCAATCTTCTCAGCAACCGATTGCTCTCTGTAGACCTTTGCATCATGTACTTTTCCTGATCCTCACTTTTTATATTTACAGAGTATTCTATCTCTTTGTTTTATAAAACGCAAGCCTTTTTAAATATATTTTGATTTTTCATATCCAATTTTGTACAATCTCCTCTAAAGCCATTCCACGTGAGCCTTTCAATAATATGATGTCCTTTTTCGTTATAACTTTTAATACTTCCTCTGCTATCTTGGCTTTACTATTAAATGACTGTACTTTTCCTGTATCATATTTCTTTCTTGCTTCTTCCGCTACAATTTCAGCTAACTCTCCATAAGTGAATACATATTGAATGCTCTCTTCATTTAACATTTTACCAATTTCTCTATGATATGTTTCAGCATTCTTCCCTAACTCCAACATATCCCCAATTACTATCATTTTTTTCTTATAGGCATTTAATGTCTGTAACGTTTCAATTGCAGCCTTCATTGAAGAGGGACTGGCATTCCATGCATCGTTAATAATTGTAAACCCTGTTTTAGCAGTTAAAAATTGAAAGCGCATATGGGTAATATTTACTTGTCGTAATGCTTCCTGTATTTTTTCTGTAGGGACATTATAATATTGACCTACAGCGATTCCGACAATCGTATTTAAAATATTATGTTTTCCATGCAAGGGAACATCGTACTGTATTTTTGAATCATTTAATTTAAAATGAACACCATATTCATCTAATTGCACGTTTGTTGGAAACAAATCATTTGTATACTTTTCACCAAATGTCTTACAATTTATACTCGATAGATTTTTATTTTGCAAAAGCAATGGTTCATCACCGTTATATAAAAACAAACCATTTCCTTTTAACCCGTCAATAATTTCTAATTTAGCCTTCGCAATCTCTTCTTTTGATCCAAGCGTCTCTAAGTGAGAATGTCCAATCATTGTAATGATCACTACATCTGGCTGTGCTATTATTGATAAGTTTCGAATTTGTCCTTTTTCACTCATCCCCATTTCAAGAATTAAAAACTCTGTATCTCGTTTCATCTCTAAAATTGTTAATGGTAAACCGATTTGACTATTAAAATTGCCCTTTGTTTTATGCACACGATGAGTTGTACTTAAAATCGTGCTTATTATATCTTTTACCGTTGTCTTACCATTACTACCTGTAATTCCAATTACTTTTACATTTAGCTCTTTTCGATAAAATTGTGCCAATTGTTGCAAAGCAAACAAAGTGTCATCAACAAATATAATTGGCATCCCTTTTGGCGGAGTGCCGTAAGACTTTTTCCATAAGGAAGCGACAGCTCCATTATCGAATGCCTCTTTCACATAATCATGTCCATCTTTCACCCTAATGATTGGAACAAATAAATTTCCTTCTTTAATGCTTTTGGAATCTATGCAGACACCATGTATCTCTATGTGATGAAACGATTCTTGTAACCCTTCACCACCTACTACTTCTTCAAGTTTTTTCAAATTCATTTGAATCAAACTATCACCTTTTTTCTATTTTATTACATAATTTCCGTTTCATTTACGCATATTGATAAAGTGAAACTTTAATCAGTGGGGATTTTGTTCCTCCCCACTGATTATCAGCCCTCACCAATCGGGCTTTTACGGGCAGTTGATCCCCCACCTAACTTCTTTGCTTTCCCTGAATTTTGAGGTGGAGGGTCTTACTGCCCGTTAATGCGGGATAAAAATTTTATAGCGAGGTGTTTATATGAAAAAAGCGATTAGTTTCTTTCTTCTTTTGTTATGCCTAATTGCAGTGAATGAAACATACGCCTATTCACCAAAATCTTTACCAATCTCCCAAAACTCTGATCAATGGAAAGTGAATATTGATGAACCGAAGAACATAGATAAAAATATGCTTCAAGCTAAAGAAGATGAATTTAAAACATATCAATTTTCAGTAAAAAATGTTGGTAACAGTGAAGTATATAACGTACAAGTCGAAGTATTCCGCAACGAGCCAAAAACAAAAACGAAATATGAACTTTTCTCACGAAAGGAAAGTCGCTTAGCAAGTGGAAAAACTGGATTTGAACATACTAATTTTCCTGTTGCCACAAAATCAAATGAAGTTGATGTAATCATTACTTGGCAAGAACACCCTTTCCGCTCGATGCGAAACGGTCAAAAAGTTGAGTCTAGAAAATTTAAAGAGCATTTTGTTTTTAAAGATGAAAAAAATAAATAGAATGCGGATAAATTCACACTATCATTCCTATAGCTTACTTTACTAGTACCAGTGCTTAAGCAAATTAAAAAGTCGTGGCTTATAAACGCCACGACTTTTTATATTAATTCGTACTAATTCCTCTTGCTGCCCAAATACGATCGATATCAGCAGCATGTTGTCCGCCATATAAAAGAGCATCCGCTTGCTTAATCGCTTTTGCTCCATCACTGAATTTAGAGTTTGGTGTTAATGACCAGTGTGATTGTAAAATAATTTTCGTTGCTACATCACGTCCAAAAGCTTGTGCCATTTCGTATTGGCCTTGTGCCCAAATTTCCCCATCATCATGTACCTCATTTGTAACATCTTTCGGATACACTTTATTCGTATCTAAACGGCGTAAGCACGTTGGATCTGAACTAGAATAAGCAGTCGCATCCCATTCTCCAACACATGCTTTTCCGTAGCCTGTTGTCGATACTGCATCTTCATACGTAGCACCTAAGAAGTCACCAAATCCTTCTCCCATCGCTCCTCCTTCTGCTGAACTACCAAAGCCAGGAACTTGGTTATCTTGAATTGAATGTCCGTATTCATGTGCGATAATACCAGCATCTTCTGCATCATCTACTCCGCCAGTACCAAAAGTTAAAGCTTTCGTTGTCGGAGAATAAAATGAGTTATCATCTGTCGTTCCATTCACATTCACTTTAATAGAGCGATTATTAATATTTTTAAAACCCAACCCTTGAATGTAACGTTGTATTGTATCGATATGATAATACGACATAACATCTTCAAAGCTATCATTTGCACGTGTATAGTTAAATTGTAAATTTGTAGATTTTGTTTTTGCTTTTGACGAAATTGTTACATACTCTCCAATTAAAAATCCTGTCCCATCTAAACCTTTTAACGTAACAGCCTTCAATTGATTCGTTAACGCTGTTGAATCTGCATCGTTATTATCTTTTAAGCCTACTTTGCTACCGCTAGATACTACTGGGTTAGGTAAAAATACTTTTCCTGTCCCTTCAGCTTTTCGGTTTATATCAACCTTTTTAATTAACTTCCCATTTTCTGCATCAATAAATGTTTCCCATGCACCAAATGGATTATTAGAATGGACTACAACTTTATATACTGGACGAGCAATTCCCTCTTCCACAATATATCCGAATTCTTTCTCTGTAGGAGCCCATAAGTTTTGCTCACTTGCTTCTCCAACATACGCCATTGATTTTTGTATTGCATCTTTTTCACTAATTTTTGTCGTTACTTCCTTCACACCTTTGACGGATTGATAATCAGATACAGCAAGTACTCCCTTTCCCTCTCCGTTAAGAGTAACTGTAATTTGTTTTGAAAATACAGGCGCACCATTAACAACTTGTTGGAATCTAACATATGAAGCTACTGACGTTTCTGTTGTAGAAATATATTGCAAGTCTGAAAGGTCTGTTTTCAATCCATACTGTGCAGCATTTTCTTTTAAATATTCAGTTGCTTTTTTCTGCGGCGAATAAGCTTCTAGCTTTACTTGCTGCTGTTTTTCCAATGCCGAAACCGTAGAAATCGTCCCCATTACTAACGGCACAGTCATTGCCATTGCCACCATTTTTTTATTAAACATAGAACCACTCCCCCTAATAAAGTAGCTCAACCTTATCCCATTACCACTAGGCAATCATTCCCCACAAAATGGGAGGATAAAAATTGAATCTACGAGTAATTCTCTATAAACAATTCTATTACCTTTCCATTTAGGGTGAGTGAAATTTTCTCAATATTTATGTATAAAATGAGAAAAATACTGTAGAAATATATTTCTACAGTATTTTATTTAGTATGCTATGAAGAAAGACCTTTGCTAGCGGTCCTATCGCATGAATTATGAGGAAATTCTAATCATACAAAAAGGAAGTTGGAATGATTCCAACTTCCTTTTTGCTTTAATGAGCCGCGCTTAATTTAATTCGAACTTTCGCTTCACCTAAAGATAGTTCATCGTCTTCATTCGTTAAGTTTCCAAATGTAAATTGCTTAACGAGTAAGTTTTCTTCCAACAACTCTTTATGATTCGTTAACGTTTGCTTTAGTTCTTCCTCTGTATCAAGAATAACATCGACTCGTAAATTAACTGGTAAATTCAACTGCTTACGATATTCTTGAACTGCTCGAATGAATTCACGCGCCACTCCTTCTTGTAACAATTCTTCCGTTACATTCGTATCTAACATAACTGTATATTGTCCGTTAGTCGTATTAGAGAACCCTGATTTCGCAACTTTCTCTACTAGTACATCTTCAGCTGTTACAACTACTTCTTCTCCTGATGCTGCTTCGTAAACTGCTCTTTCTGCATATACAAAGTGTTGTACTTCTTCTTTTGATAATTGTTTTAACCATCCATTTAATGCATTCACATTTTTACCAAACTTCGGCCCAGCCGCTTTAAAATTCAGCTTTAGTTGATAGGACATATATTTCGTTTCATCGAGTTCAACATGAAACGCTTTGACATTTAGCTCATCCATGACGATATCACGATAAGATTCCCAATCCATATCATTTTCATTATGCGCTAGTAATACAAGTTCTGCTAACGGCTGTTTTACTTTTAAAGAATGTTGATTACGGTTACTTCTTCCAAGTTCAACAACTTGTAAAACAGCATCCATTTCCGCTTCTAATTCCGGCTGAAGTAGTGATTCATTTACAACTGGATAATCCTCTAAATGAACGCTACTTCCAGTTAAATTCAAATGAATATCTTCAGCGACAAACGGTGTAAATGGTGCAATTAATTTACTAATTGTTACAAGTACTTCATGAAGTGTCTCATACGCAGCTGCTTTTTCAGCATTCATACCAGATTCCCAGAAACGATTACGTGATCGTCTTACGTACCAGTTACTTACTTCATCTACAAGCGCCGCGATTTCACGAGCTGCATTCGTAAATTGATAATCATCAAGTGCTGTTCTCACTTTTTTCGTTGTGCTATGCAATCTTGATAATACCCATTCATCCAATTTCGTTCGCTTTACATCATACGTTTCATTCGGGTTATACTCATCTAAATTTGCATATAAGACGTAGAAGCTATACACATTGACTAATGTATCTACAAATTTAGATTTTGCTTCCAGTACTGTTCTTTCCGAGAAACGTTTCGCATTCCACGGAGCACTGTCCACGAGTAGCGCCCATCTTAATGCATCTGCACCAAACTGATTTACTAAATCAACTGGATCTAGTGCATTCCCTTTACTTTTAGACATTTTCTGTCCTTCTTCGTCTAATACATGCCCTAGTGATAACACTCGTTTATATGGAACTTTTCCTGTATATAGTGCTGATACTGCTAATAAACTATAAAACCAGCCGCGTGTTTGATCAATGCCTTCTGCAATAACATCCGCTGGAAACTGTTCTTCAAATAACTCTTTATTTTCAAATGGATAATGATATTGCGCAAATGGCATGGAACCACTATCAAACCAAACATCAATTACTTCTGGTGTACGATTCATTGTACTTCCGCATTTTTCGCAGCAAACTTGCACTTCATCTACATACGGCTTATGCAATTCCAAATCTTCAGGTGTTTCTTTCGTACTATGCTTTCTTAAATCGGCAATGCTTTTCGGTGCGAATTGATGATCGCAACTTTCACATTCCCATACGTTTAATGGTGTTCCCCAATATCTATTTCGGCTAATATTCCAGTCCACCATATTTTCTAAAAACTTACCAAAGCGTCCATGTTTCATATGGTCTGGATACCAAGTAACAGAATCGTTATTTTGCAAAAATGTATCTTTAATTGCAGTTGTTCGGATTAACCAACTCTCTCCTGCATAATAAAGAAGTGGTGAATCACAACGCCAGCAATGTGGGTAGCTATGTTCATACTTTTCTTTATGATATAGTAAACCTTCCTTCGCTAAATAACGAACGATATCCACGTCACAATCTTTAACAAATTTCCCTTTCAAAAATGGTACTGCTTCTGTATATTCACCTTTCTCATCTACAACATGCAAGAATGACAATCCTTCACTTTGAACGACTCTATAATCGTCCTCCCCATATGCTGGAGCAATATGAACGAGTCCTGTACCACTATCTGCCGTGACAAAATCGGCTGTGATAACGTGATAGCCATTTGTAACTTCCTTCATTGGAAATGGCGGCATATAAGATGTGTTTACTAATTCTTCACCTTTATGAACAGATAATACTTCATAGTCTTCTTTTAATACATCTTGTACACGTTCTTTCGCAACAATATATACATGACCTTCTTGTTTCGCTTTCACGTATTCCATATTTGGATGTACAGCGAGCGCAACATTTGCTGGAAGTGTCCAAGGTGTTGTTGTCCACCCTAGGAAATATTCATTTTCACTATCTTTCACTTTAAACTTAACTGTTGCACTTAAGTCTTTTACTGTTTTATACCCTTGTGCAACCTCATGTGAACTTAGTGAAGTTTGACAACTTGGGCAGTATGGTGAGACTCTATGCCCTTTGTACAATAATCCTTTTTCATGAATCGTCCCTAAAATATGCCATACACTTTCGATATATGGATTCTTTAGCGTAACGTATGGATCATCCATATCTACCCAATAACCGATGCTTTCAGTGAATTCGCGCCACTGCTTCTCATATGTGAATACACTCTCTTTACACTTCTGAATAAATGGCTCAATTCCATACTCTTCGATTTCATGTTTACCAGAAATACCGAGTTGCTTCTCAACACCTAATTCTACAGGTAAACCGTGTGTATCCCATCCCGCTTTTCTTAACACTTTATAACCAGCCATCGTTTTATATCTTGCTACTACATCTTTAATTGTCCGTCCAAGCGCATGACCTACATGCGGTAATCCATTCGCCGTTGGTGGTCCTTCATAAAATACGAAAGACTGTGCGCCTTCTCGATTCTGAATTGATTGCTCGAAAATACTTTGCTCGTTCCACTGCTTACGAATACGTGTTTCTCTCCCTACAGCTGACTCTTTTACATCTACTTTCTTCATCTACAATCACTCCTTTTGAATATTTTAAAGCACACAAAAAACCCGTCCCTATGAAGTAGGGACGGGTTTAACCGCGTTACCACCCTAATTCTATTAGCTCTTCGCTAATAGCACTTAGCAACGTACTATCATACGTGTTCTTTGTAACGGTAGACATCCGTCCGGGCTTACTTATTTTCAGCCTCGGCTCCTCGGAGATGATTTTCAAATAACGTCTGCACACCGGCTTTCAGCTATACACCGGCTCTCTGGGGAACATTACATTATTTTACTCGTTCTCGTCTTCAGATTTGTATACTTTATTAAAAGCTATTTTATGCCATTGGGTAATTAATTGTCAACTAATTCGAAATATATATTTAATTATATCCTTTTTTCATTATTGCTCAAATTCTTGTATTCCAGCTAAATCTTCATCTTCTTCAAGAAGCTCAGCAAAGAACCCTGATTCATCCTCACGAAGAACAATTTCAAGCTCTTCCTTCGCCTCTTCAATTCTGTTTAACTGCGCTAAATAACAAGCATGATCATATCTTGCTAACAAATCACTCGCATCCATTGTTAATACATCATTTGTTATTTTTTCTGCCTTTAGTGTTTGTCCGGTACCATGATACGAAGATGCTAAAGAAAGAAGAATTGCTGCTTCATTTGGATGATGTATAGAAGCATTTTCTAATACATGAATTGCCTCTTCAAACCTTTCTTGACTTTGATACATTTCTCCTAAAGCTAGAAACGCTCTACTTACAAACGGTGTTTGCTCCGTTAATTGTAAGGTAATCTTTTCTGCTTTTCTTTCTTCTCCTATTTTAAAGAATACTTGCGCTTGTAAAAGAAGCGTATCATAATCATCTGGTAACTCTCGAACCATTTGCTTCGTTAATTCTGAAGCATCCCGTAACATATCTTCTTCCTCACACGCTATGAAAAGATTTACAAGTTGCTTCGCTACATCGTAATCCCATTTATTTTCTAACGATGTTTGTAATACATCTATCGCCTCTTTATACATCGCCACATTCTCGTAAAATAGTGAAAATCGCTGCGCTGCCATACTATTTTTTTGATTTAACTTTAACGAAATTTCATACAAATCAATGATTGTAGTCATAATCGAAATTTCTTTCGCACGGTTTTTCATACGATAAAAAGCTCTCGTAATTATGGATTTCTTCGGCTGTTCATTTTGTTGACGTTCAATCCATCTTTCCGTCACCGCAGATGCAGCATACATAAATGCCATACTTCTTTCTGCCTTCTTCACCTTTAATGTATGAAGAAAATCTCGTATGTTAGACAATTTCTTATGTTGTTCTATCGCTTTTACATACACATCAAATATTCGTTCATTATTTGCATCTTTTTGTATAACTTTCATTGCAATTTCAATTGCTTTTGCATTTCTTTTTTTCACTAACACTTTGGCATAATGATATAGAACTTCTATATGCTCACTATCTAATTGAAGTGCCTCTTCAATCTGTGCTTGTTCTTTATCTATTTCATCCATCGCTCCATACACATACGCAATTGCATCTAATCGCCATATTTCAGGTGCTTCGTCCGCTAATTGTTCTAGTTCTGTCAGTAACTCTTCCTGAAGACTCATTTCTACTGAAAGCTGTGCCAAATATTCCATATTAATATGCATCGGCTCTTCTTTCATAGCCTGAACCATATGACTTTGTTCTTTAGAACGATTTTCTTCTTTTTCATATATTTCTGCAAGCTGTAAATGTACACCTACGAAATTCTCATCAAGCTCTAAACATGTTTCATACGCTTGTTTTGCTTCTGTCAATTGCCCTAATGCCATAAGTGTTTCACCCATTCGGTAATAAGGTAATGCCGTTTCCTTTTGTTCTATCGCCTTATTATACCTTTTCATGGCTTGGCCGTACTGCCCAATAGATTCATATAAAATACCTGTATAACAACCGTATTCGCTTATTTCATTTCTTTCTTTGTGTAACGTTCTTAAGAATGCTATACCTCTTTGTACAAATACCGTTCCTTTAATTCGATTCACATATTCATCTAACGCGCTTGCCACATTATATTCGCTCTGCTTTATACCACTCTCTAACTTAGATAAAGCTACTTTAAACCCTTCTTCATTTCCACCAAGTTCAACCTCAGCATCCCATAGAACCATTCCCGCATTCATAAGAAAATCTTGGCTCTTTTCAATTTGTTTTTCAATACCGAGAATATATTGTTTCGCTTCCTTGTACTGTTCTTTCGCCATATAAACTTGCGTAAGTCCAAAGTGAGAATAAACATCATCATGATTTTCTTCTAAAGCACGATTATACAATGTTTCTGCTTCTTCCAGACTATCATTTTGAAAATGATAGTCACCGAGTTTTACGTATAGAGGTGCCTTATCGTCACAATTCTCAATACCTTTTAATAAAATTTCTTTCGTACTTTCCTCATCCTTCAAATCAGACTCGTATATTTCCGAAAGTTTCGTATAGATGTAAGGTGCATTACTATCCAAATGAATCGCTATTTTAAGCCCTTTTATCGCTAAATGTAATTTCCCTAAATGATGCGCACATCTCGCGCGCTCATACCATACATGTGCCTCACTTTTATTCTCTCTTAATAGGTCATTAAAAATTTCATACGCTTCTTCATATCTTTCTAAATCTATTAATATTAACCCATGATTCGTTAAAGTGAATCTTTCTGGACTACGTTCTAAAGCAACTTGAGAAAACTGCAACGCCTTTTCAGATTGATCGATATACATGTATGATAAAGCGAGAAAACTCCAAGTAATCGGCTGATCTGCGTCTAATTGTAATGATGAACGAAAACTTGAAATCGCTTCTATATAACTCTCCTGTTCAAAAGCATATCTTCCGTTTATTAAATGATATAAAGCACGATTATTTTTCTTCTCAACACTTGTCAGCATTTGCCCCGCTTTTTCTAATTCTTGAAGGCGAATAAAGCACTGCGCACCATGCAATTTAACAAAATCTGAGTTTGGAAACTTCTCCATTAACTTTTCAATACAACATATAATAAACTCATTATCTACTTCAACATCTAAATGCTTAACCGTATATAACCACGTATTCGGATTATCACTCGTTTCTTTTAAAAATTGTACTAAGTTATGAATCCCCTCTTTATCATGTTCATCTAAATGATCCGTAAGAGAAAAAATAGATTTAAAATAATGATTTTCTTCTTCATTTAAAAATGCTAATTGCTCCTTCTTTTCTTTCGGAACAAACGTAATCGCTAAACAACCTGTGTAACGATATTTTTCTTGTAACTTACTATATTCCACAATAACTGGTTCTATAAAGTTCGGATCTTGAACATAAAAAACTTGTAACGTATCATCATATCCAGATAGCACTTGCACATGTGAAGCATGCTCAATATCTATACTTAATAAAACAGGAATCCCTTCATCCAGTAGTCTCTTATAATTTTCTTCATTCCCTTTAAAATAACGATATTCATAACCTAATTCTTCTAAATAGGAAACGGTATCTGAAAACTTTGAGCCTGTCATATCAAAAATAAAATCTGCTATTTCATCTTGTGTACGTTTTTCTCCCCATAATTGCAACATCATTTCTAAACTTGTCGGAACACAATAATTATCCTTTTGTACAATAGGAACTATCGGTAAGTGCACCTTTTTTCCATCCGGATTTTTTTCTAAATTATGATATAAAGACTCTTTTAAACTTTTTTCTTCTTTTAATAACTGTTGTAAATCTACAAGTTTATTCATTTTATAAAGCGCTTCTGCACGTAAATGTACAAAGTAAGCTTTATACGCATGATAAGAAAGCTGATTATTTATGTTATCTATTACCGCTAACATTTCTTCATACTTCCTTAAATCTAATAAATATTTTACCTTTTCAAAATGAAAATATGGTACTTGCGGGAACTTTACAATCGCATCATCAATTAGCTGTAATGCACGTTTTTGTTCTCCTTGATTCGCATATAATTGTGATAATAAATAGGTAGATAGCTCTTCACAATCTTTATGCTGCATGCCGGCTATAAATTGTTCTTCTGCTTTCTCCCATTCACCTGTATGCATATAGACGTAGCCCCATTTATCAAATACGGCACGTGAACTGTACTCCTCTGCCTTTTGCATATAGATTAGGGCTTCTTCATTTCGTTTCATTTCCAACAAACATCGTACTAACGTAAAATATGTTTTCGCTAAAAGATCAGCTTCTATTTCTTCTTTACTTACCTCTTCTAATGAGTCTTTTAACAACTGTTCTACTTCAAGTATTTTCCGCTCATCAATTAACTCATCACAATATAAAGAGAGCGTTCTCATATTTGGGAATTTTTTGTAGGCGTAGCGAATGAGGAATGAACTGTATTGGTGCATAAGCCCTTCATCAGTAAGACGTATTAATATGTCAAACTCCTTATGTGAAGGAACACTAGCAAGCCAACTCTTTAAATAAGATAAAGTATTCTTTTCTTTTATATATGAAATTTCATTATTTATTTCCTGTAATCCATCTATAAATCTCTTGTCTTTCAAACAAGCATCTAACTGCTTAAAATCTAGCATGTATTCACCTCGAATATTTATTTGTACTGCTACTTGCTTAGATTTTACACATCATATTGTAGGTATTCAACTAAAATCTCTTATAATAGATGGTATTAATTAATATTATTCAAATTTATAACAAAATATAGTAAAAATGATTGTTTTCCCCCATATTTTGTTTAATTAAATGGAATAACGTAACATGAGGAGCTTATCTTTTGGAAGCTGAAATCCGTACATGAAATTATATCGGCGATTTTCAAAATATATCAGCGATTATACAGTGGATATCGACTTACCGACAAAAAATGACAATCCTCAATATACCTCTACCTTTTAACATTCTATGTCACCAAATGTAATTTTCATATTCGGAGCATATACTAAAGACGAATGCATTTGAAATGCTTTAAAAAATCGGAGTTCAGCTTCATATTGTGCTAGCGCATCATCATATATTAACCCTCTAGACATTAAACGTTCTATAAATTGCTGTTTATCACCCGGATCACCTGCAATTCCCTCTTCTTTTAACGAATGATACAACCTTTGTTTATCATTATGATGCATATTAGAATCTAAAAAGTTCACTTTATCACTTACTCTACATTGAATATTTTTTACGCCTAGTTCACTTAAAAATATCGGTATTTTCATACCAATATTTCCATCTTTTCCGCTTCTCTGCATGTCACTTTCAAATAACTTCTGCAAAGCACCTAGCCTAATAATTTCCGATTGATTCTCTCCATTTAAAGAGTATGAAGACATATTTGATATCCAATGTGGTTCAAAACAGATTATTTTTCCGTTCCTTTTAACTGAATGCATCATTTTTTGTACCATCATTTTTGGCGAACTCATATGTAATAAGAAAGCATGACAAATTGCTATATCGTATGTATCTTTCAATTCAATTTCTGTAGCATCTCCCTCAAGAAATTCTGTCTCATACGGAAGTAAACGAAACAACTCTCTCGCTTCAGATAATAATGTTTCTCCACTATCAATGCCTGTATACTTTGATCCTTCTGGAAGTAAAGGCATTAATACTAATCCTAAATAACCATATCCACAACCATAATCAACAATATGTACTGGCTTAGTAATCTTCCAAACCATATTTACTAAAAAGCTTACATAATCGTCGTTGTAATATAAATCTCTCGTGTTTTTTAAATATGTTATTTTACTGTTCCAATCGTATGTTTCCAAGTTTAACGCCTCCTTTTTATATATGACATTACAATTCTCCATTTAATATGGACATTCCTACACTTGAAACAATTCTAGAAAAGTTTAGATTTAATAAAATTAAACTTCTGCTTTCACATTTTCTATAAAAATAAATAGGCATACATATCTACTATGATACGTATACCTATTTATTTTACATCTCCTCAGGAGCCTCTACCCCTAGTAAACGTAATCCCTCTTTTAATACAACTGTCACAGCATACACTAATGCAAGTCTGCTGTCTTTCTCTTCACTCTCTTCCAATATACGTACATTTCCGTAATATTTATTGAACGATTGTGCTACATCTAATACGTATTTCGAAATGATTGATGGCTCATTTTTGTTGAAGGCTGCCTCAATTACTTGTGGGAATTTATTAAGTAATTTTACGACACTCCAGCTATGATCATCTTTTAATGCAAACGTACACGTTTCAAATTCTACACTTTCTTTTCTTAAAATAGAGCAAGCACGTGCATGTGTGTACTGTACATACGGTCCTGTTTCACCTTCAAATTTCAGCATATTTTCTAATGAGAATTCAATATTATGCATACGCTCATTTTTTAAATCATGAAAAATAACTGCCCCTACACCAACTTGCTTTGCTACTTCTTCTTTTTGTTTTAAGTTTGGATTTTTCTCTTCAATATTTTGTATTGCAAGGTCTATTGCATCTTCAAGTACTTCTTCAAGTAAAATAACTCTTCCTTTACGTGTCGACATTTTCTTACCGTCTTTTAAAATGAACCCAAACGGTACATGTTCCATGCCCTCAACCCAATTGTAACCAAGCTTTTTTAATACAGTGAAAAATTGATTAAAATGTAAACTTTGTTCTGGGCCAACTACATATAACGCTTTATCAAATGCATATGTGTTTTGACGGTATACAGCTGCCGTTAAGTCACGTGTTGCGTAAATCGTCGCACCATCTGATTTTCTAATTAAGCAAGGCGGCATTCCCTCTTCTTCTAAATTAACGACTAACGCGCCTTCAGACTCTTCAAGCAAATCATGTTCTTCTAAAATTCCAATAAAATCTTCCATTAAGTTATTATAAAAAGCTTCTCCTTGAAAATTAGTAAATTCAACACCGAGAAGTTCATAAATACGAGAAAATTCTTTTAAGGATTCGTGACGGAACCAATTCCAAAGCTCAACTGCTTCTTCATCACCTTCTTCTAATTTCTTAAACCAAGCGCGCCCTTCTTCTTCTAGTGCTTCGTCGTCTTTTACCTCTTCATGGAATTGAACATATAACTTAAATAGTTCACGTATTGGATCCTCTTTAACTACTGCTTCATTTCCCCATTTTTTATAGGCGGTAATTAACTTTCCAAACTGTGTTCCCCAATCCCCAATATAATTAATTCCTACAACTTCATAACCACATTTTTCAGCAATATGTTTCAGTGAGTTTCCAATCATTGTAGAACGTAAATGCCCCATTGAAAAAGGTTTCGCGATATTAGGAGAGGAATAATCGATAACTACAGTCTTTTCACATCCAAAGTGATTTTGACCGTACTCTTCTTTCTCCGCTAAAATCGTTTTTAATACTGCATCACTTACAGTTTCTCGATTAAAAAATACATTTACATAAGGGCCAACAGCCTCTACTTTCGTAAAGAACGGATCATGCAATTTCTCCGCAACTTCCTTTGCGATAATAGCTGGTGATTTTTTATATTGTTTCGCAAATAAAAAACATGGAAATGCCGCATCTCCGAATTCATCTTGTTTCGGCGTTTCGATTAAATCTAAAATTTGTTTTTGCGTTAATTCATTCGTGAAAATATTAGATAAACTTTCCGCAAACTGCGTTTTATAATCCATACTACAACCTCCTTAATTTTTAAAACACAAAAAACTCGTCTCTAAAAAAGAGACGAGTTTTAACCCGTGGTACCACCCTTGTTGTTCATTACGAACCACTTTCCCGTTTATAACGAGGACAGGGGGCCTCGGCTTACTCTACTATTCGTTCAAGAAGCATCTCCGAAGTGCGCTTCATCCTTTTCTTCCGCACTAGGCTCACACCATCCCTAGCTCGCTTTCCTTCGAAAAAAGACTACTCTCTTCATCACCGACAGTATATTTAATTAATTATTGCTTATTATACATCTTTTCAAACAATTAGCAAGGGTCAATTACACCAAAGTGAAACTTAGCACTTTTTCTTTTGTATACGTGAAAATTGTGTTTTTTAAATCTAGAACTACGGAAATGATCTTTCAAAACGACACGCTTTCTCGCCACACGCTTCGCTTCCGCAATTGTTTCGTCAGTAATATCATGATACAAAGCGAAGTGTTTTAATCCTTTTATTCCATCTGATTCTATAACAGTTTCTTCGAACATTGGATCAAGGTAAACGACATCATAACTATTATCTTCACATTGTTTTAAAAATGTGAAATGCTCCGTTTGCTTCACATCGATTCGTTGCATTGCCTCATCAATTTCAGAAACAGATGAAGACCATGTTTTCAAACCATTTTCCATAATATAAGCCATATACTCATTGCCTTCAAGTCCCGTTACTTTTCCGCTTTCACCAACAATATAACTAGCTACAATACTATCTGATGCCATGCCAAGCGTACAATCTAACACTGTCATTCCGCTCTCTAATTGCGTGGCTTGTACAAACGGATCATGTTCTCCGCGCATTAACCTTTTCACACGAAACATCGCTGAGTTTGGATGAAAGAAAAACGACTCTTCCGTTCCTCTCGGATAAATAGCTAATCGATTTTTCCCTACAACAAGTACATCTTGTTCATACTGCTCATGCAGTTTATGTACTGGTACGTCATTACGTTTAACGAAAGAACGATTTAATTCTGCTGCTACCTTGTTTGCGTAATCTGTCATTTCTTTGTTCGTTCTTCCTGCTGTTGTTACGATCATTGTTTCACCTCTATATAAAGAAAAGAGGGAGATTTACTCTCCCCCTTCTTTAGCAATTCTTTTCAAAAGCTTGTTCTAAGTTCGTAATAATTTCGTCCATAGTTGCACCTTCAATTTCATGACGGTGAATGAAGTGAACAACTTCTTTTCCTTTTAATAATGCCATAGATGGTGAAGATGGAGGAATTTCTCCGAAGTATTCACGCATTTTTGCAGTAGCATCTTTATCTTGGCCTGCGAATACAGTTACAAGATGATCAGGTTGTTTTTCAGCACGAACAACCGCTTGACCTGCTGATGGACGTGCTAAACCAGCTGCACAACCACAAACAGAGTTTACAACTACTAAAGTTGTACCTGCCGTGTTTTCCATAAATTCTGTTACAGCTTCTTCTGTAGTTAACTCTTCAAACCCAGAACGCACTAATTCTTGACGCATTGGGATTACCATTTGACGCATGTATTCTTCATAAGCATTTGACATCTTGTAATCTCTCCTTCAACTTTCATTCCAAATTCATCATATCACGCTCTATTACTAGGTGCAAAAGAAAGATTACGATGATTTCATTTTTTTGTAGGGATTTCACAAACCCCTTCACGGCAATGTCCAACTGGGACAAGTTTTCTATTGTTAGCGATATAATCGTATACTTTACTTCCAAATCCAAGTACAATAGATAGTTTGATAAAAGGCACGGCAAACCAGTAAGATGGAACAGCCTTTGCTAATACATGTATGCTATGAATCCCGTCATACCACTTATTATTTTTTAAAATATACAATCTTTGTTCCATCTTGCTTTGTAGTTCTTGAGAGAGTTCATACTTCTCAACTACATCTTCATCTCGAAATGAAACAAATTTCATCTTACCCTTTTTATCTAATTTTTTCGTACGTTCTGCAACCGCCGTACACATCGGGCACCAACTATCATAGAAAACAATCATACATTATTCTCCTTTACGAGACTCCGTCATTTGTTTCCATACAGAACCTTTTGCTTCTTCTCCGCCTTCAATACGCTCTAATGCTAGACGCGCTTGCATCGCTACTTCAAACTCTGGATCATCCTGCGCTGCTTTTAATGCCGGAATCGCACTTTCATCTCCAAGTTCAAATAAGAACATCGCTGCACGCCAGCGTACTAATTTACTTGAATCTTTCAGAGATTTAATCATAACGAACATCGCTGCTGGATCACCTACGTCAGATAAGCAATCGCCCGCTGTACGGCGAACACTTACTGAACGATCTAATAACGCTTTATATAATAACGGCAATACTCCATCACCTTTTACCATACCTAAATACGCTGTTGCTAAACGGCGGATCGAAACTTTTTCATCATCTAACGCCATCTGCAACACTAGCATATCTTCTTCAGTAGGATCCATTTGTTCTAATGCCGCAAAACGGTTTTTCCAGTCAGCATCTTTCATCATCTCTTCTGTTACTTTATATGGCTCACGCTTTTGAATCGTTACTTCAACAGCACCTGCCTGGTTTAATAATTCTTTAACTGTTTCATTTACACGTTCTTCTGAATAAGCAGCAACAATCTCTTCCACTACTTCTTTCCCGATTTCTTCAAAATTACCGTAACGTGTACTTTGTTCCACCCATTTACGTTCTTTTACAACGTTTGGTGCAGACATTTGAACTTTCATAATTGATTCTTTAAAACGATCTGGTAAGCCAACACGTTCTTCTGTTGTTCCATCTGTTAACTTTACTTGCATTGGAATTGTAAAGAACATTTGAACAAACACTTTCACTTCTCCAAAATGAGCAAGTTGTTGTCCTTCACTCTCTTCTACTACCTCTTCGCCGAAAACAGCACGAACTTGTTGTAATAAAACTTTCCAATCAAACTTTGCATTTCGCTCCACTGCTAAAAAGTCGGCTACATGATATACACCTTTAATGCCTTCAATTTTCAAAATTTCTTGCACTTGCATTGGTGCTTGTTCTTTATTTTCATTTGTATAATTATTACGCGCTCCTGATGGTAATACTTCATTCAAAATAACTTTCATTGTATTTGGACTTGGCGTCGGTTCAATTGCTTTAATCTTCACGTAAAAAACTCTCCTTTATTGCATGTTCTTAGCTGTATTGTAACATGTTCCACCTCTTTAAACCTACTCGGATGCTTTATCTTGCTGATTTCTTTCAATCATCATACTTTTCATTCTTTCTCTTTCCACCTAATTCCCCCAAACCCATTGTTTAAAATCCCATCTTATTGCGATGCACCCTCCCGCCTTCTCTCCAAAAATGTAATGCTCTCAATTACAACTTCCGTTTTATATATTCTCTTACCTTGATCATCCTCGTAATTACTCGTATGAATACGTCCGGTAATTCCAACAAGAGACGCCTTCGTACAATATTCAGTTACATTCTCAGCCGATCTGCGCCAAACGACACAATTAATAAAATCTACTTGTTGCTCACCTAAACTATTTCGAAAACCTCTATTCACCGCAACACATATTCGTGCATAAGCGACCCCTTGCTTTGTGTAGTATAATTCTGGCTCCTTTGTCAATCTACCGATTAATACAACTCGATTCATCATATGTTATACCACCTCACATATTTTTCTTTATTGTAAAGAAAAATGTATGAAGGGTAAAAAACGTAAAATAATATATTTTAAAGTAAAAAATATTATTTTATATGCTGTAAAAGAAAAAAAGAAACCTTACATATATTAAACATGTAAGGTTTCAAAATTTATACTTCACTACAGGAAATGTAATATCCACCGCGAGCCATCTTTATCTCAACACGATACATTACATTTTCTAAGTAAAAAGTAATCGGTTTAACTTTACTCTCAAAATTCAATTGTTCCTGACATTCAACCGCATACCTTTCGATAGCGGAAATAATAACTTCTGATGATGGATACGTTAAAGCATCTTCTAGTTCTATGAAAAAACTTTTAGAAAATAGTTTTTTCATAATCCTTTTCTTCTCTTTCATCATATTCCATCCCCCTTCAATTTGAGTTACCAACAACCATATTATACCATTACCGAAATTAACTTGCATTAACAGGCAGTATAAGCCTCACTGATTAAAATTTCACTCTATCTTTGAAAATAAAAAAATCCTGCATTTTTCATGCAGGATTTTTTTATTAGTCATTTTTCGTAAAGTAAGAAACGAAACGAAGAATTTCTAAGTATAACCAAACTAATGTAAGCATTAGTCCCATCGCAGTGTACCACTCCATATATTTCGGAGCTTGACTACGTACACCATTTTCGATTAAATCGAAATCTAGTAATAAGTTTAATGCAGCAACTACGATAACAACTGCACTAATAATAATACCAATTGTACCGCCTTGGTGAATGTACGGAACAGTTACACCAAACATGTTTAGTAGAAATACGACTAAATACATAACCATAATTCCAAGTGTTGCTGCCATCACGCCTGTACGGAATTTATCCGTTACCTTTACTACACGCGTTGCATATAACACTAACATTGCAAATAGAATTGAGATTGTTAGTAATACAGCATTTAAAACGATAGAATCGCCAAACTTCATTGTATAAACCGCTGAAATACTACCTAATACAACCCCTTCTACTGCCGCATAGATTGGTGCACCAAAAGGTGAAATACGTGGGAAGAACATAGACGCAAATGCGATGATTGCCGCAACGATTAAAGCACCAATTAGTACTGGCATCTTCATCGTCCCCTGCATCATCTGTATGTATGAATAGACAGACGTTGCAAGTAGCAAGATAAGCATAATAAACGTTTTGCCTACTGTTCCGCCAATCGTCATCGCAGAAGCACTTGCTCCCTCTTTACGGAATGCCTCTTTTTTCAACATTGGATTAGATGTTCTCATTTTTTCCCTCCTAAAATAGGTTCTACCAATAGTGTAAAGTTTTTCTCTTTACTTTTCAATATATGCAGCTTGTTTTTATTTTAATCCTTCAACGATGTCTGATAGTTCACTCCATCTTTCCATCGTTTTTTCTAGCTCTTCTTCTGTTTTTTGCTGTGCTTCAGATAATTCTTGTGCCTTTGTGAAGTCAGATCCAACTTTCGCAAGTTCTTCTCCAATTGACTCAATTTTCTCTTCTAGTTCGGCAATTGTATCTTCAATTGTTTCCCATTCACGCTGCTCCTTGTATGAAAGTTTACGTTTACGTTGTTGTTTCGGAGCTTCTTCTACCACTTTTTTCTCTTTTTGAACTTCCGCCTTCTCAATAAGTTCTTTCGTCTTTTCCATTTCTAAAAAGTCCGTATAACTACCTAGGAATTCACGCACTTCGCCTCCACCACTAAAGATGAACAATTCATCTACTACTTTATCTAAGAAGTAACGGTCATGCGATACAGTTAAAACGACACCTGGGAAATCTTCTAAATAATCTTCCAGTACTGTTAATGTTTGTGTATCTAGATCATTCGTAGGTTCATCCAGTAATAGTACGTTTGGTTCTCCCATTAAAATACGTAATAAATATAAACGTCTTCTTTCCCCACCAGATAGTTTACCAAGCGGTGTACCATGTGAGTGCGTCGGGAATAAGAAACGTTCTAGCATTTGAGATGCACCAATTACTTTTCCATCTGTCGTATGAATAACTTCTGCAATCTCTTTAATGTATTCAATCATACGCTGATTTAAATTCATCTCTTCATTTTCTTGCGTATAATAAGCAACTTTTACAGTTTGTCCTACTTCAACTTCACCACTATCAGGAGCTAACTTGCCTGCAAGCATATTTAATAGAGAAGATTTTCCGCTTCCATTCGCTCCAATGATTCCGATACGATCTCCTGGTTTCACAATATGATTAAAGTTGTGTAATACCGTTTTATCACCGAATTTTTTCGTTACATCTTTTAACTCAAGTACTTTTTTACCGAGGCGACTGCCGCTAAGCGCAATATCAACTGACTGTTTTGCAGCTGGTCCTTCTTGACCTTTTAACTCATCAAATCGTTGAATACGTGCTTTTTGCTTTGTCGAACGAGCTTTTGCACCGCGGCGGATCCATGCTAGTTCGCGGCGATATAAGTTTTGACGTTTTGATTCTTGCGCAATTTCTTGTTCTTCACGAAGTGCTTTCGCTTCTAAAAATGTACTATAGTTTCCTTCGTAACTATATAGTTTACCATTGTCTAATTCAAAAATACGGTTTGTCACACGATCTAAGAAATAACGATCATGGGTTACAAGTAATACCGCACCATTATATCTTGCTAAATATTCTTCCAACCATTCAACTGTCTCATGGTCAAGATGGTTCGTAGGCTCATCCAAAATTAATAAATCAGGTGTTTCAATAAAACATTGCGCCATTGCAATACGCTTTTTTTGTCCACCAGATAGGTTTCCAACAGTTGCTGTAAAATCAGTAATTCCTAATTTCGTTAATAACGATTTTGCATTCGCATTTGCTTCCCATGCACTCATCGCATCCATACGTTGCTGCACTGCAAATAATTGTTCCTGTACTTTTTCATTACTTGGATCTTTTTCGATATTTAATAACGATTGTTCATAATCACGAAGAAGACGAATTAAAGGTGTATCACCATGGAACACTTGCTCTAGCACTGTTAGTTTTTCATCAAACTCTGGTTGCTGTGATAAATAACTAATTGTATACCCACGGGAATGCGTCATATCACCTGTATCAGGAGTTTCTAACCCTGCAATAATTTTTAATAATGTCGATTTACCAGTACCGTTTACACCAATAATTCCGACACGTTGTCCTTCTGTAATACTACATGATAATCCATCAAATAACGGTTTTTCTCCGTATGATTTCGATAAGTTTTCCACAGTTAACATTTTCATATTTGTGCATTCCACTCTTTCATAAATTGTTCAATAAACTGTTCCATATAACGATGACGAACTTCAGCCTCTTGCTTTGCTGCGTTCGTGTTCATTAAGTCTTTTAGTTTCAAAAGTTTTTCATAAAAATGATTTAAAGATGGATCGTTATTTTTTCTATATTCATCTTTCGTCATCACTTCACGTGGAGGAATAGTTGGATCATACATTAATCTCCCTTTCGCTCCACCATACGCAAATGTGCGAGCTATTCCAATTGCTCCAAGAGCGTCTAAGCGATCCGCATCTTGAACAAGCTTCCCTTCAAGTGAATCCACTTTACCGCCATGACCACCTTTATAAGACATATTGGCAATGATATGAAGAACATGTTTACTTTCCTCTGCTTCAACATGTAACTCTTCTAACCAATCAGAAACTTTTTTCATTCCTGCTTCTTCACTTTCATTTAACTTCTCATCTGCCACATCGTGAAGTAATGCTGCCATTTCAATTATAAAACGATTTCCCCCTTCTTGCTCGGATAAAGAAATCGCCAGTTTATGTACGCGTTCAATATGATACCAATCATGCCCACTCGCATCTTTTTCTAAAATATGTTTTACAAAAGTAATTGTTTTTTGAATCTTTTCTTGTTTTGTCATTTTATCTTCACCCAGTTACTTATTGTAACACGCCCGCATTTTTTCATCACATATTTTCTTGTCCGCCCATACACTGGGTGGTAGGCATCATCATGAAGGAGGAATAAATATGTTCTATAATAACCAACCGCCTTATCCACAACAACCATTTTACCCTCAGCAACAGGACCAAAGATACACACAACAATATGAAAAACAAGAACAACAATATGAAGAACAAGAACAACAATATGAACAAAATCCATACGCAACACCACAAAATCAAGAAGCTAATTATCAACAAAACGCATACGACACACGTCCTAATTATGAATATCCTCAAAACCCATATGCAGCACCACAAGATCAAGAACAACAATTTCAACAAAATCCATACGCAACAACGCAAAATCATGAAACTGAATATCAACAAAACTTATACGACACACGTCCTAATTATGAATACCCGCAAAATCCATATGTAGCACCTCAAAATCAAGAACAACAATTTCAACAAAATCCATACACAACTCAGCCGCAAATGTATCAACCAAACTATGACGCGCGTGTTTCACCACCGGCACCTCAAACGATCGATCCAACACAACCACAAATTTTGCCACCAGGACCAACACTCGATATTACACAACCTCAAATCTTACCCCCTGGACCAATTACAGAACCAACACAACAACAAATCCAGCAAGTGGTCGGTACACAGTTTTTACCTTTAAAGAAACCTGTACTAGATTTCGTAAAACCTTGGGTAGATTACGGTTTAAATGAAGCAAAACATACATCACACAAACACGCTTTAACAGAAGTTGCTGCGATTATGTTTTTAGTTGGGAAAGGATTCAACCCGACGATTGCACATTATATTGTGGAATCTTGGGAGAAGAATGAGCAGTTTTAGGGGTTTTTATTCTCACAAAACTATAAAAGTGTCACAAATGCCTATTTCATAAGCATTTGTGACACTTTTTGTTTGTTATGTTAAATATCATTTCAATACTGAATTACTGCAGTTACCTTTTCCTTCTAGGACCTACAATTAATTTAATTGCCGTTCTTTCTTGATCATTAATAGTAACCTCTTGAAATGCTGGAACAAAGGCCAAATCAATACCACTTGGAGCAACAAATCCTCTTGCGATTGCAATTGCTTTAATCGCTTGATTTATAGAACCCGCCCCAATCGCCTGAATTTCCACATTGCCACTTGTTCTTAGTACACCAGCTATTGCACCTGCTACTGAATTTGGTTTTGATTTTGAAGATACTTTTAATATATTTTCCATGTAAGTTGCTCCCTCTATTATTTAATCGCTCTTTTGTTACGGTTTAAAATATTTCAACGTATCTTTTACTACTATTCACACCAAAAGCAAACAATGCTACATATGTACATTCATTCGATACTTTTCGTCTTCTTCCTGCCCCACTACGTAAATAAAAGAAAACAACCATAAACTCTAATATGCAAACATTTCAAAAATAGACATTCACTTAAACGATCACATCATTGCAACTGAGGCTACTGGTTTTATTTTTACATGTGAAATTAAAATAAGCATTCCCACTATACTTTAACATTTCAAGATATTCCACTGATATTTTTACCAAATCATTAACCTTTTCTTCTTCAAAAATTGTTACAACTACTATTCTATTACTATATTTCATCGTATTAGCACTTTATACTCCAAATCTATCACCTTTTATATAAGACAAGCATAAAATACTATGAGTATACACTTCATTCATAATAGGGGGTAATATATTGGGTTCATACTATCATTCTTCAAACTCCAATAAAAAATGTTCATGCAACTCTTCTTCCAGCTCATATAAAAAATGTTCATGTAACTCTTCTTCCAGTTCCTATAAAAAATGTTCATGCGACCATTCACATAAAAAAAGCTGTCCAGCATACGGCACTTTTTGGCAAACTGAGTTTATAACTGTTCCTTTTGGAGATCCTTTTCCATTTAATCACGTTGGCCCTATAGCAGGAGGAGTTTCCTTACTAAATCCTACTACTATACAAATTAGTCAAACTGGTGATTATAGAGTTTCTTTCATTTCAACTATTAACACTAATTCAAATCCTGTCTTTCCACATATTCCAGTCATGACTATATTTTTAAATAATAATCCACTTGCTAATAGTCAAGGTGATTTCGCTTTCCAAATGAATACTTCATCAAATAACGAATGTCTTCAACTAGCAGGCGAAACAATTGTTACAGTGACAGCTAATTCCACTCTTCAACTGAAAAATAATAGTGGTTTTAATCGTCAAAGTATTACAACTTGTGATAATGGTATTAATTCCGTTGAATTAACAGTTATAAAACTAAGTTAATAATCCTCTTCACATTCAGATGCTATTTCAGCATCTTTTTTATTGAATAATGTTCTTTTGATTCCTATAATCAAACATAAATTCCATAGTACGTTTCTGTTAATCTAATAAACATGAAAAAAGTACCGAACTCTTCTACTACAAAAGTTCGGTACTTTTTATATTAAAAACTTCTCATTCTTTCTTACTTCTCCACATAAACCGACTTAACAATTGTACGATTATACGGTTGTCCTTCTTTATTCATCCCTTTTATATCCATCGTAATGTTGTATACTCCTGGTTGCTTTATGTCCTTCAAAGCACCAGTAAATGTAGTATTATTAACATTTTGTAATTCATTATATTCAGAGACTAGTTTCCCTTCTTTATTAACTACTCTTACTGTTATGGAAAGATCCCCTTTCATTTCAGGTGCTACAGGTGATTTTTTCAATTTATACTCAGATTTATTCACTTTAACTTTTGTAGGCATTTGGAGAACAAATGGTGCGCCACTATTGTAATCGCTTACAATTAAAAATGCATCTTTCGACTGCTTCGCCATCATTTTAACTTTCCATTCTCCTACATCCATTTTATCAAATTTAAATGTTCTAATTGTCGCACCACCAAAGAAAGATTCACCTTCACCAGTAGTAATAACGCTATCCTTATTTGTATACATTTTTCCTTTTGGAGATATCATTTGTACTTCTACATCAGAAGACGCTGTTAAGATAGAAACTATTCCTTCAGCTTTTTTATCAACCGTAACGGTTTGCTCTATCCACTGATTTTGTGGCAATTCTCCTCCTAAAATGTTTTGATTTGAAGTTGTATTTAGTTGTTCTATATTTTCATTTGAACTAGTGCTGGATGCTACTAAAGCTGGTACAGCTACATTTGATGTACGTAAATATGGTTCAATTCGAGAGAAAACAGCAGATCCTTTTCTTATATTATCATGATCAAATCTGGAATCTGTAAATAAATGCGTTCCATACGGTAACTTAGCACTCCACTCATTTACTAGTCCATCATTTGAACCGTATGATGACAAATAGAACCCGCCCATAGATAACGCAGAAAATACTGGTCCCCAGCTAGTACCGGTAACCGTATAGTAACGGTTTAATTTAGCTGCTGGATTATTATCAATCGTTGAACGAAATTTTGCCATTTCCCCCATTTGTAATGAGTACGTACCATCATCTTTTTGACCTAATATAGAAGCAAGCCATCCTGCCCACCAACTATATGATAAATCCGCCAAGTTTGATCCATGATGTGGCGTCGCAAGCGTTATAACATTTCCAACAAATCGATTTGCACCATATCCTACTAATGCAGCCTGTGTATCGATACCGCCTTTACTATGTGCTACAATATTAACTTTTTTACCGAAGTGATTATATATTTCTTCTAATTTTTGTGCTAACAATTTTCCGTTATCCCACTGACTAGCTGACCCTTTCCCAGCAGCATCATATAATTGGATAAATACTGTTTGATAACCTGCTTTTAAAGCATAGTCATACATATCATTTATATCGTGATACACTGTCTTTCCATACCAACTATCAGCATTCCCATTCCTTCCTTGTACAAAAAGAATTGGAGGCTTATTCTCATCGTAATTAGCAGGTTTTTGACCTAAAAACCATTCTCCAGGTGTAAATACTTCTGTATCAGGAAATCCCTTTCCAAGCTCTTTTACAACTTCTGCTCGCACATTTGTGCTAATCATTGGAACCATGATAAAAAATACAATTAGTAAGGCAACACATCTTCTCATCAATCGCATGTTACTCCCCCCACTTTTTTTGAAAGAAGGTGCTCTTTGTAATTTTTTTTATCTTCTCTCTTAATACTAGATAATCTTTTTACTTAAACAAGATCTTGTCCCTATTCTCAAGAGATTACTAGTACCCCTTCTTCCTTAACACACGTTATTCTCTTTGATTCAATCTCTTCCTTTTGAGAGAGCGCTACAAAAAAGTTTCTCAACAATTGTTAACTTTACTGAATCCAAATATCCTCCAATTATTATTGTTTATATAAAGCATACAAATCTTGAAAAAACTTTAGTAAAAAAACACTTTATTACCAGCTAATTATAAAAAAGTTAATGAAGATATGTACTTTTATTTAATTAAATACAAACTAAACAAAATAGAGGCTTATACTATAAGACTTTCCTAACATTAAAAATTAAACTGAAATTTCAGAATAGAAAATAACATTTCCAGAAACATATATTATGATAATTTCTGCAGACTTGAATTAAACTTTTAGAAGTACTAACCTAGCGATGAGCAGAAGAAAATTCTGTAACAAGAAAGGAGAATGCTTTATGATGACCAAGTTACAAAAGGAGTTTTTTAAACGATTAAAAATTCCTGCAGAAGAAGTAACATTTGATGATTTAGATGAAATCCTCTTAAAAATGGGATTGATTCTGCCCTATGAAAATCTTGATATTATGGCTGGTACTTTTAAAGACATCTCAAAAAAGAACTTAGTAGAAAAGTTACTTATTCAAAAACGAGGCGGTCTTTGTTATGAATTAAACTCCTTATTGTATTACTTTTTAATTGATTGTGGATTTCAAGTATATAAAGTAGCTGGTACTGTTTATGACCTTTATGATAATAAATGGAAACCCGATGATGGTCATGTCATTATCATATTAAATCATAATAATAAAGATTATGTTATAGATGCCGGTTTTGCCTCTCATCTACCTTTACATCCAGTCCCTTTTAACGGAGAAGTCATCTCTTCTCAAACGGGTGAATATCGAATTCGCAAACGAACTACCCGAAAAGGTACACACATTTTAGAAATGAGAAAAGGAGCTAACGGGGAATCTACAAATTTCTTGCAATCTGAACCTTCACATGAATGGAAAATAGGCTATGCCTTTACTTTAGATCCAATAGATGAGAAAAAGGTGAATAACATTCAAAAAGTGATTGTAGAACATAAAGAATCTCCTTTTAATAAAGGAGCTATCACTTGTAAATTAACTGATTATGGTCACGTATCATTAACAAATAAAAATTATACAGAAACCTTTAAAGGCATCAAAAATAAACGTCCAATAGAATCAAAAGATTATGCTCGCATTCTTCATGAATCTTTTGGAATAACGCAAGTGAAATATGTAGGAAAAACACTAGAAAGAGGCTAGTTGACTAGAAGTATTTCATAATAAAGCAGATTCCATATTTAGAATCTGCTTTATTTTATATTTTGTTATAAAGAAATTTGTTTTGCTCTTATCCTTTAATTTTCAATCATATACTCATCATCATATTTATCGTATTGGAGCCCTGATCCTATTTTTGATTCCGTTACTTGATCTCTTAAAAACGGTGCAGCTTCCATTTTGCTAGTTGCAATTTCAATTCCATATTTTTTCGTTAAATGAGCTAATTCTATTAAAAACCACTCTCTTCGCAATGTAACTGGAATATCAAATGTTCTTCTTTTCATATATAATAGCACCTCTTTAATTTCATAACTTAATGAACATCATTACATGCACGTGTGAAAACTACCTTTCATCACTAACATCCAATGAAACATTATAGTATATGCATGTCCATTTTAAACGTGCTATTACAAAATAATATTTTAGTTTACATAATCATATTATGTAATAGTAGAAGAGAAAGGTATATCCCTTCCCTTCTACTCTAGAAATTTAAATTAAGAACATCTTGGTACACCTAAAGCTAAGAATAAACCTGCTACTCCCGCAGTAATCGGTACTTTTAACGTAATAACATCGTCTACTTTCGTTACTAAAAAGAAAGCATTACCTTCTTGTAATATGCAAGTTACCAATAATTGAAATTCCATTTAAACCCCCTCCTTTCAATCGATATATTATACTTTATGAATTCTCTTTAAAAACGTAATAGGAAATATATCTATTTTTCTTTATATATAAAATAAATGTTTATAAGTCTATTAAAAATACTAATTTTCTAAATTTATATAAATCGTGTAATATCCAATAAGTTCCTATATAATCAATAGTGAAAATCTTACAAATAGAGGTATAAAAATGGCGATTTTGAGTAATATTGGTGCAGCTTTATTTTTTATTGCTTTTATTCTTTTAATTTTATGTATCATTTCAATCTTTAAGAAAAATGGAAAAGCAAAACAATATGGTCGTCCTGCCGTTATTCTTTTTATGATTTCGATTGTATTCATAATAACTAGTGCTGAGACTTCTAATAACCCCATTGTTGAATTCTTTTCTATTTTAAGTTTTGTTTTATTTGTTTTCTTCCTTGTGTTAGCAATCTTATCCGTAATTAAAAAGACAGGTGTAGCAAAAAAACAATTTATTATCACTGCTATTTTATTTGTCATTTTTGTTGCATTATCAAGTATTTCAGCTCCTTCTTCTGAAAAGACGACAGCAACAAATAAACAAGTCGCTTCTAATAATGCAGAGAAAAAAGATGATAAAAAGAAAGAAGCGGACGAGAAAACTCAAAAGCAAGAAGATGAGAAGCGTCTAGCCGATGAACAAGCTCGTAAGCAAGAGGATGAAAAACGCCAAGCCGAAGAGCAAGCTCGCAAACAACAAGAAGAACAAAAACGTCTAGCTGATGAACAAGCTCGTAAACAACAAGAAGAACAAAAACGTCTAGCTGATGAACAAGCTCGTAAACAACAAGAAGAGCAAAAACGCCAAGCTGATGAACAAGCTCGTAAACAACAAGAAGAACAAAAACGTCAGGCTGATGAGCAAGCTCGTAAACAACAAGAGGAACAAAAACGCCAAGCTGATGAGCAAGCTCGCAAACAACAAGAGGAACAAAAAAAAGCACAGCAAGCTCAAACACAACCAGCTGCAAGTAACAATAGTAATGTAACTTACAAAAATTGTACTGAAGTTAAAAATGCTGGAAAAGCTCCATTATATAAAGACCAACCAGGTTATAGCTCTAAACTTGATCGTGATGGTGATGGAGTTGCATGTGAAAAATAGTAATAAAAAAGAAGCTTCTAGTAAGCTTCTTTTTTTATCAAATAGTATTGCGACTAATTACCTCCTCTCTCTTCCGTTTATAACACTCCTATTATTCTCAAAACTGACACATTATAAGTGATTTCAATCACCACATTGTTTTTCATTTATCGCTATTCTTAATTTAGATATTACATTTAAACTTTATGGAGGCATTCATATGGAACATACATTTACTGAAACTTCAATTGTTGGTGAGATTGTTACACAATTTCCGAAAGCTAGTGATCTTTTTAAATCGTATAGAATAGATTTTTGTTGCGGTGGTAATAAGCCACTTATTGATGCAATTCATGAAAGAAATTTATCAGCTTCTGAAGTAATTACAGAGTTAAATACGCTTTATCATAATACGAAACTATTAAATGAATCTGAAATTGATTGGAAAAATGCTTCTTATCGCGAATTGATTGATTATGTAATTAATAAGCATCATCGTTATTTAAATGAAGAGTTACCGCAGTTAAGTCCATATGTGACGAAAGTATTACGCGTTCATGGAGCAAATCAGCCTCATTTAGCTCAAATTCATAAGCTGTTTCATGAACTTAAAATGGAATTAGAACAGCATTTAATTAAAGAAGAAACAGAAGATTTTCCATTAATTTTAGAATTTGAACAAAATCCAACTGATGAAAACTATGCAAAATTACGTAAAGTAGTAGATGAACTAGAAAATGAGCACAATCATGCCGGAAATATTATAAAAGAACTTCGTAAAGTGACAAATGACTTTACTCCTCCAGAAGGAGCTTGCGGCACTTATCGACTTGTTTATCAACGTCTTGAAGCGCTAGAGTCTGATTTATTTGAGCATATTCATTTAGAAAATAATATTTTATTTCCACGTGCAATTACGAGAGCATAAATAAAAGCAGGACATGAGTATTTCTACTCATGTCCTGCTTTTTCATTACGTGAATAACATCCACACTTCTCCCCTTCACATTAACCCGAATTTTAATAATTTGTGAATCATTATAGAAATGTGATAAATATCACATCTCCCGCTTTTTTGATTTTCTATAATAGAAATATAATCCTTTGTTCAACATTTCACATAAAAAGGGGAAACGAAAATGAAAAAACGTTTAGTTATGATCGGAAATGGTATGGCTGGCATACGCTGTATGGAAGAAATATTAAAACATGATAGTGATTCATATGAGATTACTATTTTTGGAGATGAACCGCATCCAAACTACAACCGTATTATGCTCTCTCATGTTTTACAAGGCAAAACAAATATGCAAGATATCATTATGAATGAATATAGTTGGTACGAAGAAAACGAAATAACTTTATACACAAACGAAAGAGTTCAAAGTATTAACCGAGAAGAAAAAATTATCATTACAGAAAAGAATCGTACTCTTACATATGACAAGCTCATTATTGCAACAGGTTCTAGTGCTTTTATTTTACCTGTTGAAGGTTCCACTCTTCCTGGTGTAACAGGATTTCGAACTATTGAAGATACACAATTTATGATAGATACCGCTAAAGAAAAGAAAAAGGCCGTTGTCATTGGTGGCGGGTTACTCGGTTTAGAAGCCGCAAGAGGTCTAATTGACTTAGGAATGGACGTGCATGTTGTTCATTTAATGCCAAACTTAATGGAGCAACAACTAGATACGAAAGCAGCTTCTTTATTGCGTGAAGATTTAGAAGCGCAAGGCATGAAGTTTTTAATGGAAAAGAAAACTGTAAAAATTCTTGGTACAGACTATGTTGCTGGCATTCAATTTGAAGATGGTGAAGTTGTAGATTGTGATTTAATCGTAATGGCTGTCGGAATACGACCAAATACGAAAATAGCCAGAGATGCTGGTCTCATTGTCAATCGCGGCATTGTAGTCAATGACTATATGCTAACAAATGATGAAGCCATTTATGCAGTTGGCGAATGCGCAGAACATGATGGTATCGCATATGGACTTGTTGCCCCTCTTTATGAACAAGGCACAATATTAGCAAAACATATAACGAATTTACAAACGAATGGATATATGGGCAGTATCGTTGGTACGCAATTAAAAGTTGCTGGTTGTGATTTATTCTCTGCTGGCCAAATTTATGAAGATGATCAAACGAAAGCAATTTCAATCTTTGATGAATGTAAACGTTCCTATAAAAAAGTATTAATTCGTGATAATAAAGTCGTCGGTATCGTTTTATATGGTGACACAGCTGACGGTACACGCCTCTTTAGCATGTTAAAGAAAGAAGAAGATATACAAGAATATACAGCCGCTTCCCTTCTTCACAAAGCTGGTGAAGAAAGTGAACTTGACGTTGCTACAATGAGTGCAGATGACACGATTTGTGGATGTAATGGTGTTACGAAAGGTACAATCGTTCATGCCATTTTAGAGCAAGAGTTAACTACTTTTGAAGAAGTAAAAGGATGCACGAAAGCCGCAGGATCTTGTGGTAAATGTCGTCCGCTTGTGGAGCAAGTTTTATCTCATACACTCGGAGATGCTTTTGATGCTTCCGCGCAGTCTGCTGGTATGTGCGGATGTACAACTTTATCACGTGATGAAGTCGTAGCCGCCATTCACGAGAAAGGTTTAAAATCTCCAAAAGAAGTACGAAATGTTCTTCGTTTTGTACATGAAGATGGCTGTTCAAAATGTCGCCCTGCTTTAAATTACTACTTACGGATGGCGATTCCAGAAGAATATGAAGATGATAAAGCGTCCCGTTTCGTTAATGAAAGAATGAACGGGAACATTCAGCACGATGGTACATTCTCTGTTATTCCACGTATGTACGGTGGTGTTACAACAGCAGATGATTTAATGAAAATTGCTGAAGTTGCGAAAAAGTACGATGTTCCTCTTGTGAAAATTACAGGTGCGAGCCGAATCGGCTTATATGGTGTTAAAAAACAAGATTTACCTAACGTATGGGCTGACTTACATATGACTTCGGGATATGCGTATTCAAAATCGCTTCGTAATGTAAAATCATGTGTTGGTTCTCGCTTCTGCCGTTTCGGCACGAAAGATTCATTAGGACTTGGTATGTTACTTGAACAATCATTAGAAATGGTAGATACACCCCATAAAATGAAGATGGGAGTAACGGGCTGTCCACGTAACTGTGCGGAAGTACTGACGAAAGATTTTGGCGTTGTATGTGTCGAAAATGGATACCAACTTTATATTGGCGGAAATGGTGGTACAGAAGTACGCGAAGCTGATTTTGTAATGATCGTGCCTACTGAAGATGATGTCCTTCGCATCGCTACAGCTTACATGCAATATTATCGTGAAACTGGTATTTACGGAGAGCGTACTGCTTACTGGACAGAACGTTTAGGCTTCGATCACATAAAAGAAATACTGCAAGATACAAGTATGGTTACTACGCTAAATGAACGCTTCCAAACAGCTCGTAGCACATATACGGAAGCGTGGGGACAAGCACTAGAAATTAAGTCATTAAAAGCGATGTATGAAGTAGAAACTGTGAAATAAGGAGCTGTGATTTAAATGATACAAACGAAAGAAAAAATAAAAGTTATGTGTGCAGAAGACCTTCCTATACAAATCGGTAAAGAGGTGCAAATGAAAGGTATGTCTATCGCCCTATTCCGTCTTTCAAATGGCGATATTCGAGCTGTAGAAAATCGTTGTCCTCATAAAAACGGACCGTTAGCAGAAGGAATTGTATCTGGTGAATTCGTCTTTTGTCCACTGCATGATTGGAAAATTTCATTACTAACAGGTGAAGTTCAAAAACCTGATGACGGTTGTATTCAAACTTATGAAGTAGAAGTTATTAAGGGTGACATTTATATATACATGTAATTTTTAAAAAAGGAAGCCTCCCCCTGGCTTCCTTTTACATAAAAATAGAAGAGGTGCGATTATGAACGGATATGTATATTTAGTTGGTGCAGGACCAGGTGATGAAGGGCTTATTACAAAGAAAGCGATAGATTGTTTAAAGCGTGCAGATATCGTTTTATATGACCGTTTATTAAACCCTTTCTTTCTTAGTTATACAAAAGAAACATGTGAACTTATTTATTGCGGAAAAATGCCAAAGAATCATACTATGCGACAAGAAATGATTAACGCCCACCTCCTTCAATTTGCGAAAGAAGGAAAAATCGTTGTCCGCTTAAAGGGCGGAGATCCATCTATTTTTGGCCGCGTTGGTGAAGAAGCAGAAACTTTAGCAGCAGTGAACGTTCCATATGAAATTGTACCAGGTATTACATCTAGCATCGCCGCTAGTAGCTATGCAGGTATCCCCCTCACCCACCGTAACTACAGTAATAGCGTCACTTTATTAACTGGGCATGCAAAAGGTCCTTTAACCGATCATGGAAAATATAATTCATCTCACAATAGCGACACTATCGCCTACTACATGGGTATAAAAAACTTACCTACAATTTGTGAAACCTTACTACAAGCAGGAAAGAAAGACAATACGCCAGTAGCAGTCATTGAATGGGGTACAACTGGTAAACAACGCGTCGTCACAGGTACACTTTCAAGCATTGTTTCTATCGTCAAAAACGAAAATATTTCTAATCCATCCATGACAATTGTTGGTGATGTCGTTTCCTTACGGGATCAAATCGCTTGGAAAGAACGTAAACCATTGCATGGTAAAAAAGTTTTATTTGCATCCGCAACAAATAAAACAAGTTCAATGGTGCAAAAGTTACAAGAAGCCGGTGCAGAAATATATCAAATTCCAACTTTCAAAAAGGAAGAATACACATTAACATTTGAACAAATCAATGAAAATTTTAACGTTGATCGCCTTGTTTTTTGTTCAGCTGAAAGTGTAGAAATATTGATGCGATCATGTAGTAAACATCAGAAAGATATTCGTTCCTTACAGGCGCAACTGCAATATTTGAACGTTGCCACTCAAGAAAAACTGATGCAATATGGGCTACTAAGTAAACAAGCAGAGTTCTCTTCCGATACTACTATTTATTTAGGACGAAATATTAATCGGATTGCTTTTATTCAAGAGAAAATTGGTGCCGGGTCATATATGATGACTCATGCGTATACAATTGATCATCGTTTCGATGAAGTCCATTCTCGTATGCTTTCTGAATTCTCATGGGATAGCATTGTGTTTGACGGCCGTGCTTCAATTGATACGTTTCTATCAGAAGTAAAGCGCCTTGGCTTTATCGATATTCTTACTCTCCCCTTCTCGTATACCGACATTCCAACTTTACACTATGCGAATAAAGTCGGATTTCATAATGTAGATGAGCAATTACAAGACATGATTATGAAGAAAGATTTGGTGGTACGATGAAAGGAATTGTATATGTTGGACACGGGAGTCGCTTACAAGAAGGGAACGAACAATTCATTCACTTTATTCAATCTGTTATGAAAGAACGTAACGAAAGAATTCAAAAAATAGCTTTTCTAGAGCTAACGACACCTACCATTTCTGATGCAGTTACAGAAGCGATACTGGAGGGATCAACTGAAATAATGATTGTACCTGTTTTATTATTTGCAGCAGCTCACTATAAACGTGATATTCCTTTTGAAATAGAGCAACTACAAAAGAAATATCCACAAATAACATTTTCAGTTGTACCACCTTTTAGTACGCATCCACATATGGTGGAACTTGTAGTGAAAAGAATACGTGAAACTATGCCAATGCAAGATAGTAGTATTTTACTCGTAGGACGAGGTAGCAGTGATCCACAGCCGATACATGAGTTACAACAAATCGGAGCAGCTGTCGAACGAAAACTCGGTATGCAAGTATCGTGCTCCTTTTTAACGAAAGGAGAGCCCTCTTTTACTGCTGATCTCAAGGCTATAACATCGACTGCGCCCCATGTATATGTCATGCCGTACCTTCTCTTTACCGGATTGTTGCTTCAAAAAATTAAATTGCATACAAAAAAATATGATCACGTTACGACTTGTAACTGCCTTCAGTTTGATAAATATATGAAGTTAACATTATTAGAACGAATGGAGGAATGTGTGTATGTATAACATGTACCCTCTTATGTTTAATCTAAATAAAAAAGTGGTCGTTATCATTGGTGGAGGTAAAATCGCATATCGAAAAGCGTCTGGATTAAAAGATACAGGCGCTTTTGTCACCATTATCAGCCCAGAAATTTGCGAGGAATTGAAAGAACTGCCTTATATTACTTGGAAGCAAAAAACTTTTAGTGATGATGATATTAAAGATGCTCATCTTATTTATGCAGCTACAAATCAACATGATATAAATATGATGGTCAAACAAGCCGCACTTGATTTTCAATGGGTTAACGTTGTAAGTGACGGTACAGAATCATCGTTTCACACACCGGGTATCATTCGATATGATGAATATGTTGTAACGATTTCAACCTCAGGTAAAGATCCATCGTTTACAAAGCGTATGAAGCAAGAACTAACATCTATGTTTCCTAAACTTATAAAAAAGCTTTCTCGTACACATAAATCGTAATTTAATTTGGACAAACGTTTTTTAAAGACGTTTGTTCTTTTTATTATTAAACAAATAATTGCCACTCCTACAGCTATGACTCACGTCAGTGGAAGTTCTTTTCTCATATCCTAGTCGTATAAGAGGCGGAATGCCTTTATCTACTTGTTCTGTTAAAGGTCCCATTATTTGAGTTCATACATTTATCTCTTAATTTCTTTATCTGTAGGCAAAACAATTGCAGCTATTATATAAAGTAACACTGTAAATCCGCTAGTAAAAAAGGCTGATAATGCAGTTACTATACGAAGGATACTTACATCAATTCCATACTTATCGCTTAAGCCACCTAATACACCTGATACTTGTTTATCTTGAGTAGACTTATATAACTTTTTCATCTAAACACCCCCGATCCGATTAAATATTTGTATGCTAAAAATTAGTTCGATCTTTGGAAGAGATTTAAAATTTCTTTAACTAACCCTTTAATTGAATAACATCTGATATCTATATTTTAACATAAAATTCCATAAAACTTCTGTTTTTCATTTTTAAACCACATTATTTTAGAATACAAGTGTTTGTTAAGCTAGCAATAAAAAACATATCGAAGCCTATTACTAAAAGAACCCTCCTAGATTACTTTAGGAGGGTTCTTTTTCTTTATTAATGATTCTTTAACATCACTAACAGCTTTTCTTGACTATACATCCATACTGTAATGATTAAACAAGCAAGTGCGACTTCTGATAATGCCATAAATCCAATTGCATAATGACCTGTTAGTTGGAATAGTAAAGTTAAAATTAGGGGTGGGAAGAACCCTCCTAGTCCGCCTAAAGCTGAAACGAGTCCATTTACAATACCAGCTTGTTCTGAGAAATACATTGGAACGAGTTTGAAGATTGTACCATTACCAATACCTGCGCAAAATGCGACTAGTAGGCAACCAAATGTATACACGTTCATACTAGGCATAAATGATAAAATAATACCTGAAAGTGTTAAACCGATAAATACGAAGATTAATATTTTAAACGGGTTAAACTTATCACCAAGCCAACCACCAATCGGACGCATCATTGTTGCTAATACGATGAATCCGGCTGTCCGCATACCTGCATCTACTTTTTCTAATCCGAAGTGAGATACTAAAAAGTTTGGTAAGTATACTGTAAATGCGACAAATGATCCGAATGTTAAAAAGTAAAAGATACATAAAAACCAAAGTTTTTCATTTTTATATACACCTTTTATTTGTTCCATTAATGGTGTATTCACCTTTTTCTCCTTACGATCACCTAATAAAAAGTTCATAAGTGCAAATGCTGCAAGTAAAACTAAATAACACTGTACTGTCGTTCTCCAGCCAACTGAAGTTGCAATGACAGGTGCTAAAAACGAAGTAATTGCTGTTCCGGCGTTACCGACACCGTAAATACCATTTACAAAACCGTGACTCTCTTTCGGAAAGTATTTCGGTAAAGAAGTTACCCCTACGGAGAATACGGCCCCACCGATTCCGACGAATAAGCCACCAATAATTAAATCCATCATTGAATTGGCAACACTAATATAAAAGACAGGAAATAATAATAGAATAAAACTAATAAAGAATAATTTTCTTGCTCCGAAACGATTTGTCCAATAACCAATTGGAATGCGAAGAACAGAACCTAAAATAACCGGTACTGCTGTTACCATAGAAATTTGTCCCGCAGTTAATGGAATATCCGCTTTAATATAAGGCATTAATGATGATAAAATAACCCATACCATAAAACCGATAACTAGATTAGAAGTTTGTAAACTTAATTGAAAATTAGGACCTTTCATCCTGTTCCCTCCTATGTATGCATAGTTATATTCATTCCCTCCAGCCTAATCACGTCCTAACATGATTAGGCTGAAAAGAATCAACCACCACTTACTGGCGGAATCATTGCTATGACATCGCCAGTTTGAATGATATCATCCTCATTTGCATACTCTTCATTGATAGCGACCATTATCTCACTTGAAATTGCTACGTTGTATTTCGTAATAAGGACTTCCTTTAGTTCAGCAACCGTAATATTTTCACAATCTATGTGTAATGCTGACTTACTTACTTCTTCTTGTAAATGTGCAAATAATAGTACTTCAATCATATTCTCATCTCCTTTCTAGGCTCACCATTTGCATACGCTACCTTCTCTAACTGATCACCTATCCATGACTCACCATCTTCCCAAAACTCTTTCTTCCATATTGGAACCATTTGTTTTATACGCTCCATAATATATTCGTTCGCCTCATAGGCAGCTTTCCGGTGTGGTGTAGAAACAGCGACGACAACAGCAAGATCAGAAATTTGTAATGTACCAATGCGATGTGTAATGGCGACATTTGTCCCAGGCCACTTCTCTCCTACTTCGGTGCCAATTCTCTTAAGCTGTTTCTCCGCCATTGACTTATATGCTACATACTCTAAATATAGCGTACGACGGCCTTTCGTAAATTCTCTAACAGTACCAATGAAAGTCGCAACTGCGCCACATTCACGACGAATTACTTTGTTTGTAACTTCTTCAATTGAAATAGGTGTATCAATTACTTCATAATACGTATGTGTCATCTTGCACCTCTTATCTTTGTATAAGTTAGCAATCTATTTTTCTATTATTTGTATGATCGAAACTGTCCTTCCCACGTCCACTCACTTCCGGCGCTTGATTCTAATAACAGTACCGAGACAGTTATTCCTGCTTTAAATCCTCTCGTTCCTCCCGGCAGGACGATACATGCATTCGCCTCTGCAAGTGAAGAAATTGCACTAGATTTGTCTAAACCAACTGGTGTAGCTTGCAATGTTCCATCTACAATTTCCACTTTCCCTCGTACAAAACGAGTAAATGGGTTTGCTTTCAGAAAGTCTTTCTGTAATATTGCCTCTGCACGATATACGTGCGAATCTTTTCTATGCAAATATGTTCCAATGACTGGCCGAACATATAATTCACAACCGACATAACAAGCTGAAGGATTACCAGATAGACCAAATAATAGTTTTCCTTCTAGCTCAGCTACAGTTGTCACACTTCCTGGTCGCATCGCTATTTTGTTGAAAAGTACATTAGCTCGTAATCTCTCATAAATAGCAGGTAAATAGTCATAGTCTCCTACCGAAACGCCACCAGTTGTAATTAAAATATCGACTTCTTTTATCGCTTTTTTCACAGTGTTATAACACGTCTCAAAATCGTCAGCGAATTGTCCATAATACTGTACAACTCCGCCCGCTCGTTCAACTTGAGCAGCTATCATATAGGAGTTACTATTTCGAATCTTCCCTGGCTTTAATTGTTCATGTACTTCAAGCAGTTCACTTCCTGTCGTTACAATTCCGATAACCGGCTGTTTTACAACGTAAACGGTACTATAACCAAACGTAGAAAGAAGCGCCACTACTCCAGGGTTAATAACAGTCCCTTTTTTCACAAGGATGGTATTTTGTTTTACATCTTCACCTTTAAAAGAAATGTTATCACCGGCGGCGAAGGAGCGTTTTAATTTCATATACGTCTTTTCTTTTTCTTCAAATCCTTCCGTTAGCTCTAACATAACAACCGCATTACACCCTTTTGGAATTGCGGCTCCTGTCATAATACGGACAGCTTGAAATGCTTTCACTTCTTCTGTAAAAACAAAACCGGCTCCAATTTCACCAATCACTTCAAACAGAATGGGATTACTGCTACTTGCTTCTTTTGTATCTTCTGCTCGAATCGCAAACCCGTCGTATGGAGAGCGATCAAAATGAGGGACATCATGATCTGCAATAACATCTTCTCCAAGAATTCTTCCGTAACTTTCTATAAGAGAAACCTCTTCTATTTCACCTTGATGAGCGTATTTCATTACACGTGCCACTGCTTCTGCCACCGGAATTGGTATACGTTTTGCTAACATTCTTTTTCACCTCGTTTTAATAAGGGGCAACGTTCTTTCTGTTCATCCTATATATTTTGCGTATAATCGTTTTGCTATTTTCACATCATTTGTTCCATGAATAAATGCCCTACCGTCTGTAAATAAAACGAAACGATATTCATCAATTAGAAATGATAGTAAGTAAGGCGTTTTTTGGACATGTACACTTTTTTGTAATCGTTTTTGAATTTCGTTTAAATTAAGATTTCTCTTTATTCCTGAACGGATTTGAACTGTATTCCGTCCGCATAACACTTCCGTTTTCATTTGTGCTTCAAATGTTAAACTTGGATACGTTCGTGATTTCCCACAAGATGGACATGTACTTTTTTTCTGTCTATTTACTTTTAATGAGAGATATTGATTGTTCCAAATATCAAATGATAACATCGTTCCTCTTAGCGACTCATAATCATCCACCAATATTTTCATCGCCTCTGTCACTTGGTGCGCAACAACCATCTGTACAGCTGGCTGAATAATTCCGGCTGTATCGCATGTTGCACCGCCCATAGGATGATCCATTAGACAGCGAAAACATGGTGTTTTCCCAGGAAGAATTGTATACGTTACACCGTAACTTCCAATGCATCCTCCGTATATCCAAGGTATATTTTCTTTTTGTGAGATGTCATTTATAAGTAGGCGCGTATCAAAATTGTCAGTCGCATCTAATATGAGATCTACTTCTTTTGTTAACTCTTCTATTTCTTGCATTGTGACATCCGTTACAACTGGTACAATTTCCACTTCAGAATTAATCTTTCTTACATGTTCTGCCGCTGCAATTGCTTTCGGTTTAGACTGCTTTGCATCTTCTTCTGTATATAACTGTTGCCGCTGTAAATTACTCCATTCGACGTAGTCACGATCGGCAATTGTCAATTTCCCAATTCCCATCCTAACGAGCGCTTCCGCATTTGCAGCTCCTAGTGCACCCGCACCGATTAGGAGCACTTGCTTTTCTCTTATTTTTCTTTGTCCCATTTCACCAATTCCAGAAAACAATACTTGCCTTGAATATCGCTCTTGCATAGAGAATCCTCCTTTCACTATCCGCCAATGTAAGACATTTCAACTTTTGGACGTTTATTTGTACTTTCCACCGTTCTTTCATCTGAATATCGATCTGTTCTATATCGCCATGTATGTTGTAAAATTTTTAATAGTGAGGCATCCGAAATATTTTCTCGAAGAAGCGTTCGCAAATCCGTTCCTTTTTCTCCAAATAAGCACGTATAAAACTTGCCGTCTGCCGAAATACGAGCTCTCGTACAAGAAGAACAAAATGACTCAGATACTGAAGTAATAAATCCAACTTCGGCATCGCTCCCTACATATCGATACAATTTCGCAACTTCGCCAAAGTAACGAGGTTGAACAGGCTCAATCGGATATACGCGATTAATCTTCTCTATTAATTGTTCCTTCGTAATAACTTGTTCAAAATTCCATCCGTTCGTACTGCCTACATCCATAAACTCAATAAAGCGGAGCTGAATTTCTTGTTCTTTAAAATAACGAGCCATATAAAGGATTTGACTATCATTCATTCCCTTTTTTACGACCATATTTACTTTCACTTCTAATCCTGCAGCCTTTGCTGCTTCAATTCCTTTTAATACAGGTTTTGTACTTACATTTCTTCCATTGATTTTTTGGAAGACGTGATCCTCTATCGCATCTAAACTAATATTTACACGTTTTAATCCCGCGTCTTTTAACTCCTTAGCTTGTTTTGCTAAATGAATACCGTTTGTTGTGAGCCCAATATCTTTTAAACCTTCTATCTTTGCAAGTCTTGCGATTAACTGCGGTAAGTCTTTACGCAATAACGGTTCACCGCCAGTAAGCCTAATTTTATTGACTCCCATACTTATAAATAATCGTGCTAATCTTTCTATTTCATCGAACGTTAATAAAAACTCTTCCTGTAAAAAAGCGTAATCAGGTCCGAACACTTCAGCGGGCATACAATATGTGCACCTAAAATTACAACGATCAATAACTGAAATACGTAAATCTTGAAGTGGCCGCTTTAAAGAATCTTTCATTTTCTCGTGCATCTATATCCCTTCTTTTCTACTGCAATCCTTAGTAAGTTTTCAATTTTTTATTTGCCTTTATTATAAAAAAGAAGCTACATATTCAATGTGACATTTCTCACATCACTTTCCCCATTCAAAAAATTTTCACAAATCCGTTCGAATTTTGTTCACATCTTCAGTCTCTCCTCCTTACGGTCATTGAAATTTCACTTTATTTTTAAAATAGCTCTTGCATTTCCAGCATATTTACACTCAAAATAGGAAATGTATTGCTTATAAGAAGAAAGGTGATTGCTGTGGCAAACAGTATGACATTATCTCAAGATTTAAAGGAATTACTTGCATCTGTTGAATATAAAATGCAGATTAAAAAGGGGAGTTTTATTTTTCAAGAAGGTATGGAAGCAACAGAACTCTATATCATCCACTCAGGAAAAGTACAAATTAGTAAACTAAGTGCTGACGGGCAAGAATTAACACTCCGTATTTGTTCGGCATACGACATTATTGGAGAATTAACATTATTCACGGACAATGCGAAGTATTTATTAAATTCAAAATGCCTTGAAGATGTTGAAGTAGGAGTAATAAAGCGTGAAACCTTAGAAAAAGCATTACTCCAAAAACCCGCACTTGTATTTGAATTTATGAAATGGATTAGTGAACATTTAAGAAGAATGCAAACGAAGTTCCGAGATTTAGTATTACACGGCAAAAAAGGTGCCCTGTATTCTACTCTCATACGAATGACAAATAGTTATGGTGTGTTAAAGGAAAATGGTATTCTCATCGATTTACCATTAACGAATCAAGAACTTGCTAATTTCTGTGCAACTTCACGTGAAAGTGTAAATCGAATGTTAAATGAATTAAAAAAGCAAGGCACAATTTCTATTCATAAAGGAAAGATTACAATCCACGATTTACAATTTTTAAAATGTGAAATTGCATGTGAAGATTGCTCTGCCTCTGTTTGTAGTATTGATTAGCATCTTATTTAGATACTTATACCTATAAGGAAAGCCGAGGTCTCCAATTAGATCTCGGCTTTCCTTATAAATTACTAAACATATAAAACTAAATCATTTTTTCAATTCATTTGGAATACGTCTTCTGTAAATCACATAACTACGGCTTAAATATTTAATTGGGGCACTAAAAACATGTACTAGTCTTGTAAATGGCCATACTGCGAAAAGCCCCATCCCTGCGAGAATATGAATTTTAAACCATACAGGCACTTCCATCATATATTCAACTTTCGGTTGGAAAATAAAGAGACTTCGGAACCACGGACCGATCGTTGTACGATAATCAAACCCTTTTGAGTCGATGTTTAAAAAAGTTGAAGAAAGTCCTGCTAGCATTACGATAAGTAATAAAATAAGCGCAATATAATCTCCCTTTGTACTCGTTGCAATGATGCGTTTTACTGTTACACGGCGGTACGTTAATATAATTAAACCGATGATAGAAGCAATACCTGCCGGAAGTCCGAAACTAATTGCTATTATGTGATACATATGCTCCGAAATACCTATTGAACGATAAACAGCCTCTGGAATTAAAATCCCCATAACATGACCGCCAATTACGAACATGATCCCAAAGTGGAATAATAGACTTCCAATTCGTAGCATTTTCTTTTCTAATAGTTCACTAGATTTTGATGTCCATCCAAATTGATCATAGTTGTATCTGAAAATATGTCCACCGATAAAGATCGCAAAAATGATATAGGGAAACAATACCCATAGAAATTGATCCATCATTTTGACAACTCTCCTTTCTAATTTGTCTGTACACCCCATGTATCGATAGCGAGTAGAACAGCCGCAAGAATCGGTTCATACATACTACCTGCTTCTTTTAACTGAACGTGTAATGCTTGTATGTTCTCCTTGTATTTACTCATAATTGGTTCACTGTCTTGCTCATTTGCATTTGCAAAAAACTCGAGTAATAACGGTAAATAATCAGGTAGTTCTTTATCTGTTACTTCAAAACCAGATTTTTTATAATGCTGCTTTAACTCTAGTAATTCAATACCTCTTTCTCTTTGTTCGCCGGTGTTCATATAAGTTAAATACATATTTGTCTTTTTACCAAAATCAAATGTATATACGTAACAGTCAATTAATTGATCATCCATTTTATCCAGCGCTTGCTTTATAAATGCTGTAAGTGATGCTTTAACGTCTTCCTGTTCAATCGCTTCAATCTCTTCTTGCAATTCAGTTAAAGCTTCTCTCCACCCGAGTTCCGGATAGGAAAGAAGGAATGAAGAACATGAAAAAGCAGTTTGTAAACTTTGTTTCATATTTTTCCGCCCCCATTATTTAAGAAATTGTCGTGCAAGAGCCTGGGCCACCTGCGAAAGATAAACCACAGCTTCCTTGTTCGTTATATAAATCTGCAACTTGCTCGCGGTGAGATGTCGGGATGACGAAGCGATCTTTATATTTCGCGATAGCAAGAAGACGATACATATCTTCTACATCTTGTTTCGTTAAGCCAAGTTCTTTTAATACCGATTCATTTGGTTCTTTATTAATTTGCAATGCTCTCATATGTGTTCGCATAACAGCCATTTTTTTCAATGTAAGACGAATATGTGATTCATCTCCTGCAGTGAGTAAATTCGCTAAATATTGAATTGGAATACGCATATTATCAATAGCAGGGAAAATCTCTTCTGCTTGCCAGTTACTACCTTTCCCCTCCACCATGTTCATAATTGGGCTAAGCGGCGGGATATACCAAACCATCGGCATTGTACGATACTCTGGATGAAGAGGTAGAGCGATTTTCCAATCAATAATCATTTTATAGATTGGTGACTGTTGTGCCGCTTTAATCCATTCTTCAGGAATCCCTTGTTTTTTCGCTTCAGCTGCTACTTCTGGATCATTTGGATCTAGGAAAACAGTAAGCTGAGATTCATATAAATCTTTTTCATCTTCAACAGACGCCGCTTCTTTTACTTTGTCAGCGTCATATAGCATTACCCCAATATATCGAATACGTCCTACACATGTTTCCGAACAAATTGTTGGCATACCCGCTTCAATACGCGGGAAGCACATTGTGCATTTTTCAGCTTTATTTGTTTGCCAGTTAAAATACACTTTTTTATACGGACAAGAAGATACGCAAAATCTCCAAGCACGACATGCATTTTGATCTACAAGGACAATCCCATCTTCTTCACGTTTATACATCGCACCCGATGGACACGAAGATACACAAGATGGATTCATACAGTGTTCGCATATGCGCGGTAAATACATCATAAAGACATTTTCAAAATCCGTTTTAATTTCTTCTTCCATTTTCTTTACGTTCGGGTCTTGCAATCCTGTTATATGTCCGCCAGCTAAATCATCTTCCCAGTTTGGACCCCATTCAATTTTGTCGATAAATTCACCTGTAATTGCTGATTTCGGACGAGCAACTGGCTGATGCTTACGCTGCGGACTATTTGTTAACGTTTCATAATCATAGTTCCAAGGTTCAAAGTAATCATCAATTGTTGGTTGATCTGGATTGTGGAAAATATTCATAAGGCGCTTCATTTTTGAACCGGATTTCAGTTGAATTTCACCATTTTTCAATTCCCAGCCGCCTTTATATTTCTCCTGATCTTCCCATTGCTTCGGATAACCAATTCCCGGTTTCGTTTCTACGTTATTGAAGTACATATATTCAGCACCTGGACGATTTGTCCAGGTGTTTTTGCACGTTACACTACAAGTATGGCAGCCGATGCATTTATCTAGGTTCATTACCATTCCGACTTGTGCTTTAATCTTCAAGCCAATCTACCTCCTTCAGTTTGCGAATTACAACGTTTAAGTCACGCTGGTTCCCTGTTGGACCATAATAGTTAAATCCGTAGCTTAATTGGCCATATCCACCAATCATATGTGTCGGTTTCACATGAATACGGGTTGGACTATTATGCGTTCCTCCGCGGGTGCTTGTTAATTTCGTACCAGGCACGTTAATGTGACGATCTTGTGCATGGTGCATAAATGCCATTCCCCTTGGTATACGGTGCGTTACAACAGCACGTGCTACAACAACTCCGTTACGGTTAAAGCACTCAATCCAATCATTATCTGCAACGCCAGCTTCTGCAGCGTCCTCTTTATTCATCCAAACAGTTGGACCACCTCTAAATAGCGTTAACATCGGTAATGAATCGAAATACATACTATGAATTGACCACTTATTATGTGGTGTTAAATAGTTTAAAGTAATTTCTTTCCCTTCTACTTCAGGCCGTGATTTACGGAACGGCTTATGTTGCAGAATTGGTTTAAATGTTGCCATCGTTTCACCAAATTCTTTCATCATGTCATGATCTAAATAGAAAGATTGTCGACCAGTTATCGTTCTCCAAGGAATGAGACGTTCTACATTTGTAGTAAATGGTGAATAACGGCGTCCACCTTTTTCTGAACCTGTAAATGCTGGAGAAGTAATTACTGTTTTCGGCTGCGCTGTAATTTGTTCGAATGTGAAGCATTCTTCTTCACGTTCTTCTGCTAAATCACGTAGTTTTAAATCCGTTTGTTTTTCAAGTGCTTCCCATGCTTTTACAGCCATATGACCGTTTGTTGTAGAAGAAAGTGTTAATACCGCTTCAGCAGCATTAATTGCTTCTTTTATGTCTGGGCAACCTTTCGCAATAGAATCCGTTCGAACGACTCCTAATCGGCTCTTTAATTGCTCATATTCTTTTTCCGCAGACCAAGAAATCCCTTTCGTACCAATTGGCTGTTTTCCGGTATTTGGTCCTAGCGCAGTCATTTTGTCATAAATCGTTTTATAATCCCTTTCGACAACATGAATTTGTGGCATCGTTTTACCTGGGATCGGTTCACACTCACCTTTGCTCCAATCTTTAATCTTGCCAAGTGGTTGCGCTAATTCTTGTGGTGTATCGTGAAGAAGTGGTGTTGCAACAACTTCTTTCATTGGTTCAAGATCTATTTTCTTCGCTAAATCAGACACAGCTTTAGAAAGAGAAGTGAAAATGTCCCAGTCAGAGCGTGCTTCCCACGGTGAACCGATTGCTGGATTAAATGGATGTACAAATGGATGCATATCTGTACTACTTAAATCATGCTTTTCATACCAAGTTGAAGCAGGTAAGACGATATCAGAATAAAGCGCTGTTCCAGCCATACGGAAATCTAAATTAATGAGTAAATCTAACTTCCCTTCTGGTGCTTCTTCATGCCACTTTATTTCTTCTGGTCGTAACGAATCACTATCGTCATTCATTAATCCGTTCGTTGTACCTAACAAATGTTTCAAGAAATATTCATGCCCTTTACCAGAACTTGAAATTAAATTTGCACGCCATACGAATAAGTTGCGCGGGAAGTTATTTTTATTATCAGGATCTTCAATCGCAAATTTCAGTTCTTTATCTTTTAATTTTTGTGCAACGTATTTTCCGATTTCTTCTTGCGTTGTTGCACCAGAAGCAACAGCTTCTTTATATAATTCAATCCCATTTTTCTCGAATGTCGGATACGAAGGTAACCAGCCAAGTCGCGCTGCTAATACGTTGTAATCACCGTGATGTTGATAACGAGAGTTGCCTTCCACTGGTGATGCTAAATGTCCAACTGGTGTATCTTCATAGCGCCATTGATCTGTTACGAAATAGAAGAAAGATGTACCGTTTTGTAATTTTGGTGGCCCTTGCCAATCTTTTGCCATCGCGATTGTTTGCCATCCTTCTGCTGGACGTAATTTCTCTTGACCAACGTAATGCGCCCAACCACCGCCGTTTACACCTTGTGCCCCAACGAGAAGAACAAGATTTAAAACGGCGCGATAAATCGTATCAGAGTTAAACCAATGGTTAATACCAGCTCCGACAATAATCATTGAGCGACCATTTGTATCAACAGCATTTTGTGCGAACTCACGAGCGATTTGAGTAATAAGCTCTCGTTTCACTCCTGTCATTTTCTCTTGCCAAGCAGGAGTAAACGGTACATCATCATTGAAGTCTTTCGGCTCTTGTCCGCCAAGCCCTCGGTTCACACCGTAATTTGCTAACGTTAAGTCGTATACAGTTGTAACGAACACTTCGCCTTCTTCTGTCATAACCTTTTTCACTGGAATTGTACGTTCTAATATTGTATTTCCGTCATCAGAGAAGTATGGAATTTGCACCGTTTCAACACTATCTTCCATTCCAAGTAAAGATAGACGTGGTTCAATCTTTTCACCTGTTTCTTCATCTTCTAAACGTAAGTTCCATTTCTTTTCGTTATCCCAACGTGACCCCATTGTGCCGTGAGGTGTTGCAAAATCATTCGTGTTCTCGTTCCAAAGTACAGGTTTCCATTCTCCTAACTTCGTTTCGCGTCCAATATCAGAAGCGTTTAAGAAACGATCTGCAACGAATTGATTCCCTTTTTGTTTCAATGTGACGAAGAAAGGAAAATCAGTATATTGCTTCGCATACTTTGTGAAGTATTCCACTTGATTATCTACGTAAAATTCTTGTAAGATTACGTGCCCCATTGCCATCGCCAGTGCACCGTCTGTACCTTGTTTCACACTAATCCAATCATCCGCAAACTTTGTAGACTCAGCGAAATCAGGACTTACAGAAACAACTTTCGTTCCTTTATATCGAACCTCTGCTAAAAAGTGAGCATCTGGTGTTCTCGTCATCGGTACATTTGAACCCCATGTCATAATGTAACCAGAGTTATACCAATCACTACTTTCTGGTACATCTGTTTGATCACCCCAAATTTGCGGAGAAGCTGGTGGTAAATCTGCGTACCAATCATAGAAGCTAAGCATCGGTCCCCCCATAAGTTGCATAAAGCGACTACCAGCTGCATGACTTAACATCGACATAGCTGGAATTGGTGAGAAACCAACATTTCGGTCTGGACCGTATTTCATTACTGTGTATAGTAAAGAAGCTGAAACGAGTTGTAATACTTCATCCCAATTCGCACGAATGAATCCCCCTTTACCACGCGCCTGCTTATACGTACGTGCCTTTTCAGGGTTTTCCACAATGCTTTTCCAAGCGTCTAATGGTGACTCGTTATTTTGCAGTTCTTCTTGCCACATATTCCAAAGAACACCACGTACATATGGATATTTCACACGAAGCGGGCTATAAATGTACCAAGAAAAACTTGCTCCACGTGGACATCCTCGCGGTTCAAAATCAGGCATATCAGGACCTGTAGTCGGATAGTTAAGCTCTTGTCCTTCCCAAGTTACAATTCCATCTTTCACATATATATTCCAGCTACATGAACCAGTACAGTTCACGCCGTGTGTAGAACGAATTACTTTATCGTGCTGCCAACGCTTTCTGTACACATTCTCCCATTCGCGATCTTCATATGTTTCTTGTGTATGATTATCGTTATAACGATCTATTGGTGAAAAATATTTTAAACGTCTCATTAGTGCTGAAGGTTTCTTCTTCATACTGTTCACTCCTTTAATACGTCTCTCTTACATACCCTTACTATAAGAGAGGTTGTAAAATTCAGATGTGACATTTCGCACAGTTCAAGAGATTGTCAAAAATTCCGGAAAAAATATAAAAAAGTGAAAATCTAATCATTGTGGAGGGCTCACATCCTTCACTGACTGTTAAATTACTTCCTTGCTTCTAGCAAAGTTTAAGATGAAGTACAGATAATAATGAGCTTGCAAAAAATTTCTTATATAATAGAGGAAGTAATTTGGGAGTAGTTAAATTTGGTATACCTAAATCGTTAGATGAGTTAATAAATAAAAATACAATACTTTAAATCCACCATATCAAGGGCAACTATCCTGAAAATAGTTGAACAAAAAACGCAAGGAAATCCATATGAATTGTCAGCAACTTGGATTGAATCAATAGAAGAATAAACCAAGAATGGCAGGATTTTAAGATAATAATACAAGGAGTATATTATGAAATTAGAACCGCTTTATGCAGAAAACATTATAGTAGCCGTCATATATAAAAATGAGTTTAGATGGTATGTAACAGATAAAGAACTATGGTTTTTAGATTATAATAAATTAGATAATGCATATAAAAATTTAGGTATAAGCATTGAAGATAATGACGAAACGGAAGAAAGAAATGGAATAAAAGTATTAGATCATGAAAATGTAGAAGTATTTTTAGTAAGGATTAATCAATATAAAACAACTAAAGAAGAATTAAATTATTTACTACTTGAAAATATTAAAAGGAAAAATGCAGGAGAAGATCTATTAGATTTTAGTCCAATCTTATTAATTAACTTTGATAATAAAATACTATATTCAATGTTTCCAGAACCGGCATCATACGAAAACTATGTACCAAAAGATTGGAGTGGTACATATGAAGATTTCACTGAATTCATACCTACATCAGAGAAATATTGGATAGATAAGTTTAATAATAATCTACTTTTACTATAATTTAAGTAGGAAATAGTGATGATAGTATAAGAATTTATTACCTTAATAGAGCTTATGAGATTAATAGAGAAGTAAATAGAGTCACTAAAGCCAGAAATAAAGGAGTAAAATAGTCATGAAATATCCATATAGTTTTGAAGTGCTTAACAGTAGTGATTTAGTTATGAGACTTCCTCAAGAAATTAAACTTGTTGAAACTTTTTTAGGAATTGAAGTTACATCTTTTGGAGATTGGATTTTAGAAGAAATACATAATGTTTTAAACGGAGAAAAAAATTATATAGTAGTAAATGGCAACATTTGCAGTTTAGAAATTCGGAACGACACAACTACTGTGTTAGACAATTTAGCCGAAGATGGTAAAGGAGAATATTGTGAGATTGAAACAATGGAATTGGTAGAATTAATTCATATTTGGTTAAATAAACGAAAAGAATATAAGAAAGATAAAAAATAAAGGAGTGTAATAATTTAAATAGCTGGCCTCTTCATGAGAAGTCGACTTTATTTTTTATTCATATACATTTTATTCACAAGGCGTATTAATATATGTTCCAAACTTTACGCGTAGGGTTTCCTACGCTATTTATTTTGCTCATTGAGGTCAATCTTTCCTTCTCCTCTTCTACTTTTACCGACGATACTATTCTATATCAAGACATATTTCACATAAAAAGAGAAATCATTATTTACCATATTGCCCTTAGTTACTGAAACAATTATACTAGATGTAACCAGAATAAATAATCTGAATATTCTTAGAATTAAAGGTAATAGTTTTATACTCGCACATAGAGAGGTACGTTCTATTTTTCACCAAATAGATTAGAAAACGATAATAACACATTAGGAGGATTACGATGCACCAGCTTGATTCATTACATCCCATTATAGAAAAAATAATCAACAATATTGAAAAATTAATGGTTGGAAAACGAAAAGAAACGATCTTAGCTTTGACAGCTCTCTTAGCTGAAGGTCATGTACTATTAGAAGATGTTCCTGGCGTTGGGAAAACAATGTTAGTACGTGCTCTTTCTAAATCTATTGATGCTGATTACAAGCGCATTCAATTCACACCTGATTTACTGCCGTCAGATGTAACAGGTGTTTCTATTTATAATCCGAAAGAGCTCCAATTTGAGTTCAAACCTGGACCAATCATGGGGAATTTTATACTTGCTGATGAAATTAATCGTACATCTCCAAAAACACAATCTGCCTTACTTGAAAGTATGGAAGAAGGCAATATTACAATAGATGGCAGGACAAGACCGTTACCAAAACCGTTCTTTGTAATGGCTACACAGAATCCGGTCGAATATGAGGGAACATACCCTTTACCAGAAGCACAGCTCGATCGTTTCTTATTAAAACTAAAAATGGGGTATCCTACACCAGAAGAAGAATTTGAAATTTTAAACCGGATGGAAAAAACAAATCCCATCTCCCATTTACAAGCTATTACAACAATAGAAGAATTACTTTATTTACAACAAAGCGTACGGGAAATAAGCATGGACAAAGCAATCAAGCATTACATTGTAAAGCTTGTTAGTCAGACTCGTTCTTATAGTTCTATACAACTAGGTGCAAGTCCACGTGGCTCGATTGCTTTAATGAAAGCTTCACAAGCTTATGCATTCATCCATGGCAGAAATTATGTTATTCCAGACGATGTTAAATTTTTAGCTCCTTACGTATTGGCTCACAGACTCATTCTAAAAATGGAGGCAAAATTTGAAGGGATAATAGGAGAACAAGTTATTGCAAAAATCGTTGCACGAACTACCGTTCCGACTCAAAGGAAGATGAACCTTTGATGAAACGGATACTACGAGCACTCTATCATTTTACTAAGTTATCACTTATTCCGTTATGCCTAGTCTTAACATTTGTATACGCTATGCTTCAAGGAGGATTTGTAAGTTGGTTTTTGTTTTACAGTATGATTCCTATTGGACTTTATTCACTACTGCTTCCCTTCTATGCTTTACGGAACGCCGAGGTAAAACGAATAACAAATCAAGACGAATATGTAGCAGGAGAACCATTTTTAAGTACGATTACAATAAAAAGAAGTTTTCCTTTTCCCTTACTTTATTTAATTATAGAAGATGTACTGCCATCACAATTTACAAATTGTAAACAAACAAAGATGAATAAAGTAATACTCTTTCCAGGATTGAAACGAAATATTTCGTTTCAATATGCAATTGATACAATCCCTAGAGGAGAGCACTCTTTTTCAAGCGTACGTGTCAAAACTGGTGATTTATTCGGTATGATGGAGAAAGAAATAACTTTTTCAGTTCCAGATACATTTTTAGTCTATCCCCAGTATGTAGATATAACATATCGACAAATGGAAAATCATTTCGAACAAGGAGCACTTTCAGCAAATATAAATTTAGTAAAAGACTCTACCATTTCTGTCGGTGTGAGAGACTATAAACCTGGTGACCGCTTTTCATGGATTGATTGGAAAGCAACTGCCCGAACAAACAACATTATGACGAAAGAGTTTGAACAACAGCGCAGCCATAATATTATGATATTCATGGACAGAACCCCATCCCCTCTATTCGAATCAGTCGTCACATTTACTGCCTCTATTGTCAGGTCTGTCTTGAAGCAAAATTCACCTGCGTCATTCGTATCTGTCGGAAAAGAACGAACTTTTTTCCCTTTAGACAATGGAGATAGTCAGTTGCATCAAATCTTTTGTCATTTAGCGAAAGTACAAGCAGATAGTGTATTCCCGCTCTCCCGAAGTGTAGAAATGGAATTAAGAAAAATTTATGAGCCCGTCACGATTATACTCGTGACAAGCGATCTATCTCCCGATATTCAAAAGGCGGCTGACTATGCTGCTGTTAAAAATAGAAAATTAATGGTGTTTGTCGTAAAAGAAAAAGCAAATCAACTCTCACATCGAGAACTCAGTATTCTAGAAACTCTACAAAAACGAAAAATATTTGTAAAAGCGGTTTATGGAAACCAGTATACAAACGTGTTTTTTGAGGTGAACAAATGATAACATTCCAGGCAAAAAAACAATTGGATATGAATAGATTCTTTATGCATGCGTGTGCATTTTTACTTTTATTAGAATGGCTAAGGCCTCTTATAGGTATTACAAACGTAGGTAGATTAGATATTTTTGTAATATTTATAGGAATTTGCCTCACTCTCTCTTTTTTTCAAACAAGATGGCAGATTCCAATAAAGATCATCACGATTTTATTCATCATTCATTTCCTGTATTATAAAAATGCTTTTATAAATCCATCTTGGCTAACGAAATTTTTTACTGATATTTCTCGAAATTTCTCCCTGTTATTTCAGGGGAATTTACTAGATATCTCTCCAGTTTTTCCAACACTTTTATTTTTTTTATCATTTTGGTTTTTGAGTGCTTTCATCTCTTTTTGGATGATTCATAAAAAACGCGGTTTGTTATTTCTTATATTGACTATTATTTATATCACCGTTTTTCATAACTTACATTTATACAATGCAAACTACGCTATTATTCGTACTGTTGTCATCGGCTTTATTATGCTTAGTCTTCTTCGCATAGAACGAATAAAAGAGCTGGAACACTTACAAAATTATGCTAGAGAAATCTCAAAATTACTTAGACCTCTTACAGTATTTATTGTATTGTCAGCAACCATCGCATACTTCGCTCCAAAATTTGGTCCTCAATGGCCAAACCCAATGGATTTTTTAAAATTCAACACATCCGAAGCAAGTAAAAAACAAGAAGTTTCTAAAATTGGGTATGGTTTAGATGACTCGAGATTAGGCGGTCCTTTTAAGGCTGACCCTACAATTGTTTTCACAGCACAAACGCAAAATAAACAATATTGGAGAGTTGAAACGAAAGATTTTTATACCGGAAAAGGCTGGGAAATTTCTGAAAATCAAAAAAAGATTTCTTTTAAAAATAAAAACGACGTCGTGAGCTGGTACGAACAACATACAAAAACGGAAACAACTAAGGCAACAATCAACATGCAAAAAAGTTATCCTCACCTTACCTATCCAGCAGGGTTAATATCTGTTGAGGCTTCTTCTAATGTAGAATACAGCATTGACCCATTTACAGAAAAAATCTATACGATGGACGGAGACTCCTCTACTACTTTACATTCATATAAAGTAACGTATGAGATTCCCGAGTTTTCCATAGAAAAATTGAAAGCTGTAAAGACAAATGAAGGCCAAGAAACAAATCCTTATTTCATGACAAAATACACGCAACTTCCCGAATCATTACCGCAGCGAGTAAAAGACTTAGCTGCTAATCTAACAAATGATACAGACAACCGATATGATAAAGTATTAGCTATTGAAAACTACTTTACCGACCATTCTTTTGTATATGAAACAATGAATGTCTCGTTCCCTGCCAAAAACCAAGATTATGTTGATCAATTTCTTTTCGATACAAAAAGTGGCTACTGTAATAATTTTTCGACGTCTATGATCGTGTTACTTCGTTCTGCCGGTATTCCTGCTCGCTGGGTAAAAGGTTATACTGAAGGAACTCTTGATAATACGCTTGCCTCTGCAGAAGGTGAGGATGTTTATAAAATCGCGAACGATAACGCACACTCTTGGGTCGAAGTATATTTCCCTGGATACGGATGGATTCCATTCGAACCAACAAAAGGATTTACGAATCCCTATAATTTTACAAATAATACGCCTGCTCCTACTACACAAAATAGCGAAGAAACTAATTCTCAAAACGCGCAAATGCACAAAAGAAACAATGAAGCAAAGCTCAAAAGTTTAATAGAAGATACAGAAGAAACTCCTACTAAAAAGATTACAACTGCTAAAAATAGATTTTCTTGGTGGTACATATTCCTCTCTTCGATACTAATTAGTATTATAGGATACACTCTCTTCGCTACTAGAATGAAATGGATTACATTTTTTATCATTCTTTTCTATAAATACCGAAAAGATGATGCTGTTTATAACAAAGCTTATGGCGCACTTTTAAAACAATTTGCGCGAACCGGTATACCACGTGGGGAAAGTCAAACGTTCCGAGAATACGCTCTCCACATCGATACACTTTACAACTCGGCCGATATGCAACAACTTACTTTCAGTTATGAGAACGCTATGTATCAAAAAGGACAGGCTGCAGTAGAATGGAAAAAATCCGTACACTTATGGGAAATTCTTATGAAAAAAGCAGCTTCTCCGCCTAAATCAAATGACTTCCATTCAGCGATTTAATCTTGATAATGTGAGTTAAAAGAAAAAGCCTCAAAGAACAACATTGTTCTTTGAGGCTTTTTTTAATAAAGTGAAACTCCTAGTTATTCTCCAAGTACCTTCTCAATCTCAACCTCTAAATCCACCGGTTTCGTTTGTGGCGCAAAACGCCCTACTACTTTCCCGTCTTTTCCGATTAAAAACTTAGTAAAGTTCCATTTCACTGCTTTCATACCTAGTAAACCTGGTGCTTGTTCTGTCATGTATGTATAAAGCGGATGTGCCTTATCACCTTTCACATCAACCTTTGCAAACATCGGGAAATTTACACCGTAGTTTAATTCACAAAAACTAGTAATATCCGCTTCTGTACCTGGTTCTTGTCCTCCGAATTGGTTACAAGGGAAACCGAGTATTTCTAGTCCTTGGTCTTTATATTTATCATATACTTCTTGTAATCCTTTATATTGCGGTGTAAAACCACATTTGCTAGCTACATTTACAATAAGAAGTGCTTTTCCTTCGTAATCTTTTAACGATTTATCTTCTCCTGTTATCGTTTTAGCTGAAAAATCATAAATTGTCATTGTCCTTGCTCCTCTCTTCACTATCATTCTATGTTTATACTATACTACATTCATGAATATACAGCTCTTTTTACGTACTTACACCCTCAAATGATAGCGCTTTATTTCCGTTCGAAAATTCGACACAAACTACTAGACTTTTATGATGGAAAGTTTTACAATTAAATTGTGAACAAAATGTGACAGTTTATATTCCATTATAAAAGAAAAGGATGGTGTTCATTATGAAAACTGCACAACATGAAATGATTTCAAATCGCGAGTTTTATTTCGTACTATATATGATGTTATTGTATGTGATTGGCTGGGTAATCGATGTAAATGGTTTATTTTTAAGCTCCTACTTTAATTTAGCAGGAGAAATTATGCTTCCAATCGTTGGTGGCATAGTTGGACTGTTCTTTATGTCTATCAATAAAGAACAAACGAAATAACAACACTTTAAAAAGGCAGAAGACGAGCTTTCGTTTTCTGCCTTTTTCTATTTTAGCGTATAATAGAAACATGCAGTAACTAAGGAGTGGTAATGATGAAAAAAGTAGAGCAATTATCTTCTCACCTATATCTTATTGATGATTTCGATTTACAACATAACGAACGAACTGGTACGTACGTTTTATTAGGTGACGATATTACTTTAATTGAAACTTGTGCAGCCCCTTCTCTTCCGTATATTTTAGACGGCTTACAACAATTACATATTGATTTAAGCGATGTAAAAAACATTGTTGTTACACATGTTCATTTAGATCACGCCGGGGCTGCTGGTTTAATGATGGAAAAGTGTCCACATGCTACTTTATATGTGCATTCTCGCGGTGCTCGTCATATGATTGATCCAACAAAACTCATTTTAGGCGCAAAAGCTGTATACAAAGAAGATTTCGATAAACTATTTGATCCAATTCTTCCTATAGAAGAAGAGCGTGTTCGTATTGTACAAAATGGTGATACGTTAAAAATCGCCGAAGACCGTACACTTACATTTTACGATACACCGGGTCATGCTAAGCACCATATTAGCATTCACGATTCATTAACAAATGGCATTTTTACAGGCGATACAATAGGAATTTACTATAGAGAACTCGCAGACCTTGGTGTAGAACTATATTTACCATCAACGTCCCCTTCACAATTCCAACCAGATGCGATGCTTGCTTCTAAAAATCATATTCAAAGTATGAATGTAGATACTATTTATTTCGGCCATTACGGTGCATCATCCAATGTTACAGAAGTATATAACCAACTGGAACATTGGTTACCTATTTTCGTTCATACTGGTAAAGAGGTCTTTGAACAGTATAATGATTTCGATGAGGCTACTAAAGCATTACAAACTGTATTAATGGATAAGATCTCTTCTCACCTTACAAAATTAAAGGTTCCATCAGATCATTCCGTTTATAACATTTTACATCTAGATATAGAAATTAGCGCGATGGGCATTATAGATTATTTCACGAAGCAAGAAAAAGTAAATTCCACTATTAACTAACAGTAAAAGAAGAGATATACAACAGTAGTTATTGTATATCTCTTTTTTCTTTGAATATATTTTTAATAAAGGATGGTGGAATGCAATGCAAAAAGTGATGCTATACCTCTGCTTTACATTATTTATCGTCTTATTATTATTTGTCGGAGTGAAAATTCAATTTTATTTAGATACAGACGCTCAGGTAAACTTTAACGTGTATCCAAGGTTATTCTACTTTACACTCTTCCCTCTTATAGTCGGCATTTTATTACGATTCCTTCAATCGATTAATCGCGAAACGAGTAAACAAAACTGGAGCTTTCAACCGGATAAGTTTATCGCTATTACAGTGCCTACAATATTAATTTCCTTTTCCCCAGCTCTACTCTTTTCACCACTTGGCCAATACCTACCTTATTTAGCTAATATTATTCTTATAAATACAACTTTTGTTACGATAATTAGTTTAATAGCTGGTTATTCCCTTTTAGATTGTTTTATACAAAAAGATAAGGAAAATAGTAAGGAATATAACTAAGTGATTTCCCACTTTCACTTTATTAAGCAAATCAAGATAATTCTGCCCTGACTTGTATGCAAAAGAAACTAATGTTCAATTTTTAAGTGTCGTTGGTTATGGTGGTTTATTTATTAGTACAATACTTCTTGTAAGAGTTGCTATACATGCGGTAAGGAAACTTAAGTAATAACAAAACGAGTATGAAATCGCATAGAATTTATACTCGTTTTTTATTGTTCATATATTTAATTGACAATAGGAAATTTATGTTAAACTAAAGAAAGTCGTGCACTAAATCAAAATACATTTCAAACAAGGGGGACTTATTATGAAATTAGGGACTTTCTCGTTTCTAACGTTTCTCGCAAGTATATGTTCTTTCTTTGTTTTAAGAGGACCTAATGCGAATTTAACATTAATTATTGTGCTTCTAAGTATTCTTTCATTGCTCGGTATTCTTTTTGCAATCGCATCAAAGAATTGGCTTTTTAAAATAGTTGGTTCGGCATTAAATGGAGTAATACTAGTATTTGTATATTTCTTATTGCTAGCAAAAGGAATTGGTGGTTAATATATTTACGTTTTAATAAGAGAAGCTCAAAGCTACGAGCTTTCTTACTTATCGCACCTTTTCATCTACATACTCCATAAACTGCTCTGCTTTCATAAATCTTTCTTTGTACGCCTCAGGTATATCTTCTACTTTTATTCCACCAGTTGATTTAGTCTTCACTCGTACTATTTCATGTGTCATTAAAGCTTCCATATAGCGATCAAACTCTTCTTGCGTTAATATTTCTTTACTAGATTTATGACCATTTAATTTATCAAAGTATGGTTGAAGGCCCATACTTACCTTTTTCATTTCTTCTCTTTTTTCTGGTGATAATTGATCATAATCAATATTACCGTTCGAATCCCCGTACGCAAGCTTTGCATTTGTTAATTTTTTTAGTTCTTTTGTAAATTCTTCATATTCCTTCGCACCCATTTCATCTTTCGCTTCTGACAATTTTGCATTAAAACGCATATATGCTTCTAACGTCATTGCTCCAGCATGTTTTTTTAAATTCTCAAACGATCCGTATATACCATCCGCCATAATAGATTGATACGCAAAACCAGTCGTTGGGAGTAAAAATGCTGCCGCAAGCACTCCTGCGATAAGGCGCTTCTTCCTTTTATTCCCCCCGCGATTCATTTTAATCTGAACAATTACTTTCTCTTTTAAATCCGGTGGGGCGATAATCCCCTTCGCTTCTTCTTGTATAGATTCTCTAACTCTACATTCTAAACTCATTTCACATTCCCTACCTCTCCTAAAAAGATTTCTTCTACTTGCTCTTTTTGACGTAGTTTCTTTAATGCCGCATGAATTCTAGACTTCACTGTACCGATTGGAATATGTAATATGTGTGCTACTTCTTCTTGTGAATAATCGTGTAAGTATCTTAAGATAATAACTTGCTTCAATTTATACGGTAATTTATGTATAAGTTCGATTAGTTTTTGGTTTGATATTTTACTTACAATATCGTTAGAAAAATCAATTTGTACTGGTTTTCTTTGCTCTTCTGCTTTTTTCACAATACGTAGTCGCATCCACCTCTTTCTTCTGTAAGAATGAATTTGTTTAATCGCAAGTCCGATTAGCCAAGGACGAAATAGCTTCTCATTATCATATTTACGAAGCGATTCATATAGCTGTATGTATATTTCTTGAACGACATCATCTACATCCGTTTTATCACCTATTAAAAAATGTGCTGTTTTATATACTTCTTGAATCGTTTTATCATACAATTCGCCATACGCTTCTTTATTGCCTGATAAAGTTAATTGGATTAAATTTGTATACAATGTTTCATCCTTCATTTACCTTCCCTCCTTTGTCTTACACTATATATTGGCAAGCAATTGAGATTTCGTTCGATTTTTTCAAAAGTTTTTTATATAAATTAATATAATGATTGAATGAATTCATAAGCTTCACTTATAGCTTTGCATAACTATTATATAATTTTCCAATTTCTAATGACGATTTAAAATGATTTATATAGTCAAATTAAGGAGGATATATATGATGAAAGCTATCATTGTAACGTCGTTCGGTGGTCCTGAAGTGATGAAATATACAGATGTAGATATGCCAGCTATTTCAGAAGATCAAGTTTTGATTCGCGTTGTTGCTACTAGTGTAAATTTCGCCGATATTAAATCCCGTTTTGGTAAAAAAGGAAATAAAGCACTACCTTTTATACCAGGGATAGATGCCGCTGGTATTGTAGAACGTGTCGGTTCTCATGTGAAAAATATTTATCCTGGACAACATGTCATTGCTTTTCCTCAAAATGGATCTTACGCAGAATACGTTGTCGCAAACGAAAACCTTACTTTCGTTTTACCTGATAAAGTCGATTTTCAAACTGCAGCTGCTTGTCCGATTGTATCTTTTACAGGCTATAATTTACTCGCAAATGTTGCAAGGCTTCAACAAGGCGAGTCTGTACTCATTCATGCAGCGGCTGGTGGAATTGGTACGACAGCAATTCAACTTGCTAAACTATTAGGGGCTGGAACAATTATCGGTACTGTTGGAAATGAAGCGAAAGGTAAAATCGCTTTAGATGCTGGAGCTGATTATGTTATTTGTCATCAAGATGAGGGTTTTGTAGAGAAAATCAATGCGCTGACAAATGGCGAAGGGGTCGATGTAATTTTAGATTCTATTTCTGGAACGGTTTCGGAAAGAAGTTTAAAATGTCTTGCTTATTACGGTCGCCTCGTTCATTTCAGTAATGCAAGCGGTGAAATTGGTAACTTTCAAACGAAAGATTTACACGCAAGTTGCCGCTCTATACTCGGTTTTAGCTTCGGCACTACACGAAAAAAACGTCCTGAACTCCTCCAAGAAACTGCAAATGAAGTTTTCCGCTATTTGCGTGACGGAAGTTTACAAATTAAAGCCACGAAATCTTTTCCACTTCAAGATGCAGGGAAAGCACATGAATGGGTCGAAAGTAGAAAAAGTACAGGGAAAGTAATACTAACTGTTCAGTCCTCTTCCTGAAATGAATACTTGAAACCGAGGTGTCATTCATGGGATCACGAATTATGCATGCTATTATCGCTAACAGGATTGCCGAGAAATTATCTATTCAAGATAAAACTTCTTTCATACTTGGAGGTGTGGCCCCTGATGCGGTTCATTCAGCAGAAGAAAAAGGAACTTCACACTTTTACGCTGGCACAACGAAAAACTATACGAGAAGGATAGATTTCAATTCTTTTTTTCAAAAATATAAAGCTCATATGGATTCCCCTTTTCTTCTTGGCTATTACACCCATCTCATTGCCGATGACAATTGGCTAAGTGGCTTTTTTCTACCATGGCTAAAAAATAGAATAGAAAATGACGAAACGATCGCACCTATGTACTATAACGATTTTAAATTGTTAAATGCAAAGTTGCTTCATCATTATGATACAGAACAGCAGCTCTTCTCTCTTCTCAACCAAGAGGCTCACATTGTGGATATTGAAGAAGTTTCTAAAGAAAACATATTAGCTTTTCGGAAGTATCTTTTTGAAGATATGTTGTATCCGGAGCAACATTTGCATGAAGACTTACAAGTATTTACGTTTAATCAAATCATTGGTTATATTGAGACAGCTATTGAAAAAGGCGTATTTTATATTAATCAACTCTCTAATGAAAAATCCACTTCAAACATGTAATCCCCCTCAATATATTTGAGGGGGATTTTCACATAGCAATATTATTATTTGTTCTTTTCCATAACCGCAAAATAATTGCCTTCACTATCAGCAAAGTTAAATACTTTACCAGAAGGCATAGTTACCATTTCACCAACAGTAACATTTTTATTTTTTAAATCTGTATATAATTGATCAAGATTTTCTGAGAAGAACATTAAAGATGGTGTACCAAGATTTAATTCTGGGCTCATCTTAGAAATAACTTCTTTGTTATGTAGTATGATACTCGTTTCTGCACCGTTAGTCGGAGCGATTTCAATCCATCTCATTCCTTGCTTGTTATCTTCCTCTGCAACTACATGAAACCCTACCTTTTCCGTCCAAAAATTTACTGCCTCATCTTGATTATTTACATACAACATAATTTGTCCAACTTTATGGATCATTTCATTTCCCCCTAATGGTTTTTATATTCTATGTAGGTTTCTACAGGTGCTACCGTTATTCCTTTTGAATTTATATGTACTTCTTTGCAAAATTTATCGACTGACTCATCCCATCCAATTCGTCAAAGTAATCATTTCTTTCAATCATGTTATATCCGTCGAATCTAATTTCATCTAATACCTTGAAGAATATATCGAAATCCACTTCACCATTTCCTGCTGCTACTTCTATATACTTACTCGAACTATCACTTTTTACTTCTTTACAATCTTTAATATGAGTTTGTACTATATAATCTTTTAATAGTAATAAACCTTCTACCGGATTTTCATTTACATTACTTATTAAATTTGCTGGGTCAAAGTTAACCGCTAGTCCTTTTGAATTTATATTTTCTAAAAATCTTTTTAACACTATCGCTTTTTCAGAACCAGTCTCAATTGCGAAAATCCCTCCAAATTTGAGTGCTAATTCCCCTATCTCATAACAAACTCGTTCCATTTTATTATAATACTCACTTTTTTCATCATCTGGAATTCCCCCGATATGAGCTGTTATTATCTTTGCTCCTAGCTCCAAACCTCTGTCAGTAATGTATTTAAACTGATCTATTTCACTGTCAACTTCCGTTCCCACAATTCCATTTTCTCCAAAGCTAATTGCTAATGATGGAACCTTTATTCCATTAAAAGATAAGCTTTTCTTTAAAGTATTCCATTCTACCCTTGGAATATTAGCTAAGTTGAAGTTCTTATTCATAGCATATAATTGAATACATTCTACATTCCATTCTCTCGCCTTATTTATTCCTTCATTTACTTCAATATGTTTCGTATTTAAAAACATTCCTAATTTCCTATCCATATATGTACCTTCTTTTTATTATTTCGCATCAGTTTAATATTCGACTCTCTTTATATTACTTCCTTGTACAAAACTAAATGAGAAATAATTTACCTTTATCGATATTTCTTATAATATAGGTACATTTAAATTCCCTTTGTTATTGAATTACAAACAAAAAAGACGTAACTACAAATAGTTACGTCTCCCTAATTATTTATCTAGGTTTTTTCTTCCCAGTAAATGCTGGTTTCTTTTTCTTTGGTGCTTTCGGTTTCGTTTCTACAAATGATCCGTTGAACATTTCTTGCTTCGTAAACACGATACCTAATTTTTTTGCAAATTGAAGTAATTTACGCTCTTCTTGTTGTGTTACAAGAGAAACGACAGTTCCTTCTTTACCCATACGTCCTGTACGTCCTGAGCGGTGAATATATTGGTCTACTGTGTCTGGTAACTCCAAGTGGATTACATGTGTTAAATCATCGATATCTATTCCACGTGCTGCAATATCAGTAGCAAGTAGAATTTCTAATTTCCCGCTGCGGAAAGCACGCATCGTTGCTTCACGCTCTTGCTTACTTGCCTCTGAATGAAGAGCTGCTGCTTTCATTTTACGGAATTGCAATTTCTGAGTAATTTCATCTAAACGGAATGGGTCATTTAAGAAAGCAACAGCTTTTACATCGCCCATATGCATAATTCTTCTTACGTAATCATTTTTTTCGCGTCGCTCACAAATGATATACGTATGCTCAACTAGGCTTTTTGACTCTGCACGTGTTATACGTACTAATTGTGGTTCAACTGCTAAATCACGTGCAGCATCTTCTGCCGCTTTTGTAATTGTCGCCGAGAAGAATACTAATTGACGATCTCGCATTGTAGATTTAATTACATCTTGTACTGCGCCCATCATCTTTTGTTTTACAATTTGATCAAACTCATCAAATACAATCGTTTTTACTTCATGCATCTTTAGCTTTTTCATTCGAATTAATTCTAAAATACGTCCTGGTGAACCGACAATTACTCTCGGGTGTTTCTTTAATTTTTCAACTTGGCGCTTAATATCTGCACCACCAATTAAAGATGCCCCTGAAATTTCAGTCCCTGCTGTAAACTTTTGAACCTCTTCGTGAATTTGCATGACAAGCTCACGTGTTGGCGCTAAAACAACAACTTGTGGTTGTTTTACTTCAGGATTGATTTTATGTAAAAGGGGTAATAAGTACGCTAATGTTTTTCCTGTTCCAGTTGGAGATTCAGCTATAACGTCTTGTCCTTCTAAAATAGTTGGAATCGCTTGTTTTTGAATTTCAGTTAATTCTTTAAAACCAGCCTTCTCCCAAGCTTGTTGTAAAAATGGTTGCATATCTTTTATCATTTGTTTTTCTCCTTTATCTCTATTTTTGAAGAAAATGTTGTATTGTTCGCACCGTTTCTATCATGTGTGAAATAACAGCTATTAAATCATCAACATGGTCTTCTGTAATCGCTTTTTGAAATAGAACCTCTACCTTATTATGATATGAAATCGCTTGCTTATTATATTCGTATGAAATTTTCTGCGTAATCATTCTTTCTTTTCCCCATATAGAATGCATGAAAGTTTCAATTTCTTCACACACTACCTCTGGCTTTTCTATCGGGAATGAAAATGCTAACTTCATTTCACAACCTGGTGTAAATTGTGGTACTTCCAATATTTCACCAGACAAGTTCTTTGCATCTACAGATAGTGAAAATGTTGCTTTTACTACCGGTTCGAACGGTTCTGTTAATTGAAATGAAATATGGTATATACGACTTAATGAGGCAAGGTCCATCATATCTTTTCGATCTGTTACAAGAATATCTCCATGTAAATCAAAATCATAAACAGCACCTTCTACGATTACTTTTAAATTATCAAAAGCAGTTGGATCAAACATAATTTCCTCCAAAAAACAGGCGCCTTTCGATGGAAAGGCGCCACTTGATGTATATATAGTTTACAGATAAACGAGATGAATTACAACCTTTTAGAATAAACCTACTGCTTTTCCATCTTCATTTACATCCATTTGTAGTGCTGCTGGCTGTTTTGGAAGGCCTGGCATTGTTAACATTGTTCCTGTTAACGCAACGATAAACCCTGCACCAATAGATGGTTTTAGCTCACGAATTGTAACGATAAAGTCAGATGGACGACCTAATTTTGTTGCATCGTCAGAAAGAGAGTATTGTGTTTTAGCCATACAAATTGGTAGGTTACTCCATCCTTCTCCTTCATATTGAGCTAATTGCTTACGTGCTTTCGGAGCAAACTCAATATCTTTTGCACCGTACACCTTTTGAGCAATTGTACGAATTTTTTCTTCTAATGGTAATTCTAATTCATAAAGTGGTGCGTAGTTGTTCTCACCTTTTTCGATTTCTTTTAATACTTTTTCAGCAAGGTCAACTCCGCCTTGGCCACCTTTCTCCCAAACTTCCGTTAAGGATACTGCATAGCCACGCTCATTGCACCACTCTTGTAAGTATGCAACTTCTGCATCTGTATCTGTAATAAATTTATTAATTGCAATTACGAAAGGTACACCGAAGCTTTGAATTGTTTCAACATGCTTCTGTAAGTTTTCCATACCTTTTGCTAATGCGTCTACATTTTCTTCTTTTAATTGATCTTTTGCTACGCCGCCATGCATTTTAAGCGCACGGATCGTCGCAACAATAACAACTACTTCTGGTTTAATGCCAGCTGCACGAGCTTTAATATCTAAAAACTTCTCTGCACCTAAATCAGCACCAAATCCAGCTTCTGTAATAACATAATCACCTAATTTTGCGGCCATTGTTGTAGCGATAACACTGTTACAACCGTGAGCGATATTCGCAAATGGTCCACCGTGAATGATAGCTGGTGTATTTTCTAACGTTTGCACTAAGTTTGGTTTTAATGCGTCTTTTAATAATAATGTTAATGCACCTTCTACACCTAAATCTTTAACCGTTACAGGTTGATTTGCAAAGTTATAAGCAACTACGATGCGAGATAGACGCGCTTTTAAATCTTGAATATCTGTTGCAAGGCAGAATACGGCCATAATTTCAGATGCCACTGTAATATCGAAACCGTCTTCACGTGGTACACCTTGAACTGGTCCACCAAGACCAATTACTACGTTACGTAGGGCACGATCATTTAAGTCAACACAGCGTTTCCAAACGATTTTACGCGTATCAATCCCAAGTGTGTTTCCTTGTTGGATATGATTATCAATAAACGCCGCTAACGCGTTATTAGCAGTTGTGATCGCATGAATATCTCCAGTAAAGTGAAGGTTAATGTCTTCCATAGGTACAACCTGTGAAAAACCACCACCTGCTGCTCCGCCTTTTAGTCCCATCGTTGGTCCAAGAGATGGTTCGCGAAGTGCAATTACTGTTTTCTTACCAATTTTATTAAAAGCTTGACCTAAACCAACTGTTACTGTTGATTTACCTTCTCCAGCTGGAGTTGGGTTAATCGCTGTTACTAAAACAACTTTACCGTCTTTCTCATCCTGTAAGCGCTTAAAAATGTCAAGAGATAACTTACCTTTATAATGTCCGTATGGCTCTAATTCATCTTCTAAAATATTTAATTCAGCTGCAATTTCTTGAATCTTCTTCATACTCGCTTCTTGTGCGATTTCAATGTCGGATTTAACTGTTGTAGTAGTTGTCATATACCCTAGTCCCCCTTTAATTGGTTCTGATGATATTGTATCAGTTTTTTGTATTTTCTGCACTTATTTACCTCCTAAAAATTCTTTCATTTCTTTATACGTTTTTTAACATAAATACCCATAAGAATGTTAACGATTGTTGTAACTCGATAGGTAGTTGACCTAGCATCTTCTCATTTACTCCGCGCTTATATACACCGATGCCATCTACAACTTCAAAACCTTGTTCTTTCGCTAACTGTTCAAACTCCCAAGGCATCATCGTATTACAAACAACGTCTTTGCCATATAAACGAGGATAACTGTTCTCTCGAGGCTTTGCTGTCGGTCCTAAAATTGCAATACATGCATACCCATCTCTTTTTAAAACGCGCTTTATCTCATTTAATGCCCGTAATGGCTCCTCGGTCCATTCTAAAGAATTAATTGCCATAATTGATTCAAATTGCTCATTTTCAAATGGTAAGTAAGAAAGATCCCCTTTTATAAAAGATAAATTCGGTCCTTCTCCACGCTCCTTCCCTTTTTGAATCATCACTTCTGATAAATCTACTCCAACTGCTTTATAGCCCGCGCGACTTAATTTATATGTACCGTATCCATCACCACAACCAACATCGAGCACTTGAGCTTCTTTTTTCACGTATTTTTCAAAAAATGGAATAATTGTACTCCTACTCCCGCTGTCCCACATCTCTTGACTATTTTGAGTCCAAAATTCTGCACTACTATCCCATTTTTTCTCTGCTGATTCATGCCAATTAAATTTCGTCATACATTCCCCTGCCTTCACGTTTTATCACTCATTTCATTCTACATCATTTTCCAAAATTCCTGTTTATCTTCACTAGGAGATGTACAAGCTAATAATGGAATCTTTATTCTCCAATTTTTGCTTTACTTGGGTTTAACTCATACTCATGTTCTTCTCTTTATGTAAGATACTATAGGTACACCCAATTGAAAGAGAGGGATGTACATGCGAAGAAAGAGAAATCATCATTTTAAAAGTGGTGAAAAAAACGAAGAGTATGCAGCTGAAATATCACCAGCTGGCATACCAATTAGACATAAGCGTAAAGAAATTGCAAATGAAATAGAAGGTACAAATACCGGTGCAATGGTAGGCTATGTCGCTTTATTTCTTTCGCTTTTCTCAATTGCATTTTATCCGGTTACACTCGGCTCTCTTGCGATTTTAGTCGGCTTATTAGCTGTCAATTTCGGCGCAAGAACACTTGGATATACAGCAATTGGTTTTGGTAGTTTTTCTGTTTTATTTACTTTACTCTATCCGCTTGCTTTGTCAGCGTTTTAAAAAAAACACACCAAGTTATACTTGGTGTGTTCATTCGTGGTACAACATAATATGACCGCATCCACAACAATGTTTCGCTGTAATTTCTTGAAACACTGGATAATTCTCTTCATCCCGATGCTCAATAAACACCTTTTCAAATCGATACATATTTGGTGCATATGCCCAATCTTGTTTCGTCCGTGCATACAAAGTTGAGGAAAAAAACTCCTCACCACCGCAAACGATACATGTATTCTTCATCACTACCCCTCCTATGCTTGTCTTACTTCATCTATATGAACATAAGCATAAAAAAAAGACCTTCTATTACTAGAAAGTCTTCTCTGAAACAAAAAGAAATGTACCAAACATTCCTACTCCGCTATATTCTTTCGTAACACCAGCTTCTGTTTTAAATGTTTGCTTTGCAGTCATAAAGAATACACCATTTCGTGCATCTGTACTTTCAAATTGTAATTTTTCTTTTTTACCATCTACATTTTGTGTGCATTCAAAACTACTCTCATCACATTTCAATGCATACTTATCCTCTACATATACTTTAAAATCCGATTCTTTCGGACAAGTAATAAGTAAAATCGCTACGAGAATAATACTTACAATACCCACAATTGTATAATATTTCTTCATTTGTACTCCTTTCAAATGACAAGAAAACTTGACTTCATGCGCCAAGTTTTCTTAGTCCACAACCCATTGCCATTCTTGTTCTTTCTTATCAAAAATGAGCCAACCTGTCTCTGTTGCTTCTGCTTTCAATTCATCAATATTATCTAGTACCTCATCCGTGCTTTCATACGAACCAACTACATATACCGGAATTTCAAGACCTCTTCTTGACTCAATTTTCCCTGCTAGATCAATATAAAGACCATCCTCCATTAATGGAAGAAGCCCCATGATCACTTCTTTCGAAATTGCTGGGAAAATTTTTGATTTTTGGAACAAAGAAAAACGTTTCTTACCGAAAGCACCGAGTTTATAAGGAATGACTTTACTTAACATCCCTACAAAGTCAGCAATTCTACGATAATACACTTTGTTGTACCATCCATCATCATGTGAAAAATAAACAAATCTATTTTTCAATAGCGGAAAGAATGTTCTTGCAAGTGGTTCTTTTTTGTGAGCCAAATATAAAAGCTCTGCAATTTCTTTTGGCTCTAATTCATCTAAATCGCTTGCATCATCAAAATCTACCCAACAAAATTCATCAAATTCATCAATCTCTGCTTGAATTAGCTTATGTATATTTTCTTCCTCAACATATTCAAATAAAGTATGATAATGAAAATCTGTCCATTCAAAGTTATGCTTCAAAAGCAACACTTGATGAAGCGGTGAAGGGATGTTACTTGCAAACTCTTTAAACGTAATTCCTGATGTAATAAAACAATGACCCCGACGATTACCATTAATATATATCATATTCTTTACTTGGTCAGATCCTCCAGACAAAGCACCTAGCCACCTTCGTTTTATATGTTTCAATTCTATAGCATATTTTAACATGAAAAATTTTAGAAACATAGAAAAAAATTCAAAAACTATTTACAATTTCATGTGTTTTATTACATAGTGATTACAAGAAAAAACACCTGCTCGTGAGCAGGCGTTTTTAAAGGATTTCATCTGGGTTTTGAGGGTGATGATTTCCCTCTTTCTTTTCATCTTTTTGGAACATCGATTGAATTTTATCAATTGTTTGTGGAGCTAATTCAATCATTTTTTCTGCTAAATGTGTCGCATTTTGTAGATGCAGAATATTTACTCCATCTTTATTCACTACAAGAAATGCTACTGGTGTAATAGAAACACCACCCGCGCTACCGCCACCAAATGCAGGGTTACCGTTCGCTCTTTGTCCATCATTCGTTTGGAAATCAGAACCTCCTGCTCCAAACCCGAACGCTACTTTAGAAACCGTTAACACCACACCACCGTCAGCCGTTTGAACAGGCTCTCCAACAATCGTATTTACATCGACCATTTCTTTTAAATTTTCCATTGCCGCTTTCATTAACCCTTGAATTGGATGATCCACCGTTCATAACCTCCTTTGTCATATCTTTCCTAGTTTTTCCGAAAGTTTGTGAACTAAACATAAAATTTTATATTGATTTCAAAAATATTTTTATAATCTCAGCAAAAACAAAAAAATGCCCTTGAATTGTATGGATGTCTCTAACAATTCAAGGGCACTTCACATTAAATAACCTTTTTTATTTATTCTCCTACTTAATGTTCTCACTTCAAAGTCATAATTACCTGTCTTTCAACAAAACCAAACTCTTCGTACATCTCTTTCGCAAAATTCCCAGCAAATACATTCAAACGAATTTCTGAAAACGTCTCCTTCAACTCCTTAATACCAGCTTCCATCAGTTCTCTCGACAGTCCTTTCCCGCGATATTCTGGAAAAACGTATAGCTCATATATAAATCCAAGTTTTTCACGAGAAAAATAGTCTGCATTTTCCCCTATTAATATCCACCCCATTACATTGTTTTCTTGTTTAACGACTAAATAATATGCTCCCTTTTCTACAATCGGCCTTGTAATTTCAATTGCTTTCTCTGTACTTAACTGACAATTTCCCCTCGTTCCTTCAAAAAGCGATTGAGCTGCATATTGTATTATTTCGTCCGTTTCTTCCCGATTCGCCTTTTCTATCATTTTTCACAACTCTCCTCTTTAATAGGCATTAATATTGCTCGTTCAAGTTCCTCCGACTCAATCACAATTGCCATCAATCCCTGTTCCGTACTCGTTTCATGAGATTCGTCCTTCTCCCAAAACACAGCTTGTCCCGCTTCCACCTTCACTTTTTCTTTATCTGCTCCGCATACATATCCTTCTCCGTCCACAATAAGAAGCAGCTGTGATACAACTGCTTCATGATATCCAATTATTCCATTCTCTCGTAAATGCATAGCACCAATATGTACATTTCCTTTATGGTTTAATATTTTTGACATTATGAAATTAGATTAAAATGCTGAGATTTTCTTTCCCACTTTTTCACTAAAATCAAAAATTTTCATTACTAGTCCTCCCTATACGTATAAAACCATCCTTACTGTCTGCATCATATGTCCTTCAAAATCTTCTTCAAATTCCTCTAATTGAGCAAAACCTTTCGCTTCATAAAAACGTTTTCCTTTTTCATTCGCTGCTTCTACATGAATGTATAGTTTCCGAATTCCTTTTAATTCCGTTAACCCTTTTTGTAATAAAGCACTTCCTACCCCTTTCCCTTGCTGATCTGGTAACAAATAAATCGCTCCTAATTCTGCTTCGTTTTGCAATCTAACGGGTGAAAAATTCGCAAAGCCAATTACTTCTCCCTCTTCTTCCGCAACGAATAAATGTGTATTTTCAAGACGATATTTCATTTTTTCATCAGAATAAGCCTCATCTAAGAAACTGTCTTGAATCTTTCTCGGAATAATGTCTTCGTATGTATCATGCCAAGCTATTTTCGCTACTGATTGTACAGCGTGAATGTCTTCTTGCTTCATTTCTCTAATTACATATGTCATCTCGTTGTCTCCATTCTCTTAAAATTATATTCTGCTAATATACTAGAAGAAATGGCAGAACCATTTTCATAATTTACTTTAATTAATTTTAATTTCTCAATGGAAGCTGTTGCATGATCAAATTTTTCATAAATATATTCCATTGCAATTAAAAACTGATTTACATGTAACTTATTTGCAATTGTACAATGTGGAACCCATTTTCCTGGCACATAATATGAATTTAAATTATCATGAAAAATTTTAAAATTATCATGATAAGAATGATGAAGTTTTAACAATTCATCTGTAATGGTCGGTGCTAAAAAGACCGTTCCGTTAGTAGGAAAAATTCCAACAGAAGGAAAAGTTACCTCAGCCATATTCTCTTGAACAGCTACAAACACCTCTAATTTCTCCTTATATAAATGAACGTCTAACTCATGGTAATCAGCTAATGTAATATGAGGTTCTACTCCTGCTAATTGATTCGTGCCAATGATATTTGTTATTTCATTTTGCAATTCTATAATTTTATTAGTAAACACACGATCAAATGTAGCAATAATAGCGTACATACTTCCTCACCCCTTCGTTACATATAGCGCTTCCCATTCTTCACGAATCATACCCATTCTAATAGAATCATAGTATGTTCCGTTATAATAACGGCATTTGCGCATTCTACCTTCTAATGTCATTCCTATTTTCTCCGCTACTTTCATCATTCGTTTATTACCAGACCAAGTCGTGATTCCTACCCTACCAATTTCCATCTTTTCAAATATTAAATCTCGATATAACGTTAACGCTTCTGTACCGTAGCCACCATTCCAGTAATTTGGATTATAAATAACAAGCCCCATCTCCAACCAACGCGTCAGTTTATGCTCCCAATAAAACCCGATTGTCCCTATAATTTGGCCGTTATTTTCTATAATTAATTTAGATAGAGGTTCTTCTTTTAAACGAGTTTGCATCTTTTCTTTATAAGACGGGTATTCTTGCATTGAAAACGGAAAATACGGTGCATCCCATTTTTTCCATTCTGGATTTTCTTCTTTAAATACGAGACTCCATAATGTTTTTATATCTGATTCTTCAATTGTACGAATTGTAACTTTATCCCCTTTTACTCTTACGTTTTGCATAATTTCCTCCTACACTCCTCTTTATTTCATATATAATTATAATATTTTTTCAGAAAAATCAAAACAAATATCCTTTATTATATTGTATAATTTTGTTATAAGATACCAATTATTCATGTGGAAAGCTGGTGATTCAATGAATAATCGATTTAGTATTACTTTATTTCTCACTATTATTACAACAAATATTATTCTCTATTTCTTCTTACCATTACGTATTGTTACAAAATGGGACTTCAATGGAACGCCTACATCAACAATGGATAAAAGCACTTTTGTTATCGTAAATATAATTATTTGTTCCTTCTTATTCTTTTTATTTTTAGCTTTATTTAAAGCAGCGAGTAACCAGAAATCTCCCCTTTGGATCGGCAACACAATTTTACTATTTTTATTTTTTGTCGATATTGTCATCGCTCTCATTGCTCTTGGCTTCGCACTCCCTCTTGATCATTTAATATTTTTAGCATTAGGGCTTTTATTTATATTAATAGGCTATTTCAGTTCAAAAATTGATACGACTAAATCAACAATTTCATTGGAATGGAATGATAAGCATCTTGAAAAAAGAGCTTCAAATATTTGTAGTATTTCAATGATGATAGCAGGTATTTTCCTAGCCGGGCTTCCATTTATCATTCCTGCTCCGTATAGAGGTTATGCTATACTCACAATTTTTTTAGGAATGACGCTTGTCATTTTACCGAGTACGATTTACTTACTTCTGAAAGACAGTAAACAATCTACTCATTTAAAAAGATAATAAAAAAATAGGAGGCTCCATACCTCCTATTTCATCTTTTCTATCTCAACTAAAATACCTTTCTCTATCCAGCCTTCTACTCCATCTCTTTTAATTAAATCATATCCTGAGCAGCTGCCATCAATGAGAGAAACAATGTCCCCTTTTCTTACGCTTATTTGTGCACAAGAAATATCGGTTTTCACTGTGTATTCACCTGTCTCAAGTTGCCTAATATATTCATTTTTCACAGAGAGTAATTTATTCGTTTCCTTTTGCTTACATATTGTATAATCTTTCATCTTCTCCATAGGCTCTATGTAATAGTACGGATAGGTCACCCCGCCCTGCATTGATGTGTTCGCATTAAAATCAGCTATTACTTCATACTCTGGAAAATAGTCTACATATGTATAAAAAAACGTATCCCTTCCACTTTCCCTCTGAATGATAAATGCGTTTAATTGTCCTGCTTCTTTAATCGCATTTCCCCCATCAATCGCAATAATCTTTTTCTCCTCATCAATAACTGGATTGTTAGACGGTGCCTTGTCTGAATAGTTTACAACAGGCCAATGACCGACAACTACATACTTATTTGCTCTATGTGATTTATTGAAAAACTCTGGCATTGCTATCGCATTTTTGCGCTCTGTTTCTTTCCAATCTTCTTTATCATCAAGGCCAGCATGTACAAAAATATAATCTTCTGTTTCAATCGCTGTTGGTAATTCTGTTAACCACTTTATTTCTTTTGAAAAATGACCCATCAATATGTTTTTCACTTCACAAATATCACTTTCTTCATTAACGGTAACACTCAATTCCGCTAGCCACTCATTAAAAATTGTATTCTTTCGCGTACATAAATAATGTATTAGCGCGGGATTTTCATTTACAAGTGCTTCAACTACAACTTCACAATTCCCTTCAATTACATAAACGTTTGGCTTGCTAACTACTAGATCCATCACATAGTTTACGACGCCAATGCTATTTCTTCCTTTCTCACAAAGATCACCATTAATAATTAAATAATCCTCATCTTTAAAATTAATTTTATGTAGTAGTTCATTAAAAAGATTTAATTCTCCATGAATATCAGAAATAATGATGACTCTTCCATCATTTGGTATAGATAATTTCTTTATTTTTTCCAAGTATAAACGCTCCTAACATTCTCCAAATTCAATATTCCCTTGTTATTTTCTAATATTCGACAAATTATATTACTGGACCTGTTGCTAGCTCAAATCCAGAAAAGAAAATAGGTTCCATATATTTTTAAACATGGAACCTATTTAATATTATAGCTCTTTATAAAAAGAATAGCTTACCTTATCATAGCCCTCTCTTTCATAAAAACGATGTGCATCCATTCTTTGAAACGCAGATGTAAGAACGATAGAGCTGCACCCTTTTTCTTTCCCCCATTTTTCTACATATGACAGCAGAACTTTACCATATCCTTTTGATCTGTGTGCTTCCGCAGTTACAAGATCATATACGAAAACATGTTTCTCATTATAAAAATTCGTACAAATCGCTACACCAGCTAGACTAACTGCTTCATCCTCTTCATTACGTAGCGAAAATAGTTTATAATTCTCTTCTTTCATTTTTTGAAACAAAGAACTTGCTTCTTCTCTTGAAAGTTTCGTTCGTAACTGCTGTAATACGGGAAATACATCATGTAAATCCGCTTCTGTTACTACTTCTCTAATATTCATTTTGATTCTCCCCTTACTATTTATAAAATTTTCTAAATGTTATATCATCATTATAGAAAGCCACTGCCCTTAGCTTAAGTGACAGTTTTATTCTTTTTTATAAGGCCAGTATGAAAAGGAGCGTCCACGAATGGATCTGACTATCCCATTAGTATTACAAAGTAAAACACCCCTTTACTTACAAATTTATGAATATATGAAACGAGAAATCTCTCATGGGTCACTATGTGCCGGTACACGCCTTCCTTCTCACAGAAATTTAGCTATGCAACTTAATGTGAGCCGTATTACAGTGGAATCCGCTTATCAACAATTACTAGCTGAAGGGTATGTAGAAAGCAAACCGAAACGTGGGATTTTTGTTGCAGAAGTTGATATTGATGTCATTCAAAAGAAACAGCAAATTGCGTCAAACAGTGCTAACAATAAAAAAGACGAACAATATGATTATGATTGTAGTCAAGGACTTATTGATCAAAAAGCTTTTCCAATAACAAACTGGAAAAGAGCAATACACGAAACTTTATTTCAGTATGAAAATGAATTATTTGCTAAGGAAGATCCACAAGGTGAGCTCGTTCTACGAGAACATATTTCAAAGTATTTATATCATGCTCGCGGGGTACATTCTTCACCTGATCAAATTATTATTGGAGCAGGTACGCAGCCTCTTCTTTGGCTACTACTTCAACTACTTGGTTCAAAAAAGGAATTCGGAATCGAAAACCCTGGATTTCACCGTATTCCTGCTATGATTCAAAGTTCTGGTCTTACCGTTCACCCCATCCCTTTAGATAATAAAGGGATTCATATTTCCGCTTTACGTGAATCGGGTTGCAATGTAGCGTATGTCACTCCATCTCACCAATTTCCACTTGGAATCATTATGCCGTTATCTAGAAGACTCGAGTTATTAAAATGGGCGAATGATTGTAAGGGCTATATTATTGAAGATGATTACGACGGGGAATTCCGTTATATAGGAAAACCTATTCCTTCTTTACAAGGACTAGATGCAAATGAACGCGTTATTTATATGGGAACTTTCTCGAAATCTTTTTTACCTTCTTTACGAATGGGATATATTGTTTTACCACCTCATCTGTTAAGAGCCTATGAAGAGCTTGGTGGTATGTTTAAACAAACAGTTTCTACGCTGCAACAACTTACCTTTGCCACCTTTATTCAAAATGGTGATTGGGAACGTCATATTAACCGCAGTCGGACGTTATATAAAAGAAAACATATTTCTTTAATTAAATCTATTACAAACGAGATGGGAAATAACGTTCATATACTCGGTGAACAATCCGGACTTCATATTGTACTTCACGTTCATAACGGAATGAATGAACAAGAACTTATTCATGCAGCCGCAAAAGAACGTATTAAGTTATACCCTCTCTCCACATACGATTCTGTTCATAATGTAATGGATGAGTCGTATGTATTGCTCGGTTTTGGCAGTATTCCAGAGAATTGTATCGAAACTGTAGTTCAATTACTGAAAAAGGCCTGGTTCCCTAAATAAGAATAGCTCCACGCAAGTTATACTTACGTGGAGCTATTTTCATTCACTATTTTTCTGATCTCGCTGCCCTTCCCGGACGTTTGACACCAGTTGTTTCTGTTGAATAGGAAGCTTCAATGATAGCAGTTGGATCTACAGAGAGAACGAGATCTTTCATTTTTGGATAAATGAAACGGTTTGTAATACAATAAATGATTCTCTTATGTTCTCCTAAAAAACCACCTTCTCCATGTAGATACGTAACGGATAATTGCAATTCTTTCATAAGCAGATCGCCTATTTCTTTATTTTTACCAGAAATAATCATGACGCTCTTTCCTTGATTAATACCATCTAATATGAAATCAATCATCTTCGTAACAATATAGAAAATTGCTAATGAGAACATCGCTTGTTCGATTGAAAATAAAATCGCTACAAATGTGAAAATAACTGCATTTACAGCAAGTAAAAATGTACTAATCGGTACTTTAAAGTGTTTGTTCATCCAAACCGCTAACATTTCTGATCCATCTATTGCTCCACCCATTTTAACAACAATCCCAACGCCTATTCCAAACAGTACGCCACCATAAAGTACAATTAATAGTTCAGAAGTCGTAATCGCTGGAAATGGTTTTAAATAGATTAATCCGAGTGTTGTAACTACATTTGCATAAGATGTACGGATGAAGAACTTCTTCCCCATTACTTTTGCGGTAAATAGCAGGATAGGAATATTAAGTCCTAAAAACACTCCGTAAAGCGGTAATCCAGCAACTTTATTTGCCATAATAGCAATGGCCGTTACCCCGCCATCTACTAATCCATTAGGTGCTAAAATAAGCTCTAATGAACCCGCTACAATAATCGATCCAATTGTTAATAATACGTATTCAAATACTCTTTTCATTCATTACCCCCAAAACTTATGTATTTTCTTAGTATTATTTTAACGTAATTTTACTACTGATTCAAAGATATGAGTTTATATACACAAAAGTTTCACCTTTACAGTGATTTTTTATGTAATTTATTTATAGAAACACACTTACATATTACAGTAAGTGTGCTCCAAACATTTATTTAAGTTTTGAGTATGAATTCATTTTCATTTTTAATATTTCATCAACTGCCCTATTATACCCACCAGCATTTCGAAGTGACTCTCCAACTTTACGACTATTTTCTTTAAACGTTACATCATCCATTACTTTCTCTACAGTCTCACGTAACAATTCAGAACTTAATTCTTTACGATTAATCCTTATTCCAGCCCCTACTTCAGTCACTCGTTGCGCAACTAAAGGCTGATCTCCTGTTACAGGAATTACAACTAACGGGACACCGTAATATAGTGCTTCACTCGAACTATTCATACCACCATGTGTCACGAATACATCAGCATGCTGTAATATTTCTAATTGCGGTACGTAATTATACAACTTAAAGTTATTCGGAATGTTTTCAAATTGATTTATATTTATCCTCTTACCAACTACTAATACGACTGTCGCTTCTACATCTTTAAACGCTTCAAAACATTTTTCATATAGTTCAGGTTGTTCATTAAAAACTGTTCCCATAGAAATGAAAATCAATTTTTCATCTTTTAAATCTTCCATAGAAAAGCTGTCTACTTCTTTTCGAGTAGCAATTGATGGGCCGACAAACTTATACGATTCATCGAATACATCTGAACGCGGCTGGTATTCTTTTGAAGTATATACGATAGTAATATCACCAGGATGATTCATAATATCATACATACTTTTACATTTCATTCCATACTGCCTATTCCATTTTTCCATTCCCGCTAAACAAGATTGATATAATGGATTCGTTTCATCTACTTGTCTTGATTCTTGTTCATCATTAAAAGTAATGTACTGATTAAAAGCAAATGTTGTACAAGAAGAAACGCTAGGTAATTTTAAAACATTGGCTATAATACTTCCTACGGGAAAATGATTATCGTATATCAAGTAATCGTACTTTTCTCCTTTTGTTTCTTCTACAATTTGAGTCACAATACGCTCTGATGCCTCAATCATATGAGATAGCATCGTCAAAGGACTCCCACCTTCATTTACTCGTTCCATAATATTAATTTGAGAGAGGAAATTCTCAAACACTCGGAATTCTGCACCTGTTGCTTCAATCTTCTTTCTATAATCTTCAATACAATACGAAACAACTGTCTCCCCTCGCCGAATTAACTCACTTACAATAGCTAAAGTCGGATTTATATGACCTTCTCCAGGGAAATTTATTACGAGTACATTTGCCATCATATTCTCTCCTATCTAATATTATTAATAATTAATTATATTAATTAATTTAAAACTATTATAAAGGAATCTATTCTATTTCTTCACATTTTTCTCTTCATTTTATTATTGAGAAATATTTTTCATAACCAACATTATAATTCTTATAAAAGAGCGCTTAACTCTTCATTTACTGAAAATAAGAGATTTACATTCGGGTGTTTTTACAGATTTATCATCAGAAATATTATTTTGATAATTCATACAAAAGTAGAAAAATATAATTTCCACACTGATTTCTCACTATAAATTTATTTAAGTTCTATGTTGTCCCTATCATTATCCACTTGGAACATATTCTGTTATATAATGAATTTATAGAATTTACAGAAAAAGGAGCGTTTTTATGCTACAACAACTATTCACTTCACCTATTTTATCTGTCCAAACTTTACACCCAGGTTATGAAGACCATGCAAGCGATGTGTTTCTTGTTAAAACAGCAGCTGAAGAAGTTATTGTTCGTTCCTCAAAAATAACGGAAGAGCCAAACAATGATTTTTGGTGGGGATGTAAAAACCTATTTGGAATTGACCCAAGGAACGTACATCATTTAGAAGCTGTACATACATTGTTGCTAGCACATACTAATCTTCCTATCCCCGCAATATTAGAAAAACATATTTTAAATGGTCGTGAGTTCGTTGTAGCCGAAAAGTTAGTAGGTAACACAGTTCAATCTTTTATCGGGCAACCAGATTCTATTTTATTCAATCTAGGAAAAGGGCTTGCAGAAATACATAAATTTAAAACCGATTACATAGGAAATGTACCAGGCTCATTTCAAGTTACACTAGATGAATTCCAATCACACATTTTGAATGTGAGTAAAGAGATTGTGAATATGTTTTATTCCGATAATGAAAGCATACAAAATGCATTTCCTACTTTTGAATCACAACTTTCTTCCTTACCAGCACCAAAGGAATCAACGCTCGTTTTAATTGATATGGACCCTACTCAGTTTTTATCAGATGGTACAACTATTACGGGATTAGTAGATACAGAAGCCTACGCAGTTGCTCCCCGGGAGTTTGATTTTATCGGCTTAGAATATATATTTACTGAAAAAGAGGCTCATGCTTTTAAACAAGGTTACGAAACCATTATGCCCATTCCCCGTCTTGAAGAATGTAGACATCCCTATCGATATTTGTACCGATTATTATCTGTTCAGGGCAGCGTGGAGTTAGAAAAGTGGCTAAGTCATCCAGTCTATTTTTAAATACGAATGAGAGGGATTATGAAATGAATATTGAACAAAAGAAATCTTTAACAGCAAATGCAATTCAGCAAATGAAAGATTTAGCTCATATTTGCGGGGAATACGATCAAATTGATTATTCGTCACATTTACATATAAACTTTTTAACTGCTCGTACTAATGAAGAGATAAATGATTTTCTACTTTATGACGATACTCAATTAATCGGTTCATTAAGTATGTATGACTTTGAAAGACCGACAAAACTGGAGTTAATAGGGTTTGTTCATCCGAACTATAGGAAACAACATATAGGCACTACTCTTTTACAAGCTGCAATAAAAGAAATACGAATAAGAGAGGCAGATGAAGCTCTTCTTATTACGAATGGAGATTCTATTTCCGGGAAAGAATTTGCAAAACATATGAAGTTACCTTATTTATATAGTGAATATAGTATGGAGTTCAAAACAAAAGAAGTACAAAAAACACCAAAGCATACTATACAGCTTACTCTTGCCTCTTCAGAATCACTTCTTGATCTTATTGAAATTTCCAGTAAAGCTTTTGGAGATTCAGCAGAAAATACCGCTATATGGTTACAAAAAATGATGAATTTACCTTCCCATCAAGTTTACAGTGCCCTTATCGACGAAAAAGTGATAGGAACGATTACGGTTTCTGAGCAAGAACAATCTACTACACTATCAGGATTCGCCGTTCATCCTTCTTATCAAGGTAAAGGATATGGTAAAGATATTCTTAGTTATATGGTACATACCCTTATTACAAAAGGAGTTTCAACAATTGAATTAGACGTCGAAACGAAAAATAACAATGCTTTAAAACTATATACACAATGTGGTTTTGAAATGAAAACGAAGCATGACTATTATAATGTAATGAATCTTGAGGTGAATACATATGTGTAAAAAACTAATTTATTCTGATTATGATATTTTCGCATCCATTTATAATAAACATTGGGGGCATTATGCTGAACACTCCTATCTACTTTTGGAAAAAATCGTTTTACAATATGCACCACCACATTCTCATATTTTAGATCTTTGCTGCGGGACTGGTCACCTTACTAAGAAATTAATTGATAATACTTTTGTAGTAACTGGTATAGATGGTTCTGCTCAAATGATTGAATACGCACGTCAAAACGCGCCGGATGCAACCTTTATCGTCGATGATGCTCGTTATTTCAATATAAATGAACAATTTCACTATGTTATCTCTACTGGCGATAGCTTAAACCATATTTTAAAATTAGATGAATTAATAAATGTTTTTCGTAATGTTTACTCCGTATTACATAGCAAAGGTACATTTGTATTTGATATGAATATGGAGAAAGGTTTTCTTGAAAATTGGATTGCTTCATTTCATATTTCAGTGGAAGAATATGTATGTACGATTGATTCTACCTATGATAACGAAAATAAAAAAGCAGAAATGAACTTTATACTATTTCAACATGACATAGATAATACTTGGACAAGAAGTGACTTTTCTTTTGAGGAAGCTTGTTATTCCGATGAAGAAATAATTTCTTCGTTGGAATCTGTAGGTTTTAAGAACATTCAATTACACGGTACAAATAGAGCATTTTTCATTTGTCAAAAATAAAAAAACTGAATCATAACGATTCAGTTTTTTCTTAGTATATTTACGACAGCAGCCGTTTCATTATTTTCTTTATAAACACGCGGGATTCTTCTGTCTAACATACATGTAACTTCATAGTTAATTGTACCTAACATATCCGCTACTTCTTCTACCGCAATTTCTTCTTCACCTTGTTTACCGTAGAATACTACTTCGTCCCCAACTTGTACTGGCATTGCTTTTGAAACGTCTAACATGAGCTGATCCATACAAACACGGCCAATAACAGGTAATCGAACTCCATTTATTAATGCATGCCCTTTATTAGATAACTGACGATTATAGCCATCAGCATAACCAATCGGTACAGTTGCAATCCATTCTTCACCAGTCGTTACATACGTATTCCCATAACTTACACCGCGATTCTTCTTCGCATGTTTAATATGAGCTACTTTTGATTTTAACGACAACGCAGGCTGTAAAGAAACGACTGCATGATCTACCTCTTTTGAAGGATACATTCCATATATTCCAATACCTACACGAACCATATTTTGAAATGTATTGCTAAGCTCCATTGAACCTGCACTATTTGAACTATGAATATATGGAATATGAATTCCTAATTCTTTTGCTGCATTGACAGCTTTCTCAAATAAACTTGTTTGCATATTCGTATATGATTTATCAATTTCATCTGCCGTAGAGTAATGTGTAAACATTCCTACTACCTCTACATACTCCATACGGTTTAATTCTTCTAAAAATGGTTTAACCTCTTCTTCTTGTAAACCGATACGACTCATTCCTGTATCAATTTTCACCTGAATTTGCGCTTTCTTTTGAAGACGGTTTGCGATTTCATTTATACCTTGTAAATCTTCACTTCTATAAACAGTCATCATAACGTCATATTGAATTGCCTCTTCCGCCGCTGCTACTGATGTATAACCTAAAATTAAAATCGGCACGTTAATTCCTGCTTCTCTTAACTCTATCGCTTCATCTACAAATGCAACTGCAAGCTGATTTATTCCTACTTCAATAGCAGCTTTCGCAACTTCAACCGCCCCGTGGCCATACCCATTTGCTTTTACAGCAGCCATCATTGCAATATTTTCATCATTCACACGCTTTTTAAATTCTTTTACATTATGTTTTACTGCATTTAAGTCAATTTCAATAATTGTATCTCTTCCATATTTCAAACTCATTGGTCTAACTCCTAACTCAATAATTGCATTCCATTCTATTTCACGTTTCATATGACCTTTTACAATATAATACTTTTCAATATGCTAGTCAAACTACTAGAATTTTCGGAATTTTGAGTATGATATAATACTCTTAAGAAACTATTATATACGGAGAAGAGGAGAATTACAATGTTTGTACAATCTGCCTTGCATCAACTACAAGTTGCTGTTGATACTTCTATTCAAATGCTTAACCAATATAATGAAGATAGTTTAAAAATACAACCCATTCACGCAAAGCGATCTGTATTTGAAATGTGTGCACATCTTTCTCTTATTTGCCATGCAGATTTACTCATTTTAAATGGTATTACAGAAAAACAACTACATACTTTCTATAAAGAACAAACACCCGAAACAATTACGCAAATGCAACAAACGATGATACAGGGCTACGATTTACTTTCTAAAACTTTTTTATCCTATTCCCAAGAAGAATTAGCAGAAGTTATGACTGCCTATTGGGGTGTTTCTTATTCTCGGTTTGAATGGTTACTTGAAATTCTCTCACATTTTTATCATCATCGTGGGCAAGTTCATATTTTATTGTGCGAGCATATGAAAGATCCTCGCATTCCTTTATTTGAGTGATTTTCCACTCATTCATTATCCAATTTACATATCATCAAATACACGTTCATTATTAATAAATAGAGAAGCAATAAATCCAATAAAAAGTAACATTCCTAATAAAATAAACGTTTGAGTATAACTTCCTATTTTCATAAGATAAATAGAAATGAGGGGTCCTATACTAGTACCTAAAAATAAAACAAAGGTATAGATAGAAACTGCTATTCCCCTTGCTTTCCCTCCTAATTGGCCGACAAGAGCAACTAAAGACGGAACGGATATAGCAATACCAATTACAAAACAAACACTCATTATGACTAGAAGAGGCAGATACGAAACAAAGCCCATTGCACTTAGACTAAAAATAGCGACCAGCAATCCACCTTGAAGAACTTTCCTTACTTCGAACCTCTTCGTTAAACGACCCGCAATTGGTGATAGAATCATACCAAATAACCCCGCTAAGCGAAAATAAAGGATTTGTTCTGTAGTTAAATTGTAAGTAGAAGAGCTCAAATAATTTCCTAAAACAGTGTACATATTAACAAAAGCCATCAATAAAACAAACGCAATCATATAACTCAATACTAAGCTTTTATGTGTAAAGACTTTGCCCATCTGTTTAAACGGTCCCAAAATATCAGTATAGGATTGAGATATCTCCCCTTTCGGAAGTGAAAAATGAACCCATACAGCAGTAATCATGTAGAGAACGCTAAGAAGAAAGAACACCATATGCCATCCAAAATGTTGACTAACAACCGTACTTATTACCTGACCTACAATTCCAGCTACTAAAAAACCGGTACTAACAAATCCTATTGTTGTAACCTTTTTTTCTACTGGAAATATTTCTACAACGTAAGCTAACGCTACCGGAGAAAATGTAGATGCTGCAATACCCTGTAAGCCCCTAAAAATAACAAGCCACAATATACTATCCACAAACCCTAAGGAAAACGAAATAATCGACAGAGCAAGTAATCCAATGAAGATCACTTTTTTTCGCCCATATTTATCAGAGATTGCCCCAAATAACAAGCAACCTATAGCAAAGCCAACAGAAAATATACTGCCTGTAGCTGCAGATTGCGCTAGTGAAACATTAAAAAGGTCTGAAAATAGTCCAATTAAAGGGATTGTTACATATAAGCTAGACATAACTACCATACCCGACCAACATAATACAACGGTCATTATTGTGTAATTCTTTTCACTATTTATTTTCTTTCCTATTGCCATCATAATATCACTCCCTTATTACGATTTTTTCTATTTAAAACCTCTAAAGTACGCTTACTTATTTTAATTACATCGTAAAAAGTATGATTGCCTCTAAAGTTAGCTAAACATATAATAAGGTATACTAATTATATTCCCAAATAAATAAGTTGACCCTTATAATCAACTTATTTACCTACCTTCACCTAATTTCACCTGCATATTTACTTGCATTTTATTTAATAGCTTCTCTAAAACTTGACGCTCTTCTTGATTAAAGTCATCAACTAACGAAGCGCAAGATAACCAAAAGGTTGGTAAAGAGTGCGTAACTAGCTCTTTTCCTTTCGGAGTAATTTTCACTTTTAGTCTTCTTCGATCTTCAGAATGATGGAATCTTACGATTAACTCTCGTTTCTCCATCCAATCTAATAAGCCAGTGACAGAAGCACGTGTTATCCCTAATCGACTCGCAATATCAGAAGGACTCATATTCACTTCTTCCCCATTTGATTCCATTTCACGCAAAATAAACAACAGTAAAAAATCTAATTTACTTTCCGATATACCAAGCGGAGCTAAATCTACATCAACAGCATCAAGAACATTATCAGACGTCCATAACATTAACAAACCAAGTTTTGCTGCGATTGGATCCGTATCCGCTGATGCTGTCTTTTTTATTAACTCTGTATACGGCCCAATCCCTAAAGGAAGAGAATCATTTTTTGAACCCATTTATCTTCACTCTCCTTTCCCTTAGATTAATTAGCTTACCTAACTACTTTTTCATTATACTCACATTTTTACTTTTATTGCAAGAATATTGTTAAACAAAAAATCCTGTCATGAAAACAGGATTTTTCAAACTGACTAGCTATTATTTTTCAATAATACGAAACTCCTTTAAGGCAAAGGAAATACCACCTTCACTCGCCTTCTTTGTAACGAAATCAGCTTTTGTTTTTAGTACTTCTCCGCCATTCCCCATCGCAATTCCTAATCCTACATATTGCAACATCTCAATATCGTTTCCACCATCACCAAAAGCAATTGCTTCTGATTTACAAATGTTTAAGTGATCCAATACTTTTTGAATTGCGGTGAGCTTCGATACTTTATTATCTTCCAATACATTTATGACATAACCATGAAAACGGTCGAATGTAAGCATTGGGTATTTTTCAATAAATTTTTGAGATTCTATTTCATCCGCATACAGACATAAACAATAGATCTCTTCAGACAAATCCTTGCTTTTTTCAGGGTACTCCCCTAAATTTAACGTCTCGCTAAGCGCTTGCATTACACGCTCATTATCTGAGGCTATTCCGTTCATTGTAAAACCCTCAGTAAAATAAGAAACGCCGTGACCATTTAATTCTGCAAACTCTGAGATATCATGAACGATTTCACTGGAAAGTACTGATTTATGTATAACTGTTTCCTCACACTTAATATGTGCACCATTTGCAGAAATAAACGTATTTATGCCTAGTTCCTTAAATTGCGAACATAAACTATATGGTCTCCCTGTTGTAACAACTACGTGAATTCCTTTATCTATTAATCTTTGTATTGCTTCTTTTGTACTTTCGTGCATACTTCTATCAATCTCACTTAAAAGCGTACCGTCAACATCAAAAAACACTACTTTGTACATAGGTCTTTATATCCCGTCCAAATGATTCGTATCATTAATAAAATGCACCGTTTTTTGTTCACCATCAATTTCAATTAAGCTTATTCCCGTATCTCCCATTTTAAAATAATAATCCATTGAAATTGGCATTTTGAAAAACGCACGTAATAGACTATTTATTACACCACCGTGTGCAACGATTGCAATTCGGTCATATGTATTCTCTGTCACGATTTTAGAAAAGATTCCTTCTATTCTCATTCTAAATTCAATAAATGATTCCCCATTTTCAAAACGGTCATGAAGAAACTTTGGCTCTGGATATTTCTTTGCTTCTTCAAAAGATAAGCCTGCTTGCACTCCGTTATTAAACTCCATTAATTCCTCTTCTAGTTGAATTGGGCATCCAATTCCTTCAGCTAACGTTTCACCAGTTTCACGAGCACGCTTTAATGTACTTGCCCAAATGAAATCTGGTGGAAAATCTGCTTTCACTTTCTTTACAAGCCTTTGCACTTGCTGTCTTCCGATACGATAAACTTAACTAAATCTATACAATTCAATCAAATTTACACGAGTTAGTGCTTCATCGTGTTCTCGCAACCCCGAAGAGACGAGGGGTATAACACTCCACACGAGGCAGTATCGTTACCTCCTATTATCAAGCATTTATTTTACCCATCTTGATAAATTTATCGACGCATTTACATCCCTATCGTGATGGCTATTGCACCCAACCCAACACCACTCACGTATTTTT
>NZ_QOZW01000029.1:0-15841 GCF_008368885.1 Bacillus sp. BPN334 | reverse complement strand
CTTTAAAAGTTAAATAAGTTATGATGATTCTTGTCTTAAATGAATACAGTCTGGTAATGATGGCAGAGAGGTCACACCCGTTCCCATACCGAACACGGAAGTTAAGCTCTCTAGCGCCGATGGTAGTTGGGACCTTGTCCCTGTGAGAGTAGGACGTTGCCAGGCTATTTATATCATCGCGGGGTGGAGCAGTACGGTAGCTCGTCGGGCTCATAACCCGAAGGTCGCAGGTTCAAATCCTGTCCCCGCAACCAAATGGTCCCGTGGTGTAGTGGTTAACATGCCTGCCTGTCACGCAGGAGATCGCCGGTTCGACCCCGGTCGGGACCGCCATTTTATATAAAGAAAAGAACGAAACATGTTGTTTCGTATTTTTTTATTTGTTTTAACAAAAAACTAATAAAGACAGTCAAACTATCCTTAGGAAAACTCCTAAGGACTTTTTTATATATTCAAAACCTGTATAATAAAGAGCAGAGAACATTGTGAGTAAAGTAGGTGAAGTCTGTGAGTAAATATGAAATAACAACAAACTCTTCTGAGGAAACACAAAGATTATCAGAAAAACTAGGTGGACTTGTCGGTGCACAAGATGTAATTATTTTAGAAGGAGATCTAGGGGCTGGTAAGACAACTTTTACAAAAGGGCTAGCAAAAGGTCTTGGAGTGAAAAGAGTTGTAAATAGTCCTACCTTTAATATTATTAAAGAATATAAAGGGAGATTGCCGCTATATCATATGGACGTGTATCGCTTAGCGGAAAGTGAAGAGGACTTAGGTTTTGATGAGTATTTCTACGGTGAAGGAATTACCGTAGTAGAATGGGCTCATTTAATAGAAGCATTTTTACCAAATGAGAAGTTACAAATTAGTTTATTCCATGCTGGAGATGATACAAGGAAAATTGTACTCGAGCCAATTGGAGATCGATATATTAGATTATGTGAGGAGCTATTACAAGATGAAAGTACTAGCAATTGATACTTCAAATTACGTAATGGGTGTATCCCTTATTGAGGAAGGAAACGTAATTGGGGAAATCATTACAAACTTAACAAAAAACCATTCTGTACGTCTTATGCCAGCTGTAGAGAAATTGTTAAAAGAATGTGGTGTAAAACCGAAAGAATTAACTAAAATCGTTGTAGCTGCTGGACCTGGATCATATACAGGTGTTCGTATAGGTGTGACAGCTGCAAAAACATTAGCTTGGTCACTTCAAATACCAATTGTAGGTGTATCAAGTTTAGAAGTAGTGGCTGCAAACGGTGCTAATTTTGATGGATTAATCTGTCCTTTATTTGATGGAAGACGCGGACAAATTTATACTGGGTTATATACATATGAAGGAGAGCATTTAACTTCTATAGAAGAAGACCGAATCATCCTTATTGTAGACTGGTTGCAAATGTTAAAAGATAAAGGAAAGCCGGTTTTATTTATTGGTAACGATGTTAAATTGCACAAAGAAACAATAATAGAACATTTAGGCAATCAAGCTGTATTTGCTCCTTTTACTAAAAATAACCCAAGACCAAGTGAGTTGGCGTTCTTAGGATTACAAAAAGAGGAACAAGACGTACATTCATTTGTTCCTAGTTATCTTCGTTTAGCTGAAGCCGAAACAAAGTGGTTAGAAAGTCAAAACAAGTAGGAGCTTGCAGAAGATGGATATGGTATTTAGAAAGATGGAACTCGGTGATATCGCTCAAATTGTAGCTATTGAAGAAGCGTCTTTTTCAACTCCTTGGACTGCAGATGCCTTTCACCGTGAGTTAACGACGAATGAACATGCACATTATGTTGTGCTAGAAAAAGATGGTCGTGTAATTGGGTATTGTGGATTGTGGATAATTATTGATGAATCACATATAACAAATGTAGCTATTTTGCCAGAATACAGAGGTCAAAAGCTAGGGGATGCTTTATTGAAAGAAGTTATTTCCGAAGCGAAAGATTTAGGAGTAAAAACGATGACACTTGAAGTACGTGTATCAAATGAAGTAGCAAAACAGTTATACAGAAAATACGGATTTCAAAATGGTGGAATTCGTAAACGATACTATGCAGACAATCAGGAAGATGGTCTCGTAATGTGGGTGAATATATAATGGAAAAAAATACGATTATACTTGGTATTGAAACAAGTTGTGATGAAACAGCAGTAGCAGTTGTTAAAAATGGAACGGAAATTATTGCGAATGTCGTTGCATCACAAATTGAAAGTCATAAACGTTTTGGCGGAGTTGTACCAGAGATTGCATCTCGTCATCATGTAGAAGAAATTACAGTTGTGTTAGAAGAAGCTTTAAAAGAAGCAAATATCACATTTGATGATATTGATGCAATTGCTGTAACAGAAGGACCTGGTTTAGTAGGAGCGCTTTTAATAGGGGTAAATGCAGCGAAAGCAGTGGCTTTTGCACATGATATTCCTTTAGTGGGTGTTCATCATATCGCTGGGCACATTTATGCGAACCGTTTAGTGAAAGAAGTTCAATTCCCACTACTATCACTTGTTGTATCTGGTGGACATACGGAGCTTGTTTATATGAAAGAACATGGTTCATTCGAAGTGATTGGTGAAACAAGAGATGATGCAGCTGGAGAGGCATATGATAAAGTAGCTCGAACGTTATCCATGCCATATCCAGGTGGTCCTCATATTGATCGCCTTGCACATGAAGGGGAACCGACAATCGATTTGCCTCGTGCATGGCTAGAACCTGATTCGTATGATTTCAGTTTTAGTGGATTGAAATCAGCAGTTATCAACACTGTGCATAACGCAAAACAACGCGGGATAGAAATTGCACCGGAAGATTTAGCGGCAAGTTTCCAAGAAAGTGTAATAGATGTGCTTGTAACGAAAGCATCTCGTGCAGCAGAAGCATATAACGTAAAGCAACTTCTTCTTGCTGGTGGAGTAGCTGCGAATAAAGGACTTCGCGCACGTTTGGAAGCGGAATTTGCGACAAAAGAAAATATTGAGCTAATTATTCCTCCACTATCTTTATGTACCGATAATGCAGCGATGATTGCAGCCGCAGGTACAATTGCATATGAACAAGGAAAACGTGCTACATTAGCTTTAAATGCAAATCCAGGATTAGATATTGAAGCATAGTTATGCACAAAATTAACCACAGCTTGTGGATAAAACCCATATTATCTGTTGATAATATGGGTTTTATTGTGTATATAAAATGTTGATAACTTTTTTGGGTATTGTGGATAATGTGGAAAAGTTATTTTGGAGTTTATTTTATAAAGGTGGATATGTGTATAAACCTGTGGATAAAGTAGGTGAAGTCTGACCTTTGAATGTATTCTTTTTTTGGGAAATAAATCGCAAGAAGATATCTCTAAAAAACATTTTGAAATGTGCCCTTATTATAGGGGCGAGCCAACGTTGTCAAACTTTGTCGGTAAATCGGTACGTCTTGTCGAAGCGTTTATACCCCAGCTAGAAGATAAAAAGGATGTCGCATAGTCAAAAATCCCGACTTATGAGACATCCTTCTTATTCATACTCTTATAAATGTAATTCTTCCCATTCTGCCATACAAGCATCAAGTTGCTCTTGTAGTGTTTGCTTTTTCGTTGTAATTTCACTAGCCTTTTCATAATCTGCGTATATTTCTGGTAAGCAAAGTTGATCTTCTAACGTAGCAATTTCTTCTTCAAATTCTACAATATTTTGTTCTAGTTCCTCAATTTTTCGAGTGCGTTGACGTTCTAATTGTTTACGCTCTTTTTCTTCGAGATAATTTAATTTTTCTTGAGCTACAGTTTTTTGAACAGGTGCTTGGTTTTCTTGCTGCTCTTGTTGTTCAAATGCTGCGCGTTCAATCATTTCATTTTTCTTCTCCACATAGTAATCGTAATCGCCTAAATACTCTTGTGCACCTTCTGTTGACAACTCAACAACGGTCGTCGTTACACGATTAATAAAGTAGCGGTCATGTGAAACAAATAGAAGGGTGCCTGGATAATCAATTAAAGCATTCTCCAAAATTTCTTTACTATTTAAATCAAGATGGTTCGTAGGTTCATCGAGAATTAATAAATTCGATTTTTGCATCATAAGTTTTGCAAGAGCTAATCGAGCTTTTTGTCCACCACTAAGAGAAGATACTGGTTTTAGTACATCATCCCCTGTGAATAAGAAGTTACCTAATATCGTGCGAATTTCTTTTTCGGGCTGCAATGGATATTCATCCCATAACTCATTTAAAACTCGCTTAGAAGATGTTAAATTTGCTTGTTCTTGATCATAATAACCAACAGATACATTGGATCCGAAAGAAACATGACCATTTAATAGTGGTAACTTATTCACAAGTGATTTTAATAATGTGGATTTCCCAATTCCGTTTGGACCAACTAAAGCAACGCTATCCCCACGAGTTAAGCGCATAGTTACATGTTCAATAATCGGATCATCATCATAGCCGATAGTTGCATCCTTTACTTGTAAAACATCATTTCCACTTTGTTTTTCGATATCGAAGTGGAAGGATGCTGACTTAGAATCACCTAATGGTCTAGTCAATAATTCCATTCTATCTAATTGTTTACGACGGCTTTGCGCACGTTTTGTCGTAGATGCGCGAGCTATATTTTTTTGAACGAAATCCTCAAGCTTAGCGATTTCATCTTGTTGTTTTTCATAACGTTTCATGTCTTGCTCGTATAATGCTGATTTTAAGTCTAAATATTTACTGTAGTTACCAACAAATCGTCTGCTTTCTTTATTCGAAATTTCATATACTTGTGTAACGAGTTTATCTAAGAAATAACGGTCATGGGAAACGATTAGTATTGCGCCAGGATAGCCTTGTAAATATTGTTCAAGCCATGTTAATGTTTCGATGTCTAAATGGTTTGTAGGCTCGTCCAAAATAAGTAGGTCTGGTTTCGTTAATAATAATTTACCGAGAGCTAATCGTGTTTTTTGTCCACCACTTAATGTAGAAATCGTCGTCTGGTGCGTTTCAACTGGGAAGCCAAGACCACTTAAAATCGAGCGAATATCTGCTTCATATTGATATCCACCTTGATCTTTATAATCTAATTGCAATTGGTCATAATCAGCTAATAATCTTTCATATGTAGCCTCGTTTGAAAAGTTTTCTTCTTTTCCCATCTCTTGCTCTAGCCTTCGAAGTTTTGTCTCCATTTGCTGCAAGTGTGTAAAGACGGTTAACATTTCATCCCAAATTGTTAAAGACGTTTCTAACCCGGTATTTTGAGCTAAATATCCGATTGAGACATCTTTTGGTTTTATAATTTCGCCACCATCATGAGATAGCTCACCAGCTATTATTTTTAATAATGTAGATTTTCCGGCCCCATTTCGTCCGACTAATGCGATACGATCTTTCGTTTGAACTTCTAATTTTATGTTTGCAAGAATCGTTTCTGCACCGTATAATTTCGTAAGCGCGTTTACTTGTAATAAAATCAATGTTTTCACCTCAAATAATTTCTTAACTTTGCCATGTTTATATTTCTCAATCATACTAAAAATAGTGTATAGTTTAAAATAAAGAGAGAATACTTCTTCTCTTTATTATACAGGGAAATTCATGAGTGCTAAACTTCTGTATTTGATTCAAGTATATGAATAAAGATAGGAAGAGAGGAGAGGTTATATGGAGCAGCAAAAAATTCCACAGGCCACTGCCAAACGATTGCCTCTATACTATCGATTTATCCAAAACTTATCTCTTTCTGGTAAGCAACGTGTTTCATCAGCCGAATTGAGCGAAGCGGTAAAAGTTGATTCCGCAACGATTCGAAGAGATTTTTCGTATTTTGGAGCGTTAGGGAAAAAAGGTTATGGATATAACGTAAATTATTTATTATCATTTTTCCGTGAAACACTCGACCAAGATGATATAACACGTGTAGCACTTATTGGAGTAGGTAATTTAGGGACCGCTTTCTTACATTATAATTTCACGAAAAACAATAATACAAAAATTGAAATGGCGTTTGATGTTAGTGAAGAGAAAGTCGGGACAGAAATCGGGGGCATTCCTGTATATCATTTAGATGAATTAGAAGAACGTTTATCAACTGATATACAAGTGGCAATATTAACAGTACCCGCTACAGTAGCACAATCTGTAGCAGATAGATTGGCAGAAACGAACGTGCATGGTATTTTAAATTTCACACCAGCGCGCTTAAATGTGTCAGATAATATAAGAATTCACCATATTGATTTAGCGGTAGAGTTACAAACACTCGTTTACTTTTTAAAGAATTATCCACAATAAAACGCAGAGGAAGCGACCTCTGCGTTTTATTATTGTTTTTTCTTTGTGAATTTAACTAATATAAGGCGAAGTGCCAAATTAAAATCAATTGTTGCCATAACTGCAAATAGTATTGTCCACATATTCCAGATTGTATCTGTTACGTTCGTAATGGCGAAGCGTGTAAAGATACATCCTAGAAGGAAGTACAATGCAGCCATGAACAATGGTGAGTTCCTCATACTAAAAATCCTCCGATAAAGCCTTGCATTTTTTCAGCTTCTTTAATCATTTCTTGAATTTGTTCATTGCTCATTAAAACTTGAGCAACTGCAACTAATGTATTCATTGCAACATGAGCTGCGATAGGGACGATAATACGCTTCGTTTTTACATATAAAAAGGCGAATACGAGTCCCATAGAAGTGTATACCAATAAGTGAGTGAAATCAAAATGAATTGCTGCGAATACAAGAGAACTAATGATAGCAGCGATAAAGAAGTTAAACTTCTTATAAAGTGTACCAAATAAAATTTTTCTAAATACGATTTCTTCCAAAATAGGTCCTATTATAGAGATGACGATAAGGAACCAAGGTGTCGTTCTTGCGATATCCATAAGTCTTGCTGTATTTTCTGATCCAGGTTTAATTCCTAATACACGCATTTCTATCATACCGGCAATACTTTGTGAGAAAAATGCTAGGAAGAACCCGATAAAAATCCAACCAATCGTAGCTGGAACAGTAGAGCGCATTGTATCTAAACGTCTGTCACGAATATCTGTTCTAAGTAACCAAAGTACGATACATAATGCAATAAAGAAGCTAATGATTGCCCAGTGGCCAGTTATGAGTTGAAATTTCTCTTCTCTAGTAAATCCCCTGTTATCATAAAGTCCAGTTTTCAGCAGAAGTGGTAATCCAGCAATGGATGATAACTGCATTAAAATGTATGTAACGATAACCCACCAATATTGTTTTTTCAAATGGTTTAACCATCCTTTCTAACTCTAGTGTATGAGATAAGGTAGGATAACATGTAAGTATGCTACCTACGATATAAACTTCACTTAAATTATGTTTTTTTCGTAAATCCTTATTTGAAATTATAATAGAAGACAGGAGAAAGTTGTGTGTATAGCGAAAACAACTTAGGGTGTCCTTTCATATTGTAACATACGAGTAGTGGAAACAACGATTCATATGGTAAAGGTAGAAGAAGAGGGACTCTATATAGAAAAGTGTATAGCTTAATTTGCGAAAAAATTATGATTTTTTTACTTGCAAAAGAAATTGAGATTATTTATTATTATAAGTGTGTTAGCACTCGAGTGACTTGAGTGCTAATAAATAAAATTTACATAACAAAATGAGGAGGTTATTGTTCATGCTAAAGCCATTAGGTGATCGCGTTGTAATTGAGCTTGTTCAAGCAGAAGAAAAAACAGCAAGTGGTATTGTATTACCAGACACTGCAAAAGAAAAACCACAAGAGGGTAAAGTTATTGCAGTAGGTACTGGTCGAGTGCTTGAAAATGGTGAGCGTGTTGCTTTAGAGGTAGCTGCAGGTGATCTTATCATCTTCTCAAAATATGCAGGTACTGAAGTGAAATATGAAGGTACTGACTACTTGATTTTACGTGAAAGTGACATTTTAGCAGTTATCGGTTAATTATATAAATCTTAAAAAAATCAAGGGGGTCAATTATTATGGCAAAAGATATTAAATTTAGTGAAGAAGCACGTCGTTCGATGCTTCGCGGTGTCGACACTCTTGCAAACGCAGTAAAAGTAACGCTTGGACCAAAAGGTCGTAACGTTGTACTTGAGAAAAAATTCGGTTCACCACTTATTACAAATGACGGTGTAACAATTGCAAAAGAAATCGAATTAGAAGATGCATTCGAAAACATGGGTGCAAAATTAGTAGCAGAAGTTGCTAGCAAAACAAATGATGTAGCTGGTGACGGAACGACAACTGCAACTGTATTAGCACAAGCTATGATTCGTGAAGGTCTTAAAAACGTAACAGCTGGTGCGAACCCAATGGGTCTTCGTAAAGGTATCGAAAAAGCTGTTACTGCTGCAATCGCAGAATTAAAAGAGATTTCTAAACCAATCGAAGGTAAATCTTCTATCGCACAAGTAGCTGCTATTTCTGCGGCTGACGAAGAAGTTGGTCAATTAATCGCTGAAGCAATGGAGCGCGTTGGTAACGACGGCGTTATTACTTTAGAAGAATCTAAAGGATTTACAACAGAATTAGACGTAGTAGAAGGTATGCAATTTGATCGTGGATATGCATCTCCTTACATGATTACTGATTCTGACAAAATGGAAGCAGTTCTTGATAACCCATACATCTTAATTACTGATAAGAAGATTTCTAACATCCAAGAAATCTTACCAGTATTAGAGCAAGTGGTACAACAAGGTAAACCACTTCTTATCATCGCTGAAGACGTAGAAGGCGAAGCTTTAGCTACATTAGTAGTGAACAAACTTCGTGGTACATTCAATGTAGTAGCTGTTAAAGCTCCTGGATTTGGTGACCGTCGTAAAGCAATGCTAGAAGATATCGCAATCTTAACTGGTGGCGAAGTAATCACTGAAGAATTAGGTCGTGACTTAAAATCTGCTACAGTTGAATCTTTAGGACGCGCTGGTAAAGTTGTTGTAACGAAAGAAAACACAACTGTAGTTGAAGGTATCGGAAATTCACAACAAATCGAAGCTCGCATTGGCCAAATCCGCGCGCAATTAGAAGAAACTACTTCTGAATTCGATCGTGAAAAATTACAAGAGCGTCTTGCAAAACTTGCAGGTGGCGTAGCAGTAATTAAAGTAGGTGCAGCAACTGAAACTGAGTTAAAAGAGCGCAAACTTCGTATTGAAGATGCACTTAACTCAACTCGTGCAGCAGTAGAAGAAGGTATCGTTGCAGGTGGTGGTACTTCACTTATGAACGTATACACGAAAGTAGCTTCTATCGTAGCTGAAGGCGACGAAGCAACAGGTATCAACATCGTACTTCGCGCACTAGAAGAGCCAGTTCGTCAAATCGCAATCAACGCTGGTCTAGAAGGATCTGTAGTTGTAGAGCGTCTAAAAGGCGAAAAAGTAGGCGTTGGTTTCAACGCAGCTACTGGCGAGTGGGTTAACATGCTTGAAACTGGTATCGTAGATCCAGCTAAAGTAACTCGCTCTGCACTTCAAAACGCAGCATCTGTTGCAGCTATGTTCTTAACGACTGAAGCTGTAGTAGCTGACAAGCCAGAACCAAATGCACCAGCAATGCCTGACATGGGCGGCATGGGCATGGGCGGTATGGGCGGAATGATGTAATTCCGTTTGCTCGAAAAACATCCATTTCTATATAGAAATGGATGTTTTTTTATGTTTTTTAGAAAAGGAAATTAATTTCTGTAGAATTTTGTCGCTTTCTCTCTTGACCATATCGATACTTCATTGTTAGAATCTAGGAAGATAATATAAAACAATCCTTCATATATCCTCGATGATATGGTTTGAGAGTCTCTACCGGGTTACCGTAAACAACCTGACTATGAAGGCAGTGCGTCTTATATTTATAAAGAGCGGAAGACTATCTTTCTTTATAAAGCCAGACCCCTGCCTTTTCTTTGTTATGAGACTAGAGGCGGAGGACTGGCTTTTTTTATTATATTAGTAATGCTTTTTGCCTAATTGGTAAAAATATTTATATACGAGAACTAACGTTGGGGTGATTATTTTGAAGAAGCAGCATGATACAATTATCGTTTTAGATTTTGGGAGTCAGTACAATCAGTTAATAGCACGTCGAATTCGTGAGTTCGGTGTATACAGTGAACTTCATCCACATACAATTACTGCAGAAGAAATTAAAGCAATGAATCCAAAAGGGATTATCTTCTCTGGTGGACCAAATAGTGTATACGGTGAAGGCGCATTACATTGTGATGAAAAAATCTTTGAACTAGGATTACCGATCTTCGGTATTTGTTACGGTATGCAGCTTATGACGCAACACTTCGGTGGGAAAGTAGAACGTGCAAACCACCGTGAGTACGGAAAAGCTGTTCTTAAAGTAGAGAACGAATCAAAATTATATACGAACCTTCCAGAAGAGCAAGTTGTATGGATGAGCCATGGCGACTTAGTAACTGGTTTACCTGAAGGATTCGTAGTAGATGCGACAAGTGAGTCTTGTCCGATTGCTGGTATGAGCAATGAAGAGCAAAACTTATACGGTGTACAATTCCACCCAGAAGTACGTCACTCTGAGCACGGTAACGATTTAATTAAAAACTTCGTATTCGGCGCATGTGGTTGTTCTGAAGGATGGAACATGGAGAACTTTATCGAAGTAGAATTAGAGAAAATCCGTGAAACTGTTGGAGACAAAAAAGTACTATGCGCACTTAGCGGCGGTGTAGACTCTTCTGTTGTAGCAGTATTAATTCATAAAGCAATCGGCGACCAATTAACATGTATTTTCGTTGACCACGGTTTACTTCGTAAAGGTGAAGCAGAAGGCGTTATGAAAACATTCAGCGAAGGCTTCCACATGAACGTTATTAAAGTGGATGCACAAGAACGCTTCATGAACAAGTTAAAAGGTGTAGAAGATCCAGAGCAAAAACGTAAAATAATCGGTAATGAATTCATTTACGTATTTGATGATGAAGCTTCTAAATTACAAGGTATGGACTTCCTAGCACAAGGTACACTTTATACAGATATCGTTGAGAGTGGTACAGCAACTGCACAAACAATTAAATCTCACCATAACGTTGGTGGTCTTCCAGAAGACATGCAGTTCAAATTAATCGAGCCTTTAAACACGTTATTTAAAGATGAAGTACGTGTATTAGGATCAGAATTAGGAATTCCTGATGAAATCGTATGGCGTCAACCATTCCCAGGCCCTGGTCTTGGTATTCGTGTATTAGGTGAAATCACAGAAGAGAAATTAGAAATCGTTCGTGAATCTGATGCGATTTTACGTGAAGAAATTATTAAAGCAGGCTTAGACCGCGAAGTTTGGCAATACTTCACTGCGCTTCCTGGTATGCGTAGTGTAGGTGTTATGGGTGACGAGCGTACTTACGATTACACAGTAGGTATCCGCGCAGTAACTTCTATCGATGGTATGACAGCTGACTGGGCACGTATCCCTTGGGACGTATTAGAGAAAATCTCTGTACGTATCGTAAACGAAGTAAAACACGTTAACCGTATCGTGTATGATATAACAAGCAAGCCACCAGCAACTATTGAGTGGGAATAATATTATAAAAAAAGATCCATCTATTGCTCATGCATAGATGGATCTTTTGTATTTTCACCCTTAATACGAACGAAATTATAAAAGTTTATAAAAATGTTCGTTTTTAAATTGACAAAACCACCTCCTCGAGTTAATATGAGTATGTAATTCAAACGAAAAGTGAATATTATGCCGTCGTATAATATCGGGGATATGGCCCGAAAGTTTCTACCTAGCTACCGTAAATGGCTTGACTACGAGGCGTTTAGATAAAGATGAGGGGAAACTTGTCTTTATTCATAGAACGCTTCCATGTATATGCAATGGAAGCCTTTTTTATTTTTAATAGATAAAAGAGGGCTAGGGAGATTACGGCGAGTAATCATATAACGGGGGAAACGTAAGATGAAACGCTATTTTCAGTTTGATGAACTCGGTACAAATTATAAAACAGAGTTCATAGCAGGTTTAACGACATTTTTATCTATGGCTTATGTATTATTTGTCAATCCTGCTACGCTGTCACTTGGAAATGTTAAAGGGTTACCAGCAGGTACAGGAATGGATCCAGGTGCAGTATTCGTTGCTACAGCATTAGCAGCAGCGATTGGTTCGTTAATTATGGGGATCTTCGCGAAGTATCCGATTGCTTTGGCGCCGGGGATGGGAATTAACGCGTTCTTTGCTTATACGGCAGTGTTAACGATGGGTATTCCGTGGCAAACAGCAATTGCTGGAACATTAATGTCAGGTATTATCTTTATTATTCTTACAGCTTCAGGTATTCGTGAAAAAATCATTAATGCAATTCCAACAGAGTTAAAGTTTGCAGTAGCGGCAGGTATCGGATTGTTCATTGCCTTCCTTGGATTCCAAAATGCCGGAATTATCGTGAAAAATGATGCTGTTCTTGTTGGGTTGGGGGATTTAACAAAGGGCACAACGTTACTAGCAATCTTCGGGGTTGTTACGACAATCATCTTCATGATTAAGAAAATAAATGGTGCAGTTTTCTACGGTATGATTCTTACAGCAATCTTAGGAGTAGCGACAGGATTAATTGATACTCCGAAAGCGGTAGTGGGAGCAATACCGAGTCTAGAACCAACGTTCGGTGTGGCGTTAACTCACTTCGGAGATATTTTCACTGTTCAAATGGTGATTGTTATTATAACGTTCTTCTTCATCGATTTCTTTGATACAGCAGGTACACTTGTAGCGGTTGCGAATCAAGCTGGATTAATGAAGAACAATAAATTACCACGTGCAGGAAAAGCATTATTTGCAGATGCGATTGCAACTGTAATCGGTGCAATCTTAGGTACATCAACAACAACGTCTTACATTGAATCTTCTGCTGGGGTAGCAGCGGGTGGACGTTCTGGATTTACAGCAGTTGTAACAGCAGGGTTCTTCTTACTGGCACTATTCTTCTCGCCATTATTAAGCGTTGTAACACCAGCTGTAACGGCACCAGCTTTAATTATTGTAGGAATCTTAATGGTTTCATCTTTAGGCGAAATTGATTGGAAGAAGTTCGAGATTGCAGTACCAGCATTCTTTACAATCATTTCAATGCCACTTACGTATAGTATTGCGACAGGGATTGCAATCGGGTTTATCTTCTATCCAATTACAATGGTAGTAAGTGGTCGTCGTAAAGAGATTCATCCAATTATGTATGTTATGGGAGTGTTATTCGTACTATATTTCATCTACGTTCGTAAATAAAAGGGGTTTTTTGAAAGGTCTAGACTTAAGGGGAGTCTAGACCTTTTTTGCGTCTTCAGAAAATCTTAAGGATTTCCGAGCGTTTTTCTTCAGAAGTTTTCCTATAATAGAAGTTAGGGATTAAAAAAGTGATGGGGGAGATATTGTGGCACACGAAACAATACTTGTCGTAGATGATGAAAAAGAAATTCGAAATTTAATTACAATCTATTTAAAGAATGAAGGATATAAAGTATTGCAAGCAGGAGATGGTGAAGAAGGATTACGCCTATTAGAAGAAAATGAAGTGCATCTAGTCGTATTGGATATTATGATGCCGAAAGTAGATGGTATTCATATGTGTATGAAAGTAAGAGAATCGAAAGAAATGCCGATTATTATGCTTTCGGCGAAAACGCAAGATATGGACAAGATTTTAGGATTAACTACAGGTGCAGATGATTACGTAACGAAACCATTTAATCCGTTAGAGTTAATCGCAAGAATTAAATCTCAGTTACGTCGTTATATGAAGATGAATGGTTTTGCTATTCAAAATGAGGACGAGTTAGAAATTGGAGAGATGAAAATAAACATTTCAACCCATAAAGTTATTGTGGATGGAGAAGAAGTGAAATTGACACCGAGGGAATTTTCAATTTTAGAATTACTAGCTCGTAACCCGGGTATGGTCTTTAGTGCGGAACAAATTTATGAAAAGGTTTGGAATGAAAGATCTTTCCAGTCGGATAACACGGTAATGGTTCATATTCGGAAAGTGCGTGAGAAGATTGAGGAGAATCCAAGGAAGCCTAGATATATAAAAACTGTATGGGGAGTGGGATATAAGATTGAAAAAGATATTTAATCCATTTACTTATATTAGGAAAACTAGAGAATTAATTGAAAAGCTAGTGAAGAGGGTGAAGCGGAGTGTACGCATTCAACTTATTACTGCGTTTACTGCTTGTGCGTTGTTAGGGATTTTGTCAGCAAAAGCAGCAGCACCTTTTTTTGAGAATGCGAATCGGCAGGCGACAATCGATTATCGGTCTGGTATGGAGCAAATTAATCAACAAGCCCAAAGTGTGGCAAATAGTTCAGTTCATGAAAATAAATTAGAAGCTATATCAAGTATGATTGAAATAGAGAATCAAAATTTAGAACAAAACTCTAGAGCTTTAAAAGTGTTGGTTACTGACGAGAGTGGAAAAGTTTTATATAAGACGAAGCAGGCGCAAGAAGAACAAATTGATTTGCATAATACAATTCGTAATGCATCATCGTTTGCGATTAATTATATGAATGGTAGAAAAGAATTTGAAAGTACAAGAAAAGAATTTATAGCTTTTGCACCTATTACAATAGAAGATAAGAATTTATACATGTTTGTTAGTGGCATTCCGGAAGGTGAAGTAATATATGATACGCAAGAAGGACCGTTTCCATTTTTCATAGGTGTACTTGTATTTATTTTCTCTTTCTTCTATATAACAAAGAGAAAGATGAAGCAAATTGAAGCGATGGCGCAAGGTGTAAAGGAAATAGAAAAAGGAAATTTAGCGTATCGTATTGAGAAAAAAGGTGAAGATGAGATTGCGTCTTTAACTGAGAATATTAATAATATGGCGGAAGAGCTTATGAATAATATAGAAAAGGAACGTAAATTAGAGAAGCAAAAGAATGAGCTTATTACGAATGTGTCACACGATTTACGTACACCACTGACTTCTATAATGGGTTACTTGCGATTACTTCGAGATTCTAAATATGAAAATAAAGAACAACATGATGAGTATACGAGAATTGCTTTTGCGAAGTCGGAGCAGTTAAAGAATTTAATAGAAGATTTATTTGAGTATACGAAGTTAACAAATGAGCAAGTTATATTAGAAAAACAAGAGGTTTGTATAAATGAGTTATTGGAGCAATTAATAGAAGAGTTAGTACCGCAAGCAGAAGAGCATGGACTTACGTTTGTTAAGAAGTTTCCTGAGGAACGTGCCTATGCAGCGGTTGATTCGGAAAAGATGGTTCGTGTGTTTGATAATTTATTAATGAACGCGATTAAGTATAGTAAAGATGATGGGGAGATAAAAGTTTCTCTTCAAAGGCAGCGCCGGGATATACAAATTGTAATTGCGAATCATAGTGAAGAGTTTACGAGAGAAGAGTTAGGGAGTTTGTTTGAACGATTTTATAAGAAGGATCAATCTAGAAGTAGAGTAACAGAAGGATCGGGACTTGGATTAGCGATTGCGAAAAGTATTGTTGAGTTGCAAGGTGGCAGTATTCGAGCGGAATATGAGGATGGTATTATTCAGTTTATCGTTTCGTTACCAATTATAGAAAAATAATAAATGAATAGAATGATATTTGATAAAAAGGTTTATTTTAAAAGAAATAAGCCTTTTTATATTTTTTTAGAAAAATATGTTGACGATTAGAGTATAGAGGTGTAATATAGAACAAGTCGCCGATGCAATAACGCAGAACGTGGCAAACGAAATGAAAAACTTAGTTGACATTGAAACATGAAGATGTTAACATAAGGGAGTCGCAAATGAGCGACCAAGTAGTTCTTTGAAAACTGA
>NZ_QOZW01000028.1:0-3856 GCF_008368885.1 Bacillus sp. BPN334 | reverse complement strand
ATCGCTATCAAGCTAAGCTTATGCAAAGTCAATTTTAGGCGAGATTGTTTCTTTTTCTAAAGGGCAAGTGTAGGTGATTGAAAGATTTGCATACGAAATAAACCCTAACGGGTTTCACTTTTTTGAATTAAGCGGCTTGATTATCAGACATGGTACAATTGTAAACGACACCTAATATATCAAAGACCGTTTTTTTCTCATATCGATGAGATTTCCGCCCGTTTTGCTGTAGGAGATTGAACAGGCGGAGTAACACCTTTGATAGCTCTTGGGTGTTTTTTTGTATAGTTTGGAATAGAAGAAGAAAATAGTCTTTAATCATATATATGGCTTTATACTCACTAAGCTCTCGTTTTTTCTTCATGAGGAGCAATTGGCGCATTTGAAACATGATAGAAGAACAGAGTAGAATGGCAATCAATTGGCCATATAAATGGCACTCCAATCGTTCTGATTTTATCTTTTTACAATGATGGATTTGAAAGAATGACTTCCACGTTTTAAATAAAATTTCGATTTGCCAACGCAAAGAATACCAGTCATGTACCTGTCCCATCGGGACAATATCTGTAGAAGTGTTTGTCATATATACATTGATACCACTGAGTCGTTTACTACGAGGAGAATACTTCATTCCTTTCTTTTTTTCTCTTACAGCTTGATCTTGTAATCGTTTTTGTTGCTGTTGTTTTGTTAATCGATGGACAATTACACGAGCTGACACTTTATCAATCATTCCTACATAAGCATTAGCTATTTCCCATGTTTGTCCTGGCTGAAGGGAGTTCATTACCGTCTCCATATCTAACTGTATATACTCTGTACCTTTCTTAATTCTTCCATCTTGAAAATAATCAGGGTTAGGATTTTTTTGATAAATACGTGTATTCGACTTGATACGAGAAATATAGTAGGCCTCTTGATCTTGTATATATTGAAGGTCTTTTAAATGAAAATAACCTAAATCTCGGATACATAAATCATTCGCTGCCACAGTTGGGGCACACAGAGAGCCGTAAGTGCGATCATGTTGTTTACCTGGACCTGTATGAATATGTAGGAACTGTCCGCTTAACAAATCATACTCAAGCTGAATTTTTATCCCAGCTGTATGGCTGCATCCTCCTGCACCTGGATAAACCGATGAAAATACATCCGGGAGTTGAAATGCAGTTGAATCTAAGATACGAATACGCTTGAAAATAGAAGTATATGGAGAAGAAATTAGCTTAGCTGAAGATAACTTTTGGTTTAGAAGTTTGGCTAAAACTTGTTGTAGAAACTGGACGGCTGCGGCGTTAAATCTTTGATTTAGTCCTTCAGGACTGATGAGTACTTCTGTTGATACTTCTAAACAACTACATAACTGGGTTAAGGAAGTTTTTGCTACACTTTGGCTTAGCCATACGCATAAAGCTACTAACTCTTGTGCTTGATACTTACTTGTTCGCTGTACAAATCCAACATCTCTAGCTAGATTCTGTAAGGTATTTGGGGATAAAAGACTCTTTATCTCCTGTGCAAATAATTGTAAGTCGTCAGATACAGAATTAGACATACAAAAAACGCCATCCTTTCCTATAATTCTACAGTAAGAATAACGTCTTTTTTGCTTAATGAATAGTGTGAAACCTTAGCTTTATGGTAATGTGACCGTACCTCATGTAGCCACAGTTTTTATTTGTATTAAGACATTCGAAATGATTTGCCACGTAAAGCTGCTATGTAGCAAATAATAACTACTAAGCATAGGCTAACCATCACCAAATACAATTGTGGTGCAAAATGGATAATCAACCAGCCACCAAGCACTGGGCCTAAGAAGCCACCTAAGTTTTGAAATTGCATAAAACCAAGATATGTTGCTTTTTGATGCGCGGGTGCAATCATTTCGACTATAGCACTCGTCATTGGGAAAACAAAAATTTCACCAAGTGAGAACACAACCATACCGACAATAAAAAGTGTCCAATTATCAGCGAAGTGGAAGATTAACATACCAAGTGCTAATAGTCCGCCCCCGAAAATAAGACTTGTTTTGATTGCTACTTTTTCGCTTAAAATGCCGAGTGGCAATTGAAGAATTACGATTGTTGCAGCATTAATCACAATTAGAACTGAATATAATGCTACTCCGTCTGCCATAGTTAAATTAAGCAATTGTGGCATTGTTGCCTCTGTTTGCATATATACGAAATTGCAAATAACACTCGCAATAATGAGCAACATAAGTGTGCTATCTTGTAAAAGAACACGCATCAAGTCGCCAATATCTTGCGTAACATTGACCGTATTCTGCTCCTCTATACGTCGTAAAGTGATGACTAAGAAAATCGCATACAATAAGTACATCGTTGCAGTAATAAGGAATGGAAAACTTATTGATGATGCTTTTGAAATGACAATACCGAGCAAAAGGCCGATCACAGCTGATAAATTGATGGCAGTATATCGAATTGAAAATAGGCGACGACGCCTATCTTCGTCAGTATAGTCAATCATCAAAGCTTGTGAAGCTGGTTCAAAAAATGCACGACAGATACCGTTGAGAGCATTGCATAGAACGAATATCCAAACAGAGTTTGCGAATGCAAAGCCATAAAAGACTATACTCCAACAGAACATCGATATGATGATAATTTTTTTCGGCCAAACCGGTCAGTAAAGAAACCACCGAAGAAGCCACCAAATGTCGCAGTCAATTGTGAAATACCGACTGCTAAACCAATCATAATTGGTGAGGCATGTAAATCATTTTGTAAATAAAGTGCTAAAAATGGTATCGTCATAAAGCTAGCTGTGCGGGCGAAGGTCGTACCACCGAGCAGCTGCCAGACGAGGGGGTGAAAATAATCCATAATAAAAACCTCCTGTATTAACATGCGTTTGCTTATGCTAGTATGAAGTGTGGAGTTAGTCTATAGTCAAGAGGAGTTTTTAACTTGGAGAGAAAAAACCTTAAGTACAGGAGAATTTGCTAGTTATTTTGGGGTGAAAAAAGACACCTTGTTTTATTATGATAGAATCAATCTTTTTAAACCTGCCGGTAAACTTCCCAATGGTTATCGATATTATACCTACGATCAAATTAATACATTCTCAACACTCCAATCTCTTCGGAAAGTGGGAGTTTCGATTGAGGAACTAAAAGAATATCTTAATTCTCCCAACACTTACAAACTTGTTGAAATGGCAAAACAGCAGACAGTTCTGGTGGAAGAAGAAATTGAGAAATTAATTCAAATTCGTCGTTTCTTTAAGGGTATTATTTCAATGGAAGAAGAAAGAAAAAACGTTGAAGTTGGGAAGGTTTATATCCAAAAGACACAGAAAAAATCTATTTTCTTAAGCGATGTAAATTCGAAAAATAGCATGACCGATTTCGATTGGGTAAAACATTTTAGCAAGCAAATAGGCTTGTTTGTTCCTGCTCCTATTGGATCCGTGATAACAAGAGAGAGCCTGATTCAAGAAAGATATGAGGAGGTAGATCACTTATTTTGTTATAGTGATTTAGAAACAGGTCAATCAAAACCAGGAGGAATTTATGTCATATATTATCACCAAGGATCTTATAAAGATATTGAATCCGCATACCACAATATCACGGAATTTATCAAATCAGAGGGCTATGTTATTGAAGGAAATGCCTATGAAGATTACTTCTACAATCCATTAAGAACTAATAATAAGGAGGAATATCTTACTAAAATTAGTATACAGGTAACAAAGTGTTTAAAGAGTTAAAGCTATAATGTTATCTTTGTTTAGTAAAAATTAAAAATAGGAAAAACAATTGCAGCGAGTACTTTTAAAAAAAGTGATAAAAAGAGAATCGAACTTTATGTTTAGTAGG
>NZ_QOZW01000027.1:0-58229 GCF_008368885.1 Bacillus sp. BPN334 | reverse complement strand
GGACGTCGCCAAGCAATTAAACACGAGTCAAATGACTCGTGTTTTTTCGTGTTTTCTTTTATAATCCATAGTAATTAAAAAATGTGTTTAAATAATTATTATTTTGATTAAATACAGGGGAATGTGGCTAGGATAGTGAATAAGCAAAAGAGTTGCAAATTTTATTAATACGTATATAATTAAAGTCAAAGATAGTCAAAGTCAATAAGGGTGGCGGATAAATGAGAAATATATCTGATATCATTGAGCAATATCTAAAGCAAGTTATTGACTTAAGTAATAATAATGTGATTGAAATCAAAAGAAATGAGATTGCGGATCGATTCGAGTGCGTACCATCTCAAATCAATTATGTAATCAATACCCGTTTTACGATAGAAAGAGGATTTGTTGTAGAAAGTAAACGTGGTGGAGGAGGTTACATTCGCATTATAAAAGTCAAACTGCATGACGATATAGACATGATCGATCAAATGCTTCATATGATTGATCATAGCGTTGCGCAAGGGAATGCAGAGAGTATGATTATACGTTTAATAGAAGAGGGCATCATAACAAATCGTGAAGCTAAACTTATGTTAAGTGTACTAGATCGTTCTGTATTATCAATGGATGTTCCTTCTCGAGATGAACTTAGGGCTCGAATATTATGCGCAATGTTAAGAACACTGAAATATAAATAAATATAGCTTTTGTAAAAGAATAATAACTAAGAGATAAGGCAGTTAAATATTGTAGAGGTTTTGAAAAAAGAACACGCACTTTTATTTAAATAAAGGAAAGTGAACAATCTAGTAATGTATGAAAAGTACTATCAGATAGATCGTTCCTATTGTAAAGGTGGGGATAGTGATGACTTGTCAAAACTGTAATATAAGACCAGCAACTTTACATTATACAAAAGTAATCAACGAACAGAAGACGGAAGTTCATCTTTGTGAGCAATGTGCAGAACAAAGTGGCTATACGTCTTTCTTTCAATCACCGCAGTCTAACTTTTCATTCCATGATTTATTTGCTGGGTTATTACACGGTGAATCAACAATGTTTGAAGAAGGACAAAATGGGCTTTCGAATACAAGTATATTAAGGTGTCCAGATTGTAAGATGACATCTGAGCAATTTACAAAGGTGGGACGCTTTGGATGTGCTTCTTGTTACGATACATTTAAGGAACATTTAAAGCCATTATTAAAACGTCTGCATGGCGGACATACAGATCATTGTGGAAAAATTCCGGAACGTATAGAAGGAAATCTTCACTTAAAGAAAGAATTAGATGAACTAAAACTCATTCTGAAACAATACGTACAGAAAGAGGAGTTTGAGAAAGCTGCTGAAGTAAGGGATAAAATTCGAGGTCTTGAAAATCAGCTTAGTGAGCATAGAGAGGGGGAATAGTTCTATGTCACTGGACAAAATTATGAATGAAGCGATTAGTCCATGGATGAAGGGGGATGGCCCTGATTCGGATATTGTTTTAAGTAGTCGAATTCGTTTGGCTCGTAATTTTAAAAAATATCAATTCTCTACTATGCAAAACGAAGAAGAAGCTAAACAGATTCATGAATTATTTAAAAAGGAATTTATAAATAAAACCGTAGAACCTTTTGGAGAGTTTGAACTATTAAAAATGAATGAATTAACGCCTCTTCAAAGGAGAGTATTAGTTGAAAAGCATTTAATTAGTCCTAACCTTGCAGGCACAGAATATGGAGCATGTCTATTATCAGAAAGCGAACATATTAGTGTTATGCTTAATGAAGAAGACCACATTAGGATACAGTGCTTATTTTCAGGGTTGCAGTTATCAGAGGCCCTTCAAAGTGCCAATCAAATAGATAATTGGATAGAGGAAGAGGTTGAGTATGCTTTTGATGAATCACTTGGATATATAACGAGCTGCCCTACTAACGTTGGTACAGGATTGAGGGCTTCCGTAATGCTTCACTTACCGGGACTCGTTTTAACGAAAAGAATTAGCCGCATTATACAAGTAATTCAAAAATTAGGGTTAGTAGTAAGAGGAATATACGGTGAAGGTAGCGAAGCGTTAGGTAATATATTTCAAGTGTCAAATCAAATGACGCTAGGAAAATCTGAAGAAGATATTATTGCAGATTTAAAGAGTGTCATTCAACAAATCATACAGCAAGAAAAAATGGCTAGAGAATTAATTGTACAAAATTCAAGTATTGAGCTTGAAGATAAAGTTTATCGCTCTTATGGCATACTAGCAAACAGTCGGTTAATTCAATCTGCAGAAGCGGCCACTTGCTTATCAGATGTACGACTTGGTATTGATTTAGGATATATAAAAGGTGTATCGAGAAATATTTTGACTGAGCTAATGGTTCTTACACAACCAGGCATTTTACAACAATATGCAGGTGGACCTTTAGGACCAGAAGAAAGAGATTATCGAAGAGCAACCTTAATCCGTGAGCGATTACGTATTGAAAAAAACTAAGCGCAAGTAGGAGGGATTTCTATGATGTTTGGAAGATTTACAGAAAGAGCACAGAAAGTATTAGCTTTATCTCAAGAGGAAGCAATTCGTATTGGGCATAATAATATTGGAACAGAACACATTTTACTTGGGCTTGTACGCGAAGGGGAAGGAATTGCAGCAAAAGCGTTAATTGCTCTTGGATTAAGTCCAGAGAAGGTTCAAAAAGAGGTAGAAGCGTTAATTGGACGCGGAACAGAAGCTTCTCAAACTGTACATTATACACCGCGTGCTAAAAAGGTTATTGAGTTGTCTATGGATGAAGCTCGTAAATTAGGTCATTCTTACGTTGGAACAGAACATATCTTACTTGGTTTAATCCGTGAAGGTGAAGGTGTAGCAGCACGTGTTTTAAATAACTTAGGTGTTAGCCTAAATAAGGCAAGACAACAAGTATTGCAACTTCTTGGAAGTAATGAAGCAAGTTCAGGTCACCAAGGTGGTTCTTCAACGAATGCCAATACACCGACACTGGATAGCTTAGCACGTGATTTAACAGTTGTTGCACGTGAAAATCGTCTAGATCCTGTTATCGGTCGTGGTAAAGAAATTCAACGTGTAATTGAAGTTTTAAGCCGTAGAACAAAAAACAATCCTGTATTAATTGGAGAACCTGGTGTAGGTAAAACGGCAATTGCAGAAGGATTAGCACAACAAATTGTAAATAATGAAGTTCCTGAAACATTAAGAGATAAGCGTGTTATGACACTAGATATGGGTACAGTTGTAGCTGGAACGAAATATCGTGGTGAATTTGAAGATCGTTTAAAGAAAGTTATGGATGAAATCCGTCAAGCTGGAAACATTATTCTATTTATTGATGAACTTCATACATTAATTGGTGCAGGTGGAGCAGAAGGTGCAATTGATGCATCAAACATTTTAAAACCATCTTTAGCACGCGGAGAGTTACAATGTATCGGGGCGACAACCTTAGATGAATATCGTAAATATATTGAAAAAGACGCGGCTTTAGAAAGACGTTTCCAACCAATTCACGTTGATGAGCCAAGTTTAGACGAATCAACTCAAATCTTGAAAGGTTTACGTGATCGTTACGAAGCGCATCACCGTGTATCTATTACAGATGATGCAATTGATGCAGCTGTAAAGCTTTCAGACCGCTATATTACAGATCGTTTCTTACCAGATAAAGCAATTGATTTAATTGATGAAGCTGCTTCAAAGGTTCGCTTACGCTCTTATACAACACCACCAAATCTAAAAGAGCTTGAAGTAAAGCTTGAGGAAATTAGAAAAGAAAAAGATGCAGCTGTGCAAAGTCAAGAATTTGAAAAAGCTGCTTCCTTACGTGATATGGAACAACGTTTACGTGAGAAGTTAGAAGATACGAAGCGTCAATGGAAAGAGCAACAAGGAAAAGAAAACTCAGAAGTGACAGTAGAAGATATTGCAAATGTCGTTTCTACGTGGACTCGTATACCTGTTTCTAAACTTGCACAAACAGAGACTGATAAATTATTAAACTTAGAATCCATTCTTCACAACCGTGTTATTGGTCAAGATGAAGCGGTAGTAGCTGTAGCAAAAGCTGTTCGTCGTGCTAGAGCAGGATTGAAAGATCCGAAACGTCCGATTGGTTCATTTATTTTCTTGGGACCAACAGGTGTAGGTAAAACGGAACTAGCAAGAGCATTAGCAGAATCTATGTTCGGTGATGAGGATGCAATGATTCGCATCGATATGTCTGAGTACATGGAGAAGCATTCGACTTCTCGTTTAGTTGGATCTCCTCCAGGATATGTTGGATATGAAGAAGGTGGACAATTAACAGAAAAGGTTCGCCGTAAGCCATATTCAGTTGTTCTATTAGATGAAGTAGAGAAAGCTCATCCTGATGTGTTTAACATTTTACTACAAGTATTAGAAGATGGTCGCTTAACGGATTCTAAAGGGCGTACAGTTGATTTCCGTAATACAATTGTTATTATGACATCTAACGTTGGTGCAGATGCGTTAAAACGTAATAAACATCTTGGATTTAACGTACAAGATGAGAGCCGCGATTATTCAGATATGAAAGGTAAAGTAATGGATGAACTGAAAAAGGCATTTCGTCCAGAATTCTTAAACCGTATTGATGAAATTATCGTGTTCCATATGCTTGAGAAAAAACATATTCAAGAGATTGTAACACTTATGGTGAATCAGTTAGTGAAGCGCTTAAAAGAGCAAGAGATTGAATTGCATTTAACAGAAGGAGCGATTTCAGCCATTGCTGATAAAGGATTTGACCGAGAATACGGTGCTCGTCCGCTTCGTAGAGCAATTCAGAAACATGTAGAAGATAGACTATCGGAAGAACTTTTAAAAGGTGCTATTGAGAAAGGACAAAAAGTTATCTTTGATGTTGAAGGGGAATCATTTGTCATTCATAGTGCTGAAAAGGTAAAATAAGTATAGACAAACTAAGAGGGCTACGAGATAGCCCTCTTTCTTGTACGAGAAGGATAAATTGTTTATAGATGAAAGTGAAGTGAAATATAAAACGATATGGCTAAAAAGAAAACAAAATTCACATGTCAAGAGTGTGGTTATCAGTCACCAAAATATATGGGGAAATGCCCTGGTTGTGGTCAATGGAATACGCTTGTTGAAGAGATGGAACCGGTTGTATCATCAAGACGCCTTAATTATGCCAATGCAATTCAATCGGAAGTAACAAAACCAAGACGTCTAACAGAAGTAGAAACAAAATCTGAGGCACGTATTGAAACGAAATTCCAAGAGTTTAACCGTGTACTTGGCGGTGGGATTGTAGATGGATCCTTAGTACTTATTGGTGGAGACCCTGGGATTGGGAAATCAACATTGTTATTACAAATTTCATCGCAATTAGCAGATTCTTCATATGATGTACTATACATATCAGGTGAGGAGTCAGCAAAGCAGATTAAACTTCGTGCAGATCGTTTGCATGTAAAGGGTAGTAATCTATTTGTTGTAGCAGAAACGGATCTACAGCGAATTGCAGCGCACATTGAAGAGATGAATCCAGCTTTTGTTGTTATTGACTCTATTCAAACGATACATTTACCTGAAGTGACGTCAGCCCCAGGAAGTGTAGCGCAAGTACGTGAATGTACAGCGGAATTAATGAAACTTGCAAAAACGAAAGGAATTCCTATTTTTATCGTCGGACATGTAACAAAAGAGGGGGCAATTGCAGGACCTCGTATGTTAGAACATATGGTCGATGCAGTTCTTTACTTTGAAGGAGATCGTCATCATACATATCGTATCTTGCGAGCTGTGAAGAATCGTTTTGGTTCCACGAATGAAATGGGTATTTTTGAAATGAAAGAGCTTGGTCTTGCGGAAGTCTTAAACCCTTCTGAAATTTTTCTTGAGGAAAGACCCGTTGGAGTCGCAGGATCAACAGTAGTTGCCTCAATGGAAGGAACAAGACCGGTTTTAGTAGAAATACAAGCATTAATCTCCCCTACTAGTTTTGGAAACCCTCGAAGAATGGCGACGGGAATTGATCATAACCGTGTATCGCTTATTATGGCAGTGCTAGAAAAAAGAACAGGTTTATTATTGCAAAACCAAGACGCATATTTAAAAGTAGCAGGTGGTTTGAAATTAGATGAACCAGCAATTGATTTAGCTGTGGCTTTAAGTATTGCTTCAAGTTTTAGAGATAAACCCACGACACCAACTGATGCAGTAATAGGAGAAGTGGGATTAACTGGAGAAATAAGAAGAGTATCAAGAATTGAACAACGTGTACAAGAAGCAGCTAAATTAGGATTTCAACGTGCCATTATTCCTAGAAAAAATTTGGGGGGATGGACAATTCCGGATGGGATTGAGGTAGTAGGTGTATCTAATTTAGGGGAAGCGCTTCGTTTGACATTAGGAGGCTAGGCTATGGAAGAAAACAAGCAACGTGTCAAAAGTATGATTAATATTTTACAGCTCGTGGCCCCAGGAACACCACTGCGCGAAGGGATAGATAATGTGCTTCGCGCACAAACAGGGGGACTAATTGTTCTTGGATATAATGAACAAATTAAAAGTATTGTTGATGGGGGATTTCACATTAATTGTGCATTCTCTCCTGCTAGTTTATACGAATTAGCAAAAATGGATGGGGCACTTATTTTAAATGAAACTGGAAGTAAAATTTTAATTGCAAATGCACAGTTAGTTCCAGAGGCATCTATTGATTCTATTGAAACAGGTATGCGCCACCGGACGGCAGAGCGTGTAGCAAAGCAGACAGGTAGTCTCGTTGTGGCTATTTCACAAAGACGTAACGTAATTACACTATATCAAGGGAATTTACGTTATACACTAAAGGATATAGGTGTTATTTTAACAAAGGCAAACCAAGCTATTCAAACGTTAGAAAAATATAAGGCTGTATGGAATGATGGTATTACGAATTTGGGCATTCTAGAATTTGAAGAAGTCGTTACAATGTCCGAAGTGGTTCATGTGTTACATAGTGTTGAAATGGTACTGCGGATTAAAAATGAAATATTGAGCTATATTCATGAGCTAGGAACAGAAGGTAGGTTAATTCGTTTACAACTTACAGAACTACTAGCTGATTTAGAGGCAGAGGCAGCGTTATTAATTAAAGATTATTATCAAGAAAAAACACAAGACCATCATCAAATTTTGAAAAAGTTACAAGATCTTGCGAATACACAACTTCTAGAGGATAGCGATTTAGTTAAATTGCTTGGCTACCCAGGACAAATGAGTTTAGAAGAAAGTGTGACGCCGAGAGGATACCGAATCACAAGCAAAATTTCGCGCGTTCCGCCACTTATCATTGAAAATTTAATTAATCGATTTAAGACCTTGCAAGGTGTTTGTCGAGCAACTATTAATGAATTGGATGATGTGGAAGGAATTGGAGAAGTCAGGGCGAAGAAAATACGAGAAGGCCTAAAAAGAATCCAAGAGCATCTCTATATGAGTAGACACAATTAAGAATATTACATTGATTCTATAATATAACGACACTAGAACATTTTTGGTATATGATATGGTATATTGGTAAATAAAACTATTTATAAAAAAACACGTCCGCTTTTGCATTCGGCGTTTTGATTAGCGAAACAATGGTTAATAATGAGTAGGAGGTGGTTGGATGTTAAAACGAATTGTACAGCTCTTCTTTCTAGTAATTGGCGGAGCGTTAGGGATTTACTTAATCCCAAAAGTTATTAATGTATTAGACATGGGTGCTGTTCCTTTATTGGAAGGATCGTATGTTCGTGCAATTATTGGTGCAATTATTTTATTTTTAACAACATTTTGGCTTGTAGATTATATTGTTCAACTTATTAAGCATATTGAAGAGGCTCTTGTAAAGGCGCCTGTAGCGGATGTTTTATTTGGTACATTAGGATTAATCTCTGGTCTTATTGTTGCATATTTAATTTTAATACCAATTCGTGAATTTACAATTCCAGTTATTAGTACAGTGTTGCAAGTGTTCTTTACTCTTTTACTTGGATATTTAGGATTCCAAGTAGGGTTTAAAAAGAGGAATGAATTGCTAGGATTATTTACATTACCACAACGTGGGAAGAAGAAAAATAATAATAGTGAGAATGAAGAAACTGAGGTAGAAGAATCTACAACTCATTGGAAAATTCTCGATACGAGTGTAATTATCGATGGGCGTATTGCTGATATTTGCCAAACAAAGTTTTTAGAAGGAACAATTGTGATTCCACAATTCGTGTTAGAAGAACTTCAGCACATTGCCGATTCTTCTGATGCTTTAAAGCGTAATCGTGGTCGCAGAGGATTAGATATTTTAAATCGTATTCAAAAAGAGATGCCGATTCCGGTAGAAATTTATGAAGGCGATTTCGATGATATTCAAGAAGTGGATAGCAAACTTGTAAAGTTGGCGAAAATCACTGGTGGAACGGTAGTAACGAATGATTTCAACTTAAACAAAGTTTCTGAATTACAAGGGGTAACGGTGTTAAATATTAACGATTTAGCTAATGCAATTAAACCTGTTGTACTCCCAGGTGAAGAACTGAGTGTTTATGTTGTCAAAGATGGAAAAGAACAAAATCAAGGTGTTGCATATTTAGATGATGGTACGATGATTGTAGTAGAAGATGGTAGAGAATATGTAGGTTCACAACTCAATGTGCTTGTTACTAGTGTGTTACAAACATCGGCTGGGCGCATGATTTTCGCCAAACGTAAATTATTAGAAAAAGCATTATAAGTAGAGGATTATTAATATGTATACATTAATTATTCCAGCAGCTGGTCAAGGTAAGCGGATGGGTGCTGGTAAAAACAAGTTGTTCTTACTTATTAATGAAGTACCGATTATTGTGCATACGTTACGTGCTTTTGAAAAAGATAAAGCATGCAAAAGTATTATTATGGCAATTAACGAAGAAGAACGTCCGTATTTTGAAGAATTAATGCAGAAGTATCCAATTGAAAAGCCAGTACAATTTATTCAGGGCGGAGCCGAAAGACAAGATAGTGTATATAACGCTATTCAGCATACTAGTGATGTTGAGTATGTTCTTGTACATGACGGCGCGCGTCCATTTGTAACGAATAAAGTGATTCAAGATGTATTAACTGCAGCGGAAAAATATGGAGCGTCCATTTGTGCGGTACCAGTGAAAGATACAGTTAAGAAAGTAGAGCTGGGTATCGTTGTCGAAACGGTAGAAAGATCTCAGCTTAAAGCTGTACAAACACCACAAGGGTTCGCTGTTTCTCTTTTGTTAGAAGCTCATAGAAGTGCAAAACAGGGTTGTTTCCTTGGTACAGATGATGCAAGCCTCGTAGAACGTATCGGGAAGCAAGTAGGTGTAGTAGAGGGGAGTTACTATAATATTAAAGTGACGACTCCAGAGGATTTAGTAATTGCTGAAAGTTTCCTTCATGTTCAAAAGAAATGACAGTGATGATTATAGCGAAAAAAAGCTCGGCAACAGCCGGGCTTTTCTTTATAAGGATAGCGATATAATATAGAATCATAAAGCTCTGTAGTTTAGCTTGAGGAGGATGTAAAAAATGTTTCGAATTGGACAAGGTTTTGATGTGCATGAGTTTGCGGAAGGTAGACCGTTAATTATTGGTGGAATTACAATTCCTCATGAGAAAGGATTAATTGGTCATTCAGATGCAGACGTATTGTTACATACGATTGCGGATGCATGTTTAGGTGCGATTGCAGCTGGAGATATTGGAAAGCATTTCCCTGATACAGATCCTGCCTTTAAAGATGCTGATTCAGCTGTATTGCTGCAAAAGGTTTGGGAATTTGTACGTGAACAAGGTTACGAGTTAGGGAATCTAGATTGTACAATTATTGCTCAAAAGCCAAAGATGGCACCACATATTGAAAGTATGCGTAAACGTATTAGTGAACTATTAGAAACGTCTATTGACAATATCAATGTAAAGGCAACAACAACAGAAAAATTAGGATTTACAGGTAGAGAAGAAGGAATTGCTTCTCAAGCAGTTGTTTTATTACAGAAAAAATAATGGTTTTTAATTCGTAAGATGGATAATCACATTTTTTTGGTGTACAATTATAGAATGTGTTGACATTAAGAATGGAAGGTGTACCAATTATGGAAAAGCAAGTGAGAGTGCGCTATGCGCCAAGTCCAACAGGACACTTACATATCGGAAATGCGCGTACGGCATTATTTAATTATTTATTTGCTCGTCATCAAGATGGTAAGTTTATTATTCGTATTGAAGATACTGATGTGAAACGTAATGTTGCTGGTGGAGAAGAAAGCCAATTAAAATACTTGAAATGGCTCGGTATGGACTGGGATGAAGGTGTTGATGTTGGTGGTGAATTTGGACCATATCGTCAAACAGAGCGTTTAGATATTTATAAAAAATTATATGAAGATTTACTAGAGCGTGGTTTAGCTTACAAATGTTATATGACAGAAGAAGAGCTAGAAGCAGAACGTGAAGGACAAATCTCTCGTGGTGAAACACCTCGTTATGCAGGTAACCACCGTGATTTAACTGAAGTACAAGTGAAAGAATTTGAAGCTGAGGGACGTATTCCAAGTATTCGTTTCCGTGTACCAGTTGATCGCGACTACACGTTTAAAGATATCGTAAAAGATGAGGTTGCATTCCATTCAAATGATTTCGGTGATTTCGTTATCGTGAAAAAAGATGGAATACCAACTTATAACTTTGCGGTAGCAGTAGATGATCACTTAATGGAGATTACACATGTACTTCGTGGTGATGATCATATTTCAAATACGCCAAAACAAATGATGATTTACGAAGCTTTCGGTTGGGATATTCCGCAATTTGGTCATATGACTTTAATTGTAAACGAAAGCCGTAAAAAATTAAGTAAGCGTGATGAATCTATTATTCAATTTATTGAGCAATATAAAGAGCTTGGATATCTTCCAGAAGCAATCTTTAACTTTATTGCACTACTAGGTTGGTCGCCAGTAGGAGAAGAAGAAATCTTCTCTCAAGAAGAGTTTATCAAAATGTTCGATGCAGCTCGTTTATCAAAATCACCTGCATTATTTGATTCTCAAAAATTAAAATGGATGAACAACCAATATATGAAAAAGCAAGATTTAGATACGGTGGTAGAATTAAGCTTACCGCATCTAGTGAAAGCTGGACGTATAGGTGAAACTTTAAGTGAACAAGAGCAAGCTTGGATTCGTGATGTAATTGCGTTATATCATGAACAAATGAGTTTTGGAGCTGAAATTGTAGAGCTTTCTGAAATGTTCTTCAAAGATCATGTTGATCATGAAGAAGAAGGACAAGAAGTATTAAAAGGTGAACAAGTACCAGAAGTACTTCGTGCATTTGCGGGTCAAGTAGAAGCGCTAGAAGCGATGGAACCAGCAGCAATTAAGGCGGCTATTAAAGCGGTGCAAAAGGAAACAGGTCATAAAGGTAAAAACTTATTTATGCCAATCCGTGTTGCAACTACTGGTCAAACACATGGTCCAGAGCTTCCTAATGCTATTGCACTTCTTGGAAAAGAAAAAGTTTTAAATCGTCTTCAAAAAGTAATTGGTTAACATTTTCTAGGTTTAGAAATATAATAAGTATACTTAAAACCTAATAAGGAAAAGCGACGAGAAGGAGAAGTAGAAAATCAGGCTTTTTACAGAGAGAACCACCTTTAGGCTGGAAGTGGTTTATAAGCGGATTTTTGAAATGCCCCTTCGAGTCTTCTGCTGAACAGCGAATTGTTTTGCGAAACGTTTTAGGGCGTAAAGTAAGCAGAAGCGGTGTACACCGTTATCAGAGATGAGTTTGAGGCTTTTTTTAGCCTAAACAGAGTGGAACCGCGCTTAAAAGGCGTCTCTGTCAATATGACAGAGGCGTCTTTTTTTATACCGTAAAAGTGGATATGAGTATAAGTTTTATCCCTGTGTATAAAGATTTAGGGGGATAAGTAGGGAGTAAAGGGAGTTAGTTCACTCGAAAAAGCAGCCCATAAAGGGGAGGGAACATCGATGTTTAAGAGGCTTCGGGAAGATATTGAAGTCATTTTTGAACAGGATCCAGCGGCAAGAAGTTATTTCGAAGTCATTTTGACTTACTCTGGATTACATGCAGTTTGGGCCCATCGAATTGCACATGCTTTTTATAAAAAGAATTTCTTCTTTATTGCACGTTGGATCTCGCAAGTTAGTCGTTTCTTTACTGGTATTGAGATTCATCCAGGAGCAACAATTGGTCGTCGTTTTTTCATAGACCATGGAATGGGGGTTGTAATTGGAGAAACGTGCGAAATTGGTGATAATGTAACGATCTATCAAGGTGTTACATTAGGTGGTACGGGTAAAGAAAAGGGGAAGAGGCACCCTACAATTCAGGATAATGTATTAATTGCAACAGGTGCTAAAGTACTAGGTTCTATTACAGTCGGAGAGAATTCTAAAATTGGAGCAGGGTCTGTCGTATTAAAAGAAGTGCCCGCACATTCTACAGTTGTAGGTATACCTGGCCGAGTCGTTGTTCAAAATGGAGTAAAGATCGGTCAAGAATTAAATCATTCTGACCTTCCAGACCCAATTTTTGATAAGTTAAAGATTATGGAAGTAGAACTTGATAAATTGAAAAAACAACTTGAAGTAAAGGGAGAAAGGAAGGATAAAAATGACTATTCACATTTATAATACGTTAACGCGTCAAAAAGAAGAGTTTACTCCATTAGAAGAAAATAAGGTAAAGATGTATGTGTGTGGACCTACAGTTTATAACTATATTCACATTGGGAATGCAAGACCACCTATGGTATTTGATACGGTACGCCGTTATTTAGAATATAAAGGGTATGATGTGCAGTATGTATCTAACTTTACTGACGTAGATGATAAATTAATTAAAGCAGCAAATGAATTAGGTGAAGATGTGCCGACAATTGCTGACCGTTTCGTTGAAGCGTATTTTGAAGATGTAACGGCACTAGGTTGCAAACATGCAACAGTTCATCCCCGTGTAACGGAAAATATGGATATCATTATTGAATTTATTCAAGAACTTGTGAATAAAGGATATGCATATGAATCAGAAGGTGATGTGTACTTTAGAACGAAGGAATTTGAAGGATACGGTAAATTATCGCATCAACCAATCGCCGACTTACGTCACGGTGCACGCATTGAAGTAGGAGAAAAGAAACAAGACCCTCTTGATTTTGCTTTATGGAAAGCTGCGAAAGAAGGAGAAATCTTCTGGGAAAGCCCTTGGGGTAAAGGTCGTCCAGGCTGGCATATTGAATGCTCGGCAATGGCGCGTAAATACTTAGGAGATACAATCGATATTCATGCTGGTGGTCAAGACTTGGCATTTCCTCATCATGAGAATGAAATTGCGCAGTCTGAGGCATTAACAGGAAAAACATTTGCACGTTATTGGATGCACAATGGATATATTAATATTAATAATGAGAAGATGTCTAAGTCACTGGGGAACTTCATTTTAGTTCACGATATCATTAAGCAATATGATCCACAGCTAATTAGATTCTTTATGCTATCGGTACATTACCGTCACCCAATTAATTTCAGTGAAGATTTACTACAAAGTACAAATAACGGACTGGAAAGAATTAAAACGGCTTACGGTAATTTAAAACACCGTATGGAAAGTAGTACTGATTTAACAGATCATAATGAGAAATGGTTAGCGGAACTGGAAAAATTCCAGACTGCATTTGAAGAAGCAATGAATGATGACTTCAACACTGCTAATGCAATCACTGAGTTATATAATTTAGCAAATCATGCAAATCAATATTTACTGGAAGAACATACGTCTACAGTTGTAATTGAAGCATACGTAAAACAACTTGAAACATTATTTGATATTTTAGGGTTAGAATTAGCGCAAGAAGAGTTGCTTGATGAAGAAATTGAGGTACTTATTCAAAAGCGCATTGAAGCTCGTAAAAATCGTGATTTTGCATTATCGGATCAAATTCGCGATGATTTAAAAGACCGTAATATTATTTTAGAAGATACCGCTCAAGGTACAAGATGGAAAAGAGGATAAGAATGATTGATGCAAAGCAATTAAACAGCTTAGCGTTAGCATATATGGGTGATGCGGTATATGAACAATATATCCGCTATCACCTACTTCAAAAAGGGAAAGTTCGTCCTAATCAATTGCATCGATTAGGGACAAGCTTTGTTTCGGCAAAAGCACAGGCGAAAGTTGTTTATCATTTATTAGAGACGGCATTTTTAACAGAGGAAGAAGAGGCGGTACTAAGAAGAGGGCGTAATGCAAATTCAGGTACTGTTCCGAAGAATACTGATGTACAAACATATCGATATAGTACAGCCTTTGAAGCGCTAATTGGCTATCATCACTTATTAAATAATCGTGAAAGATTAGACGAAATTGTATATAAGGCAATTGATGTTTTAGAAGAAAAGGAAGGGGGCACATCATCATGAGTAGTGAATATATTATCGGACGTAACCCTGTAATTGAAGCGTTACGATCAGGAAGAGATATTAATAAAATTTGGATCGCGGAAGGTGCTGCCAAAGGACAAATACAAATTGTACTAGCACTAGCGAAAGAAAATAAGATTATTTTACAACATGCACCAAAGAAGAAGTTAGATCAATTAGTTGAGGGGAACCATCAAGGTGTAATTGCTCAAGTGGCTGCATATCAATACGCTGAGCTAGAAGATCTATTTAAAGTAGCAGAGAAGCGTAACGAAGATCCGTTCTTCTTAATTTTAGATGAAATTGAAGACCCGCATAACCTAGGTTCTATTATGCGTACTGCGGATGCAACGGGAGCTCATGGAATTATTATTCCGAAAAGAAGAGCTGTGGGACTTACTGCATCAGTTGCGAAAGCATCGACTGGAGCGATTGAATATATTCCTGTTGCACGTGTAACGAATTTATCTCGTACAATCGATGAATTAAAAGAACGTGGACTTTGGATTGCTGGTACAGATGCAAAAGGGAAAACGGATTACCGCAATTTAGATGGTAAAATGCCAATTGGATTAGTAATTGGAAGTGAAGGAAAAGGTATGAGTCGTATTATTGGTGAAAAATGTGATTTCCTAATTACTTTACCGATGGTCGGTAAAGTTACATCCTTAAATGCTTCAGTAGCCGCAAGTTTGTTAATGTATGAGGTATATCGTAAGCGTCACGAAATTGGTAAATAAAAAATGAACGATATTTTAATCGTTGACGGTTACAACATTATCGGAGCTTGGGGAGACTTGAAGAAACTACGGGATGTAGATTTGCAATCATCAAGGGATGCACTGATTGATAAGATGGCGGATTACCAAGGTTACACAGGTACAAAGGTAATGATAGTTTTTGATGCTTATACGGTCCAAGGTATTGAAAAAAAGATGAAACAATCGCGTGTGGAAGTCATATTCACGAGAAAGAATCAAACTGCAGATGAAAAGATAGAGCAACTAGCGATTGAGCTTAGAAATATAAATACGCAAATATATGTTGCGACTTCTGATTATACGGAACAATGGGTTATATTTGCGCAAGGTGCTCTTCGGAAATCTGCACGTGAATTAGAGTTGGAAGTACAAGCGATGGAGCAACAAGTAAGAAGGCGTACACAAGACACAAAAGAAAAGCAACCCGCCATGCGAAAGATATTTAGTAAAGATATTACAGAAAAATTAGAAAAATTAAGAAGAGGAGAGCGTTGAAGCATTGACGCTCTTTATCTTTTTACTGTATAATATTGCTAAATAAATAGCGGTCGGAGGGATCAAGGTGGAAGCAGGCTTCGTAAGTGTAGGCGACGTTACATTTCGTGATTTAGAGGATGAGGCAATCGTTGAGTTAGTTCGAAAAGGTAATACTGACGCTCTAGAATATTTGATTCACAAATATAAGAACTTTGTTCGCGCGAAATCAAGATCTTATTTCTTAGTGGGTGCCGATCGAGAAGATATTGTTCAAGAAGGTATGATTGGATTGTTTAAAGCGATTCGTGATTATAAAGAGGACAAGCTGTCTTCATTCAAAGCATTTGCTGAACTGTGTATCACTCGGCAAATTATTACCGCTATTAAAACAGCAACAAGGCAAAAACATATTCCGTTAAATTCGTATGTGTCTCTAGATAAACCGATTTATGATGAGGAATCTGATCGGACATTATTAGATGTTATTTCGGAAGCGAAGGTAACGGATCCTGAAGAAATGATTATAAGCCAGGAAGAATATACAGACATAGAATCTAAAATATCTGAATTATTAAGCGATTTGGAAAGAAAAGTGCTTTCTTTATATCTAGATGGTCGTTCTTATCAAGAGATTTCGGAACAGTTAAATCGACATGTGAAATCTATTGATAACGCTTTACAGAGGGTGAAGCGGAAATTGGAACGATATATGGAAATGAGAGAGAGTACCACTTTAAATTCATAACAAATGCTACAGGTGTAAAAAATCACCTGTTTTCTTTTTGTAGAGAGTACAAAAGGCATGTCATTGACATTGTCTTTTGTTGTATGATACATTTTTAGGGACATAATGTTACAAGGTTGGTGTAACTAATGAGGAAAAAAGTTGTACTCTCATGTGAAGAGTGTAAAAATCGAAACTACTCTACGATGAAAGATACGAGCTCAGTAGAGCGACTTGAAATAAAGAAGTTTTGTAAAACATGCAATCAGCATACAGTTCACAAGGAAACAAAATAAATAATTGAAATAATACACTGGAGGTCCCGTAGATGCGTTTAACGAACTTTTTCGGCGATGTAGGTCGCGAAATGAAAAAAGTAAGTTGGCCTAAAAAAGATGAATTACTCCGTTCAACAGCGACTGTTATCGCTACAGTTGTCTTCTTTGCGATTTTCTTCGCAGTGGTTGATATGGGCATTTCTTCTTTAATTCGGTTAATTCTTGGTTAATTCTTGAATAAGAAGCACTTATCCATGATATAATGTTATTTATAAGAACTGTGTAAAAGCCCGGTGAACGGGTTTTTTCATTTGCGCAAAAAAATGTACGTCAGGGAGGGAAGGACGCTCGTCCTAAATGAATGGAAAAAAGTTGGTATGTTGTCCATACTTATTCTGGATATGAAAATAAAGTAAAAGCAAACCTAGAGAAGCGTGTAGAATCAATGGGTATGCAAGATAAAATTTTCCGTGTTGTTGTCCCGGAAGAAGTAGAAGTAGAAATGAAAAACGGCAAAGAAAAATTAATGAAAAGAAAAGTGTTCCCAGGTTATGTATTAGTAGAATTAATCATGACTGATGACTCTTGGTATGTTGTACGTAACACGCCAGGTGTAACTGGGTTCGTTGGTTCTTCTGGTTCTGGATCTAAACCATCACCTCTATTAGAAGAGGAAGTTGTTACCATTATGAAGCATATGGGAATGGATAACGAAGTGGTTGATTTCGACTTTGAACTTCATGAGACAGTGCGTGTAAATGAGGGGCCATTCGCAGATTATACAGGTGCTATTGAAGAAATTGATGTGGAGAAGAAAAAGGTTAGCGTGCTTGTGGACATGTTTGGTCGCGAGACTCCAGTTGAGCTTGACTTCCATCAAATTGAAAAATTATAAAATGAAACTTGAAATGAATTGTAAAAAGTGATAATATCTTTTAAGTCAGTACGTCTTCGTTACCGGAGACGTTTTTTGAAAGATTTTATCCTTACAGATAAAATATGACGTGGGAGGGCAAATCACTGTCCAATTGACCACATCACGGACTTAAGGAGGTGTGTCTCGTGGCTAAAAAGGTAATTAAAATGGTAAAGCTTCAAATTCCTGCAGGTAAAGCTAACCCAGCTCCACCAGTTGGTCCAGCATTAGGACAAGCAGGTGTTAACATCATGGGCTTCTGTAAAGAGTTTAACGCTCGTACAGCTGATCAAGCTGGTCTTATCATCCCTGTTGAAATTACGGTATTTGAGGACCGTTCATTCACTTTTATTACTAAAACTCCTCCTGCTGCTGTTCTTCTTAAGAAAGTAGCTGGTATTGAGTCTGGTTCTGGTGAACCAAACCGTAATAAAGTGGCAACTGTTAAGCGTGATAAAGTACGCGAAATCGCTGAAACTAAAATGCCTGACCTAAACGCTGCTAGTGTAGAAGCTGCAATGCGTATGGTTGAAGGTACTGCACGCAGTATGGGCATCGTTATCGAAGACTAATTCGATTTGTTTTTAAAAAAGGTTGCGGGTCTGGAATTCCAATTCGCAACCTTTATTATCGTAAATGATTATCGTTTTTAAATAAATGGATGGCGCGCATCCTCAGGTTATACCTGAAAATAAGCGTAAACGTGGGAGGTTATTCCGCTAAAACCACATTCGAGGAGGAAATAAAAATGGCTAAAAGAGGTAAAAAGTACGTAGAAGCTGCAAAGCTTGTTGATCGTGCAACTGCTTACTCTGCAACAGAAGCAGTAGAATTAGTAAAGAAAACAAACACAGCTAAATTTGATGCGACTGTAGAAGTTGCATTCCGTTTAGGTGTTGACCCTAAGAAAGCTGACCAACAAATCCGTGGTGCAGTTGTTCTTCCACACGGTACTGGTAAAGTACAACGTGTATTAGTATTCGCTAAAGGTGAAAAGGCTAAAGAAGCTGAAGCTGCTGGAGCTGACTTCGTAGGCGATGCTGATTACATCGGTAAAATCCAACAAGGTTGGTTCGATTTCGATGTAGTAGTAGCAACTCCTGACATGATGGGTGAAGTTGGTAAACTTGGTCGCGTATTAGGACCTAAAGGTTTAATGCCAAACCCTAAAACTGGAACAGTTACTTTCGATGTAACTAAAGCTGTTAACGAAATCAAAGCTGGTAAAGTTGAATACCGCGTTGATAAAGCTGGTAACATCCACGTTCCAATCGGTAAAGTATCTTTCGAAGATGCTAAATTAGTAGAAAACTTCGGAACAATTGCTGACACTTTACAAAAAGTTAAGCCAGCTGCTGCAAAAGGTACTTACATGAAGAACGTAACAGTTGCTTCTACAATGGGACCTGGCGTACGTGTAGACGTTTCTACATTAGCGTAAATTTTGGAAGTTGACTTCATAAAGAAGTTTTTATATAATCATTTATGTTGTGAATTTAATTAGTGTACCGTAGACAGTAGGTGTCAATAGACTTAATTTCCTACCTAGGTGTTAATATACGAAACGGAAATTTTTTCTGTGACTATATGCCTCCATGTCTACAAGTTGGGCATGGAGGTTTTTAGTGCACTTTCGGTACATCTTCTATATAATCTACAGGAGGTGTAATAACATGAGCAAAGTAATCGAAACTAAACAACAAGTTGTAACTGAAATCGCGGACAAACTTCGCGAAAGTAAATCTACAATCGTTGTTGACTACCGTGGTTTAACAGTTTCTGAAGTAACAGAATTACGTAAAAACTTACGTGAAGCTGGCGTTGAGTTCAAAGTTTACAAAAACTCTTTAACTCGTCGTGCTGCAGAATCTGCTGAAATGGCTGAGTTAAACGAATTCTTAACAGGACCAAACGCAATCGCGTTCAGTAACGAGGATGTAGTTGCTCCTGCGAAAGTATTAAACGACTTCGCTACAAAACATGAAGCTTTAGAAATTAAAGCTGGTGTAATCGAAGGTAAACTTGTAACACTTGATGAGGTTAAAGCTATCGCTACTCTTCCATCACGTGAAGGCTTACTTTCTATGCTTCTTAGCGTTCTTCAAGCTCCAATCCGTAACCTTGCACTTGCTACTAAAGCAGTTGCAGAACAAAAGGAAGAGCAAGGCGCTTAATTTTTTAAAAGATAATTACTTGTTATCTATAAAACAATACAAACCTATTTAAGGGAGGATATTTACAATGACTAAAGAACAAATCATTGAAGCAGTTAAATCTATGACTGTATTAGAACTTAACGACTTAGTAAAAGCTATCGAGGAAGAATTCGGCGTAACTGCTGCTGCTCCTGTAGCTGTAGCTGGTGGCGCTGGTGAAGCTGCTGCTGAGAAAACTGAATTTGACGTAGTACTTGCAAGTGCTGGCGCTCAAAAAATCAAAGTTATCAAAGCTGTACGTGAAATCACTGGTCTTGGCTTAAAAGAAGCTAAAGAATTAGTTGACAACACTCCAAAAGCAATCAAAGAAGGCGTTTCTAAAGAGGAAGCTGAAGAAATGAAAGCTAAACTTGAAGAAGTTGGCGCTGCTGTAGAAGTTAAGTAATTAACTTTTGATGCTTTAAAAAAGCTCGCTCTCATGCGAGCTTTTTTTTTAACTGTAAAGAAAAGAGGTGGCCATATGGCAGACCATTATTTTTCTAACGACCCTTCTAGTAAAAGTGATCGTAAGCGATGGGAATTTCCGCTTCGTGGATCTCGATTTACTTTCTTATCTGACCGTGGGGTGTTCTCGAAAAACGAAGTGGACTTTGGTTCTCGTCTTTTAATTGAAGCGTTTCAAGTGCCAGATATTAAAGGTGATATATTAGACGTAGGTTGTGGATATGGACCAATTGGTTTATCGTTGGCGAAAGAGTTTCAAGACCGTAAAGTTCACATGGTGGATGTGAATGAAAGGGCGCTTGAGCTTGCGAAAGAAAATGCCGCTAACAATAGAATTGGAAATGTACACATTTTTCAAAGTAGCGTCTATGAAAATGTAGATGGTATGTATGCTGCTATTCTATCTAATCCTCCAATTCGTGCAGGTAAAGATATCGTGCATGAGATTTTAGAAAAGGCTGTAGAGTATTTAGTTCCAGGTGGAGAGTTGTGGATTGTTATTCAAAAGAAGCAAGGTGCACCATCTGCACTGAAGAAACTAGAAGAAGTATTTTCTGAAGTCGAAGTTGTAGAAAAGAAAAAAGGATATTATATCATAAAATCAAAAAAACGTTGACGGTTATTTTTGGCTATGTTAACATTATACAATGCCAATATATGATTTTCTGCGTTGAGAAAGATGTATATTTTTGTTTCTCTTGGAAAAGATAGTAAAATCAGCAGATTATGAAACAGAATGATGGTTTTCTTATAGAAGCCATTTTTCTTTTTTGAGCAGGTAGAAAGACTCAACGTATTTATCTTTAAGAGAAAAAAACTACGCTAATAGCAGTAGTTGTATTTATTTGTGATTTTGCACAAATTTTTTTGTGCATTTATAATACTCATGATTTGAGGGGTGAAGCAGTTGACAGGTCAACTAGTTCAATACGGACGCCACCGCCAACGAAGAAGTTATGCCCGTATTAGTGAAGTATTAGAGTTACCAAATCTTATCGAAATTCAAACCTCTTCTTATCAGTGGTTTCTTGATGAGGGTTTGCGAGAAATGTTCCAGGACATTTCTCCGATCGAAGACTTTACGGGAAATCTATCGCTTGAATTTATCGACTACAGCTTAGGTGAACCTAAATACTCTGTAGACGAATGCAAAGAGCGTGATGTGACGTATGCAGCACCACTTCGTGTAAAAGTGCGTCTAATCAACAAGGAAACTGGTGAAGTAAAAGAACAAGATGTGTTCATGGGAGATTTCCCACTCATGACAGAGACTGGAACATTCGTAATTAACGGTGCAGAACGTGTTATCGTTTCCCAGTTAGTTCGCTCTCCAAGCGTATACTATAGTGGCAAAGTGGATAAAAACGGAAAACGTGGTTTTACTGCTACTGTAATTCCAAACCGCGGAGCTTGGTTAGAGTATGAAACAGATGCTAAGGATGTTGTATATGTGCGTATTGACCGTACGCGTAAACTTCCTGTAACTGTTTTGTTACGCGCATTAGGGTTTGGCTCTGATCAAGAAATCACCGAGCTTTTAGGTGATAACGAATACTTAAGCAACACATTAGAAAAAGACAACACAGATAGCACAGAGAAAGCATTGCTTGAAATTTATGAGCGTCTACGCCCTGGTGAACCACCAACAGTAGAAAATGCAAAGAGCTTACTTGTGTCTCGTTTCTTTGATCCGAAGCGCTATGATTTAGCAAATGTAGGTCGCTATAAGATCAACAAAAAGCTACACATTAAAAACAGATTGTTTAATCAACGTTTAGCTGAAACATTAGTGGATCCAGAAACTGGTGAAATTTTAGCGGCAGAAGGAACAATCTTAGATCGTCGTACACTTGATCGCATTTTACCTTACTTAGAGAAAAACATTGGATTCAAAACAGCGAAACCAATGGGTGGAGTGGTAGAAGGCGATGTTGAGCTGCAATCTATTAAGATTTATGCTCCTGAGTCAGAAGGCGAACGCGTAATTAATGTAATTGGTAATGCAAATATTACTCGCGATGTAAAACACATCACACCAGGTGATATCCTTGCTTCTATCAGTTACTTCTTCAACCTACTATACAAAGTGGGGGATACAGATGATATCGACCATTTAGGAAACCGTCGTCTGCGTTCTGTTGGAGAACTATTACAAAATCAATTCCGTATCGGTCTTTCTCGTATGGAACGTGTTGTTCGTGAGAGAATGTCGATTCAAGATACAAATGCAATTACACCACAAGCGTTAATTAACATTCGCCCGGTTATTGCATCTATTAAAGAGTTCTTCGGAAGTTCTCAGTTATCTCAGTTCATGGATCAAACAAACCCATTAGCAGAGTTAACTCACAAACGAAGACTATCTGCATTAGGACCCGGTGGTTTAACGCGTGAGCGCGCAGGCTTTGAAGTGCGTGACGTTCACTACTCTCACTATGGTCGTATGTGTCCGATTGAAACACCAGAGGGACCAAACATCGGTTTGATTAACTCATTATCATCGTTCGCGAAAGTAAATGAGTTTGGTTTCATTGAAACACCATACCGTCGTGTTGATCCAGAATCTGGTCTTGTAACAGGGCAGGTTGATTACTTAACAGCAGATGAAGAAGATAATTATGTTGTAGCCCAAGCGAATATGAAATTATCTGAAGAAGGAGAATTCCTTAGCGAAGATATCGTAGCTCGTTTCCGTGGTGAAAACATTGTCACAAATAAAGAACGCATCGACTACATGGATGTATCTCCAAAACAAGTAGTGTCGGCAGCGACAGCTTGTATTCCGTTCTTAGAAAACGATGACTCTAACCGCGCACTTATGGGAGCGAACATGCAACGTCAGGCGGTTCCGTTAATGAATCCGGAATCTCCGATTGTAGGTACAGGTATGGAGTACGTATCAGCAAAAGACTCAGGTGCTGCAGTAATCTGTAAACATCCTGGTGTTGTTGAACGCGTAGAAGCACGTGAAGTTTGGGTACGTCGCTATGTAGAAGTTGACGGTCAAACAGTAAAAGGCGACTTAGATCGCTACAAAATGCAAAAATTCATTCGTTCTAACCAAGGAACTTGCTACAACCAACGTCCAATCGTAAGTGTTGGAAATGAAGTTGTAAAAGGTGAGATTCTTGCGGATGGTCCTTCTATGGAATTAGGTGAACTAGCACTTGGACGTAACGTGCTTGTTGGCTTCATGACTTGGGACGGTTATAACTACGAGGATGCGATCATTATGAGTGAGCGCCTTGTAAAAGATGATGTGTACACTTCTATTCATATTGAAGAATATGAGTCAGAAGCTCGTGATACGAAGCTTGGACCAGAAGAAATTACACGTGACATTCCAAACGTTGGGGAAGATGCATTACGCAACCTTGACGAGCGCGGTATCATTCGCGTTGGTGCGGAAGTAAAAGATGGAGATTTACTTGTTGGTAAAGTAACACCTAAAGGTGTAACAGAATTAACAGCTGAAGAACGTCTATTACATGCTATCTTTGGAGAAAAAGCACGTGAAGTACGTGATACATCACTACGTGTACCACACGGTGGTGGCGGTATTATCTTAGACGTAAAAGTATTCAACCGTGAAGATGGCGATGAATTGCCACCAGGCGTGAATCAACTTGTACGTGCATATATCGTTCAAAAACGTAAAATCTCTGAAGGTGACAAGATGGCCGGACGTCACGGTAACAAAGGTGTTATCTCTCGTATTTTACCAGAAGAAGATATGCCTTACTTACCAGACGGTACGCCAATCGATATCATGTTAAACCCATTAGGGGTACCATCTCGTATGAATATCGGTCAGGTATTAGAGCTTCATCTTGGTATGGCAGCAAGATACCTTGGTATTCACATTGCAACACCAGTATTCGATGGTGCTCGTGAGGAAGATGTTTGGGGCACGATTGAAGAAGCTGGTATGGCAAATGACGCGAAAACAATCCTGTATGACGGACGTACTGGTGAACCATTCGATAACCGCGTATCTGTTGGTGTCATGTATATGATCAAACTTGCGCACATGGTTGACGATAAACTTCATGCTCGTTCTACTGGACCATACTCACTTGTAACGCAGCAGCCTCTTGGAGGTAAAGCTCAGTTCGGTGGACAGCGTTTCGGTGAGATGGAGGTTTGGGCACTTGAAGCTTACGGTGCTGCTTATACTCTTCAAGAAATCTTAACAGTGAAGTCTGATGATGTTGTTGGACGTGTTAAGACGTATGAAGCAATTGTTAAAGGCGAAAATGTTCCAGAACCAGGCGTTCCTGAATCATTCAAAGTATTGATTAAAGAGCTGCAAAGTTTAGGTATGGACGTTAAAATGATGTCTAGCGACGATAAAGAAATCGAAATGCGTGATACAGAAGATGACGATGATCATCAATCAGCAGATAAATTGAATGTCGAAGTTGAGGCAACTAAAGAATAATTGGGATAACCTGTAGACTAAAAGGGAGGTAGGCCCCTTGATAGATGTAAATAACTTTGAATATATGAAGATTGGACTTGCTTCACCTGACAAGATTCGTTCTTGGTCATACGGTGAAGTTAAGAAACCAGAAACAATTAACTATCGTACGTTAAAGCCTGAAAAAGATGGCTTGTTCTGTGAGCGTATTTTCGGACCACAAAAGGACTGGGAATGTCATTGCGGAAAATACAAACGTGTACGTTATAAAGGTGTAGTTTGTGATCGATGTGGCGTTGAAGTAACGCGTGCAAAAGTTCGTCGTGAACGTATGGGTCATATCGAATTAGCTGCTCCTGTATCTCATATTTGGTATTTCAAAGGTATCCCGAGCCGCATGGGACTTGTCTTAGACATGTCCCCTCGCGCGCTTGAAGAAGTAATTTATTTCGCTTCTTATGTTGTAACAGAAAGTGGAGATACACCACTTGATAAGAAGCAATTACTTTCTGAAAAAGAATACCGTGCATATCGTGATCGATATGGTAGCACATTCCAAGCTGCTATGGGTGCGGAAGCGATTAAAAAGCTACTACAAGACATCGATTTAGATAAAGAAGTAGACTTCTTAAAAGAAGAATTAAAAACAGCGCAAGGACAACGCCGTACTCGTGCTATTAAACGTCTAGAAGTATTAGAAGCATTCCGTAACTCTGGAAATCACCCATCTTGGATGATCCTAGATGTTCTTCCAGTTATCCCACCAGAACTACGCCCAATGGTACAGTTGGATGGTGGACGTTTTGCTACTTCTGACTTAAACGACTTATACCGTCGTGTAATTAACCGTAATAATCGTTTAAAACGTCTATTGGACTTAGGTGCACCAAGCATCATCGTTCAAAACGAAAAACGTATGTTACAAGAAGCTGTAGACGCATTAATCGATAATGGTCGCCGTGGCCGTCCAGTTACTGGACCAGGTAACCGTCCATTAAAATCACTATCTCACATGCTTAAAGGTAAACAAGGACGTTTCCGTCAAAACTTATTAGGTAAACGTGTTGACTACTCTGGCCGTTCTGTAATCGTTGTAGGACCGAACTTAAAGATGTACCAATGTGGATTACCAAAAGAAATGGCGCTTGAATTGTTTAAGCCTTTCGTTATGAAAGAGTTAGTTGGAAAAGGTTTAGCACACAACATTAAGAGTGCTAAACGTAAAATCGAGCGTGTACAACCTGAAGTTTGGGACGTTTTAGAATCTGTGATCAAAGAGCATCCAGTACTTCTAAACCGCGCACCAACACTTCACCGTCTTGGTATCCAGGCGTTTGAACCTACATTAGTAGAAGGTCGCGCAATTCGTCTTCACCCACTTGTATGTACTGCATACAACGCGGACTTTGACGGTGACCAAATGGCAGTTCACGTACCGTTATCATCAGAGGCACAAGCAGAAGCTCGTATTCTTATGTTAGCGGCACAAAACATCTTGAATCCAAAAGACGGAAAACCAGTTGTTACTCCATCTCAGGATATGGTATTAGGTAACTACTACTTAACACTTGAGCGTGAAGGCGCAATCGGTGAAGGTATGGTCTTCAAAGATGCAAACGAAGCAATACTTGCATACCAAAATGGATATGTACATCTGCACACACGTGTTGCAGTTGCTGCAAGTTCAGTAAATAATGTAACATTTACTGAAGAGCAAAAAGGTAAGCTTCTATTAACAACAGTTGGTAAATTAATATTTAACGAAATCTTACCAGAGTCGTTCCCTTATATTAATGAACCGACAAACTCAAACCTTGAAAAAGAAACACCAGCGGAGTATTTCGTTGAAAAAGGTGCGAACATTAAAGAAATTATTGCTAGTCGCGAAGAAGTGGCGCCATTTAGCAAGAAGATCCTTGGTAACATCATTGCGGAAGTATTCAAACGTTTCCAAATTACGGAAACATCTCGCATGCTTGACCGCATGAAAAACTTAGGATTTAAGTACTCTACAAAAGCTGGTATTACAGTTGGGGTATCTGACATTCTTGTATTAGGCGAAAAAGATGAAATTCTCCATGAAGCACAAGCAAAAGTAGATAATGTAATTAAACAATTCCGTCGCGGTTTAATCACGGAAGAAGAACGTTACGATCGCGTTATCTCTATTTGGAGTAATGCAAAAGATGTTATCCAAGGAAAACTGATGAAATCCTTGAATAAACGCAACCCAATCTTCATGATGAGTGATTCCGGTGCCCGTGGTAACGCATCGAACTTTACTCAGCTTGCTGGTATGCGTGGTCTGATGGCCAATCCATCTGGTCGTATTATCGAACTTCCAATTAAATCAAGTTTCCGTGAAGGTTTAACAGTACTTGAGTACTTCATCTCTACGCATGGTGCGCGTAAAGGTCTTGCCGATACAGCACTTAAAACTGCCGATTCTGGTTACTTAACACGTCGTCTTGTAGACGTTGCACAAGATGTAATTGTCCGTGAAGATGATTGTGGAACAGATCGTGGTCTATTAATTGGTGCGATTAAAGAGGGTAATGAAGTAATTGAGTCATTATATGATCGTCTTGTTGGACGTTTTGCAAGAAAAACTGTAAAACATCCTGAAACAGGTGAAGTATTAGTTAGTGAAAACCAACTAATTACTGAAGATATTGCTCATATCGTTGAAAATTCGGGTGTTGAAACTGTAAACATTCGTTCAGCGTTCACGTGTAACACTCGCCACGGTGTATGTAAGAAGTGTTACGGTCGTAACTTAGCAACTGGTACAGACGTAGAAGTAGGAGAAGCGGTAGGTATTATCGCAGCTCAATCTATCGGTGAGCCAGGTACACAGTTAACGATGCGTACGTTCCATACAGGTGGGGTTGCCGGAGATGATATCACTCAAGGTTTACCTCGTATCCAAGAGATCTTCGAAGCTCGTAACCCGAAAGGTCAGGCAGTTATCAGTGAAATCGATGGTGTTATCGCAGCGATTAACGATGTTAAAGATCGCCAAGAAGTAGTTGTACAGGGTGAAGTTGAAGCTCGTACGTATGCTATTCCTTACGGTGCGCGTCTGAAAGTAACTCTAGGACAGCCAATTAGCCACGGTAAAGAGTTAACAGAAGGTTCTATTGATCCGAAAGAATTACTAAAAGTAACGGACATTACGGCGGTTCAAGAATACTTACTACGTGAAGTTCAAAAAGTATACCGTATGCAAGGGGTAGAAATTGGTGACAAACACGTAGAAGTAATGGTACGTCAAATGTTACGTAAAGTTCGTGTAAGTGATGCGGGTGAAACAGATGTATTACCAGGAACACTACTAGATATCCATCAGTTTACTGATGCAAATGCGAAGGTGTTACTGAAAGGTAAACAACCAGCAACGGCTAGACCTGTTCTACTTGGTATTACAAAAGCTTCACTTGAAACTGATTCATTCTTATCTGCAGCATCGTTCCAAGAAACGACACGTGTCTTAACTGATGCAGCGATTAAGGGTAAACGCGATGAGCTTCTAGGATTGAAAGAAAATGTTATTATCGGTAAACTTGTTCCTGCTGGAACAGGTATGAATCGTTATCGCAAAGTGGATCTTGTAAAAACAACACAAGGTGACATGAATGTAGAAAACGATGAAGTTTATGTGGAACAGTAAAATTTTCCGTCGTAAATTTTGTATAAAAACAGTTAATCCTAGTTGACATTGTATGAGTCAAAATGTTACTATAATCAAGGTTGCTCCTGAACGATGCTTTGGAGGATATTTATATGTCTTATCAAAAAGTGTCAAATGCTGAAAATGTAGTCGTTGGTCATAAACGCACATTGGAGGCAATCAAAAATGGTATAGTTAAAGAAGTTGTTATTGCGGAAGATGCTGATATGCGGTTAACCCATATGATTATTCGTACCGCCTTGCAACATAACATACCCATAACCAAAGTTGAATCAGTTCGTAAGCTTGGAAAAGTTTCGGGGATTCAAGTGGGAGCTTCAGCAATAGGAATAATAAGTTAAAACTGTTTTTGTGAGGAGAGAGCATTTGCTCTCCCTTGCAAAAACTTTGTTTTCAACTAATAATGAACCACCTGGATATGTGGTCATACAAACATGCGAAGGGAGGATAATCAAATGCCTACTATTAACCAATTAGTGAGAAATGGTCGTACTGATAAAGTATGGAAATCTAAATCACCTGCGTTAAACAAAGGGTTCAACTCTTTAAAGAAAAAATCAACTGATATCTCTGCACCTCAAAAACGTGGTGTATGTACTCGTGTTGGTACAATGACTCCAAAGAAACCTAACTCAGCGTTACGTAAATACGCTCGTGTACGTTTAACAAACGGTATCGAGGTTACAGCTTACATCCCAGGTATCGGTCATAACCTACAAGAGCATAGCGTAGTATTAATTCGCGGTGGTCGAGTAAAGGATTTACCAGGGGTACGTTACCACATCGTTCGTGGTGCGCTTGATACAGCTGGTGTTGACAAACGTATGCAAGGACGTTCTAAATATGGTACTAAGCGACCAAAACCTGCTAAAAAATAATAAATTTATAATGAAAGGAGGAACTCAATATGCCTCGTAAAGGACCTGTTGCGAAACGTGACGTGTTACCAGATCCAATGTACAAGTCTAAGCTAGTAACACGCCTTATCAACAAAATGATGGTTGACGGTAAAAAAGGTAAATCTCAAACAATTCTTTATAACGCTTTCGATATCGTTCGTGAACGTTCAGATAAAGACCCTATGGAAGTATTCGAGCAAGCTCTTAAGAACATCATGCCTGTTCTTGAAGTACGTGCTCGTCGTGTTGGTGGTGCTAACTACCAAGTTCCAGTTGAGGTTCGTCCAGAACGCCGTACAACTTTAGGTCTTCGCTGGTTAGTAAACTATGCTCGTCTTCGTGGTGAAAAAACTATGGAAGAGCGTCTAGCTTACGAAATCTTAGATGCAGCTAACAACGCTGGTGCATCTGTTAAGAAACGTGAAGACACTCATAAAATGGCAGAAGCTAACAAAGCATTTGCTCATTACCGTTGGTAGGATTCAACGTAAAATAAATGTAAGCATAAACCGCTTTATTTGTCGCTTATGGAAGTGTGGAGAGGGAGAATGCCTCTCCCTTTCGTTGGGCGCTCGTTTTACATAATGAGGGTACTGGACATACTGACATGTGTAACAATATAAAGTGGCTTTTTTGCTACTTAAAATAAAAAAATCCAATCCATATATGGAAGGAGCAAGACACCAAATGACAAGAGAGTTCTCTTTAGAAAACACTCGTAATATTGGTATCATGGCTCACATCGATGCTGGTAAAACAACAGCAACTGAGCGTATTCTGTATTATACAGGACGTATTCATAAAATCGGTGAAACTCATGAAGGTGCATCTCAGATGGACTGGATGGAGCAAGAGCAAGAGCGTGGTATCACAATTACTTCTGCTGCAACTACAGCTCAATGGAAAGGTCACCGTGTAAACATCATTGACACTCCAGGACACGTAGACTTCACAGTAGAAGTAGAACGTTCTTTACGCGTACTTGATGGTGCGGTAGCAGTACTTGATGCACAATCTGGTGTAGAACCACAAACAGAAACTGTTTGGCGTCAGGCTACTACTTACGGTGTACCTCGTATCGTATTCGTTAACAAAATGGATAAGATTGGTGCGGATTTCTTATACTCTGTAGGAACAATCCACGATCGTTTACAAGCAAACGCACACCCAATTCAGTTACCAATCGGTGCTGAAGATGAGTTCAATGGTATCATTGACCTTGTTGAAGAATGTGCTTACATGTACGGTAACGATTTAGGAACAGACATCGAGCGTGTTGAAATTCCTGAAGAGCACAAAGAATTAGCTGCAGAATACCGTGGAAAGCTTATTGAAGCGGTAGCTGAGCTTGATGAAGAAATGATGATGAAGTACCTAGAAGGTGAAGAAATCACTGTAGAAGAGCTTAAAGCTGGTATCCGTAAGGCTACAACTTCTGTAGAATTCTTCCCAGTAATCTGTGGTTCTGCATTCAAAAATAAAGGTGTTCAAATTCTGTTAGACGCAGTTATCGACTACCTACCATCTCCATTAGATGTACCAGCTATTAAAGGTACTCTTCCGGATACAGATGAAGAAATCGAACGTAAGTCTAGCGATGAAGAACCATTCGCAGCTTTAGCATTCAAAATCATGACTGATCCTTATGTTGGTAAGTTAACGTTCTTCCGTGTGTATTCTGGTGTGTTAAACTCTGGATCATACGTGAAAAACTCAACTAAAGGTAAGCGTGAGCGTGTAGGTCGTATCCTACAAATGCACGCTAACAGCCGTGAAGAGATTTCAACAGTTTATGCTGGTGATATCGCTGCTGCTGTAGGTTTAAAAGATACTACTACTGGTGATACTCTTTGTGATGAGAAGAGTCTTGTTATCCTTGAGTCTATGGAATTCCCAGAGCCAGTTATCTCTGTAGCTATCGAACCAAAATCTAAAGCTGACCAAGATAAAATGGGTACAGCATTATCTAAGCTTTCTGAAGAAGATCCAACATTCCGTGCTCACACTGACCAAGAAACTGGCCAAACAATCATCGCTGGTATGGGTGAACTTCACCTTGATATCATCGTTGACCGTATGCGCCGTGAATTCAAAGTGGAAGCAAACGTTGGTGCTCCTCAGGTAGCATACCGTGAGACTTTCCGCGCTGCTGCGAAAGTTGAAGGTAAGTTCGCTCGTCAATCTGGTGGTCGTGGACAATTCGGTCACGTTTGGATTGAGTTTGAACCTAATGAAGAAGGTAAAGGTTTTGAATTCCAAAACAAAATCGTCGGTGGTGTAGTTCCACGTGAATACATCCCAGCTGTTGGAGCGGGTCTTGAAGACTCACTTAAAAATGGTGTACTAGCTGGTTATCCACTAGTTGACATCAAAGCTGCGTTAGTTGACGGATCTTACCATGATGTCGATTCATCTGAGATGGCGTTCAAAATCGCTGCATCTATGGCACTTAAAGCTGCGGTTTCTAAATGTAGCCCAGTAATTCTTGAGCCAATGATGAAAGTTGAAGTTGTAATTCCTGAAGAGTACATGGGTGACATTATGGGCGACGTAACATCTCGCCGTGGACGTGTAGAAGGTATGGAAGCTCGCGGTAACGCACAAGTTGTTCGCGCTATGGTTCCACTTTCTGAAATGTTCGGTTATGCAACGGCATTACGTTCTAACACTCAAGGACGCGGAACATTCTCAATGACATTTGATCATTATGAAGAAGTACCGAAGTCTGTTTCTGAAGAAATTATTAAAAAAAATAAAGGTGAATAATTGATTTTTATCGATTGTTCAAGTATAACTACTTATGTAAGCTTAGAAAGTGGGACGTAAGTTTCACTTTCTAGTCTAAATATAAAATAACCTATATAAACTAAGGAGGAATTTAGAATGGCTAAAGCTAAATTCGAACGTTCTAAACCCCATGTTAACATCGGTACAATCGGCCACGTTGACCATGGTAAAACTACATTAACTGCTGCGATCACTACAGTTCTTGCAAAAGCTGGTGGTGCTGAAGCACGCGGATACGATCAAATCGACGCTGCTCCAGAAGAAAGAGAGCGCGGAATCACAATCTCAACTGCACACGTTGAGTACGAAACTGAAACTCGTCACTATGCACACGTTGACTGCCCAGGTCACGCTGACTATGTTAAAAACATGATCACTGGTGCTGCTCAAATGGACGGCGGTATCTTAGTAGTATCTGCTGCTGATGGCCCAATGCCTCAAACACGTGAGCACATCCTTCTTTCTCGTCAAGTAGGTGTTCCTTACATCGTTGTATTCTTAAACAAATGCGACATGGTAGACGACGAAGAATTATTAGAATTAGTAGAAATGGAAGTTCGCGACCTATTATCTGAATACGGATTCCCAGGCGACGACATTCCTGTAATCAAAGGTTCTGCTCTTAAAGCTCTTCAAGGAGAAGCTGATTGGGAAGCAAAAATCATTGAATTAATGACTGAAGTTGATGCTTACATCCCAACTCCAGAACGTGAAACTGACAAACCATTCTTAATGCCTATCGAGGATGTATTCTCTATCACAGGTCGTGGTACAGTTGCAACTGGTCGTGTAGAGCGCGGAATCGTTAAAGTTGGTGACGTAGTAGAAATCATCGGTCTTGCTGAAGAAAATGCTTCTACAACTGTAACTGGTGTAGAGATGTTCCGTAAACTTCTTGACCAAGCTCAAGCTGGAGACAACATCGGTGCTTTACTTCGTGGGGTTGCTCGTGAAGACATCCAACGTGGACAAGTTCTTGCTAAAACTGGCTCTGTAAAAGCTCACGCTAAATTCAAAGCTGAAGTTTTCGTATTATCTAAAGAAGAAGGTGGACGTCACACTCCATTCTTCGCTAACTACCGTCCTCAGTTCTACTTCCGTACAACTGACGTAACTGGTATCATCCAATTACCAGAAGGTACTGAAATGGTAATGCCTGGTGACAACATCGAAATGACTATCGAACTTATCGCTCCAATCGCTATCGAAGAGGGAACTAAATTCTCTATTCGTGAAGGTGGACGTACAGTAGGTTACGGTGTAGTTGCTACAATCGTTGCTGAGTAATCTTTAAATAGATTATTAAAAAACTCAAGGGATTCTCCCTTGAGTTTTTTTATTGTTTATTAATATAGAAGGAAGAGGTGTGTTTTCTATCTTTGAATGAGTTTCTTCTATAGTATATAAAACAAGAAGTAACATCCATAAACTGTAAGTTGAATAAGAGCAGATGAAAACTTGAAATTCTTTAAAGTGCCATGTATAATAGCAAAAGTAGAGAAAAGCAGATGCAAACAAAAAGATGCTTGCATCTAGACGAATAACATTGTATAATAAACAATGTTGGTCTTTGACTGCGATGAAGTGGAAGGTTGCTGACACACCCGGCCGCTTTGCCATGGCATGGTGTGGGGAAATTTCCATGGAGAAGGTCTATTTTAGAAATAGGCGAACGAAGGAGGGAAAATAATGGCAAAAGAAAAAATTCGTATCCGTTTAAAAGCTTATGATCACCGTATTCTTGATCAATCAGCTGAGAAAATTGTAGAAACAGCTAAGCGTTCTGGGGCAACAGTTTCTGGTCCGATCCCATTACCAACTGAGAAGACTATTTACACAATTCTTCGTGCTGTTCATAAGTACAAAGATTCTCGTGAGCAATTCGAAATGCGCACACACAAACGTTTAATCGATATCGTGAGTCCTACTCCACAAACAGTAGATTCATTAATGCGTTTAGACTTACCGTCTGGTGTAGATATCGAAATCAAACTATAATTCATATAACTTAAAAATGTAGGAGGTGTAACTCATGACCAAAGGAATCTTAGGAAGAAAGATCGGTATGACTCAAGTATTTGCTGAGAACGGTGAGTTAATCCCAGTAACAGTTATCGCTGCTAATCCAAACGTTGTTCTTCAAAAGAAAACAACTGAAACTGATGGCTACAATGCAATCCAGTTAGGATTTGAAGATAAACGTGAAAAGTTAACTAACAAACCTGAACAAGGCCACACTGCTAAAGCATCTACAACTCCTAAGCGCTTCATTCGCGAAATCCGCGATGCAGACGTGGACGGATTAGAGGTTGGTCAAGAGGTAAAAGTTGAAGTTTTCGCTGCAGGTGAAATCGTTGACGTAACAGGAATTTCTAAAGGTAAAGGTTTCCAAGGTGTTATCAAACGCCACGGACAATCTCGCGGACCTATGTCTCATGGTTCTCGCTATCACCGTCGTCCAGGTTCAATGGGCCCAGTTGCTCCGAACCGTGTATTCAAAGGCAAAAAACTTGCTGGACGTATGGGTGGAGACCAAGTTACTATCCAAAACTTAGAAATCGTTCAAGTTGACACTGAGCGCAACTTATTACTAGTAAAAGGTAACGTTCCAGGTGCTAAGAAATCTCTTGTAGTTGTTCAAGGCGCTGTGAAGGTTAGCAAATAATTCACAATAGGAAGGAGGAATTCCAATGCCAAAAGTTACTGTATATAACCAAACTGGTTCACAGGTTGGTGAAATCGAATTAGCTGAAGCTATTTTCGGTATCGAACCAAATGAAGCTGTACTTTTCGAAGCTGTAATGATGCAACGTGCATCTTTACGTCAAGGTACACACAAAGTAAAAACTCGTTCTGAAGTTCGTGGTGGTGGTCGTAAACCATGGCGTCAAAAAGGAACTGGACGTGCTCGTCAAGGGTCTATCCGCTCTCCTCAATGGCGTGGTGGTGGTACGGTATTCGGACCTACACCAAGAAGCTATGCGTACAAACTTCCTAAGAAGGTTCGTCGTTTAGCAATCAAATCTGCATTAGCTACTAAAGTAGTTGAGAACAACATTGTAGTTCTTGAAGACCTAGTGTTAAATGCACCAAAAACAAAAGACATGCTAGCAGTACTTAAAGGATTAACTGTTGAGAAGAAAGCTCTTATCGTAACTGCTGATGCAAACGAATCTGTAGAGTTATCTGCTCGCAATATCCCTGGAGTAACAGTAATCACTGCTGATGGCGTAAACGTTTTAGACGTGCTTCATCATGATAAGCTAATCATGACAAAAGCGGCAGTGGAAAAAGTAGAGGAGGTGCTTGCATAATGAGAGATCCTCGTGATATCATTAAGCGCCCAGTTATCACTGAACGTTCTATGGAAATGATGGCTGAAAAAAAATACACGTTCGATGTGGACGTTAAATCTAATAAAACAGAAGTTAAAGATGCTCTTGAAGCGATCTTTGGTGTTAAAGTAGAAAAAGTGAACATCATGAACTACAAGCCGAAAGCAAAACGCGTTGGTCGTCACGCTGGTTTTACTAGCCGTCGTCGTAAAGCAATCGTTAAGCTAACTGCTGACAGCAAAGAAATCGAAATCTTCCAAGGCGTTTAATTCTTACTAAAGAAGGAGGGAAATTGAGATGGGAATTAAAAAGTATAATCCAACTACTAACGGTCGTCGTAATATGACTACGAATGATTTCGCTGAAATCACGACTGACAGACCAGAAAAGTCATTACTTGCTCCTTTAAGCAAGAAGGCTGGTCGTAATAACCAAGGTAAAATTACTGTACGTCATCAAGGTGGCGGACATAAGCGTCAATACCGTATCATCGACTTTAAGCGTAACAAAGATGGAATTCCAGGACGCGTTGCTACGATCGAATACGATCCAAACCGCTCTGCGAATATCGCATTAATTAACTACGTTGACGGTGAAAAACGTTACATTCTTGCTCCTAAATCTTTAGAAGTAGGTATGGAAGTTATGTCTGGCCCAGAAGCTGACATCAAAATCGGTAACGCATTACCATTAATCAACATTCCAGTAGGTACTGTTGTTCATAATATCGAGCTTAAGCCTGGTCGTGGCGGACAATTAGTTCGTTCTGCTGGTACATCTGCTCAAGTACTTGGTAAAGAAGGTAAATACGTACTTGTACGTTTAACTTCTGGTGAAGTACGTCTTGTATTATCTGCTTGTCGCGCTTCAATCGGTCAAGTAGGTAACGAACAACACGAACTTATCAAAATCGGTAAAGCAGGTCGCTCTCGCTGGTTAGGTAAACGCCCAACAGTTCGTGGTTCTGTAATGAACCCGGTTGATCACCCACACGGTGGTGGTGAAGGACGTTCTCCAATCGGACGTAAGTCTCCAATGTCTCCATGGGGTAAACCAACTCTTGGATTCAAGACTCGTAAGAAAAACAAAGCGTCTGACAAATTCATCGTTCGTCGTCGTAAAAAATAATGGGATTGTAGTACGGTTCATTTCTAGAACCGTACGCCAATCACGAAGGGAGGCACCAAAATGGCTCGTAGCTTAAAAAAAGGACCATTTGTCGATGATCACTTAATGAGCAAAATGGAAAAATTAGTTGCATCTGAGCAAAAACAAGTTGTTAAAACTTGGTCTCGCCGTTCAACAATCTTCCCTCAGTTCATCGGACACACAATCGCTGTATATGATGGTCGTAAACACGTACCTGTATACATCACTGAGGATATGGTTGGCCATAAGTTAGGTGAATTCGCACCAACTCGTACGTATAAAGGTCACCTTGCTGACGATAAGAAAACTAGAAGATAATGAGAGGAGGCACTTCAATGCAAGCTAAAGCAGTAGCGAGAACAGTTCGTATTGCTCCTCGTAAAGTTCGTTTAGTAGTAGACTTAATCCGAGGTAAGCAAGTGGGTGAAGCGATTGCTATCCTTAACCACACACCAAAAACTGCTTCTCCAGTTGTAGAGAAAGTTTTAAAATCTGCAATCGCAAATGCAGAGCACAATTATGAGATGGATATTAACAACCTAGTTGTTGAAAAAGTTTTCGTTGACGAAGGTCCAACGTTGAAACGTTTCCGTCCACGTGCAATGGGTCGTGCAAGCCAAATTAACAAACGCACAAGCCACATTACAGTTGTGGTATCAGAAAAGAAGGAGGGATAATCGATGGGTCAAAAGGTTAATCCAATTGGTCTTCGTGTCGGCGTTATCCGTGACTGGGAATCTCGTTGGTTCGCAGAGAAAGATTATGCTACATTATTACATGAAGACATCAAAATCCGTGAGTACATTACTGTACGCTTAAAAGATTCTGCTGTTGCTAAAGTAGAAATCGAACGTGCAGCAAATCGTGTAAATGTTACAATTCACACTGCAAAACCTGGTATGGTAATTGGTAAAGGTGGTACTGAAGTTGAAGCACTTCGTAAAGCACTTAACCAATTAACAGGCAAGCGTGTACACATCAACATTTTAGAAGTTAAGAGAGCTGATCTTAACGCTAAATTAGTAGGCGAAAACATCGCTCGTCAATTAGAAAACCGTGTATCATTCCGTCGTGCACAAAAGCAAGTTATTCAACGTGCTATGCGTGCAGGTGCTAAAGGTATTAAAACACAGGTTTCTGGTCGTCTTGGCGGAGCTGATATCGCTCGTGCAGAATCTTACAGTGAAGGAACTGTTCCACTTCATACACTTCGCGCTGATATTGACTATGCAGCAGTTGAAGCTGATACAACATACGGTAAATTAGGCGTAAAAGTATGGATCTACCGTGGAGAAGTCCTTCCTACAAAAAAGAAAGCTTCTGAGGAAGGAGGAAAATAATATGTTAATGCCAAAACGCGTAAAATATCGTAGAGAGCATCGTGGTAAAATGCGTGGTCGTGCAAAAGGTGGAACTGAAATTGCTTTCGGTGAATTCGGTTTACAAGCACAAGCTGCTTCATGGATTACAAACCGTCAAATCGAAGCTGCTCGTCGTGCAATGACTCGTTACATGAAACGTGGCGGTAAAGTATGGATTAAAATTTTCCCTTCTAAACCTTACACTGCAAAACCTCTAGAAGTACGTATGGGTTCCGGTAAAGGGGCACCAGAAGGCTGGGTAGCAGTAGTAAAACCTGGGAAAATTATGTTCGAAATCGCGGGTGTATCTGAAGAGGTAGCACGCGAAGCATTACGTCTTGCAGCTCACAAGTTACCTGTGAAATGTAAATTCGTAAAACGTGAAGAAAATGGTGGTGAATCTAATGAAAACTAATGATATTCGTGAATTAACCACTGCCGAAATCGAAACAAAAGTTAAAGCTTTAAAGGAAGAATTGTTCAATCTTCGCTTCCAACTTGCTACAGGACAATTAGAGAATCCAACTCGCATTCGTGAAGTGCGTAAAGCAATTGCTCGTATGAAAACTGTAGTTCGTGAAAGAGAGATCGGAATTAATCGATAAATTGAGGGGAGGTTTGCATAGTGAGCGAACGTAACCAACGCAAAGTTTATACTGGTCGTGTTGTGTCTGACAAAATGGACAAAACGATTACAGTTTTAGTTGAAACTTACAAAACTCATTCCTTGTACGGAAAACGTGTTAAGTATTCTAAGAAGTACAAAGCCCATGATGAGCAAAACCAAGCGAAACTTGGCGATATCGTTAAAATCATGGAAACTCGCCCGCTTTCTGCTACTAAGCGTTTCCGTTTAGTTGAAATCGTTGAAGAAGCGGTTATTATCTAAATAGACGAATCGGAATTTTTAGTCCGAAGGGAGGTTTCATAACATGATCCAACAAGAATCTCGTTTGAAAGTTGCTGACAACTCTGGTGCACGTGAACTTTTAACAATTAAAGTATTAGGCGGCTCTGGTCGTAAATATGCTAACATTGGTGACATTATCGTTGCTACGGTAAAACAAGCAACACCAGGTGGCGTTGTTAAAAAAGGTGACGTTGTTAAAGCAGTAGTGGTACGTACGAAGAGCGGAGCTCGTCGTCCGGACGGTTCTTATATCAAATTTGATGAAAACGCAGCGGTTATCATCAAAGACGATAAGAGCCCACGTGGTACTCGTATCTTCGGACCAGTAGCTCGTGAATTACGTGATAGCAACTTCATGAAGATCGTTTCTTTAGCTCCAGAAGTTCTATAATTTAAGGTATTGCCTTGCTAAGGAGGTGCAGAATTAAGATGCATGTAAAAAAAGGTGATAAAGTACAGGTAATCACTGGAAAAGACAAAGGAAAACAAGGCGTTATCCTTGTGGCTTTCCCAAAGCAAAACCGTGTTATCGTTGAGGGTGTTAACATCGTTAAAAAACACTCTAAGCCATCTCAATTAAATCCACAAGGTGGAATTATTACTAAAGAAGCACCTATTCACGTTTCTAACGTTATGGTTTTAGATCCGAAAACAGGTGAACCTACTCGTGTAGGCTTCAAAGTAGAAGATGGTAAAAAAGTTCGTATTGCAAAAAAATCTGGTGAATTATTAGATAAATAATTTTCTTAAGAAAGGAGGTCACTTCATTGAATCGCCTTAAAGAGAAGTTCCAAAAGGAAATTACTCCTGCTCTAGTGAGCAAGTTTAACTATAAATCTGTGATGGAAGTACCGAAAATCGAAAAGATCGTAATCAACACTGGTGTTGGTGACGCGGTATCTAACTCAAAAGCTTTAGACAATGCAGTAGAAGAATTAACACAAATCGCAGGTCAAAAACCTGTTGTAACTCGTGCTAAAAAATCAATCGCTGGTTTCCGTCTTCGTGAAGGTATGCCAATCGGTGCGAAAGTAACTTTACGCGGCGAGCAAATGTATGAGTTCTTCGACAAATTAGTATCAGTTTCTTTACCACGTGTACGTGATTTCCGTGGTGTTTCTAAGAAATCATTCGATGGTCGTGGGAACTACACATTAGGTGTTAAAGAGCAACTTATCTTCCCTGAGATCGATTATGATAAAGTAAGCAAAGTCCGCGGTATGGACATCGTAATCGTTACTACAGCGAAAACTGATGAAGAAGCTCGTGAACTTTTAACACAATTCGGTATGCCATTCCAAAAATAATGGAAGCCAACGCTAAGTAGAGGAGGCGAAAACGTGGCTAAAAAATCTATGATAGCGAAACAAAAGCGTACTCCTAAGTTTAAAGTACAAGAGTATACACGTTGCGAACGCTGCGGTCGTCCGCATTCTGTATACCGCAAATTTAAGCTTTGCCGTATTTGTTTCCGTGAACTTGCATATAAAGGTCAAATTCCTGGTGTTAAAAAAGCTAGTTGGTAAAACCCACAAATGGGAAGGAGGTAAAACACATGGTGATGACAGATCCAATTGCAGACATGCTTACTCGCATCCGTAATGCGAACATGGTACGTCATGAGAAATTAGAGGTTCCTGCTTCTAAAATCAAAAAAGAGATCGCTGAACTTTTAAAACGTGAAGGTTTCATTCGTGATGTAGAATACATCGAGGATAACAAACAAGGTATCCTTCGTATTTTCCTGAAATATGGTGCAAACAATGAACGTGTAATCACTGGATTAAAACGTATCAGTAAACCTGGCTTACGCGTTTACGCTAAAGCTGATGAAGTACCACGTGTACTTAACGGATTAGGTATCGCTCTTGTTTCTACATCTAAGGGAGTAATGACAGACAAAGACGCTCGTCAATTACAAACTGGTGGAGAAGTAGTAGCATACGTTTGGTAATATATATTTAAAACGAACGGAGGTGTGACCACATGTCTCGTATTGGTAAAAAGATTCTTGAAATCCCTGCAGGTGTTACTATTACAATTGCAGAAGACAATACTGTAACAGTAAAAGGCCCTAAAGGTGAATTAACTCGTAAATTCAATGCTGATATGTCTATCAAAATTGAAGAAAATACACTAACAGTTGAGCGTCCATCTGAACAGAAGGAACACCGTGCATTACACGGTACAACTCGTGCTTTAATCGGAAACATGGTTGAAGGTGTAACTGCAGGTTTCGCACGCGGACTTGAATTAGTCGGTGTTGGTTACCGTGCTCAAAAACAAGGAGATAAACTTGTTTTAAGCGTAGGTTATTCTCATCCAGTAGAAATGACTCCGGAAGCAGGTCTTGAAGTTGAAGTACCTGTACCAACTAAAATCGTAATCAAAGGTATCGACAAGCAACGTGTTGGCGAATTTGCTGCTAACATCCGTGCTGTACGTGCTCCTGAGCCTTATAAAGGTAAAGGTATTCGTTACGAAGGCGAAGTTGTTCGTCGTAAAGAAGGTAAAACTGCTAAGTAAACCCGTTAGGTGAGAGAAAGGAGTGACAAGAATGATCACTAAAGCTGATAAAAATGCGACTCGTAAGAAAAGACATGCACGTGTACGTGCTAAACTTACTGGTACTGCAGAACGTCCACGTTTAAACGTGTTCCGTTCTAACCAACATATTTACGCTCAAGTTATTGATGATGTAAATGGTGTAACGTTAGTAAGTGCATCTACTCTTGATAAAGACCTTGCTCTTAACGGTACTAGCAATACTGAAGCTGCTACGAAAGTAGGAGAATCAGTTGCTAAGCGTGCTGTAGAGAAAGGCGTTAAAGAAGTAGTATTCGATCGCGGTGGTTACTTATACCATGGCCGTGTTAAAGCTCTAGCTGAGGCTGCTCGTGAGGCTGGATTACAATTTTAATGGTCAAAGGAGGGAAAATTGATGCATCGCATTGACCCAAGTAAATTAGAACTTGAAGAACGTGTAGTTACGATAAATCGTGTCGCGAAAGTTGTTAAGGGTGGTCGTCGTTTCCGCTTTGCTGCACTAGTTGTAGTTGGCGATAAAAACGGTCATGTTGGATTCGGTACTGGTAAAGCACAAGAGGTACCAGACGCAATCCGCAAAGCTATCGAAGACGCTAAGAAAAACTTAATCGCTGTACCATTAGTTGGTACAACAATTCCACACACAATCAACGGTCATTTTGGAGCTGGTGAAGTATTCTTAAAACCTGCTGCTGAAGGTACTGGTGTTATTGCTGGTGGACCTGTTCGTGCGGTACTTGAATTAGCTGGTGTACAAGATATTCTTTCGAAATCTCTTGGTTCTAACACACCAATCAACATGATTCGCGCTACTGTGAACGGATTAAGCGAACTTAAGCGCGCTGAAGATGTTGCAAAATTACGCGGTAAATCTGTAGAAGAGCTACTAGGTTAAGGAGGGAAAACAAATGGCGAAAAAGTTAGAAATTACCCTCACTCGTAGTGTAATTGGTCGTCCACAAGATCAACGTGCGACGGTAGAAGCTTTAGGTCTTAAAAAGTTGAATTCAACTGTAGTTAAGGAAGAAACTCCTGCTATTCTTGGTATGATCAACAAAGTTTCTCACCTTATAACTGTAAAAGAAGCTTAAGGATAACTCATTAATATAAGGAGGTGCCTGGGAATGAAACTTCATGAATTAAAACCTGCAGAAGGTTCTCGTAAAGTACGTAACCGTGTCGGTCGTGGTATCGGTTCTGGTAACGGTAAAACTGCTGGTAAAGGTCATAAAGGACAAAACGCACGTTCTGGTGGCGGTGTTCGTCTTGGCTTCGAAGGTGGTCAAACTCCATTATTCCGTCGTTTACCAAAACGCGGCTTCACAAACATTAACCGTAAAGAGTTTACTATTGTAAACTTATCAACGTTAAATCGTTTTGAAGATGGTACAGAAGTAACACCTGAATTATTGCTGGAAACTGGCGTTATCAGCAAGTTAAACGACGGTGTTAAAATTCTTGCAAGCGGCGCAGTAGAGAAAAAATTAACTGTTAAAGCGCACAAGTTCTCTTCAAGTGCTAAAGAAGCAATTGAAGCAGCTGGCGGATCAGTTGAGGTGATCTAATGTTTCGTACAATCTCCAACTTTATGCGCGTTGCTGAGATAAGACGTAAAATATTATTCACTTTAGCGATGTTAATCGTATTCAGGATTGGCACGTTTATCCCAGTGCCATTTACAAATGGAGACGTACTGAAAGCACAAGATCAATTAAATGCCTTAGGTATCCTAAATACATTTGGCGGTGGCGCCTTGAAAAACTTCTCCATCTTTGCGATGGGAATCATGCCGTATATTACAGCATCCATCATCGTGCAATTATTGCAGATGGATGTTGTTCCTAAATTTTCGGAATGGTCGAAGCAAGGTGAAATGGGCCGTCGTAAACTAACGCAATTCACGCGTTATTTTACAATTGTTCTTGCGTTTATTCAGGGGTTTGGTATGTCAATCGGTTTTAACGGTATGGTAGGTGGGCAATTAATTTTGAATCCTGGTTGGAGCACTTATTTATACATTGCTACGGTACTGACTGCTGGTACTGCATTTTTAATGTGGTTAGGTGAACAGATTACAGCTAAAGGTGTAGGTAATGGTATTTCCATCCTTATCTTTGGCGGTATTGCCGCAGCGATCCCAAGTGTTATATCTCAAGTGTATCAACAACAGTTTCAAAATATCGGAGATCAATTGTTCATGAGTATCGTTAAAGTTGCATTGATCTTACTAGCTGTGCTAGCGGTTATTGTTGGTGTTATTTTCATTCAACAGGCTGTTAGAAAGATCCCAATTCAATATGCGAAGCGTGTAACAGGAGGGAATGGGAATCATGCTGGAGCACAAAACACACATTTACCGCTTAAGGTAAATAGTGCGGGTGTTATTCCAGTCATTTTTGCTGTTTCATTCTTAATTACGCCTCCAACTATTGCACAGTTCTTCCCGAATCATGATGTATCGCAGTGGATCATTGCAAACTTTAACTATTCTCACCCAGTGGGAATGATCATATATGTTGCGCTCATTGTAGCCTTCACATATTTCTATGCGTTTGTTCAGGTTAATCCAGAGCAAATGTCAGAGAATCTAAACAAACAAGGTGGATATGTTCCAGGTATTCGTCCGGGTAAGAATACGGAACAATATCTAACAAAAATCTTGTATCGTTTGACCTTTGTAGGATCAATTTTCCTAGCAGCGATTGCAATCTTACCAGTTATCTTTACGAAATTGGGAAATCTTCCTCCATCTGCACAGATTGGTGGAACGAGTATGTTAATCGTTGTCGGCGTTGCTTTAGAAACAATGAAGCAGCTAGAAAGCCAACTGGTAAAACGCCATTACAAAGGGTTTATCAAGCAATGAGTAAGTGGGAAGAATCGTCTTCCCTACATGCTCATGTACTCTGAGGGGGAACAAGGATGAACTTAATTTTAATGGGGCTTCCTGGTGCTGGTAAAGGTACACAAGCCGAACAGATTGTTGCCAAGTATAACATCCCTCACATTTCAACAGGAGATATGTTCCGTGCAGCTATGAAGGCTGAAACTGAAATGGGTCTACAAGCAAAATCTTTTATTGATAAAGGTGCACTTGTTCCAGATGAAGTTACAATCGGAATCGTTCGTGAACGTTTAAGTCAGGAAGACTGCGTAAGAGGTTTCTTACTAGACGGTTTCCCACGAACTGTTGCACAAGCATCAGCTCTTGAAGAGATTATGAAAGATCTTGGTAAAAAAATCGACTATGTTTTAAACATTAATGTGGATTCAGGGTTGTTATTAACACGCCTTACAGGCCGTCGTATTTGTAAAGAGTGCGGTGCGACTTACCACTTAGAATTCAATCCGCCAGCAAAAGCTGATGTGTGCGATAAATGTGGTGGCGAATTATATCAACGCTCTGATGACAATGAAGAAACTGTGGCAAATCGTTTAGATGTAAATATTAAGCAAACAAAACCTTTGCTTGATTTCTACGAAGAGCTTGGTTACTTACAAAGCATTAATGGTGAGCAAGATATCAATAAAGTATTTGCTGATATCGATGTTCTCATCGGAGGCTTAGCGTAATGATCATCTGCAAAACTCCTCGCGAGATAGAAATCATGCGAGAAGCTGGCAGGATCGTTGCTTTAACTCATCAAGAGTTGAAACAGCATATTACTCCAGGAATTACAACGAAAGAGCTCGATCAAATAGCGGAAAAGACGATTCGAAAATATGGTGCTACGCCATCTTTTAAAGGATACAACGGATTTCCGGGGAGCATATGTGCTTCTGTAAATGAAGAGCTTGTACACGGAATTCCAGGGAAGCGCAAGCTCGAAGAGGGCGATATCATCAGTATCGATATTGGTGCGAAATACAATGGGTACCATGGAGATTCTGCATGGACGTATCCAGTTGGAAACATTTCTGAATCTGTTCAAAAGCTACTTGATGTCACAGAAAAATCGTTGTATCTTGGTCTAGAACAAGTAAAACCAGGCGAAAGATTATCAAATATCTCACATGCGGTTCAAACCCATGCTGAAGAGAATGGGTTCTCGATCGTTAGGGAGTATGTTGGTCACGGAATCGGGCAAGACTTACATGAGGACCCTCAAATCCCGCACTATGGTCCACCAAATAGAGGCCCTAGATTAAAGCCGGGAATGGTCATCTGTGTTGAGCCGATGGTGAATCAAGGAAGACGATATGTAAAAACACTATCTGATGACTGGACAGTGGTAACGGTAGATGGTAAATGGTGTGCACACTTTGAGCACACGATTGCTCTTACAGAAGCAGGATACGAAATCCTTACCACTTTATAAGTAGCTGGCTCTCCGGGATTTCAGAGCAGTGTAAAATGTTACTGATTTGAAGAAGGGAGAACTATTGAATGGCTAAAGATGATGTAATTGAAGTCGAAGGTACCGTTCTTGAAACGTTGCCAAATGCTATGTTCAAAGTAGAATTAGAGAATGGGCATGTCGTATTGGCTCACGTTTCTGGTAAAATCCGTATGAACTTCATTCGTATTTTACCAGGAGACAAAGTTACGGTAGAATTATCTCCGTACGATTTAAATCGTGGTCGTATTACGTACCGTTTTAAATAATATAGCACTCCGTAATCTTTAAGGAGGTTCGAGACATGAAAGTAAGACCGTCAGTTAAACCAATCTGCGAAAAATGTAAAGTTATTCGTAGACGTGGAAAAGTAATGGTTATTTGTGAAAACCCTAAACATAAACAAAAACAAGGTTAATCAGAAGGAGGTGCATTCAGAATGGCACGTATCGCAGGTGTAGATATTCCTCGAGACAAACGCGTTGTTATTTCTTTAACTTACGTATTCGGCATTGGTCGCACAACTGCTGAAAAAATTCTAACTGAAGCTGGTATTTCTTCAGAAACACGAGTTCGTGATTTAACGGAAGACGAACTAGGACGTATCCGTGATATCATCGATCGTATTAAAGTTGAGGGAGACCTTCGTCGTGAAGTATCTCTTAACATTAAACGTCTAATGGAGATCGGTTCTTACCGTGGTCTTCGTCACCGTCGTGGTTTACCAGTTCGTGGTCAAAACTCTAAAAACAATGCTCGTACACGTAAAGGTCCACGTCGTACAGTAGCAAATAAAAAGAAATAATAAGTAAAGGAGGTTGAACTAACAATGGCACGTAAAACAAACACTCGTAAAAAACGTGTGAAAAAGAATATTGAAGCTGGTATAGCTCATATTCGTTCTACTTTCAACAACACAATCGTAACACTTACAGATACTCATGGTAACGCACTTTCTTGGTCTAGTGCTGGTGCACTTGGTTTCCGTGGATCTCGTAAGTCTACTCCATTCGCTGCGCAAATGGCTGCTGAAGCTGCTGCTAAAGTTGCAATGGAGCACGGTTTAAAAACTTTAGAGGTTACTGTTAAAGGTCCTGGTGCTGGTCGTGAAGCTGCAATTCGTGCTCTTCAAGCTGCAGGTCTAGAAGTAACAGCAATTAGAGATGTTACTCCAGTTCCTCATAATGGATGTCGTCCACCAAAACGTCGTCGTGTGTAATTTTTCTGTATAGAATTTTCCCTTTTGTCTATAATGGATATGATGCATTATCGAGAAATTTCGTACAGAAACATCGCTTGTTGTGCACAATCGGGAACTGCCTAAGGGGGACTTTCGGTTAGACAGGGGGTATCCCTTTGTTTAACCGGGGTTTCGACGTTTTGAAGGAGGGTTTAGTTAATGATTGAAATCGAAAAGCCGAAAATCGAAACGGTTGAACTTAACGAAGATGCTAAATATGGTAAATTCGTAATTGAACCGCTTGAGCGTGGATATGGTACTACTTTGGGTAACTCCTTACGTCGTATTCTTTTATCCTCACTCCCTGGTGCCGCTGTTACTGCTATCCAAATCGATGGCGTATTACATGAATTTTCAACAGTTGAGGGCGTAGTAGAAGACGTTACGACGATCATCTTAAACTTGAAAAAGTTAGCTCTTAAAATCTACTCTGAAGAAGAGAAGACGTTGGAAATTGATGTGCAGGGCGAAGGTATTGTCACAGCTGCTGATATTACTCATGATAGTGATGTAGAAATCTTAAATCCAGATTTACACATTGCAACGTTAGCAAAAAATGCGCATTTCCGCATGCGTTTAACTGCAAAGCGTGGCCGTGGGTATACGCCAGCTGATGCAAATAAAAGCGAAGATCAACCAATAGGAGTAATTCCTATTGATTCTATTTATACTCCAGTATCACGTGTGACTTACCAAGTGGAAAAGACACGTGTCGGACAAGTGGCTAATTATGATAAGCTTACGCTTGATGTATGGACGGATGGAAGCATCGGGCCAAAAGAAGCTATCTCTTTAGGTGCCAAAATCTTAACTGAGCATTTAAATATCTTTGTTGGTTTAACTGATGAAGCACAAAATGCTGAGATTATGGTCGAGAAGGAAGAAGATCAAAAAGAGAAAGTTCTTGAGATGACTATCGAAGAACTAGATCTTTCTGTTCGTTCTTATAATTGCCTAAAACGTGCAGGAATTAATACTGTACAAGAGCTTGCGAACAAAACAGAAGAAGATATGATGAAAGTTCGTAACTTAGGACGTAAATCCTTAGAAGAAGTTAAACATAAACTTGAGGAATTAGGTTTAGGTTTACGTAAAGACGACTGAGGATTTAAACCCATCAACAAAGGAGGGAACTACGAATGGCATACAGAAAATTAGGCCGTACAAGTGCGCAACGTAAAGCTATGTTACGTGATTTAGCTACTGATTTAATTATCAACGAGCGCATCCAAACGACAGAAACTCGTGCAAAAGAACTTCGTTCTGTAGTGGAAAAAATGATCACTTTAGGTAAACGCGGAGATCTTCACGCTCGTCGTCAAGCAGCAGCTTTCATTCGCAATGAAGTAGCTAACGCTGAGACTGGTCAAGATGCACTTCAAAAATTATTCGCTGATGTAGCTCCACGCTATGCTGAGCGCCAAGGCGGATACACTCGTATTGCAAAAATTGGTCCACGTCGCGGAGACGCAGCACCAATGGTAATTATCGAGTTAGTATAATGATAATTAAAAGGGCAGGACAGTTCTTTTCAAGAAACTGGTCATGGCCCTTTTTTTTAAATATAAAAATAGGCTAACTTGGCGAAGGAAAGGGTGCCTTGTATTGAAAAAAGAGAAACTTCGGACAGAAAATATATCATTTCAATATCCTGGGGCAGCCACTTATGCATTAAAAGATGTTTCATTTTCCTTGTATGAGGGAGAATGGGTATCTGTTATTGGACAAAACGGTTCAGGGAAGTCTACACTTGCAAAATTATTGAATGGTTTGTTTTTGCCGGAAACAGGGACTATTACAGTAAATGATACAATGGTTTTATCTGAGGAAACGGTATGGGATGTTCGAAAACAAATTGGTATGGTATTTCAAAATCCAGATAATCAATTTGTTGGAACGACAGTGCAAGACGACGTTGTCTTTGGCTTAGAGAATATCGGAATGCCAAGAGAGAAAATGGTAGAAAGATTAGATCAGGCCCTCAAACTTGTCCGTATGGAAGATTTTCTTAATGATGAACCTCATTCGTTATCTGGTGGGCAAAAGCAGCGAGTGGCAATAGCAGGCGTTTTAGCACTTCAGCCATCTATTTTGATATTAGATGAAGCAACGTCAATGCTAGATCCTCAAGGGAGACGTGAAGTAGTAGAAACGGTTAGACAACTTGTTAATCAAAAAGGTATTACCGTGTTATCAATTACGCACGATTTAGAAGAAGCGGCACAATCAGACCGTGTCATTATTTTAAATAAGGGAGAAATATTAGAGGAAGGGACTCCAAAGCAAATCTTCAAGTCCTCTCATATGCTCCAAGAAATTGGATTAGATGTACCCTTTTCAGTGAAAATAGCAGAATTATTAAAAAGAAATGAAATTCTCTTGCAAAATACGCATCTTACAATGGAAAGCTTGGTGAACGAACTTTGGAGATTACATTCCAAAAAGTAGAACATCGTTATCAATATAAAACTCCATTTGAAAGACGCGCACTTTATGATGTAGACGTGTCGTTTCCAAGTGGGGGCTATTATGCCATTATCGGTCATACTGGTTCAGGTAAGTCGACGATGATTCAACATTTAAATGGTTTATTGCAGCCGACGAATGGCACAGTTCAAATTGGTGAACATTTCATTTCGGCAGGAAAGAAAGAAAAAAAGCTAAAGCCACTACGTAAAAAGGTAGGGGTTGTCTTTCAATTCCCAGAACATCAGTTGTTTGAAGAGACTGTGGAGAAAGATATTTGTTTCGGCCCTACTAATTTTGGGGTATCTGTAGAAGAAGCGAAGCAAAAGGCAAGAGAGGCAATTGAACTTGTAGGGTTAGAGCCGGAACTGTTAACACGTTCACCGTTTGAGTTAAGTGGTGGGCAAATGAGGCGTGTTGCGATAGCGGGTGTATTGGCGATGGAACCCGAAGTGCTTGTATTAGATGAACCTACAGCAGGACTAGATCCAAAAGGGCAGAATGAACTTATGGAGATGTTTTATAAGCTGCATAAGGAAAAAGGTCTTACAGTTATCCTAGTAACACATAATATGGAGGATGCTGCTAAGTATGCGGAGCAGATTGTAGTCATGCATAAAGGAACGGTCTTTTTGCAAGGAAGTGCAGAGGAAGTATTTTCACATGCTGATGAACTAGAGAAAATTGGCGTGGATCTTCCTATGTCTTTAAAGTATAAACGTGCAATTGAAGAGAAGTTTGGCATTTCAATCCCAAAGGCTACCTTATCTTTAGAGGATCTTACTCATGAAGTTGTGCAGGTGTTACGAAAAGGTGGTCATGAATCATGCAGCAGTTGATTATTGGAAGATATATTCCAGGGAAGTCTCTTATTCATCAACTCGACCCACGTACGAAGCTGCTGATTGTCTTTTTATATGTATTTGTTGTTTTCTTAGCAAATAATGCGATTTCATATGGATTTTTATTTTTATATGCACTCATTGCTTTATTTTTTGCAAAAGTGCCGATTCGTTATGTACTTTCGGGCTTAAAACCAATTCTATGGATTTTTCTTTTTACATTTTTCCTGCATATTTTTACAAATAAAGAAGGGGAAGTACTATTCCAGCTTGGTTGGTTTTCGATACATGAAAAAGGATTAGAGCAAGGGATATACATTTCTATACGATTCTTCGTTATTATTTTAATGACGACATTATTAACGTTAACGACGACACCTATTGAGATTACAGATGGTTTGGAGACGTTATTAAAGCCGTTGAAACGTATAAAAGTTCCTGTTCATGAAATCGCATTAATGATGTCAATTTCTCTTCGTTTTATTCCGACATTAATGGATGAAACGAGTAAAATAATGAAGGCACAAGCTTCACGTGGTATTGATTTCGCAGGAGGACCGATAAAAGATAGGATGAAAGCTATTATCTCACTACTCGTTCCTCTATTTATCAGTGCTTTTAAGCGTGCTGAGGACTTAGCGATTGCTATGGAAGCACGTGGGTATCAAAATGGCGAAGGACGTACTAAATTTAGGCAACTACGCTGGAAAACAAGCGATACAGTAACGATTATAAGCTTACTTTGTTTAGCTTGTATTTTGGCATGGGTGCGATCGTAATGGAGAATAGAGAAATGGATAGAATAAAATGTACGGTTGCATATGATGGCATGCATTTTTGTGGTTATCAAATTCAGCCGCAGCATCGTACTGTTCAACAAGAGATTGAGAAAGCTTTGCAGAAATTGCATAAAGGAGAACTTGTTCGTGTTCAGGCATCGGGCAGAACGGATTCTACCGTTCACGCCAAAGGACAAGTCATACACTTTGATACACCGTTGTCTCTTGAAGAGTGGCAATGGAGTAATGCATTAAACACAATGTTGCCAGATGATATTGTTATCAGACAGGTAGAGAAAAAAACAGAAGAATTTCATGCGCGTTACGGTGTCGAGAGAAAAGAATATCGTTATCGTGTATTATTATCAAAGACTGCGGATGTATTCCGTAGAAATTACGTATATCAATATCCATATCCGCTCGAAATAAGCTCTATAAGAAAAGCGATTCCTTATTTTATTGGAACGCATGATTTCACTTCTTTTTGTTCGGCAAAAACTGACAAAAAAGATAAAGTGCGAACGATTTATGAAATTGAGTTAATTGAGCAAGGCGATGAATTAATTTTTCGTTTTGTAGGTAATGGATTTTTATATAATATGGTCAGAATTATTGTTGGTACGTTACTGAGCGTAGGGCAAGGAAAGCTTGATCCTGATAGCATTCCAGAGATTTTAGCGAAACAAAATCGTCAGTTTGCTGGAAAGATGGCTCCAGGTCATGGACTTTACTTATGGCAGGTAAACTATAACAACTAATCCTGGTGTAACATTTGCTTGACATTAGAAACTCAAAAGTATATCATAACATATGGTATTGTTTCTAAAACCACGATTAGCCCCGGAAGGAAATCGTGTTTAAGATAAACAATAGATTTTTTCTATGGAAAAGATAACGAGGAGGGAAACACATGCGTACGACTTTTATGGCAAAAGCTAACGAAGTTGAGCGTAAATGGTATGTGGTTGATGCTGAAGGTCAAACTTTAGGTCGCCTATCTACTGAAGTAGCATCTATTTTACGCGGTAAAAACAAACCTACATTTACACCACACGTTGACACGGGTGATCATGTAATTATTATTAACGCTGAGAAAATTCATTTAACAGGTAATAAATTAAACGATAAAATTTACTACCGTCACACTAACCACCCAGGTGGACTTAAGCAAAGAACAGCTCTAGAAATGCGTACAAACTACCCTGTACAAATGTTAGAGCTTGCAATTAAAGGGATGCTTCCAAAAGGACGTTTAGGACGTCAAGTATCTAAGAAATTAAACGTGTATGCTGGAGCAGAGCATCCACACCAAGCACAAAAACCAGAAGTTTACGAACTTCGCGGATAATCAATTAAAGGAGGGCTTACTTTGGCACAGGTTCAATACTATGGCACTGGACGTCGTAAGAGTTCAGTAGCGCGCGTACGCCTAGTTCCAGGCGAAGGACGCGTTATCATTAACGGTCGTGATTTTGAAAACTATATCCCATTTGCTGCATTACGTGAAGTAGTGAAACAACCTCTAGTTGCAACAGAAACTTTAGGTAACTACGATGTACTTGTAAACGTAAATGGTGGTGGATACACTGGTCAAGCTGGTGCTATTCGTCACGGTATTTCTCGCGCTTTATTAAAAGCTGATCCAGAATACCGTCTAACACTAAAACGTGCAGGTCTATTAACTCGTGACGCACGTATGAAAGAGCGTAAAAAATACGGTCTTAAAGGCGCACGTCGTGCACCTCAGTTCTCAAAACGTTAATTTTTGCGAACTACAAACCCCAACCATTTTGGTTGGGGTTTTTTTATGTTTTATTCCTCTTTTGTAATTTTGTAGTTTGGAATATTTTAGTGCTATTCTCTCGCGTATGCTTCTTCTTTAGAAGTTTAGACTAATACGTATTAGGGAGGTTTATAAGTACTATGAATGTCATTGTCAGCTTACAAGAAAAACAAAAAGAAAAGCAGTTGAAATATGAACGGAAGATGCTGCGAGAATTATCATTAAAAACATTACGTTCAAATATTAGGGATGCCTTTCAGATGCAGGAACTTCATCGTCAGTATGAAGATTACTGTATTGAATTAGGGATAGAGTCGTATTTATTAGGAGCGAGATACAGTAAGTTTGGTTATTATGGTGAATCATTCTTTGATGTGAAATATAGAGCCTTAGAAGAAGAGCAACAATTAACGGAAACATTATTCCAATTTTTAACGAGCATGACTATGCGGGAAATTAAGTTACAAGATGAGGAATTACTTTTTGAATCTTGTCAGCAGTTTATTGGCTTATGGTGGCAAGAAGGATATGAAAAAGGTGAAAGAAGATATCGATTAAAGCTTCATTAAGACAAGCATAAACTTTCCTCTTGTCCCATATAAGTAATTAGAGGGACTAGCTGGAGGAGGAAAGGTATGAAGAGAATTCGAATTATCTCTTTTGCACTCGCTGCGGTTGTTTTGTTTTTTTTAGTCAAACAAGAATTTCAAATTACAAAATCGTGGCGAGCTTGGAATTTACCCTTATCAGGGAAAGTGATTGTATTAGATGCTGGGCATGGTGGGCCAGACGGAGGGGCTGTTGGTGGAAAAGATATTATAGAAAAAGATATTACGCTTGAGATTACAAAGAAGGTACAAGATTATTTACAAGAACAAGGTGCACTAGTTATTTTAACACGTGAGGGAGATTATGATTTAGCTCAGAAAGATACAAAATCATATAGTAGACGTAAAGCAGAGGATTTAAAAAAGCGTGTAGAGATTATTAATAAACCTGATGTAGACTTTTTTGCGAGCATTCATTTAAATGCTTTAACTAGCAGTGGATCGAAAGGCGCACAAACGTTCTACTACCGTTCTTCGGTTGAAAATGAACGTGCTGCGAAATTTATACAAGCTGAATTGAGAACGAGTTTAGAGAATACGAATCGTTCTGCTAAAACAATTTCTCATGTGTATTTATTAAAGTATGCGAAAACACCAGGTGCTCTAATTGAAGCTGGCTTTTTATCGAATGTAAACGAAAGGTATATGTTAAATTCGGAGAAATATCAGCAAAAGGTAGCGGCTGCAGTATATCGTGGTATATTACGTTATTTCACGGAAAAAGGAAATCCTCCAGAATAAGGAGGATTTTTTGAGTTTCTCTCGTTAACGAAGTTTTCCGAAAATATGTTATACTGGAAATGTAAACGCATTTATTTCAAAAATAAAGAGAGATAAATTTAATTAACATTACGTTATTTTTCATACAGGGGGCTGGGCTAACTATGGTAACGAAAGAGCAAGTAGTGGAAGCGTTAGAAGGGATTGTAGATCCGTTTTTACATAAAACGTTAAAAGAAACAGGGGCAATTAAAGAGGTAACAGTCAAGCCTGAGAAGGAACATGTAAGTGTTAAAATTGCAATTGTAAAAACCGGTACAGCGGAACAAATGCAATTGCAATCTGGAATTGTAAAGTTAGTAAAAGAACTAGGGGCAGCAACAGTAGGGCTTCGCTTTGCGGAATTTACAGAAGAGGAATTAGCTCAGTTTGCACCGGAACAGGAAGAAGAGCAAACTGAATCTTTATTGTCGCCAAATTCAAAAACGACATTTTTAGCAGTAGCGAGTGGAAAAGGTGGAGTCGGAAAATCAACAGTTTCTGTTAACCTTGCTATTGCTCTAGCTCGTCTAGGTAAAAAGGTCGGTATCATTGATGCCGATATTTATGGTTTTAGCGTACCGGATATGATGGGGATAGAAAAACGTCCTGTTGTAAGAGGGGATAAAATTATTCCAGTGGAGCGTCTAGGTGTAAAGGTAATCTCAATGGGATTCTTTGTAGAGGATAACGCACCGGTTATTTGGAGAGGACCTATGCTTGGGAAAATGTTAAATCACTTCTTCACAGAAGTAGAATGGGGCGATTTAGACTATTTAGTTTTAGATTTACCACCGGGCACAGGTGATGTTGCGCTAGACTTGCATTCGATGTTGCCGGCTTGTAAAGAGATTATTGTAACAACGCCACATCCAACAGCGGCATTTGTAGCAGCGCGTGCTGGAGCTATGGCTTTACGTACAGAACATAGCATTCTTGGCGTTGTTGAAAATATGGCGTATTTTGAAAGTAAAACAACTGGTGAAAAAGAATATGTGTTTGGAAGAGGTGGAGGAGATAAATTGGCTGCAGAACTTCAAACAGAAGTACTTGGCCGAATCCCGCTTCAACAACCTGATTGGAATAAAGAAGACTTTGCGCCGTCAGTATACGAAGATACACATACGACAGGCCTTATTTATCGCACGATAGCTGAGACAGTGATTGATAAAATAGCTGTTGCGCAAAAATAAAATAATAACGAGTGGACAATACATATATTGTCCACTCATTATTATAATCATTATTTTTACTGCTGTTCCTTTTTACCGTCTTGGGAACCACCTTCACCGCCAGCTTCCTTTTTATCAGATCCACTTTTTTCGGCTTTTTCTACACCTTTACTAATAATGTCAATCATCTTAGCTTGGAAGAGTGGGCTTTCAGCAGTTTCTGTTAATACTTGTTGTAAATATTGACGGTATTCTTTGCTCTTCATCGTTTGTAACATCATTTTTTCTACTTCTGGGTTTTTCATAATTTCTATAACGCCAGCTTGGTATTCAGGGTCTTTTAGTAATGTTTTCATTAAGGTTGTTTGTTCTTTCCCCATACTTTTAGCGAACTTTGATGAGAACTCAGGGTCTTTAAAGAGCTTTTCCCAAAATTGTTGCCCTTTGTCGGATACCATTGCATCTTCAATCGTTTTCTTTACTACTGTTTCATCTAGTATGAGTGCTTGTTTCATTTTTTCATCAGTTAATACATCTTGAATAGCCTTCTTACCTTGATCGGTTTTTAAAATATCAACAATCATTTTCTTTGTTTGATCGTAATCAAGTTCGGACTTTGCTTCTTTTTCTTGTGCACATGCTACAAGTACAAGAAATAGAAAAGAAGAAGTCAAAACGAGCAGCATCCGTTTCATAAGTTGGAACTCCTTTCAGCACAGTTCTCTCTTTTTAATATAAATATCTTTAAGGAATTTATACATGAACATGGCTAGCTTTTTGAAATTGTCATTGATACAATTTAATTAGAAATATAAGGATAATGGGGGATGTGTTGTGAATAGCCGCAAGTGGGTACGACTATTTTTTACGACGTTGTTTCTTGGTGGGATTAGCACGGTCATTATTGGGTTTGTTTTGGAGTGGGACAAGTACGCTAAATTTTTTCAAAATTTCGACGGAAAGGAGATTTTAGCAGTTTCCTTCTGGTTGATGGGTGTAGGATTTATTTTTAGTGTTATAAGTCAAATGGGGTTCTTTGCCTATTTAACAATCCATCGTTTTGGACTGGGGATGTTCAGGTCACCTTCTTTATGGAATGCAGTCCAGCTCTTCTTTATTGCATTCGTTTTATTTGATTTCGTGTACTTAAGATCCGTATTGATTGCAAATGGGGAAGTTTCGTTAGGGAATAACATACTTGTTGCTGGTGTGTTATTTGTGTTTGGGGCGATTGTTGCTTACATAAAAAGTAAAGAAACAAATAGAAAGGCATTTGTGCCCGCTTTGTTCTTTATGGTTGTTGTAACAATTCTTGAGTGGGTACCAGCGCTTCGTATTAATGATACAGATTGGTTGTATTTAATGGTGATACCACTTTTATTATGTAATGCATATCAGTTACTTATATTACATCGTTTAATTGGAAAGACGAGTAAGTCGGCTTAAGTAAGAGAGGTTTTGGGTTTTTATACAGAGGGTAGTTGTACGAATGCAAATATCGGGATGAAAAAAGCTCTATTACCTTAATGATAGGTAGTAGAGCTTTTTATGTGTGAAGGCACGAGGGAAAAGAATTACCTTACATCTTCACTTTTTGTACTTGTGTTAGAAATAAGTTGTGATACCGATATTTGCTCATATCCGTCACTCTTTAATTTTTGCAGAAGCAGTGGTAAAGCTTTATTTGTTTGGAGGGCAGAATCAGATGCATGTAATAAGACGATATCTCCACCTTTTAAATTAGTAGAGACATTGGAAACGATATTGTTTACACCTGGGTTTTTCCAGTCGTTTGAGTTATTACTCCAATGGACGATGGTGTATCCGAGTGATTCTGCTATTTTAAGTGTTGCTTTGTTAAAGTCTCCACTAGGTGGACGTAATAGTTTGACTTGTTTCACACCGAGTTTTGTAAAAACATCTTGTGCTCGTAAAAGATCTCTTCGTATTTCATTTGTCTCTAGAGAAGTGTAGGACGTGTAATTATAACCCATACTACCGATTTCATGTCCATCTTTTATGATGCGTTCAATAACATCAGGGTGTCTTTCTGCCCATGCAGCAGAAAGGAAGAAGGTTGCATTCTTAATGTCTCTTTCTTTAAGTGTATCAAGGATTGGAATTGCTTTTTTGTCTCCCCAACTAATATCAAACGTGAATGCAACTTGTTTTTTAGAGGTGTCTCCTTTGTAAATAACTTTAGGTCCTGTCGCAGTTGAAAAAGCAGATTCATGTGAATATGTTTTCAAAAAGAGAAGCCATGCTGTAAATAAGGAAAGTATCACTATTAAGCTAATGTGTTTAAAAGCTCGTTTACTCGTAATAAAAAAGAAAAACATAATATTACGCCCCTTTGTCCAATCCTTTTCAGTTACATATATGCTTTATATATTAAAAAGAGAACAAAGGATTAATATCGTAAGCAGTGGATATAATGAATGATAGGATTTTGATAAGGGAAAATGAGCGGAACGTTTATTGCTTTGTAAGAAATGATTGAGGTGATGATTTGCTTGGGTTTATGTTAACGAAAGAAGAGAAAAAAGAAATGGAATACATATTGAAGAGAGAGTTAGAAGAACTTTTATTTGATTTTGAAGATGAACGTATTCATGACGTTGTAAAAAAGGCGATGGAAGAAAGATATAAAATCATTTTTTGTTTGTTTCGAAGAGTCGCTAATGCAGAAGAATGTATGCGTTATGTAAGGAAAAGAACTTTTTATTAAAAAGTGTTGACGTTAATGGTTATTATATGATAAATTAATAACCGTCGCTGATGCAGAAACGCAGAAAACGACAAAAAAGAAATTGAAAAACTTAGTTGACATCGAAAAACGAAGATGTTAACATAAGG
>NZ_QOZW01000026.1:0-69052 GCF_008368885.1 Bacillus sp. BPN334 | reverse complement strand
TCATCTTTCCACTTAACCTTATTTCCAATGTCCCAACTCTTTACTGTTTCTGGTGCTGTCATACCACGAGTAAAGTTATACTCAATTAAATATCTTGTAACTGGCGGTGTTGCCCTTCTTACAAATTTAAATGCCCCTAATAATTGATTATAAATACCATCTTCTGCTTCTTTATAATCGTCAATTTCCTCTTGCAATAGGTCATTTTCTTCAATTCCCATTGCCCGAAATGGTGTATCTGTAAAACCCTTAATCATTTTTCGAACAAATTTTGTTGTTTCCATTACTGGATTTTTTATTTGCTTCTCTCTTTTATCCTGATTTAATTGCACTAATAAAAAGAAGTGGTACTCTGTATTTTCTTTTGAAACTGACGATTGTTGTAAGTACACTTTTACCTTTTCAAACAAGGTTTTTGCCGTATTTGATAACGGCCCTCTCAATCTTGCAATATGTTCATCTATGATTGCGTCAGAATCAGTTACTTTTGGAATAACAAGTAAATGAAAATCACTTTCTAATTGTGCAAATAATGACTTTTGATTCGAAAAGTATGTTTTTTTCATACGTTCGCTTTGATGTTCATACTCAAACCCTTCAATCTCGTAAATACTCCACACCCGCTGATCTGTACAAAAACAAAGATTATCTTCTACATGATTAATCGGAAACTCTGATACATTTCTTAATGCCATTATTAAACCCCCTCACTTTCCGGTTCAATTGTTAAACGTGAATTCAATCCCGCTCCCGAACTCCCCGTTTGAACAGTATTTCTTTTCATCACGATTCCCTCTGCTGGTACAGGAATAAGAAACTTTGGTAGATTCGATCTTATTACACGGCCAATGTAAAAACCTTTATTTTCACCATTTAAACTTCCTCTTACATGTTGACTACTCATCCTTCTTCCTCCTTCGTTAATACCTTAATACCATTCATCTTTTTCTAATCGCACTGTCTCAAATTCTTTTGTATCTTGTTCTATTGGAGTCAACGGATAATCTTCTACCTCCTCTTGACTCATTGGTGTAATAGAAACTACATCCGATTCGTGGAAACGAATAAATATAGGACTCTCAAATACATATTGCTTTGGTTTTTCAAATCGTATAGAGCGTGACATTTTATGTGGTCTTAACTTAAACAAAACCCATGATCTAGCAAATTTCAAAAATGACTTCCCATCAGTTTTATACGTATCTAATCCCCATACTGCAAAACCTGGAATAATGATGTAATATGGAAGCCAAAATTCATCAGCAATTGGCCCAATAAACCAAGCAGTCAAAGGGAAAACTCTCAATATAACAAACACCAATACGACTAAAGCATAATAGCCTAACATCCTCCACGACACTGGTCGTGGAAGACGATAGCCTAACAATTCATATTGGCGACGTTCATATTTCATATAACTCCCAAACGTATATACGATAAAAGGTTTTGATTTCTCTTCCATCGGCAAGAACGCCTCCTTATATTTTTTACATTCCTAACATTCCACCTAAGAATGACCCTACTTTTTTTAGAGTTTCTGGTGCCGCTATAAGGAAGAATCCAAGTCCACCTACAATCACAATCGTAACTAGGAAACCCCAAGCACGCTTCGCAACACAAAAAATAACTAATCCGATAATAATGATCCCTAGTGCATATGCTCCTTGTGTTTTAACCCATTCATACGCTCCATCTAACCCAAAACCTAGTATCATATTGTTTAATAAATTCATTTTATTTTCCCCTTCCTATTTCACTTTCATATCAGTAATGATGTATTGTTTTGCTTCTTTTTTAACAGTTAATACATATTTCATTGTCATTTTCGAACCTGAAACAGTATCCTTCATTTCAACGCTTGTATGAACTTCATACGTGTCTTTCTTTGATCCTACATACACTTTTGCATCTTTCACTCGTTCAAAGTGAAGTGCTCCTTCTAGACCTTTAATGTCTTTATTGTGTACCACGTACTCTAATTCTTTTTGAGTCGCTGTTGTGTAAGATTTGAAAAATGTCGGTAAGAAATCGCTAATTTCTTGTTTCACCTTATATTCCGCTTCCTCTGACTTTTCTCCATCTTTATCAGCTTTTATTTTCGCCTTATTATCCATTTTCACAATCTGTGGATTTCCTGTTACAATAAACCCTTTTCCGTCCGTTTGAATTGGTACAGCAACAGTTTGTGTAACGTCTTTTCCTTCATCCACCTTTTTGATTTCTTCGCCTTGCTTCTCTTCTTTTTGACGATGAAGCTTGTAATCTACTTTTAAAATCATATCTGCGCTTTGATTTCCAGTTTCCTTTACACGTAAAACAGTGGCTTGTATATAATTCGCATCCCACTGAAGACTATGCATATCCAAACCTGCTTGCGGATCTGTTCCTTCCAGTAGGTATGGTTTCAAACGACTTTCTCGATTAGAGCGCTCAACATCTTCACGTTTCCAAGTAAAGTATTCTTTTACAAATTGCTTTGTAAATTCAACTGCTTCTGGCCTTGTCGTCTCATTTTGTTTTATTTGTATTTGAGAATCCGGACTTTTTTGCGCCATGGCCTTCAACTTATTAATGTTAATTAAGCCTGTGATTGATACTATAAACATCCAAAGGAAGAATACCCAAAAGACAATACTTCCAATTTTCTTCGCCTTATACGAAGGAACTCGGAAAGGTTTTCGCCTCTTTTCCCTCCACAAATTTAACCTTTCTTTTATTCCCACACCGTTTCACTCCTAACCTTTTTTATCAAATGCTTTAGACAGGCCCACTACCGCTACTGTTACAACTAGTAACCCTTCCCATCCGTATTTTCCATAAATCTCTAGAAACATAGACTTTATTTCTTCATAAATCGGTTGCGCTTCCGGAAATCTACGAAAAATAAAATCTTTTGATACGACTAGCACAATGGCTGCCGTGACAAATGAAATAATTGTTGAAAGAACAAATCGAAACATCTTCTTACAACCTCACTTTCTCACTCGGATTCCTGATGTTCCGATAAATCGCTCCAAATGGATTTTGTAGAACTTCTTCAAATAACACGACATATACAGGTACTTGGGGACTCTCCATTTCTTTCATATACCGTAACAATTCTTTTTGTCTCCCCTCATTTCCGGCAATAAAGATTAGTCGCCATTTCCCTACCGGATATGTTAGCCCTGCATATCGATCGTAGTTTTTAACCGCTTCTTCCCGGCTTAAAAAATCGTTATACCGTCGGAGCTTTTTCTCGATAACTTCTTTTGTTCCGTATGTTCGTTCCATCTCCAAAAACAAGCCATAATTCCCTTCGATTTCGGCTTTCACACCAATAACAGCTAATCCATCCGGACGAATAACAGCACTTTTATTTTTGTCGTATTGAAACGTCCCTCTTGCTTCATTAATCCACTCTTTCAAGCCGATTGGAATTTCCTTTTTTGACTGTTCTAACATGGCATATTCAACATGAGCCAACATCAAGCTATGATAGACAAACGTTGCAACTCTATTGGACCATTTATAATTCCAATGCACCTCACCACGTAACTCCCGCACCATTTCAACACCATATTTATCAAGGGTATAAATATTACATCCATTCCCTGATCGCCTTCGCTTCCCTCGAATACTCGCCACTGGATGCCTTTCACTTTTGATGTAATTTTCTTTCTCTAATTTTGCAAGCCGAGCATAAATCGATTTTTCTTTATGGTCGGGATAATTTTTGGCACGTATATACTCAAAATCCAAATAGATATGCGTGTGAATATCCATTAATAACTGTTCATCTTCAGTGGTTAAAAACATGACTCCCCTCCTCCCCACCATTAAAAGTCAAAGATACTTTTTTCTTCTTTCGATTCCACATCTTTCTCTTTTTCTGGTTCGTCTTTTTCATTTTCAAAAGGATACCCTTCTTTGCTATCATCCTCTGTCTCAACTGAAGAAACATTTTCTTCCTTCTTTTTTACGAAAAGATGATCTGTCTTCTCCATCTCCCAAGGAAACGGCATATCCATAATGACAGGTGACTCTTCTTGGTTCACCTCTTTTTCAGCTCTTGCAAATATCGATTCTTCTTGCTTCGCTTCCTCTTCAGCTCTTGCGAATATCGATTCTTCTTGCTTCGCTTCCTCTTCAGCTCTTGCGAATATCGATTCTTCTTCTTTTTCCAGATTCACTTTAATTGAGGTTGCCGCTTCCTTACCAAATAAGAAAGCATTAATCTCTTGGTCTAGTTCTTCAGCCGATTTCCCACGTTTCTCTAATTCTGCAATTTTAGAGAACGTCCATTCATTCGACTTTTCAATTTCTTTAATATCTTGATAGTTTGCAACTTTGCCATTCGGGAGATAACGATCTAATGGCTTTACCTCTACGGTGCACCACACGTTTTGTGCTTTCCCATCAATCTTATCTTGCGTTTGGACAGCTGCCACTAGGTCTGGTAGGTCTTGCAAATATTGCGCTCGGAATCGTCTTTGCATAATTCCTTCCAGCGTTTTAGCCGATGCCTCTCCCTGCCTACAGACAAAGAAGTTACCACCAATTTCCTTGAGCGCATCTGCTAAATCCTTATCTAATTGGCCCGAAATTTGTTGTGTAATAATCCAAAGACCCAAACCATATTTACGATCTTCAGCTACAATCTTCGGAAGAATTGGCACTTGCACTTTATGAGCTTCATCGATAAAAGAAAGGTGTAATTTAGACCCAATCGGTCTTTGCTGTACTACGCGATGATACTGACTCTTGATATAACCTATCGTCAGCTGTATATCTGCATTTCCCATACCGGACAAATCATAGAAGATAATGTATCCTTCATCCATCCACTTGCGTATATCAAGAGAGAAGTCAGATTGTCCGTATATGCGTTTTAAATACGTGGTACTACGAAATATATCTAAACGGTTCAATAACGGCTGTATGCTGTCTTCTAGGGCGTTTCCTATTTCGTTTTTCCAGAAGTGTTTATAATATAACGACTCTGGTCCTTCTAGGTTATCTAACACTCGTTCCCGAAACAGCTCATCTGTTCCAAATGCGATAATACTTAACGTGGTATGCGTTTGACTTGTGTCACAGAGTAAAGTACCGATAATTGCCTTTAAAATCCTTTCTGTTTGAACGGCTTGGCCTGACACAATCGTTTTGATACTCGTCATAATCGAATCAATAACCGTTTCTGTATCCTCTGATTCTGTACGATGCAAAAGATTTAATCCTGGTGGGTATTTCGTGTTTCGAAAACGAATAAAGCGAACTTTATCCCAATTAACTTTCTTCCCATCCAATTCTGCCTTCATCATTCGATTTAAAGCGATGATAGCCAAGTCTGGTGTTGGATCAAATAACGAAAATCCACTTGCCTCTTCCGGATTTTCTAACCACAAATCCAAGGCACTTTCCATGATATTCATTGCAACCGTACTCTTACCCGATCCCGTTTTCCCAACAATGGCTCCCATTTTTTTAAACTGTTCCTCTGTAATTCGAACCATACGATCTTTAAATAATGGGTGTACAATAGTTCCAACGCCCAACCCTTCTGTTAATCGGTCTTGCGGTAACATTTCTTCCCCTTTATCTAAGTACAAAATCTTTTTTTCCACTTTACGATCTTTATCACCCGTAATATTAGGAAGGTGAAGTAAGTTCGCAAGTTCTGATCCCGTCCAGGTCATACGCCCATAATATGGGCAAGGAACACGCCAAATAGACCAACGAAACGAACGATACCGGAGTTCATTAACATCAGCCATCATGCTTGCAATTATATTTCCTAACCCTTTTAACACTTTTACACCTGGATACATTTCAGTTGCCATAGAAACGGTTACTTGAAATGCTGTTTCATTGCCTAAAAAGCGCTTATTCAATACCTTGAATTCATCTTTTTCAAAAACATCTAATCCTAGTTCCTTCTTTTTACGCGCTTTAATATCCGCTTCCGCTTTTCGAATATTTTTTGTTAAGCGATACCCTCGATCTGGCGAAAACGATATATCTATCCATGTTTTTTCTGCCATACCATCTAATAAGATTGGTAGTGTATCTTTTGTAAAGCAAGCAAGTGGCAATGATTTTTTTGACTTCAACATCATACGACCACCTACTGCACCACCAAACCATCTGTTTTTCGGAAACGGTACTTCATCCATCGTTTGTTCGTATACTTCCGCATGTACATATACACCTTGAAATGCCCGAATCACATGATCCACACTTTCTGTGGGGCCACCTAAGTAAAAATGTAACTTTTCACTTTTCTCGTTTACATCCGGTGGTTGATACATTAATAGTCGATACCAATCGCGACCCTTCCACAATTGCTCTAGTGGCTTCCTTCCCGCACCGTGTACTTGTCGGATCATTCCACTTAATGTGTCTGCTGTTGCTTCATCAGACACATGAGGGATAATCAAAAAATATTTGTAGTTCTTTCTTTCCATTCTGTATAAAATAACTGTTTTGATTACCCAAATTGTTATCACAATAACAATTAAGAGAAGACCCGTGTGTACAACCCTTTTCACAATTGGCTCTATCTGAATCAACCTGTTAATGATTTCTTGTCTTGTAATCCAAACAAATAATACACCAGCTAATAAGAGACAGAATCGCCAATGTTTGGTTACTAATTTCAATACAGCTTTCTCTAGTTCTTTTTCAAACTTATTAGATGCCACAACCTCACTTCCTCATAAATACATCTCTCTTGCTTTGAGTACTCTTTCAAGAAATTAATTCTTGCGCTTCCATTTCTACAAATGGAATATCCCACTCTACCAAGTACTGAATATATGTCAATCTTGCTTCCACATACTCTTCTTGGTTCTTCCACCTTGTATGGCTGCCGTCACAAAGTACAAAGAAAGAAACTTTTTTCAATTGACTAACCAAAGCATCATTTGGATCATCTGGGTTGAAAATTTCTTTCGCTTTTTCATGTGCACGTAACACTTTATCTCTTGAATAACCGCCAACTAATAAATAATGTGGAATCATTAAGCCCATGTCGTTATCACACCTTATCTAGCTTATTTCAATCCATGTTCACTTTTACAAATGGTAGTTTTGCACTTTGTACAAACAATACCTCCCATTAAACTTTGCTCCCAATGATCGTCGTTTTTACACTCACACATATTATCTTCGAGTGCTTTATTCCATATCTCATCCAACAAATCCATATGAGTTTTAGTCATACATCATCACCTCACTATATAACTTTCATGACTCATTAATTATCTCTGCAAATACATCTTTGAATCCCTCATAACCAGATACAACAATCAGCCCTAAAACAATGCCTAATACCGTTCCTTTAACCAATATCATAATGGTTCTACCTGATTCATCTGGTTGTTGCATAGTGACTAACAATTGACACAACCCTATACTAAGCACGATTATAAACGCATGAATTGTTGAAAACATATCTTCACTCTCTTTCACAAATGTCAGGCCACTGACGATTCAATAAGCACGACACCATTTTTACGTTGATTAAACTCTAATATGATCTTATCGAGCGCCGAGGACGTTGTTGAAAGTAAAGCATCCACATATTTTCTTCTTGCTTGTTTCTTTGTAATTTCAGTTGGAATCCCTTCTTCTCTTACTTGATCTCCACTTTCACCTGCTACTATTTCGGTGTAAACCTCAAATGCTTTCTCTGTATTTTCAGCTGCAACCAAAGCCCAATACTCATGTTTATCAAATTCAAAATAACGCATAATCACTTCTCCTTTTTTTCTGTCGAATTGAAATTTGTTATTGTATCTTTTGAAATCTGATTGCTTCATTGTCTAAATCTTGACGGATAATTTCAGTTAGTTTTGACAGTGCCTCTTCAGCTTCAAAACGTTCTAAAAATGAAAAGCTACCGCACTTAAAGTCAAAAGTATACAACCCAACTAGATACCCAGCTTCACCAGTCAAGTGAAACATTCGTTCTTTATTAACATAGCTAACTAGTTCTATATTTAAGTTATCCTTTTGCAAAATTCGCCTCAAAAGATTTTTTCTTTTGATTTGAAAAGCCGGTCTATATCTTTCGACTATATTTTGAATCTTTTCTCTAAATTCATCATTCAAGTAACGAATACTTATATGAACTTCGTATGGTTTTAACGCTGTCCTATCAACCTTTATATCCGCTCCTATTTGATAAAAAACATGCATCCCCTCACTCCTTCATCGATTTCATGCACAATCCAGAAAGAGCAAGTACAAGAGCTCTTGTAGATTCTTTACATATCAACATAATTCGAAAAGCGTAATAAGAAGGATGATCCCTTTCTAATTGGTTTGTGATATTTTCTAAAAAACCATCTTTCTTTTCACTTTGCATAACAAACGTCTTTACATCTGATAACCTGACCTGTTGCTTATGTCTGTCTTTCACGTAAAGGATTGCTCCGCTCAAAAATGACTGTGTAGTCCTCAACCATGTTAACCCTGCACTTTCATGAAGCACTTGTTTTGTCATTTCTGTTGCGAGTTCATATGCTTGTTTTTTCGTTTGAATATCAACAATTCCATTAGAAACGATCATTTCTTTCACCCTTTCATCATTATGTGATTATTGTAAAAAAACTAAGGTAAGAATTAAAATAGAAATCCAACCAAATTCAAGATAAAGTAAACACCCAAAATGACTGTAACTACAACCAATAATGGAAACCATCTTTTCATTTCCCTTTTCATCATACTGAGTGTGGATGCCAATGAACATGCGAACAAGATACTCTCAACATAAGGAAAGTGATTGTTAAATAGATACTTCCAAAACAACGATATTGAAATCACATATTTTCTCCTTTTACCAAGTTATCTAGTGTTTCACCATTCAGTACCTTTTCTACTTTTTCGAACAATCCATATACGCTCATTGTTTTTTCCTCATTAACTGGATGAAGTATGTCAAAAACACCCTGACTTAAACTTTTCAATACTTCTAATTCTTTTTGAGCATCCTCTTTATCAATTGGCCGCATTACGAATCTATTTGCTACTGAAGTAATTTCCAATTCAAATTGATCTAAAATTTTATCAGCAATTATTTTCCCATTTAACTTATCCATATTTAAACTCCTTTTCGATTAACATTCCTAAGTTATAAGACTAGTTTTATAGCTCTGTAGCATATAACACCAATTACTTGCCAAAATAGAAATGCGAGAGTAAGAGCATATTTACACCCTTTTGCAAAAGCTAAGGGATCATCAATGGAATGCCTGGTTCTCTTCACAATTTTTCATTACCCCACGCTCGTTTTGTAATATGCAAGACACACAACAAGATTAGATACAAAGAATACGGCATATTAGTCATCGCTACAATTTGTAGAAATGTCATTTCGCCTAAGCCTTCAAAAAGTGGTACAGACATACCATTCTTATCTAAAAGTGCTCCAAACAATAGGAGGAACAATAGAATAAAATAGCTTCTTACAAGTTGCTTTATGATGCCCAAACTAGACATAAATTCATTTAAAGAGTGGTCTTTTCGTTTCTGCAAAAGAAGATTTCGACGACGTTCAAATTCTTGAGCAAAAATTTCTTTTTCTTTCGAACAATCCACTTCGAATTTTTCTTTCCGATACGGTTGAAGTTCTGAATTCATAAAGCCTTCACGTATGCAAATTTCTTCAGTTTTTCTCCATTGCGACTTTTGATACAGGTAAGAATTTCTTCCGAAAAATTCTATTATTAATTTGTTCTTTCTTCCTGGGTTTACGAACATTTCATATCCAGCTAATGCCCAAGCTAAATCAATTGCTTGTACGGTGTCATTTTCTTCACAAAATTGAGGAATTGTAACCACACCACCACATGCTATTTCTTTTCCATTCTCTACACGTTTGTTAAAGCTATATTTGGTTACACCACCGTGTTCCACACACAAAACAGCTTGTTTAAAACTTTCCTCAATACGAATATCATTCTCTACTATCCGCCGCATCAAAATGTCTTTTGGTGAAAGGTACATATAATCTCTCCTTTCCAATCAATCAGTTTTTGTTTTCCATAAAAAGCTAGCACCAATACACCCTATTAAATAAATGATTAACATTTTCAAAACCACTTCTATTATCATGTCATTCATCCCCATATTCCTCCCCTAATACATGCAATGCACAAGCTACGATTATAAGAGGAATTAATAACAAAAAGTTCCCAATATCTCGGCATCTCCCAAACACCGCCATCCTCTCCTTACAATTGACTTCCCCTAATAAAAAGAGAGCTATCCAGTTCAAAAAATAGCTCTCTCTTGTTGTTATTATTCTGTATGCACGGTGCTATTTGAGACAAAACAAGGCATATAATCTCTCGGCCTGGCGTGACGATGATTATATGCCCCTAAAATATCTTCACTACTCTACAAATGAAGATATAATTTATATTTTGTTATATAACCCTTAAATTATTCTGCCTTTTTCTTACGTCTCAACACGTAAGCTCCACCAGCAAGAGCAATTAGTCCAGCTAACCCTTCCCAATAAGTCACTTTACCACCTGTTAATGGAATCGTATACTTTTCCTTTGGTTCCGGTTGAACCTCTGGTTTTGGTGTCTCCACTTTAGGTTTTTCTGGTTGTTTTGGTTGCTCTGGCTCTTGTGGTTGCTTTGGTTCTGGTGTTTTCTCAACTGGTGGTACTACATATACTTCATTTGACATAACATGTTGGTTTCCGAAATGTAGTTCACCAATGTTTGGCACACCATCTTTCTTTAAATACGGTGCTAATTCCTCTGCTTTTACACCAGCTTTGATCTTCGCATCAATTTTCAGCGTGTATGTTTGACCCGCTAAGTATAGATAGCTGCCGTCTTTCTTATCGAAAACAAAATCAATACGGTTGTCGTTAATGTGCAATTTACCCGTCGTTACTTCGTTTCCTTCTGCATCAACTAGTTTCGCTCCTTTTACTTCTAGAACATTCACTAACTCGTCTGATAAACGAGCTTCTTTCCAGTTTCCTGTTCCATTACCCATTTTGTATGTTACGTCATATACAAACGCTTCATCCTTGGATTCTAAAGTCGCTTTTTCTACTAGTTTTTCATCACTATCGGATACTTTCTTTTCTACAACTGGCTTTTCTGTTGGCGGAATCACATATACTTCATTTGAAATAAATGGTTTATCTCCACCAATGTGTAACTCTGCTGTATTTGGTACACCATCCTTAGCGATATATGGTGCTAATTCTTCTGCTTTTACACCCGCTTTGATCTTCGCGTCAATTTTCAGCGTGTATGTTTGACCCGCTAAATATAAATAGCTGTCGTCTTTCTTATCGAAAACAAATTCTACTTTATTTCCGTCGATGTTCATTTTTCCTGTTTCAACTTCTTGGCCTTTTGCGTCAACTAGCTTCGCTCCTTTTACTTCTAAAACGCTCACTAGTTCATCTGACAAACGGGCTTCTTTCCAGTTTCCTGTTCCATTACCCATTTTGTATGTTACATCGTACACAAACGTTTCATTTTGAACTTCTAAAGTTGCTTTTTCCACTAGTTTTTCATCGCTATCGGATACTTTCTTTTCTACAACTGGCTTTTCTGTTGGCGGAATCACATATACTTCATTTGAAATAAATGGTTTATCTCCACCAATGTGTAACTCTGCTGTATTTGGCACACCATCTTTTACTAAGTATTTCGCTAAGTCTTCTGCTTTCGCATCATCCTTAATCTTGGCATCGATCTTTAATGTATACGTTTGACCCGCTAAGTACAGGTAGCTGCCATCTTTTTTCTCGAAAACAAATTCTACTTTATTTCCGTTGATATTCATCTTTCCTGTCTTAACTTCCTGGCCCTTCTCATCAACTAGCTTCGCTCCTTTTACTTCTAGAACATTCACTAATTCGTCTGATAGACGAGCTTCTTTCCAGTTTCCTGTTCCATTACCCATTTTGTATGTTACATCGTATACAAATGGTTCGTTTTGAGCTTTCAAAGTCGCCTTTTCTACTAGCTTTTCATCGCTGTCAGATACCTTTTTGCTTACCTTCGGTTGCTCCGTTGGTGGTACTACAAATACTTCGTTTGACACTAACGGCTTATTTCCACCGATGTGTAACTCTGCCGTATTTGGCACACCATCTTTTACTAAGTATTTCGCTAAGTCTTCTGCTTTCGCATCATCCTTAATCTTGGCATCGATCTTTAATGTATACGTTTGACCCGCTAAGTACAGGTAGCTGCCATCTTTTTTCTCGAAAATAAATTCTACTTTATTTCCATTGATATTCATCTTTCCTGTCTTAACTTCCTGGCCCTTCTCATCAACTAGCTTCGCTCCTTTTACTTCTAGAACATTCACTAGTTCATCTGACAAACGGGCTTCTTTCCAGTTTCCTGTTCCATTGCCCATTTTGTATGTTACATCGTACACAAACGTTTCATTTTGAGCTTCTAAAGTTGCTTTTTCTACTAGTTTTTCATCGCTGTCAGATACCTTTTTACTTACCTTCGGTTGCTCCGTTGGTGGTACTACAAATACTTCGTTTGACACTAACGGCTTATTTCCACCGATGTGTAACTCTGCCGTATTTGGCACACCATCTTTTACTAAGTATTTCGCTAAGTCTTCTGCTTTCGCATCATCCTTAATCTTGGCATCGATCTTTAATGTATACGTTTGACCCGCTAAATACAGGTAGCTACCATCTTTTTTATCGAAAACAAATTCTATTTTGTTTCCGTTGATGTCCATTTTCCCTGTTTTAACTTCTTGACCTTTCGCATCAACTAGCTTCGCTCCTTTTACTTCTAGAACGTTCACTAGTTCATCTGACAAACGGGCTTCTTTCCAGTTTCCTGTTCCATTGCCCATTTTGTATGTTACATCGTACACAAACGTTTCATTTTGAGCTTCTAAAGTTGCTTTTTCTACTAGTTTTTCATCGCTGTCAGATACTTTTTTCGTTACTTTTGGCTGTTCTGTCGGTGGTACTACATACACTTCATTTGACACTAACGGCTTATTTCCACCGATGTGTAACTCCGCTGTATTTGGTACGCCATTTTTTACTAAGTATTTCGCTAAGTCTTCTAAACTCACATTATCTTTGATTTTTGCATCAATTTTTAATGTGTATTTCTGTCCTGCTAAATATAAGAAATTTTCATCTTGCTTATCGAAAACGAATTCTACTTTGTTTCCGTTGATATTCATTTTCCCTGTCTTAACTTCCTGACCGTTTTCATCAACTAGCTTTGCTCCTTTTACCTCTAAAACGTTAACAAGCTCATCTGAGAGACGAGCTTCCTTCCAGTTTCCTGTATCATTACCCATTTGATACGTTACATCATATACAAATGGTTCGTTTTGAGCTTTTAAAGTCGCTTTTTCTACTAGTTTTTCATCGCTGTCAGATACTTTCTTATTTAATTTCGGTTGTTCTGACGGTGGTGTTACTCTTGGCACATTTGAAACAAATGGCTTGTCGTCCACTTTTAATGTCGCCTTATTTGGTACACCGCCATCTTTAATGAACTTAGCTAATTCCGATGCGCTTGCATCTTCTTTGATTTTCGCATCAATTACTAACGTATAACCTTTATCTGTTAAATAAGAAAGTGATCCATTTTGTTGCACAAATTCAAACTCAATATTCTGGCCATTAATTTTTACTGCGCCCAATTTCGTAACATCATTTCCTTGTCCGTCAATTAGTTTTACAGCTGTCGGCTCTAATACATTTTCCAATGTGTCATGAATGCTTGCTTGTTTTGAATTTGTCATATCTTTAAAACCAACATTCACTTTATATTGGAACGGTTCATTGCGCGCCTGTAATGTCGCATGATCCATTTTGTCTTTCTCGTCACTATCTGAAACGGTTTTATTAATAATCGGTTTACAATCTTCTAGCGGTTTTACATCAACCTCTACATTTTTAACGGATGTATCTTCGTCCAAGATTCGAGCTGTCCCTTCTGCTACAAGCTCTTTCGCTTTCGCTGTATCTTTTGCTTTGATCTTGTATGTAAGCTCAAAGTCACCTTGGACTTTTGATAAATCCCAACGTAATTTATTTCCGTCTTGCTTTGGTTGTACTGTTCCACCAAAACTTCCAGGTACAATTTCAAAATTCGGATTTACGTTATCTTCTACGAAATCTTCCATACCTTTACGTACAGACTTAATAACGTCACGAATCGCATTTCCTAAATCAGAAACATTCCCTGTAGTTACATCAAAATACAACCCATTACTTGCTGTTTTCTTGATACGATCACGGAATAGAGGTACTAAAGAGTCTTTCCTATCGTCTAAAACTCTAGTAAAATAGGAGTCATCTTCCCAGTAGACTGTAGCAAAGTCATATCCTTTTTCCTTGACTTGCTGGGCCTTGGAAACCATGTCTGCTGTGGAAGTGTCCCAATCATTAAAGTAATCAGCTTGATGACCCCCTACCATTTTTTCTTTCAGATGCATTATTCCATCTTCTCGAACATTTTGAGCACCATCAGTGACTAACATAAATACCGTTTTACGATCATGTATATCACCTTTGGCATTTTCGTAATGATTCAAGGCTGCTGTAATTCCATGGCCAGTTGGGGTTGTTCCGCCAACTTCCATACCATGTATTGTTCTAATAGCTGAATCAACATTTCCTGTTAACTCATGATGTAATGGTGTTTCTAAATCTACACCTGCTGTTGCCGCAATAGAACCGTCTGGATTTATAATTCCATGATCTCCACGGAAACCAGACACTTGAATACGGTCTACATCGGAACGTAATTCTCTTGCTGAATCAGCAACAAACGATTTCACATCATTCCAAATTCCTCTGAACGAGCCAGATTGATCTTGTACGATGACCAAATCCATTTTATCTTTACCTAAAACCTTATTTCCTTTTAAGGTTACTTGGTATTCTCTCGCACACATATGACCAGTACTTTCTACATCGCGATCAATTTCAGCCAGTGCGCCTAATGGATTCATTAACATCGTTGTCGCCATAACTGAAGCTACTGCTTTTTTTAAGCGAGATGGCTGTTTTTTTGACATCGTATGCCTCCTTTATTCAATTTTCAAGGATCAGGTAAAACTAAAAAAACCACACATTCTAATTTTAGTATTGAGAAAATTCGGAATTATCAATTTATAATTTGTTCATGATTTTTCCTATTTATTTTAGGCTTTTAGCCTAATTTAATTTACAATACATAATTAGAGAGGGTTTTTACTAGGAAGTTTAAAATATATACAACATACATTATTCGGTATTAATGTATGTTCGATAGAATGTAGGATAAAACATATTTTCAATTGGTACTCCTAGACACTCTGCAATTTTTTTAGCATAGGCACATTTCACATTACGTCTACCTGTTTCAATGTCATATAATGTACTTTTGGCAATCCCAGATTCTTTTGATAGTACTGAGATTGTTATATTTTTCAATTCCCTACATTCCCTAACAGATTGTACTTTTTCTTTTTCGGTGTTCAATTATGTTCACCCCCTTTGCCTTAATTACATCTTATTAGGCTTCGAGCCTAAAGTCAACACTTAAAGTTCATATTTTTAACACTTTAAGTTCAAAATATTGATACCGCTTATTAGATCGGAGTGATAGCACATGAATTCAAATAACAACATTTTAGGAGAGAATATAAAAAGGTTTAGGATAATCAAAGGACTATCTCGAAAAGAAATGGCAGCATCCTTAAACACTACATATAGAACTGTTTCTAGTTGGGAGACTGGCGAGAAAAAACCCCGTTATAAAAAATTAGAACAAATTGCTGAATTGCTTAACATTGATTCTGCTGCCTTATTGCAGAATCAAATTCAAGATGAAGATATTTTAAAAAGCATTAATGAAGATCCGTTCGAGAGATTGGCAAAGCAACTTCATGAAGCCTATATGAGTGTTCCAGACCAATACAAACCCATTATTGAAAATGAACTACTTAAACATGCTAATAACCTAAAAAACAAATTAAATAATAATAAAGGATAAGAGAGTTTAACTAGCATCGCTCTCTTTTCCTTTCTCGTTATATTTTGTGCAAAGTTCCATTAATTCAATAATCTCTTTCAAATCCATATTTTTTAAGATTTCTCTAATATCCTTCTGTGTAAAATAACTCATCATTTCCTCCATCCCTTGTGAAAAAAACCACAATTTTTTCATAATTTCTTCGAAAATAGATTTATAAAATACCCAATAAATGCACAAAAGACACCGTAATATACGATGTCTTTTGTTAAAATATGTATTTTTTACCAAAATCAACCACCACCACCAGGGTCAACCATCTTCATTAAATGCATGCTTTGGGTTGGTAGATCTTGTGTCTCTTGTGTTTCTATATTACCGTTTTTTACCACAGGAAACAATAGTAAAATCACAACAACTAATGCCATTAGGCGTTTCATACTATTTCCTCCTTACAAAATTTATATAGTTCTTTCTAAATATTCATTATAAACGTATTCTGCAAATTTCCCATATAAAAAATCATTATTTGATTTAAACATGTTAATCGACTTAACTATTAACTTCAAATCATCTTTTGCCAATCCTAAATAACAGGTTTGCAAAGCCGTTAACTGCTTATTTTCTTTTTCAAGGGCTTCTAAAATAAGAATCGCTTCATGTTTCTTGTCTATTTTTATTAAATATAAGGCATATTCTGCTCGGTGAAGTTTATTAAACTCTAGTTTATCTATATCTCTCCACCAAAATATCCTTATAAAATTTATATCGTTGCATGCCATATTATACTTCAAGCTATTCTTATCATGTTTTAAAATCTTTAGCGCTTCTTCAAAATACATTAATGATTTTTGATAACTAGAAAACATGAAACTTTCTCCGCTTCTAATATTCAATAAACTTTCCATAACTGGGAAGAATCTTAAGTCTTCGCATTCCCTCAACTTTATATTTTGTTTTTCGAATTCCACGATATGATCTTTACGTAAGTTAGAATAACTCCATAATTCATATATCCAAAACTTATATAACTTTTTTAAATATTCATTCGTTACTAAAAGAATGTTTTCTTCAATTCTTCTTTTATAGGATTCTATCAAAGCAAAATCACCTAGATCGCATAGAATCAGTACACTTAATATATCGCAAAATATTACTATGTCATGTTGTTTTTTATTTATGAGAAATCTAGATTGTTGAACTTCAAAATATATATCCTCTACATTTCGTCCTTCTAACCGATCTAGATATAATTTAAAAATTTTCGCTAATCGATTCAACTCCAAATCGTCACTTTCTTCGCATTTACAATAAATACTATTCATTAATTGTGGATGGTCATTTAAATGTGCTATTGCAAATGCAACTTTTATATTAATATTTGAACGATTTTCTAGTGAATCTATATAATCAATAAAATATTGTTCCTGCTTAAATTTATTTTCTTTACACATACAGTATGCAACCTTCGAAAAAGTATATGCGGATAATTCTCCCCCTTTATTTATCCAGTGAGAAATTGTTGATGGTGCAACACCAACCTCTTTCGAAAATTCCGTGTACGTTTTATTATTAAATGCTAAATAGTCGTCAAAATCCAGGGATAACCTCCTCATCCATTCCACCTCTTTTAAAAGAATATTCAGATACAATTCCATCTAAATTATACCACAATAACCATATTTATGAATTAAAGCGTGATTTCTCAATTAATTTCAGAATATTCCGAACACGTTTTCTAGAAATACTTCTATCTTCCCTACCTATTCTATCCAAAATACGAACTTATGGTGTTGATATTATTCATATAGAATTGTAAAATATATATAACGAATTTCTAAAACAAAATTATTTTTCTATATAACTACATAACTACAAAAAAAAAAACCCCACCTCACATGGTTTCAATTGCCCTCTAGTTTGGCGACTAAAGCATTTGAAACCATCCCGAAAGATAGAGTTTTTGTGAACAGCTTTTATATTTGTTATAAGATAATTATACCATAGAACAAATATATTTGTGAATATATGCGAACAAAAACCTCTCTTTTTTGTACAATTTGGTGCGGGAATAACCATTAGGAGGTTTTTTTCGTGTTATTAAAAAATTTTTTACTTAGCAAAGCAAAAAAAGAACTAAGTCCTCGACTCAATCACTTATCAAATAAAACTGGGTCTGTTAATAGAGCAATTAAAAAAGTTATTAAAGAGATTGATAATATCATATTAGACCTAGAAGGTATTACTACTAAAGAATACCTAGTAACTCCTCGTAAATATCAAGCACTTGAAACAGTGTTATCTTTCTTAGTGCATGAAGGCTATTCCCAAGTAAAGCAAGATACTTTAAGTAAAAAATCAGGAATCTCGAAACCCCTTATTAATGAGATCATCGCTTGGCTAGAAGACATAGGTGTATGCCAACAAATCAAGACTCGATATGGTGGTAAAAAAGCTCCTTCTGTATATATCCTAACAATCCATTCAAATTATATGGACATCATAAGTTATTTTAGAAACACATGGGCATTAGCAATTGAAGTAACAACTACCTTTTCAAAGGCACTCCAAGAAAAAGTATTTAATACAAAAAAAACAGAAGAACCTAAAAAGGAAGTACCCCAAAAATGTGTACAAGGAATTAGTCACTTTGATTTAAATACAACTCCTGAAATACCAGAAATTTTAGAGGAACATGCAAGTTCAGATCAAAAGGAAGCATATCAGTACGCTAAAACTCGTTTGAAAAATAATTCTCATGTAACAGATGAAGATTGCTATAAAATCGCAATGAAAATGCCAAAATCTATGGATAAAATCAAATTTGATGCTTTCTGTGAAACTTTAGAGTGTTTAAATATACAAGCATCCTCTATAGATCATATAGCTGCATGGGTAGAAAATGCTTTTGAATTAATCCATAAAGAGCACATTCAAAAACAAATACGCCAAAAGGACCAAAAAATAGAGTCCAATAAATTTTCTCTTATTAAAAACTTGGCCTTTGTTACAAATGCATTAGGGATCTCAACTAAATAATTCCAAAAAAATAGCCTTTTATAAGGTTTTTTTGTCATGCCTAAATCTAAGTACTCACCTTTTATTAGTATTTCGAAAAATAAGAGCTAACACTTTACAGTGAATAGCTCTTATTTCATCCTGTTCAAACATATCCCTACTACATCTATTCATCTTCCAATCTTTTTCTTCTCTTCCATATAAACACCTACATTCGATAAAATTCGTTAATATCTTTTTTCCTCAATTTCAGCAAAGACCAGCAAGGAACAACAAGCTTCCCCTTACTATCTCCAAAATCATCTATAAATATATTTTTTATCAAAAATCCATACACTTGATAGACTATAAATCTACTAACCATTTGAATTTGTAACTACTAAGAAATTTACCAAGAAGAATTCTCTTCATCCATTGATATAAAAGGGCTGAAGAATCATTTTTTTCTTCTAATGATTTTAATCTTTTTATTGTCTTTATTTTAAAACAAGTTATAAGTGAATATAGGATTCTTAATAATTATTTGCAATTCTTTTTCTATCAAATAGATTTTATTAGAAAGCAAGCTTGAAAACTATCACTCTTCCCTAAAATTCACTAAACCCTCTATTTTGGTTTTTCAGCAAAGTTAGTGATTCTTCCCTATAAAACCTCAAAAAAACGATTACAACTCAATCTAGAGTTGTATAACGAAGTTTTATTAGAAACTGTTATGTCCCTGTGGTTCAGTTTGCTACAACAATAATTGTGTATATCCCCTGAATTTTCATCTGATTCATCAAACAAAAGATTCCTATACGTCCGATTATCAAACGGTTACCAAAAAGTTATTATTTTGATTCTGACTAGTTATCTAAGTGCCATCTATAAAGAGTGCAAAAAGATGCTTTGTCATATGATTACAAAAACATAACGAATCGAACACGAATTGATTATTGATGATCATATTTAAGTAATCGCTAGGTAATTAAATGGTTATCTTAATGTTATTTTATAATCAATTTCAGTTGCGCTACCCTAATAAATATGATATAATTACTTTAAAGTATTAAAAAGTAATCTTTTTGTAATTGATTAGATTTCAAAAAGTGTCTATACGATAACGAAATAGTAATTAAAGGGAGATGTGTTTATGAGTATAGTGTTCAACTTAAAAGCGGATATTGGAAATAGTAAGGTTAAATTTAAAATTGAGGATCAGGTTCAAAAAGTCCCTAGTGTATATAAACGCTTATTTACACCGCTTACTCCAAGTGAAACAGATATCGAAAAATGTGTTGTGAATTTACTCGATGAGTTAAATGTACATATTACAAGTTCTGCAATTAAACGTAGTGGCCAGTTTTTAGTAGGAAAGCGTGCTATGAATTTTGCTAAGGACACAACAACAATGGATATTGAAGAAGGTGGAAAACACGAAGACGATCTACCAGTTATTCATTTAGTTAGTATTGTGGCTGCAAAGGCAATCCAAAAGGAATTTGGAGAAACAAGAAATTTACCCAAAACACTTGATGTGAAAGTGAATTTAACTACAGCTATTCCAGCTAGTGAGTGGAAACCAGAACATGCTAGAACGTTAGAAAAAAGATTTATAGAAAAGCCACATGTTGCAATTGTAGATATTGCTGAAGAAAAAGTAACAGTAACAGTTACTTTTGAAAACGTAATTGTTACAAGAGAAGGAATTCCGCCATTATATCGAATGATCCGCGCAATCGCTAATGGTGAAAAAGAGATGTTTAGTAGATATGTAGAATTTTGCAAAGAACAACTGGGATATAGTGCTGAACAAATTGAAGCATTATTAACAGTAGAAACATTTTCAAAAAAGAAAATCCTCCATTCTGATATTGGTGATGGTACAACTGAGTACATTTATACAGATGGACTGAATCCAATCCCAGATTCTTGTACGGGTGAACGTCGAGGTATTGGTCATGCTTTATTAGAAGCGATCTCTTTATTGCAAAATAATAGACCAGGAGTTGGAGAGCTTACTCGTCAACAATTCGCTGAAATTTTATTAAAGCCAGAACATAAATTCCACAATGAAGCAAAAGGGTTTTTCTATGAGACGCGTTTTGTTCAAGCTGAAAATATTATGCGAGATATCCGCAATAAATACAGAAACAATACAGCTAGTGAAGCTGAGGTAATTGCAATATACGGTGGAGGATCAATCGCATTAGAAGAGGATTTAGAAAAAGAATTAATGTCATTCTGTAAGAGAAATAAATTAGAATTGCTATGGATTCCAGCTGAATATGCGGTAGATATGAATATTGAAGGTTTAGATGTACTAGCAACTGAAGTGTTAGTTTAGGTAGGTGTTAACATATGAAAGCAAAAGGAAGACCAGAACAATATGGATGGAAACTAAAAAAAGTAAATGATCCGGATTTTTGGGAATGGTACGAAAATCAAGATAATATAGGTGAATCATTAGTTACTTTGGCACAGTTTTTCATTAAACAATATGGCACGTTAGATGTGAAAAGCTTTGAAGCACAACAAGCAATGCATAAGGATTTATTGATGAAGGATGAATTTTATCAAGATTTCCACCAAATGAAAGCTTTATTGCAAGGAAATACAGTTGTACCTATTCCTAAAGTGGCTGCTGAAGAGTTACCGGTTCAAAAAGTTGAAACTTCAAAAGCTAATTCAGTAGAGACAGAGAGTACACACAAAGAAGAAACGAAAGAAAAAGAAGTCAAAGAAGAATCGCCAAAAGAAAGTTTATTTGGTGGTGTAAATCCTAAAAATATAATTTAAATAAATCTTAATGAGGTGGCTTAAATATGCTTTTATATTTCGATATGATTTTACATTATGTAGAACAAAAAGAAATACCATGTAGATTAATTTTGATTGAATCAAAACAAGTAACTGGAAAAGTAATTGGCCATGATCCATACATGATTTACCTTCAAGATAATGACGGAAAAAAACACTTTCTTTTCAAACATGCAATTAAGGATGTAGTACCACAAAAAGACATAGATTTAGAAAAAGTCAAAGAAGAAATGACACAATATAACGAAGAAAAAAAGAAACAAAAAAAGTTACAAAAATTATGAGGGAAAAATGCTAGTTGTCTGTAATGGGCAACTAGCATTTTTTATGTGAGAGGACAGGAAGGAGTATGGCTGCCATGACAGTATAATGTCATGGGGGGAGAGTAGTTATATGGTGAGGATATATATAGGGGCAATATATGTACAAGGTATATAATATGTATGTTATATGATGGTGTTTTGTACCGAAATACGAAAGATGCTGTACTATGTAGGAACTATGGGATATGAATTGAATGGGATGCCGGCCGCCGCGATTTACTGTAGTTAAAAGACTAATAGCCTTTCGATTAGTTACAGTATTCTACGAATACAGTAAACTATCTCAAGGATAACTTCGGTAATTTTATTGTTTCTAAGAAACACAATATAGCTTGATATAATAGGATTTAGCTATAGAATTGCTATAGGAATAGATACAGAACTAGTTTATAAGTATTCTTACACCCATTCTTATATTAATTCTGCTCATTTCTATGGTAAATCCGCTAATAATTCTTAGTTAAATTCTATACCTATTCTGCATGGTGTTTTCTTTGAAATGTAAAAGAATTTTGAATGGAAAATGAACTTTTAATTGCAGGCACAGCCAACCTCCAAAACGAATAAATGGGATATTTATTTAGAGAATATTCGCTTTAAAGATGACTGAATTTTATGTAAAATTAGCTCAAAAAACATCACGAAGAGAAAGATCCTCACTGCGAGACAATTTAAAAATCAGGACTATAAGAGAGAGCACCTTCAAAAAAAGAAGAAAAATAGAAGGAAAAAGAACATGAAGGCAGAATGGCCCCTATTGCCGAATGTAAGATTTTTATTGTATAATTGCGGTACACAATTTTTATGAAAAAGAGGTGTATAAAGATGACCTGGGAATTCAAAAAAGTCGAGTTTTTGTCTTCATTAAAATCTCGTGGCCGCAAGGAGTCGACGCTTAAACAATACCGTTACGATCTCAATTTATTCATATTCTGGGTTAAGAAAAGGCACCCTACGCCTTCTCACGAAGTCTTTCAGAACTTCGATACAAATAGACTGTCCAGCTTTTTAAATGCGCTCAAAAAGGATCGTAGGGCTTCTAATTCAAACATAAAGCGGATTAAGGGAGTCGTAATCAATTTTCTACAATTTCATGGGAATGAAAACGATTTAAAAAGCGATGTATCTCCACCCCCTCTTACATCTAAAAGCTTTGCTTCAGATAAGGAAATACGCAAATTAATGCGCACTATTACAACTTTAGATGGTTTAACAGAATACCAGGCATCCGGAAGAATACACATTCTGAATAGAAATGTTCTTTTGATCCGTTTTATGCTAAAGTACGGGCTATCTATCCAAGACATTGTTTCGTTGTCTATGCGCGATTTAAAACTTGCTGAAGGTATAATTACCCCTGGGCAATCAAGTGCGCTCAAACGCCCTGTAAAGCTATCAAAAAAAGACAGAGAATTAATCCTGGACTATTTAAATGACATTCCAGAAACAGTACGTCCAAGACACCATAGTGATGATCCGCTCTTTGTCGCTTTTGATTTCGCGCCACAAACATTTCGTTGGGATTATGCTCAAAATGCTCCTGCAGCATTAACAAGAGTCAGTGTTCAAAGGATGCTTCAAAAGGAAATCAAACGTGCCGGTATTCACGTCACGCCTACGACGTTGCGAAATCGTTGGATACTAAATGCTTTACAAAAAGGGATGACACCAATAGAGATCAAATCATACCTGGGATTAAAAAGCATAGAAGCGCTACATCGTTATGTAGTGTTTTGGAGGGAATTAGAAGAATCTTCTTCATACGGTAAGTGAAATTTTTCAAAACACTTAGAGTATGCTCATAAGGGTTTCTTTGCCCATCCCCTCGAAACGGAGGAATTAGTAAAAAAACCCTTATAAATAAAAGATTTTAGAATGGTTGACATACCCCTAGTTGTAGTTTTTTTACAATTTACTTTAACGGTGTATGGTGTGAAGGTTCATAACCTCTATTAAGATATCGGCTATTAATTTTCCATTTTCGAAAATAATTTGGTTTTTAGTGTATGGATCTATATACTGTCCCAATCCTTTACTCAACATAATTTCCAGTTCATTATTATCTAAAATGCGACAAGATAAAATGGTAGGGTGTTTACTAAAAGCTCGATAAAAGTTTAAGGTTTGACTTAAAGAAGCGGCCAACGGTCTAAGCATTTCATCATAGTAAGGACTCATATCTTCAGCTATTTTTTCGTTTAAGATAAAATCCATTCCATCATCTTTTATGTCAAATCGAAATAAAAAAATCAATATATCTCCCTCCTTTTATAGCGTACAATCATTTTTTACATAGCAATCGTGGATATAGCTTGTTTATAAATTAATTGTTGTTTACCGTTAACCATCATAAGTACAGTAAAACGATCTACTCCAACAATTTGCCCTGATATTCTGACGCCACTTCTTAAAAATAGAGTAATATTCTTTTTTTCTTTTTTTAATCGCTCATAGTTTTCCTCTTGAAAGTCCCTCATCTATTTCTTCATCTCCTTTAAATAAACAACCATTTTATAATAATAATTGTATCAGTTTAATTCCGACCGTGGTCACTAGGAATTAAAAATAACATGATGCTCCATTTCTATTGAAAAACTATCCAAAAGAGTGAATCCAAGTACTATATTTGGTGTGAAATTATCCAAATACTCATTTGAATGCTCCATTTCACTCAAAAGTCTATCCACTACCTGTCACCGTATGCTGATTTGGATTTTTTTGTATTCTCCCCTTTTTTCGGGGGCTGGGCAAAAACATCCAAAACTAAAAAACAAACCTCCTGGTTTGTTTTTTAGTTCATTTTAATTCTTCTTTCTTTTTTTCAGCTCTTTTTATTGCTTCCTTTAAACATTTCATTGCAAAATCTTCACTTTTATATCTAATCGCTTCACAATTACCATGACCTATATTCTCAGGTAATAACCTTACCGCGAAATAAAACCCACTAAATAACAGTTCTAGCTCGTCTGCTGTAAACTCATATTTCTCTAACTCCCATGGCGATTTATATGCACTTTCGCTTACAAGCAATTCCTGTGTTGCATCTAACAAATAAGTTAAATAATCATGTAAACTTCCATTCTCTTTTATATATTCAGCGACTTTTAAATAATCACCTTGAAACTCTTGAACTGCAGCTAACCTAACTCGCCTATATTCAAAATTATTTTCATGATTATATGTTGAAAATTCTTCATTTTTCATAGTAAACCTCCTATTGACGGAAAATTCTAATTATATGTATTAATTTTAACATACCAAGTATAAAAGGGGTACAGCAACGATTCGTTCTTTTTCGGGCCACTTGTAAAAAGCTTTGAAATCTATGATAAAAAGTTAACTTTAAGGTACTTAGATTTGAAGTATGCAAAAACGTTCTCTTTAAATATGTTCCGTAAACTTATTTTTTCAGTAATATTTACAGAGTTCTGTAAACTAATCTTATTAAATTTATCCCAAAAAATTAACGAAATTCCAGTTCTGTAAACTTAAACTTGCGAATGGTCCCTAAAAGTAGTAATTGTTGCCGTGCCCCTGATATAATTGTATTTGATTCGCATACTATAATTAAAATTAAAGTGGTTCAAGTCGGAGGAAGGCACCTTAGGGTGTCTTTTCTTTATGAAAAAACGCATTAGGCGTCATTGTTTATAACATAAAAATATTATGTTAACAAACTCTCTAAAATATGTGCATAAAGCTAATTCTCCTATTTGATAAGACAAGTCCAGTATAAGAAGTTAGTTTGTGGTAGGCTTTTAATACATTAATATTTCAGGAGGTTTTTATGATGGTAGATACTAAAAGAGAAGATATTATTTTACGAGAAACCATTAACGATAATTGTTATGAATTGCTCGTTGCAAATAATGGACCAGGATTCAATCATTTTGTACTACATGTGGATCACGACAATAATTTATTCCACATCTTTGATCCTATTACCCTCGCATACTTAGATTATGCCCGTGGTACAGCTGCCGATCAGCATTTTTATGGTAATAACCTAAGAGAAAAGATTTGTTCTTCTTTAGAATTAGATCCTTCAACATATGATAAAGTATTGATCTATACACCAGATTCAAACGCTGATGGGTTCCATATTCAACCTCACGGATTCGGAGTTCATGTTCCAAAGAAATATGATACATATGAACCATTTGTTATGCTGGCAAAGACTACAAGGTAAATTAGAACCTAAGAGAACTTATAATTAGTACGTTACTAATTGTAATAACGCTAGCATGTCGCATGAAGGAAAGAAGGGTAATTACCGAAGAATTACTCTTCTTTCCTATTTCCCTATGGATCTATTGGAGCAATTTAATGATGGATTATACACGAAAGAAAAGATAATCGGCTTAAAATCGCAATCTCGGCGACTTTCTATATCCAAAATGCAGTACGTGAAATTATATTTTACTATGAATGGTTAATTTCAACTCCTTCCAACTAAAAATAAATAGATTGAAAATTCAATTTATAATGTGCATAATATAAAAAAATGTTAGAATTAACATGTCTTATTGTGTAATAAATTGTAAATTAATCAAGATTCGTGAAATTTAATATCTTTTTTGCGAGGAGGAATTTTTTTGACTTTTATACGTGACATTATTCAACCTATTTTATTTTTAGTTACTTTTGTTTTACTCTTTTTTATTCTTGTATTAGCAGATAAACTATCAGGATTAGGACTTTCTAGTAATAATCATGCCTTGGAGTCCCTCTATTCATTTTCAGTTTTATTAGCAGGGATTTTCATCTTCCCGTTAATAAGAAATGATTTTAAAAACCGCTTCATTCTCCATAAAAACAAACTATATTTAACCATAGGTCTCCCAATCATAATTGGCATACTCATGCAATTTATCGTCACTTCCATTCGCTTTATCCCTACTTTGCTAGGTCAAGATATGATTGGCATAGGATCAGATCAAATAACATATACATCAGATCTAACCAAAGCAGGATTTCTTTTCTTGGTTTCTGTAATTGGGCCATTTCAAGAAGAATTTTTTTTCAGATATTTGCTTTATGCTGGAATATTTTTAGCGCTTGCTGATTTTAAAGCAAAGTTTGCATGGGTTGAAAAAGTTTACAATGAATTGTTTACACATAAAAACCCCTTATATATATGGGGATGGATATTAGTAACTAATTTAGGGTTTGCATTATTACATGGACCTGACATAACAAATTTCTATGCATACTTCATTCCAGGTATAATTGATGCTTTATTGTTTATAAGATTGGGATTCCTATCAGCTTGGTTAGCTCATGGAGTTTTTAATTTATGCTCAATGACTGTTTTCAGCATCGTATCCATTATATTCTTAAAATAAGCATGTAAATTAAACTCTACAGTTTATGAAATTGTGCATATCTAATACTTAAAAACATCTATTAGATTGTAAAACGATAAAAGGTGAATCCCTTCTCTCGCAAGGGATTCACCTTTTCAACTTGCCCAGTACGGGGGATGTGTAGAAATATTTTTATAACTGTGGATTTTATTAATACCGATCTCTTTATTTTTCATACCCAGTCGTATTTATTTAATCAAGGACTTCATTTCTTATCTTATGAATTTATTTTTTGTTTGTCGTTACTATAAATCTCGATAGTGTATGAATCGCTCCCAATCCATTTACTTACTTCATCTGTTTTAAACAGATCCGTAATTTCCTTTTCTAATTTCTTCCCAAACTCTTTAGCATTTGGATCAGCACTACTGATTTTTGTATTTATAGTTAAAACATACGGCTGTTCTGCTTCAATATTCATTTGATGGATATCAGAACCTTTATACTCATTTTTGGTAAATAGATTCTCCAAAATAGATCCAGTAACTTTATTCCATCTTTTTTCTTTCTCTACAATCTTCATATCCCGTTCTTTTATATTGATTGTGTAAGGCTTAATCCCTTGATTTTTCAACCGATTATTAATTTCTTTTTTTACTTTAGATGAATCTTCAGTATCAGCAATTTCTATATCTAACCTTCTTGTATTCTCATCCCATATAGCAGCACTAACAAAAGATTTTTTATTTACAGTTTTGTTAACTGCATCCATAACTTTTGAACCCTCACTCTTTGGTTCTTCTGTATTCCCCTGGCAGGAACACAATAAAGCGAGTGATAATACAGAAACACATAAAACTTTTCCCTTTCCCATTTAAGTACCTCCTCAAATATTCCTAACTTTGTAATATTCATCATACATGTTACAGTAATTCTATTTTTATATAAAATATTCTTTCTATTATACCAAACTTTGGAACGTACTTTATTCCCTTCCTTTCACATAAATTGTAATAAGATATTGAAAAAAAGATAAATACAATTTAATAGTGAACAAAAAAGCATACTTATATTAATAAAAGAAAAACACTCATTGAGTGTTTTTCTTTTATTAATATAAGGAGGAATCAACATTAAAATCTCCTTATTTATCATATAAATAGAATTTCCAACTTAATGTTTTATTGATGGAAAACTGTTCCGCCACTTAAAGTAATTGTGCCACCATATTCACTCATGTTTGCAAGTTGAAGACTGTAATAATTATATTCTTTTGTAAAATGACCAATTGGTATATTTAATCCACCCGTAAACGTACCATTTACTCTATATCTACCTTCTTGAAATCCATCATGATATACATAGATTCCTAAACCATTGGTATTACCAGGAGACTCTACTGCAACACTTTGAGGTTTTTTAAATGTTGCTCCACCTCTAATCCATAATGAACTACTAAATACCGCTTTACCAAAAGAAGTAGTATTTAAAGCTAACGGACTTACATTATTAATATATTGAAACGCTGCTGTAGGATTAGCTGCGAATTGAGCATTAAACGCCTCAATTTCTTCTTTTGTATAGACTTTAACTAAATTATCGTTCTTATCATACACTTCTACGCTCAATTCTTGGTTTTGTGTTTCGCTAGTTACATTATTTTGTTCATAATTTACAGCAGAGACCGGAGTTGATTCTTCAGCAAACGCAGCTGTTGAAGGAATCATAACTCCTAACGCCATAGCACTTACACCTAATTTACCTAGATTCTTTTTAAACATACTATCATTCTCCTATTCATATTTATTCATAATATAAAAAACAGAGATGTTATGTACATTTCACTAGTTTGTCTGGTATCTCTCATACAATAATACAATATATGGAATAAAATATAAATATGTTTTTACAAAATATTCTATATTCTGATAAATGATACCAAAATACACTTATAAAACAGCATTTAAAAGTTTGAATTACCCGGATTTTGTTAATAATGATGACATGGAGAAGAATAAGGAAAAAAACTTTAATTAATGCAAAGGAGATTCAAGACATGAATTATTCTAATAAGTTTGAAAACCTATTAAAACAGACTTACAATAATACAAAACATGTACAATATGTTCCTCATGCTTTTTTAGGAATTCTTCAAGAGGTAATCTATAATTATGAAATGGACGGTAAACAAAAAGTCCCTCTAAAAACAATAACCAAATGCTTAGAATCAGCTGTAGAGAATAATAACAAAAAGGAAGGCACTTCATTTTAGGAAGCCTCCCTTTCTATTACTATTACTTATAGATGCTCATCTGCTAATTCTTTTATAACTTGTATTTCAGCTTCTTGTTGCAACTCTTGTAACTTTTTAAATGTAGCTTCTTGTTCAATTTCTGTTTTAGAATCTTCCATATCCTGAATCCACTTTTTCATCATATCCAAAGACCGTTTCTGTGATTCTTGAAGAATATAACTTTTATGCTCTTCGATCATCTTGTTTACATCTATTTCCCATTGCTCATCCAAAGACTTTTGAATTCCCCCAGGAGTTAAACCAAGACCTTCTAATAATCCAACACCTTTATCTCCCAAAACAAAACGTTCCATAGCATTAGTTATTTCTTTAATTTCTGGATCTTTATCCATTTGCTTATATTTAATATCAACAATTTTCTTATTCTTCTCCAAAACGCTACACCCCTTCATATCCCCTTTATTTAATTTTATCATTGAGACAGATTGTTTTTCATTTTCTGTTCAATCCAGCTAATAAAAGCAGTGCTCAATTCTTGCGCTTCCAGCCAGTCTTGTAATTTTTTATATTCATACCAATACGCATCTCTATCATCCTGGATAGACTCTAAGTGAGTTAGTGCAGTTGTATAATACACAAATTGTTCTTCAGTATATTCTGTCATCATTTACCGATTCCTTTTTTCTTTTATTATAACAGAGAAGAAGTACTCTACATCTTGAAATATATTGAATAATATTATTCAATTTTGTTATAATGTAATTGACATTTTTGAATAATATTATTCAAAAGGAGGGCATTATGACTACTATCAACGCCGTAACCCAAGAGTTACATAAAGCATTTGAATTGTTTAACGAACGATTCTTTGAGAATAAACTCCCTATACCAGCAATTACGATCCAAACCTCCCGGCATAATAAGCTAAGTATGGGATGGTGTTCAGTTTATCCTATATGGAGCGACAAAAAAGGAAATAACAAACGATATGAGATCAATATTAGTGCCGAATATATCGATCAAGATTTTTTTGAAACAATGGATACTCTTATGCATGAAATGGTGCATCTCTATAATATTGTTCACGATATCCAGGATTGCTCACGAAACGAAACATATCATAACAAACATTTCAAAAATCGCGCTATAAAGAGCGGTTTTGAATACGAAGAAGATAAACCAGATCCTAAATATGGCTGGTCCTTTGCAAAACTTTCCCAACAAACAAAAGATATAATCTCTCAAATGGATATTGACCAATCTGTTTTTTCAATTGCTAGACGTCTTCCTAGATACCTGCAGCCGTTCGAAAGTAATAATAATCTGGCCAGTTTTAATCTCGGAATTGATCCTGGTACAAATACTGAATTTGATATGCCGGACTTACCAGCTGTAGCAAAGAAAACCACATGGAAATGGACTTGTCCTAAATGTAATGTCATCGTACGATCTACGAAACCACACGTTCACATTAAGTGCGGAGATTGTAACCAGACACTAATCGGTGAAGATGATTAATTCTCTCCAACCTTAAAAATATATTGAAAGTTAAAGATAATTTAAGAATAAATAACCCACTCAACGAAAGTTGAATGGGTTATTTATTCTATTTAATTAAGTAACGTTGAGGGCATTTTAAAATTTCTAGATTTAACATTTGTTATCGTATACTTTTAATACCCGTATACTGACTTCTTGGATATAGCACGTGAAATAGAAAAAATAATAGCTTCTCGATTGGTCACACTATGTTCCATAACTGTTTCACAATATATTTCTATGGTATTTTTTTGTTTACGGAGAAACCCCGCATCCGCCTTATCATCTATACAATCAGGAAGAGAAAGCCAATCCCCGAAAAAATAAAATTTATCACAGAAGGGAAGGTATTCTTTCCATTTTTTATCGCTTTTAAAATCTTGTTCAGATGCTTTGACCTCTACAAATACAATTTCATTCTTATCATTAAAGGCTGCGACATCCACTCGCTTCCCATTGAATAAGATTACTTCAAAAGCAACTACATATCCCTTTGAATACAACCATTTCCCAACCTTATCTTGTAATTCACCATGCTTTTGAATCTCTTTAACTGACAACATATTAGAAATATTCACAGCTTCAAAGAATGAATTGACATTAGTTTTTCTTAGATCCTGAATTTCTTTTTCAATATCTTGCATTCGGTTTTCTGCTCTTTTTAACTCTTCTTTGGTTTGCTCAATTTTCTCTAGAAGGGGTTTATCAATTAATCGAATACCATTTTTATAATACGGTGTAAGCGATGAAAAATACCCCTTATTTATTTCTCTTTTTTCCTCTTTTTCATAATCCCAAACGATTCCCCCATGATTCTTTTTTCGCTCTAAATATGCACTCACAAACTTATCTAAATCATTAATTTCATGTGCATATTTCAATTCGTTATATGTGATAATTCCCATAGCCTTTAATTTTTTTTGAAATAGCGAATCTAGTCGCTTTATTAGTACCCAATTTTTTGTTTTTTGTATATTCTCTTCGCATATATGCCGATAGATCCCAACATGTTCAAGTAAAAACCTCCTGGTCTCTTCATCATATTTTTGAAAGTCTACTGTTAATGTTACAATTTCACCTTGAATAGATTTCAGTTTTTCTAAATTCCCTTTGATTTCTTTTTTACTTTCGTCTAAGTGCTTAATCTTAAAATTTATTTCTTTTTGAACTTCCTGTAAACTATTTCTCTTTTCTTCTAACGCTAGGGCCATTTGCTTTAGGTGATCTCTAGTAGTATTCTCTGTCACAAGAGATAAAATTTCTTCAAGACCTTCCCAATCCTCGTTTTTAAACAAGTCATTGATTGTAAGCACTTTTAATCCTAGCAATTGAATTTTCATGTTCGCTAATTCACTTAAATATTTATTAGCATTCAATGTAATTTTTAAATAACGGGATAATCGTTTAGCTTGATCCAATGAAACATCATATTTTAGCGGAATATCCTTAACTTTAATTTTTTTATCATTTAGTTTCCTTATAATCTCTAGACTTAATTCATCACGACCAGTAATCATCACTATCCCCCCTTACAAAAAGTGTACCGCACACTTTTTTAGTTTAACTAGCATTCCTAGTAAAATCTAGAAAATCAGCTTATAAAAAGTCGGATTCCCATCCCTACTGATTATTAGTTGAACCAATCTAGCATTAACGGGTCGTTAATCCTCCACCTAACTCCTTTGCTTTCGCTGAATTTTGAGGTGGGGTCTTATTGCCCGTTAATGCGGGCTAAAGCCTAAAAACACGAATGATGTTTCTTGGCCAAAATCCCTGAATGTATTAAATTACGAACTTTAACCTCCCCTGGTATCCAGGTAAACGGGTGTTAAACCCGTACAATAAACTTGAATATTAGTTTTCAAGTCTTCATTTCAAAAAACGGGTTGAAATTCTCATTATTGGGGTAGCGTCAGGATAATGGGCTTAACGTTGTAAATCCGCATTTTCCTGACGCTACCCCTTATTATCCTATAATCAGTATGACTGTATGAAAGTTGCTGTATCTTCTATTATTTTCATACACTTTGATATTTCTAAAGAAAATTAGATTGAATTTTCAGTTTAATTTAGTTATAATGAAAACGAGTTGAATTTTTAGTCTGTCATCGAATTCCTTACATACAAAAAGATTGGGTTATCCCAATCTTTTTGTATGTAAACGAAGCATTATATAATTAAACTCATTATTTAAAATCACATTCATATTATCCTTGCAATTTTATTTAAAACTATAATATTATAAAGAATATTGAGTCTAGACCACTCAATTTCTGATAGTAATAGCTCATTTGCCGTCAGAATATCCTAGCGAAAGAATCCTGCTTTTTGTAGGGTTCTTTTATTGTTCCTTCAATATAAAATGTAATATAGTATAAGCCATTCTGCGTGATGAACATCCTCTTTTAAGCGCTAAACGGTGTAATCGTTTCTCTTGAAATTTTGACAATTTAATTTCTACAAAGTGCTGAAAAGCCTGGTACTGACGTACCGGAATATCTTCCATGTAAATGTAATCCAATCCCTCTATTACCAACTCCGATGCAATATGATCCATCTTCTCATCGTAAAGAATCAATCCCTGTAGTCTTTCATACAAATCTGGTTCTAAGGAAATTAGTAACTTATTAGTATTCTTCCGCAGTACTTTTTTTTGCGCTTTCCAATAGGCTTGTTCTTGTAAATGTGCATGTATCATGTTAAATCCCTCACTTTATCAATTTATTTAACAATCTACTTTCCCCCTAAATTACCGATTGACTTTATCAGTTATTTCTCACTGTATCGATAGCCGCTAGACAGGCTGCAATGCCAAGACGAGCTTCACTATATATCTTTTTATTGACCGTCAAATACCAACATCCATTTTCTTTTACCGTAAACAAGTCATCATACTGTCTTCCTAATTTCTCTAAAATAGCCGTTGATTCTTCAACTGGATTAAAGTATTTAATCGGCATTCTTATAAATGGTGTATTATTCTTACCCCAATATCCACCACATTTTTCTAATCCTAAAAACTCTCTTGCAATTACATGATCTAATTTTTCTGTTGCGATTGATAAATCACGATATGGAATCCACCAATTAGACGAACTCATTGCTACAAACTCTTTTGTAATTCCGTTATACAAAATTTGGCATATACTAATCCCTTCGAAATCGTTTTGTGTTACAACAAAATCAGATTGTTTTAATGGATTTCCTTTCTTATCTGTTGTTCCTATTTCAAACTCTTCACCTTTTAATAATTGAACCGACTTCATCATTTTGAATTCTCCTTTTTATAATTTTATTTTTTAAAAACCGTACATAATCCCTGATAAAACATATGTGAAGAGAATCATAAAAATAGATAATCCAAAGAACCCATAGAACCAAATTTGATCCGAGAGATTTTCTTCAATACCAAAATAGACATTCGACTTTTTGTAATTTTCAGATAATAAAGAACGGATTTTTTTAAAGGATTTAGTTTTTTGGTGCGGTTGTGTTAAAATAGACTCACCAGACGTGATTTTAATAAAGGGTTGTTTCATGACAACCATCCTTTCTAAAATTATGTTTGTATACAAGAGAAAGGTGTTTTTCCAGGCTGCCAGGCGCGGAAACATCTTTCTCTTTTATTTTCACTTCTTATTTTTCGGTTCACCAAACCATTCATGCATTGCATCAATTGATACAAGCCATGTTTTCTGATCTCGTTTATAGATGCGGTTTGGATCACGAGGTGGTTCAAAACACTTAATTAAACCACGCTTAATCATACTGTTAATCTGTTCTTCCTTTACTAAAGATGGTTTCACCTTATTCTTCACTGTTTCATAGGGGATTCCCCATCGTATAGCTGCTTCCTGAAGAAACATGTACTTATCGATTTCTTTCATGAACAATTCCCTTTCTAACGCTGTAAATAAATGTTCTTTTGGTTGATGTTTGCAAATAAACAGGCCCTTTGATTTAAGGAATATGCATCACTTTGTATTTTTCCCATGCTCGTGGGCTGCACTTACGATACTCAAGATAGTGTTAATAGAGCTTTGCTCAAACCCTGATAACCATAAAACTGTTCGCAATTCGTTTTTTGTCAACTGACGACCGATGCATTCTTGTAAGGATTCCACAAGCGGCCTGTATTGATTCAGTTGCCATTCTTCCATTACTTCCCCTAAATCCGACTCAACCCATTCGGCACAACCTCGGTTATTAATCCCTTTATAGTTCAAATTCACTAATAAACACCCCTTTCAGTTGAACATTTTGTGTCTAAAATTTATTTTTAAATTGAACCTCCTTTCAATATAAATTTAACCTATATAGGTTAAATTTGCAAGCATTTTCCTAATTTTTATTTCGAATTTTTTCGACAAATCAAAAATTACCTATCGATATCATTACTGCAGACAATCCAAATTTAATTATTAAGGTTAATCCTTCAGTTGGACTAAGACCACTTTCTATTATAATAACTAGCGTTGTTTTTCCAGCACCAATCGCACCAGATACCCCGTTCCAACAACAATCACTTACAATATTTTTTGGATTTCTTCCCATGCCTGGCCATACATTTTGGCATGTTTTACTGTTAATAGCGAATTATCAAAACGTTCTTTTCTTGGCGGTAACATATGGACCATAAATGCATGTAAAGGCTCCTTCGTATTTAAGATTGCAATCGAATAATGTTTAGGTGTTCGCAAAGCATCCTCTACTGTAAACGTGGGATGTAACCTCTCTTTTGCAAGATCAAAAGTTCCTTTATGATCGTTAGCGAATAAGAATTGATTCACACCACCAGCAATAAGATTATCTCGTAAATAATCGGGCAATTTCCCCCAATGATGAAAAGCGAAAATTGAACCCAGACGCTCTTTCCTCCCTTCAGTAGCTATTCTACCCATTAATTTAGCAAGGCCCTTAGATTCCACTTGCTCTGGTTCATTGAAAATTAAGAAGCACCCATGTTTCTCTTTATCTTCTTCACTCATTAGCATTCTAGTCATCAATACTTTTAAAGTAACCCAATGAGCCAATATATTACTAGCAGCTCCTAACCTTCGCTTAGGCATTCGAATGATAATCACCTTTCCTTCTTTCATCCACTTCTCAAAATTCACCTCTTCTTTTGGTTGTTGAGCAAAGATGTCATGCAGCGTATCATCTCCAAAGAACATATTTAATCTGCTAAGTATAGCATCACACTTGTTGCTTAACGCCTCATTGTCACCCCACTGTAATAACTCTTTTGCTAATCTTTCATATCCTTCTTCAAGTAATTCACTTATTCTATCAACCCTATAATCTTCATCTTCAATAATCTTTTTAATATTATAAAGCGAACCTTTACTTGCCTTTGCAGCTTCCATTAAATACTTTTCCGATCGCGCTAAACCTTCTAGATTCATAAAATCAATCATTTCCAAAGCAAACCTAGATCCACCTTTCCTACCCAATTTCTCGATAACTTCAGTTAAATCTAAAGGAATAATATACTCTTCATTCGCTAAATCTAAATCAATAATTTTTTCTGGTGGTAAAAGATCACGTATCCCATCCGCCATTCCTTTATGCCCTGGTTGACATATCCAATCCGGAATAACAAATGAAATATTATGTTTCATTGCACCTTCATAAACAAAATTTTGAATGCTATTATCTTTACCGCTCCCCTGCTTTCCAATAAAGGTATAGCCAGTATAAAACTCCTCCTTTTGATCCGCTTGCAATCCCACTTTTATTTTTTTATCCTTATGCTCTGCGTATCCAATCAATAAATTCTTTTTACTTTGCAGCACACTTGGAATATCAGTTTCCGTTCTTTTCTTTACATTCAACGCATCCTCATATCGTCTTTGAAGCTCGGCAGTAGGCATTTGCATTGCCAATTTAGTCATCTCATCAGTCGAGACCAGATTCACATTACCGTTCATTTTCGTACGTTTAGATAAATGCAGGGAGTTTAACTCGTTGATAACTTCTTGCTTTCTTCCCTTAATATTGACCTTCACGCCATGCAGCTCATTATTGTCGGCAATTTCACTAAAAGAAAGAGCTAAAGTTTCACTTATTGTCTCTCTTGTTAAACGATCTTGTGAGTGCGCTACGATACGGATGTGACTTTTAAATACCGGATTATTTAACTTTTCCCGACTCGCTGTACTGACATACCGTGCATTTATTTCATCCTCTAAACTGAAAGGCTTTGTGATTATCTTTTCTTTGCTATATGATTTATCACTTTTAAAAAACGTGTTAGATAGAGCATTAAATAGATCTATTATCAGGAAATTCACTTCATTCACAAACCCACCAAGAGCCTTTTTAGAAGCCCCTAAAATCACTTTAGAGTTCATAACGGCTCTTTGTGGGACTTTCCCTTTAGACAATTTCTCATAAGCCCACTGAGCATTTTTAATCCATTTGCAGCGATTTTCCGCTTCATTACAAATACTTAATCTGGCAAAATCCCCATCATACTGTAATTCATCCAAAGTGTTCATAATCGCTGCAATTGGTGTTTTCTGTTCACTTATATTTGTATTCATGCTAAATATATCGTGTTTTAAATATTTTAACTCCTGAACAATCGTATTCCTTTCCGGAATTCTTATTTGTTCAATCGATGCCTCCTTAATCGTAACATTCATTTTATTTTCTAATTTCCGTTTTAATTTAACCGCTTGATATTCAGAAGTAGAAACATAAAATTCAATATTTTTCTGACCGTTTTTTTGCTTAAATATCACATCGAACCAAAATAAATCCTTTTCCCTATACACAAACCGTAAGCCATCGCGCTCTAATCGTGTACCTGGTGCTTCATACATTTCATACATCTTATAGATCGCTTTCCACAAACGCCTGGTGTTATTTGAAACATCGCTATGTGGAATGATACGATACACAACCATTTTGTTTTGCTCCGTTCTAAAAAAATCTGACCAGGATATCGTTTCCGCCCACTTCCACCACTTCTGTTTCTTCTTAGGTATTTCTGCTGGTACCCCACCGAGATAAAGCGCAGGATAGTAAAATTTTTGTTCTTGATCTGGCACTCTCTTTTCATCCACTTCAAACACCTCCAAGTATTGTAAGCGCAAGGATTAAAAGTGCTGTATACCAACTAATCGTTTTCATCATACTTCCCTTTCCTAGCATAGAAGAGATAATTATAAATGCACCTGCAGCTAACGTGGCATACCCCATCAAATCAGGAAGATTGATAACAAACCAATCCCATAGCAACACACAACATTCTTTAAAAAAGTGACCAATCGGTTTTAATATAAATTCAATTTCTGTGTGAACAATGCTATCGCTGAAGTGATTCAAAGTATCCATAAATGAGCCCTCTTTCGCTTTTTCACCGATGTAACCACCTGCATTAGCTAAAACCATTTTTCCACCATCTAAGATGAATTTCATAATTGTATCCTCCTTATATTCCTTTTAAGAAGTCCCGAATATCTATTGCGTGTCTCGCTAACACATAGCCGCAACAAACTCCGATAAGGATTTCTAAACTTTTAGTTCTGTGACCCAAAGCCCAACTTGCTCCACTAAAAATAATAACGAGTACTACTCCTGAATCGAAGGCGTTCATAATTGCTCCGTGAACATTTCCAAATGTGGTATTAACAGTAGCTGCAAGTGCCACTTTTGGCAGAATCATAATGAGCGAACCGGAAGTAGCTGTAATAATTTTTTTAAACACGTTACTATTATCTTTCCCCTTATTTTTGTAGCTCTGATCCATGAAATCACGAAACGGTATTACTTCTGTTTTCGCCATGTTGTACACCTCTCACATATTATTTTTTTAAGTGGGCATGCTAAAGGTTAATTATCAATTAAAAATGGAGGGTTCTCTTATGCATGTAGCTATTGCCGTAACAGTTGGAGCAATCATTGGAGCACTTGTTAATGTTTTTGTGGGATAGAGGGAATGAATGGCAGTGAGCTTGGTGAAGCTTGCTGTTTTTTCGTTTTTTCTTTAAGTTTCTTGATTCGTTCGGATGCGGTTGGTTTATGTGATATTGGATTACTTTTCGATCCGGACTCTTGAATTATATCTTGCTTCATTATTTGATGTTGTTCGGATTGATTCTCTTGAATCTTCCCTTCTTTTTTCATGTCTTCCCAAATTAATTTCTTAGCATATCCGCTAAAATTACGACGTTTGACGTGCTTTAGCATTAATCTATCCTTCTCATTTTTCTCATTAAACGCGACCGGTTTGCTAAACTTAGCCATCTATAACACTCCCTTTGGTAGTAGCGGTAATATCGTTTATGGTAAAGGATATTACGTACTGCTCGAACAATATTCAATCTTTTTTGAAGTTTAGAAAGTTTGATTTTTGGACAAGCTGATTGAAAAAAGTAAAAAAGGAGCGTTTAATAATGTTTGGGTTAGGAAAACGACGTTCGAAGTTCGGTAAATTTTTAGACAAGAACGGAATTTCACAACAAGACGTAGTAAGAGAGAGTGGCGTTAATAGAGGGACAGTCAGCAGGATTTGCCAAGGAGATGCTTTTTCTCCTTCTATGAAGAATGGGCAAAAGATTATTAAAGCATTAAGAAAATTAACAGGTAGAAATATCGATTTTGATGACTTTTGGACTATGTAAAACGATGTTACTGGTATTATCAAAATAGGCATAAAAAATAGCCCTATTTTTGCAGTGGACTTGTTGTTTAGCTATAAGCGCGCTATACGCTATTAGCTATATGCTGAAAATCTAGAATTGTTGCATGTACATAAAAATTATTTTGAAATGTACCTGGCATTAACTATCCAGTTACATTTTTCATAAACTGAATATCCACATCGCGTTTTTAAAGAGATTTAACGATAGGGTTATCCATAAAAGAAAAGATAATCGTCTTAAAATCACAATCTCGGAGACTCCATTTTATAAAACCCATATACTTTTCATCATTTAATGTCTTTTTTCAAAAAAAAATACATTTCACAACAATCAAGTCCTTATAAAAAAATCACCTCGATTGAAGTGATTTTTTATGACTTAGCAAAGTTTCGTTTTCTTTGCTGCATGTATTTTTTCTTTTCTCGTTCCAATTTCCAAAATCGTAATAGCACAATCACAAATCCTATCGGACCAAATATTGGTGTCATTACAAAGAACCACCCCAATACTGAAGCTTTCAAGAACAAGTAAATAAACCATGCCTTGTCTGTCATCATAAATACCGTATCTGAAAAGAAAAAGCTTTTTACTTCATGTGCAAATATCCTGGTGAAAGGAAAGAAAATCAAGTTAACCGTCATTAAAGTAATCATACCTGTTTCATAAGGAGGGATTACCCACCTGAAAAATAAATAGATCAAGATCCCCCACATATATGTCTTAACAAGATAACGCGTATTAATAGACTGACACGCCCTAAACATCATAAACATATTCCCACCTCCTTTAATACATATCACTTTTTTATATATCCTTATACTCATATCTTTATCAACGCTTTTTCAGTTTCATACCCTAACTCTAATTGATAAAATTCTTCTAATGATTCTACAGCTCCTGCAAATTCTAAAATCTTAGGAATTTCTTTTCTTGATTGATAATAAACTGTTTTCGCTTGTGGTATTTTATGATCGGATTGTATACACTTCATTCCAACATCTAACTCATTATGTAACACACGCACAATGTTATTTAATACATCGACAGAACCATGTATACGCAAACGAGGTCGGACATACATTCCTTTTTTATTAAATACAAAAAATCTAAAATTTTGTACAAAAGGTAACCAAACATGAATATCATTTATTTTCCCTATGAAAATTGCATTTGAACATTTTTATGAGATGATATAACATTTATGTTTCTCAATATTCTCATATAACAAATGGCTTTTTGATAATGTAGACATGCTTTTTCAAATTGACCTTCCTCTTGATAACAAGTTGCTAAATCAATATAAAATATAGATAATTGTTTATTATCTTTTTGATTTTCAAAAAAAGGAATAGCTGTTGTCTCAAGAAAAGCTTTTAGATTTGTTTGATCAAAATATAAATAATTTTGATATAAAAATAAAAAATGTAATTTAGGATATTTTTCTGTAGATTTTAAACCTTGATCTAAGATCCTTTTAGCCTTAGAAATTTCTAGTTTATTAAAAAGATAAATCATATCATCGTATAATTTTTCTAATTTGAGTATTTCTAAATCTATTGTATTATTTTTGATTTCCTCCAATCTTTTATATAATGATTTTTTAATTTTACGACTTGCAACTAGCTTATTATTTTCAATTTTACTTAAATAAGATGCTGTACATATTCCATAACATAGGGCTTCTTGTGTAATTCCATGTTCTAGTCGTTCTTTGAGAAAGAATTCTCCTGTATTTTCATTCTGATTTGCTTCATTAGACTTCAGTAACTCCATTCGCTCTGAAAACAATTGTATCATCTCAGGTTTAGCCTTAATTTTATTATTTTCAATAAGGCTTAAATGAGCTGTTGTACATATTCCGTCACATAATTCACTTTGGGATAAATTATATGTTTTTCTAAATCCACGAATTTTTTCACCAATTGAATTCAATATCATATCCTCCCTAAATTTTATTCCAATTTATATACTTACGTTGGCATATCGTAATCATCTTCTTTTTTCCTTTATTCACTCGGGTTTTAAACGCTTTCTTTTTTCCCGTTGCAAGGTACTTACACTAATTCCAGTTTTTCTCTCCACTTTCCTATAAGATTCTGTTTTTAATAAATTAAGAGCGTGTTCCATTTGCTCCATATTATATTTCTTTGGTCGTCCCTCTTTAAAATTAGGATTCAACTTAGCGATTGCTTTTCCTTCTTGTGTTCGTTCTACAATCATATCTCTTTCAAATTCAGCAAATGCACTCATGATGTTAAACATCAATCTACCGGTTGGCGTATCTTCCACTAATCCCATGTTGAGTATGTGGACTTTAACACCTTTATCAAATAACATTTTAATCGTTTGGATTGCATGTTCAGTCGAACGTGCAAAACGATCTAATTTTGTTACAACAAGTGAGTCCCCTTTTTTTAGTACAGAAAGTAGCTCCTGGAATTTTGGTCGATCAAACTTTGTACCTGTAAATTTTTCAGAGTAAATTTTCTTACAACCTTCTTTTTCTAACGTTTGAATTTGAGATTCCAAATCCTGGTTCAAAGTACTTACCCTAGCGTATCCATATTTAGCCAAAAAATCACCTTTTCTATGTTCACTTTTGACTATAAGTTTTGATGTAAGTCAATATATTGATTTTATCACATCTTAATGATATGTTCAAAACTTTTAAGTTTTGAAGCTATTAAAACCAACGACCTCTTTTTATACATATCTTGACTGAACCTTCATGTGCAATTTTTAGCAGTATATATTTCATATCAATAATAAAAAATAGTAATAGAGCATCAAAAACAATGCTCATTTTGTAATAATAAGGAGGGGCTTCTTCATGTGTCCAGATAATAAATTAGGTGGATATAGAGGTTATGAATTAAGAGATAATTCCAAAAACAACAGAAGTGAATATTCAATTAACAAATCATCTAATCGTTCCATTACTATCGATGTAGGAAAGGAATCTCGACAGAACGATAGAGACAGAACAGATTCACGATCTAGAAACAATACATCTTATTATGGTGGCGGCTCTATTCGATTCTAGAAGTTAAAAAGGAGTAAGATGAAATTTCCTCTTACTCCTTTTTTAATAAGTTGTTACAAATTTATGTCTGATTAGAAATATATTAAAAATCTCATTGAATTTCGTTTTCACTTATGCAATATACAGCATATAGTATCTCACTTGTTTAAATTACAAATAATATCATTAAATTAAATTGCCCAATTTAGCAGGAGAAAGAACTTTTTCTTGTATTGCTTTAATACTCATTTTAGTTGAATCATGATCTTGCGAAGGAATTGTATTATTAGCTCGAAACTCTTCAATTGAAGTTCCCATTATACTTCTAATAACTTTAAATTCAACTGTTCCTTTTGGGTCTTTTGTCTCTGTTTTGTAGCCGCACCCATACCCCACATGAAAGTTCTTTAGTTTATAATGTCCTTGATACGTTACTTTAATATTTCCAGTAAAGACTCCATTTTCCAAAGTTGCATCTGTGAATTCAACAATACCCATTTTACCATCTATCCAAAATTCAAGTCCTTTACAATAACCCCCTGCTCTTTTTGTAACATTATCAATATGGTCACTGAAATGTTGGTTTGAAATTGCGTTAGAAAAAGCTTGCTTTAAAGTTTCTAAATTCAAATTAATCACTCCTTTTTATACAATTACCCACATAGATTTTGTATTTTTCAACAATAATATACGTTGAAAAAATACCACAAAAAAGGTTTAATTTTATAGACCTTTTTTGTGGTATTTTTATGACCTCTATTCAATCATTACACAAATAGAGAACATTAACTTCTCCGTTCCCCCTTTTACATAACAAGCCAAAACATGTACCACAATCATAAATAAAAAACACATAAGTAACATTATCCTGTGTAATAGTAACGTATATAGAACTTATACATTCTAAATTCAGAGCATTAAAGGAGAGAACACATGTATTTTATTGGCCAATCTTTTCTTTTAGTTTTATGTGGAATTTCCCTATTACGGATAGCGGGAAGAAAATCCATTTCACAAATGACATTAGCTCAAACGTTTATTATGATTTCAATTGGGACAATTATGGTTCAACCCATTGTAGACAAAAGCATATCAAAGGCTATTATAGGCGGCGCTATTTTTGTAATCACAGTCATTGGATTAGAATATTTACAACTGAAATACAACTCAATTGAAAGGTTCATCATAGGAAAGCCTAAAATCATCATAGAAGATGGCACCTTGCATATAGAAAATTTAAAGAAACTACGAATGACAGTAGATCAATTAGAAATGAAATTACGCAACAATGGAATCTCACGTATAAAAGATATTAAAACAGCAACTATAGAACCAAACGGTCTATTGGGATATGAATTATACGAGGAATTAACTCCATTAACTACCCAAGAATTCAAACAAATCATGAAATCTTGTGGATTTGATTCCACAGAATCCTACGAATCAAATCTACAAGAAAGTCTTTTCACAGAAATAAAAAATCCTCAAAGAAATCAACACGACTCACTTAAATAAAGAATAATTAAACCGAAAACTTTCTTTTTAAGGAATTAGCATATTTTAATTTTCTCTTTTCGTTACTCCTCTTTCTATATGCAATTTACAACTAAAAATTTGCGGAAATCACATCTGAAATTAATCGACATTAAGTTTTGAATATTCCTTCAAATTAAGTTATACTAAGCTAAAGAGACAAGTCTCCTTCAGGCTATGTTCGTTATAAAAACCAATTCCCTATACAGGAATTGGTTTTTATAATTTATCCACCATAATCATACAACACGTTTGCGGTTTACTATCCCTAATAAAAATCTTTTTATGTTATAATTTTTATAGTGACAAGTCTCTTCTATGTATACACACCTTGTCACTAATCTTCTATCGTTATCTTTTTCGCATCTTAAAAGAGCCATAATCCCAACCATTAGGGATTATGGCTCTTTTTTCTATTCTGCAACTCTTTTCTCTGTTCTTTATTACCATAAATAAACTGAAGTTATCATTTAATGCACCCCTCACTTCTCCCAAACACTCTCTATTCCCAAAACTAAATTCATATGCACAGAGTCTAGAAATAAATCCAAAACCCTTAACCATCTCAAACCGCTATCATGTCAAACATTTCCACACAAACACTGTCAGGCTTCATCTATCTGTGTTTGCATATCTACTTAAAGACCTCTTAACCCTTTCATTAAAACGAAAAAGCAATGATTGCTAACTGGGTAGTACATACCTATAAACTATCCAACTTTCGATAAACAGATCAAAAGGAGTGAAAGACTTCCTCGCTAATATCTAACAGTTTCACTACATTGATTGCTGTTAGTAATCAATCTAAAACTGAAAGGAAAATTAAACAAATGAAAACAAATACTTATTCAAACGAAACGAGGAACTCAAACATGCACCTAGTTAGCAAATATGCACACATACTATTTGAAATAAAGTGTGAAACAGATATCAACGATGAATTCTGTCACGAAATGGAGAATATTTTAGACGATAGTGAAACTGTTTTTGCAGAAATTAAACGATTAACTTTAACCGTATTTGCAATGGAATACATACAAGTTTCTAGAAGGTTAAACCAAAATCCCAACAAACAACAACCTATCATTTTAAATGAGAATATTTATAGTAGGATTTTAGTAAACGATACCGATTTAAGGAAGTGTGAACACAAAATCAAGATAAGACGCAAAGAATTGGAGCGTTTCATTTTAGATTTTGGAAACATCTTAAAAAACTAGCGTTATAATATATAAAAAGAATCCCTACATTTTATTGTAGGGATTCTTTTTACATCAGGTTCATAACCGTTACATAATTCACTAAAACATGAGTCATAATTGGAACAATAATTCGGTCCGTTTTGTAATACAAATAGGAAGTGACCAGCCCCATAATTACATAAATAGGTATATGGGTAAATTCACCGTGTACAATGGCAAAACACAGAGAACTTATAATAGAAGAAAACCAAAAACTAAATTCTCGAATAAGTGTACCAAACATAATTTTTCTAAATATAACTTCCTCTATGATCGGCCCAATTAAAACCGTAGCAACCAGAAAAAGTGGAACAGCATGTATCATATCCATAATGACGTTTGTATTTTGTGAAACTGGATTAAATACAACAAATCTTGAAATAACCCATTCTACTGTAAATTCTCCTATCAGCACGACAACCAAACCACAAAAGGACCAGATAAACCACGAACAAAATATATCGAACTGTTTACTTGTAATTTTTAAACGTTTTTTCCATTCATCTCTAGTTAGGAAGATAATGATACCTAGTACAAAGAAATCTATAATTAAATTCACATAACCCCTTACCAATACCTTACCGTTTGTCATTGTTTCAAACATGTCTATTCTCATTAACCCTTTAACTATATAAGCGCTACCCAGCCATAAACTGAACCAGGCTAAACCAATCATCAAATACTCTCTTTTTATTGTCTTCACCACTGTGACCACCTTATCAATTTTCGTGCTTACCTACAAAATATCAAAAAATAAAACGAAGAAAAGCGGCTTTGATATAAGCCACTTCCCTTTACTTACTTCTTAATTTCCGCCCATTTAAAATTAAATTCCCCACCAAAATCAGTAGTCACAATACCCTTAATAGAAGAACGTTGTAAGTATGAGCGCCCCATTTGATAAAAAGGAGCCACAGCTGCATCTTGAAGCAATATCTTCTCCGCTTGTTTCATCACTTCCCAACGTTCTTTTTCATCACCAGCAAACTCATTTTTGGCTTTATGTATTAAATCATCATATTTTTCATTTGAATATTTATCAAAATTATATGCGCTATCTGTCGTGAACAAATCTAAAAATGTAATTGGATCTGCAATGTCTGGCCCCCATGCATCTACACCCATATCATACTCACTATTTAACAGTAATTTTATTTGTTGCTTACGTGGCTGCGCTTTTACATTCACGGTTAACCCTTGCAAATTCTGTTCTAATTCACCTTTTAAGTATTCAGCATTCTTTTTCGCTACCGCATTGTCACTCGTTAGTAATTCCAGTGTTACTTGCTCTTTTCCAAGCTCTTGCTTTGCCTTCATCCAATTTTCTTTTGCTGCTTTCACATCATCTTCTATCAGACTTCCATTTTCCTTCCGGAAGTCCTTCCCATCCGGTCCCACCGCAAACTTATCAGGAATTAATCCTTCAGCTGAACGAGAACCATTATTCAATACATTCTTTACAAACGATTCTTTATTCATTGCTTCGCTAATTGCCAATCGCGCATATTTGTTTTTTAACACTTCATTCTTTTGATTTAATCTCAAAAATTGAACTGTTACTTCTTCCCGTTCTTTAAAATCTGGATTCTTTTTATATTTATCGATAAATTCACCTGTCAATCCAACACGATCAATCTGGCCAGATTCATATAGATTTACTTCTGTAGCTTTATCTTTCACAACATCAAAATTGATTCCTTCTATTTTTACTGTCTTAGCATCCCAATAACTCGGATTCTTTTTTAATTGGAAACTTTGCTCATGTTTCCAATTATTCAATGTAAATGCACCATTATAAATCAAATGGTCCGTTTCAAGACCATATTGTTTTCCCTGCTCTTCAAAATACGTTTGATTAATCGGTAAATAGGTTGGAAATGCTGTTAAACTAACGAAATAAGGAACTGGATGTTCCAACTCAACCTCCAATGTTTTATCGTCAACTGCTCTTACTCCCAATTGATCTACCAATAACTCTTTACCATTTATCTTTTTCGCATTTTTAATATCAAAGAATAAAAACGCATATTCCGCTGCCGCATCCGGATTAACAGCACGTTTCCAAGCAAACACAAAATCATCAGCTGTAACAGGTGTTCCATTTGACCATTTCGCGTCATCCCGAAGGTGGAATACATATTTCTTTTTATCTTCACTAACATCGTAAGATTCTGCTACACCCGGAACCAGTTTATTGTTTTCACCAAGCGTATATAGCCCCTCAAATACGTTACGCATAACATTCATAGATTCACCATCAGTAGCTTTCGTAACATCCATTGTTGGAATTTCCGCAATATAAGGCAAGTTAATAGATTGTTTTTCCGAATCTTTCTCATTTGCCTTTGCTGAGTTTACTTTCTTTTCTTCTCCATTACAGGCCGTAAGCAATAAACTGACCCCTAAAACAGAAGCCATAAGCGGTTTGGTTTTTTTCTGCATTTTTCTTTCCTCCTAAATTGTACATCAAACAATATTTGATTATCCGAATTTTAGATTGTATAGTCTATAGAAGTAGAGGAAATCTATTTTCTCCGTGTACCCAAACACTTCCGCTCTCATATACACCATATTCCAATTGATTTTGGATGATTTAACCAACTAAACGTTACCATTATATAGAATATAGTGTCAATAACAAAAAGAGATAGACCTATTTTATTAGGTCTATCTCCCCTACTTGAATCTTCATCCTATCCATTCACTGTATAAAAAGATTCATTGCTTGCTCATTCCTCTTCTATTCCAAAATATATCACCTATTACCCACATAATCTTCGGCAGTAACGCTAATTTGCTTCGATACGATTCCCACACTTGATCTATATCCACATCCTCATTATATTCCATAAGAATTGGATCATCTTCCAAATTAAATATTTCTCTAATTCTATTTGTGTGATTCACTACAAAACGATAACAATACGTATATGCATCCCGCTCTGTCCAATGAAGGTCCACACAAATTCCGTTATCATTCATATTCATTAAGTAATTAGCATCATAATCACTCACCGCTATTCCCCATCTCCCTTGCAAATACCACGCCTGTTCGCAGTGTCTCAATTCATGAATAAGCAAAGAAACAAACGTCCAATAAAACTGATTCTCCAAGCAATTTTCTAAAACTAAGTCTTCAAAAACCACCACTATCCCCGCATAATAAGCAGCATCACAACCATTATTCAACATTTTTTCAAATTCATATTTAGTTTCCGGTGTTAGGTTAGGGTTTCTTTCAAAAAACTCATATGATTTCGATACACATACCTCTACCGGTAATTTCCGTATTTGAATTGGCATCAGTTCATAAAGTTGTAACAGTTGCGTATCAGAGACATATTCCCCTTGATTATAGAACTCCAATTTTTTACACTTCCCCTATAATAGTGTTTGTACTCTTTTATTCTACGGCTATTTTAAACTTTGCACCGTCAGGCAGTTTCCCCACCTTACTTCCTACATAAGAACCTGCACCACGATTATCAGAAGGTGTTATATATCGAACACTCGCACCATTGCCACCTTCAGCACACAGCGCCATGGGATATTCATCCCGGTCATATCCTTTTTTTGTTGGAACATTTGCTAAAGAGTGTTTCCTTCTCTCTGAAGCACCTTTACGATCTATAGTACAAATGTCTGTTTTCCCTTTTGCAATTGCATCTTTTATATGCGCTGCTGTTTCCGGAAATCTGTCGGAGGGAAGATATAAAACCTCTGCTACCTCACTTGTTCCCTTTCCACTTGTACTTACACTATTTAAATCAAATACATCTAGTGCATACCCCGCAATCAACGCTATAACAACTAACATACTACTAAGGATACTTTTTAACTTCATATCATCCCACCTATTCCCTGAATAAAATGCAATGTTTCGTTAATACTGTAAATGGAGGAATTTTTATATACCCATTAATTCCTTCCTTTCTTAAAAGACTGAGCAGTTAGCTTTTGCTGGCTGCTCTTTCCTTTGAATAATTACCATAATCTTGTACATATTAACTATAAGCAGTTTTTTTAACAGTGATTGTTGCACGGAACCTATAAGCGGCTAATTTTTCTAGCCACTTATATCAAAAAGGAGCATTCATGAAAATTTTAAGATACATAGCCCTTACAATTGGATGGATTGTATTGCTATCACTTTGGTATGTTATATTCTTTCATTAATTCCTATTAAATTTATGCATTTAATTTTTCTTTTCCTGACCAGTTTACTTGCAACATACTTATACGAACTATAAAAAATACCAAATACAGTTCACTTTTTTAGAATCCATATACTTAGCGATGTGTCCACATTCGTTACCCCATTTATGCACTGCGTAATGTTCGCCATCTTCGCAAAAACTTTCCATTGTACCACCTGAAAATATAATCAAATTTTAACCTTCCTTATTACCGTCCACCTTATATTCTACAAAGGGATCAATCGTAAAACTGTCATTCGGATTCACTTTATATTCTACAGGACTCCCATCTTTCCCACTAATATATCCTGGTGTTTTTTCAACTGTATAATCCGCGTATGGCTTATATTCGCTATCTTTATATAACCTTAAATAATCAATATAATTCTCCACTGTTACTTTAGACCAATACGGAACACCAGAGATATTAACGTCTTCCTCAACAAACTTTCCTCTTTTTCTATACGTCGCTACTTTAGCTTGGGTGTAGTCCAATCCTGCATTAATTAATTCTCTTGCAAATTCACTTTGACTGAAATATTCCGTACTAGACAAAATCAACTTATGACTTGACCCTTGAAGTAAATACGTATCATTTCGAAAGTAATGAGCTATTAAATCTAATGCGAACGCCAATTTTTCTCCAATTAAATGTTGGTATAACAAATTTATATCAAAACTATTTTCTTTTGGATTTTTAAAGAACCAAAGCAATCTTAAAAATGTCCTTTCTTCTTCGCTTTCTAAAGCGTGAAGCGCTTCATCGTGCATAAACACATTTTCATAAGCATTCATTTTATCCTCTAAATCAGGATAGGCATTAAGAAGTAGCCCTATTGTCTTCGACATGGAAAATTCCTCCTTTGTAATAAGTTATAACAAAAATAACATACATTGTTATAGATTACAACACATATTGTTATACATTATAACAATATGTGTTCTTACAACCGTGGCAACTAAAAGAATCCCGTGCGGGATTCCGTTGACACTTCTTTTCAAAGGTGCGTAAGCCCTTTGAAAAGAACAATAAAAAGCCTGTGAGTACATTACATTTCGCAAGAGAAATGTAATGACGCTACAGGCGTATTGTTTGTATACGAAGTATATAAACAATCAATTTCCAAAGGGCTCGATGCCCTTGGAAATTGCATTCTTTTAAAAAAAAGGAAAAGCAAAACGCTCTTATAAGCTTTTCCTTTTTCATTCTATCGCAAGCGATAGAATGAACTCATTTAACAGGCTCGACGCCTGTTAAATGAGCATTCCAATAAAAAAAAGAGAAGAAGAGAAGATTAACTTCTCTTCTTCTCTTTATCGTAAGTATCCCTTCTCTCTCAAAGAATAGAATCGACCTGCATCGTTTACAATAAGACTGTCTAACACCTCAATCCCTATCAGCTTACCTGCATCATACAAGCGTTTCGATACATCCTTGTCTGCATCAGATGGGAGAATCATCCCTGAAGGATGCTGGTGGGCTACCACGATTGAAAAACTATTATTTAAGATAGCACTTTTAAAGACATCGCGGGGGTGCACGACACTAGAATTTAATGAACCCACGTGACAACGATGAACTGCAACCACTTCATTTTGTGTATTCAAACACATTACAAGGAAAATTTCACGGTCATCATCACCAATAAAATGTGTAGCAATTTCTGCCGCATCAGATGGACCAGTGATTTTCTTTTTCGGAACATTTACCTCTTCTCTTACTTGTCTAATTTTCACAATTTCATATGTAGTTTCCACAGCTTAACAGCTCCTCTCATTGTTCGGAACAGGAACAATTTTTGTGAAAAGAGTTGTAACTATGGCGCGAACAAAGTGAAGCGTACAACGTATCAAAAAAAGATTAGGGAATCTTATAAAGCTCAATGATTTAGGTGTTGTTGCGAATGTATTTTATGAGCTTACAACACCTTAACCTACTTAGCTTTATTAGTTTCCCTTTTCTTTTTGCAGACCATTTACCAACTCTCATGAACAAAAATTATAATGAGGAGAACAAAGGAAGGACGGATTCCACTATCCCATTACTTAATGCTTACCGTTCAAAAATTCCAACGGAATTTTTGAACGGTAAGCTATTTAGAAAAGTGCGCAAGCCTTTTCTAAATAAGGAAAAGAGCTTGTAACATATATCATTTCGTTAGAGAAATGATATGTGTACAAGCTCTTATTGTTTGTATGCGTAGCATAAAAACAATCGGTTTATAGGTGGCTCGATGCCTCCTATAAACCGACTTTTATTATTTGAAGCAGGAGCAGGAGAGAATCGTTTTTTACATCGCATTAAGTATATTATTAATTCCTATTTCAACACTTTCTTTACTCATTGCTTGCGATGAAAAAACTACCTTTACAAGACACCTATCAAAATTATCTACATAAGCTTCTACAACAGGTGTGAATTCATCGCGAAAATCATTAAATGCACCTGTAAATTTACGCGCTTCAAAATCATTATTAAGTCTTATTTCAAACAACGATCTCTGGTCATACGCACTAAACCCTTTAAAATTAACACTTCGCATACCATCCATCCACCTTTATATATAGTTATCTTTCTACTTAAATTTATACTATACACATATGACAATCTCATAACGAAATAAAAACAAACGCATAACAAAACAAAGACAAATTATTAAATATTTCCAATCACGATACATTTAGAAACTGACAAGTAATCCAATTATTTTTTGTAAATAAAAAAGAGATGCTATAAACATCTCTTCTGATAACTAATTGTTGAACATAAGAACAGCTGCCAAATATTATTCTTACCTTTAAAAAGCGCCATTTCCTTTGTTAATTTTTCATTTCGAGTACGAATACCCTTTTGCCTTTTCATAAACCTCGAACTCTTCTGTTTTACACATAATCTGCATATTCCCAGAAGAATTGTCGATACTATAAACACAATGGATTGGGTAACCAGCTTTAATTACTTGACCTTTGGGCGATCGCAAATCCAACAATGAGGACGGAACAAAATTTTCATCACTTATCCCTTTAAGTGCCAAGCAAAAAATTTGTTTTCTGCTACGAATAGCTTTATCAAATGATAAATTTAAAAACACACCTGATTCATCAACAACTCTTAAATTACATGTTGTTAAATCATTCAAATTTTTAATGACATTTAATTTCTGATCTGTAGAACCATCATCCTTTTTTTGTATTCCATCCGGTGAAAGTTTTCTCTTTTTTAATTGCTTATAGAATTCCCCAGCTTTAAATAGCTTATTCGTTTTCGGATTTTTATACTTTACTCCGCAAAGATGCATAAAATAGTTTCTCTTTGCATCAAGGACTAATTCATGGTAAGAGCCATTTTTCAAATAAACATAATGGATCTTCTTTTCTACGATTTTTTCATAGGCCATAAGCCCTTCATATAACAGCGACATCGTTTGTTTCTTATCCATGATTCACCCCATACAAAAAAGAGGGTTAAGTTTTATCACTTAACCCTCTCGCGTCTTAAAATTCATTAGGTTTTTATGTTGCTTGCCAACGTCTAGCCCCTACGTCTAGATTGAGTATCAAGTTATAATGTTGCTTGCCAACGTCTAGCCCCTACGTCTAGATTGAGTATCAAGTTATTTAGGTGCCTAATCACCTTGTTTCTAACTACAATTTAACATAACTAATTGTAGTTGTCAATTATACTTAACCTTTCACTTTATACTTATGCAAGTAAAAGATTATATTTATTATATGCTATATCGCACGTTATTGTTCACACGATATAGCCGCTTCTCATACATCTTTCGGCTCTACATCTAAATCATAGCATTCAATATGTATATAAGTTTTATTTCCTACCACTTCTATCTCAGTAACTTTTCCCATTATGCCAATAACTTCTGTAGCACTTCCACCATCTCTTATATACCAAGTCAAATTTTTGAAACGTTTCTCAAGATCCGGAATGCCGTTTAAATTTACTCTTAATTCTATAGGTCCATAATCTTTATAATGATCCTGAACATCAAAATATCCATGTTTCTTGAATATAAAAAATTGTTTTTTGTGTAAACGTCCTCTAATAAACACCACAGGATTTACTATTCCATTTTCAAAATCGTTTTGTAACTCATCATACTTTTTCGGATAATAATATTGTTTATTAGAGCATAATACTCTCCACACGTTCATTCGATGCTCTTGTGGCCGATCAAAGGAAGTGTGATAAAGTAAATTCGCCGCACTATTTAAGGTAATCCTATTCGCTTTGTTAGGATCCGTTATTGTTTTAACCGGACCTACTTTAACAGGATTATTACCTGGTGAGGATGATTTACTACCTTTCACTCCACCTTCTTTTTCATTTCCCTCGCCTTTTTTATGGAACGACGGTAACTTTAATTCAATTTCTAATTTCCCGCCTACTATTCTAATTCTTTCTGATACATCATCCACCGGAAGATAGTTATCACAATCCTCATCATGCTCAGCACCCTTTGGAGGCAACCTATAGTGTGGATTCTTCCCTCCTGCATGGATTACTGGTCTTTCGCAATCCATACAATAAAAATCACCAGAATTTTTCATCTCATTTGTGACATCACGACAGTTCATTTCTATATTTTTCCCTGGATTTGCATACTTTCTATAATATGCCATTCTCATCGGCTTACTTCTCCCCACCAAAATCCCTCCAATTCCCTTATACTTTCCTCAATTATACCAAATTCCTCTCATACCTTACATTTACAAATCACTTTCTATTTTTAGTAACTAAAGAGTTATAAGATCATTACTTTAAACGTTTAGCAATCTCATAGATTACCGGAATACTAACTGAATTTCCGGCTTGGCGATACAGCTGCGTATCACTATTAACTGCCCTGGCTTTTTCATATGCCCAGGTGGGAAATCCCTGTAATGCCCAACATTCTTTTGGCGTAAGGCGTCTGATTCGTAAATCCTTCTCTATTACCCCATGATGACAACTTGTAACCAATGTATGTGCCACTCCTTTCTTTACTCTTGCTCGTTTTGTTGTACTACCTAAATGTGAAATATTTACGATATCTCCTGGCTCCGCTATCGAATATCCCTTTTTGGATGCTTCCTTAATTCTTACACACATCTTTCTTTGCACTCGTCTTTTCATTCCAAATCACCACCCCGTGTCTGTCTTGTGCCGTTATGGTATACATCGGCTCACCAATTTTTTTAATTCTTCTACCGTTTTGACGTTTCTTTGCACGATCAGGCGTTAAAATTACCTGCACCTTACGTTTTGATACTTGTATTAATTTAGGCGCTTTATGATCACTATGTGTCAATGTCGGTGCTAATCCTTTCGGATCATACACCATACGACTCATTCCTCTTCCACTCGGATTTACATTACCTACTCGTTGTATACGAGCCGTTGAACAATCGTATCCGATAGGAAATACTTTTCTGGTACGTGTTCCTCTAAGATGTCCAACAATAAAGACTCGTAATCTACTTTGCGGCACTGGCTGTTCTCCAATATCCTTGCTGTTAAGCAATTGCCATTCGACATCGTACCCCAATTCATCCAACGTGGAAAGGATTGTAGCGAATGTTTTCCCCTGGTCGTGCGATAGTAAATTCCGAACGTTTTCAAGGAATAGAAAACGTGGTTGGATTTCTTTGGCGAATCTAGCAATTTCAAAAAACAAAGTTCCTCTAACATCTTCAAATCCCAATTGCTTCCCTGCGATGCTAAATGCTTGGCAAGGGAATCCCCCACAAATAACATCAACTTCCCCTCTGAATCTCTGTAATTCTTTGTTACTAACTTTTGTGATGTCATGCGCGCTCCACTCTCCTTCGGTTTGATGTATTGCTTCATAAGACCGTCTCGCGTGCGGATCGATTTCTACGTACCCCAAGCATTTGTGCCCGGCTTGCTCCATTCCAAAACGAAATCCTCCCACTCCGGAAAATAAATCTAAGAATGTTAATGTCATAAAAGCACCTCTTTTTTATAATTCATTCACTTTTAAACAAATAAAAAGGCTATGAATCCAGTACACTTACCTGATTCATAGCCTTCGGTTTTTCCGTTTCGGCAAATATTCAATTTGTGAACAAACAAAAAAGGTCACAAACCAAGCCTAGTGACTTAGTTCGTGACCTTCGATTTTTTCGTTTCGGCCAACCTCATTGTCCTTGTTTCTTTTGTAGAAACAGGGATTGAGTTGCAATATAATATTTGAATTTCCCCATAGCCAGAAGACGGCGGAGAAAGAAATGTTTGTTCACCCTTTGAATCAACTATATATATCCCCTCTTTTTTCATTACGCCACCACCTTTATCTAGAACGTGCGTTCTTTATAATTTTACTATTTTTAACCATTTATAACAAGGTTATGATACATAAAAAATCTTATGTTTCTCACCTTAAATCCAAGTGAAAAACATAAGATTTTATTTAATATTCACACTTAGAAAACCAATTGTTCATCATAAAAAATCAAAAACGGAATCTCTTTCTTTTCTTACTCCTCTTTAAGATATTCTTGTGACATTCCATAAACTAATTGAACAATATGCATAGGAACCCATTTCAAATGTATATCCCCTTTATCTTTCCCCACTAAATCACTATCATCTATAATACAAGGCGCTCCTTCCATGTGTAATAAAGGCTTAAACAACTCGAGAATATACTCTGCACTTCCCTTTATAGTTTTCAACCGTATTTTCATGAAACATTCCTGTATACGTTCTATACACGTCTGCAATTCCTTTAAATAAACAGTAATTTCTATTTCTAAAGGCATCTCTTGTAATTCTTCTTTCACAGGTTTACCCCAAAGATCCTTCGCACTCAACAACTGATTCCTATCTAGATGAACCAGCAATGTATGTCCTACAACACCATCAACAATTTCCTTTGCACTTAAATTGACATTCCCTACTGGCATACCACAGTGTTGCGCATAGTTTCTTAATTTGTATAGAAATCTATAAGCAAAGTAGTCGTCATATTCTCTAGAGCATACTTTTTTAAACAATTTGACTTGTTCACTTTCTTTTCCGAATTCATGTTTTAACAAACGTTCGGCATGATCCAAATATGTCCGAAATGTAGTTAGATAATTTAACACTCTACGATTTATAGTTAACATAATAGCACTCATCTTAGCCCAGTTCATTCTAGCATCTTTTATATAGCCCTCTCTAATTGCATCTATGGTTTCTAACAATTCTTCATAATTATAACTTACGGTAACATACAAATTAAATTCTTGTTCAAATTGAATGACTTTTTCAAGATGTAAAGAATATTCCTCGTATACCTCCTTACTGATTTCTTCGCCTTCCCTTATCTCTTCACCCCGACAAACACCTAAAAACACTATTTCCGCCCCCTTAATTCCCTCTTAACTATTACAAAGAATGAACTAACACATTCTTAATAACCACATTATATTATAACCATTTTTCAAATTATAAACTTACATTCTCTATTTGAATTGTCTTAGATTCTATTTAACAAACAAAAACAAGCCCCTTATTTTTATATAGGGGGCTTGTTTTAAATACTATTGAAAGTGTTTTTCGATGACATCCGCTTACGATACAATCTCAATTTCATAAAAACTTCCGCTACGTTTTGGTAACATAGCATTCAATTGTTCTTGTGTAATTTCTTCAAAATCGGGATTTTGATACCCACGAAGACGATTGGCGTATCCTGAAACCATAAGAAAGAAACGATCCCCTTGTGAATCCCCAATGATTTCAAGATCCAAACAAAAATCCAATATACCAACCTCTTTTTCAAATTGAGGTAATCCAGCCACTCCTTCCTCAATCAACTCTCGAATACGACTTTCTGTCGGTGTCCCACTTTTCACAACAAAAATCTTTGCTGCCATGCTCATCACTCTCCTTTTCCTTTAAATAATGTCTTTATTTAGTTTCACTCTCAATTTCTTTAGTTAATTTCACTGTTCCAATATCTTCATACGGTTTTGTACGATAGCCTTTTTCATGCAAAATCCTAACTACTTCCTGCATATCCTTCCACGCTGCAGTACCTTGTCCAAATTTAATAGTTATTGTATTCATTTCCATTCTCCTTTTCATCATAAAATTCAAATAGACAGTTAGAACTTTGAATAAATTAGTGCTATAATGCGAGAGATTAATCATTACATTTTCTTCATACAATCTCATGAGAGTTCGTTAATCACAGCCCCTTGACGCGCACTGTTAGGGGCTGAACTCTTTTTAATAAAGATTTCGTTAGAAAATCACTTATGTTTTCTTTTGCAATCGCCACAGTAGTTTTTAAAATGATTACCTTCTTACTTAAACGTATAGCCCTTCGAAAGTTATCTAAACCATTTTTCGCCCGGAAAATCTCGTTCATAAATAAATTTACGAAGTTGGTTATCTGTCATTGTTTTTATGTCCGAATCACTAACCTTGCATATCACACCCTTCATTTCTTCATAACGAATATATTCTTTTGCTGTAAATTCAAGCTCACGTCTTGAAAATCTTCTTAAAACAGCTTTCACTTCTTTGGTGGCTTGTTCTTCGCTCAATGCAACCCCTCTCTCTAAAATAAGGATTTTGTTCCATAATCATTTAACTTATAGTACGACTGCGTATCCCCCTGTTTCTTCGTTCCTCATGGTACATTCTTCGATATTCTTCTTTTTGCTTTCTTTCATAACGAATCTGCCTTTGCAATGATTCGACAGTAGAGGGATTATCGCTTCGTATTAATTTATCCGCTTCACGGGACAGCGATCTAATTAAAGAAGCTTTCAAGACTTCTTCATCAGCCGCTAACTCTTGCTTCTTCGCTCGTTTCTTCAAATGTCCGCCAAAATACAACCCTATATGACTAGGGATTTCATCTTTTACCTTTTCATAAAGTTCTTCCGGAATTACGTAATAGTTGTAATGGCCACAGAATGTTTTGTTTGCTTTACTTCGAAAATCTGAAACAGACACCTTAATTTCGTAGCAACGCCAGATTCCTTTAGTGTCTAATGTTAGATAGTCAACCCGCTCTTTACCAAACCAACCAATGGTCACCTCAAAACAGCCGAACACCCCTTGCTTGTTCGTTGCTGCATATATTTGATGCTCCATTTGGGCGGTAAGCTCCGTCTTCGCCATCCTCTCACCCTTCCCTATTCACATAACAATTTTTTAAGAAGCTTTATACGCTGCACAAACCCATGCATCTTCTTCCTCAGTATCATCCGAATGGTAAATTTCAACTTTTAATTTCAGTCCATTTTCCATCAAATCTGTTGCCTCATAAACACCTGATATACAACTGTCCTTTTCAATTTCATTCCCCGCAACCGCTCCCCATTCTTCAGGGAAACTATCGTAAAACCGTTCAATCACCGCTTCCAAATCATAATGTTCCGAATACGTTCTTTTGTGAAGCATTTCCATTTTTCTTACCTCCATTTTTCAAAGTACACTTATTCTCACTTTCAAATGAAAAACGTTATATAATAAACTTGCAAACCCTCAGTTTGCAAATAACTATTTTCCTATCCGACATAACCTTGATTGATGCTAAGAGAAATCCTAGCCCTTTTTCATTTAAACAAAACCCTCGTCAATCTCCCTCTATGTCATACCTCATTATTTCAGCATCATCAGGATTTAATTCTGATTTTTCAATTTCTTTTACCTCTAAACCAGGTATTTTCCTTTTTAGTTGATAAACAACATCATCTGCACAATTCGCTTGATTTTCTACCTTTGCAATTATGATGTTCATATCATTTTCAGATAAATGCCTTGGCAACACAAACTCATAAGATATATTTCTCTTCATTCTTTCTTCTACTGTAATTTCAATTTTTTTCATTTCCTTTTCCCCTTTCAAAATAAAATTCTGCTCCTATTTCACACCTTTACCAAAACACTTGACACAAGGGCTTTTCTCCCTAGTTTCATATATTTTAAATCCTCTGATGGAACATGTTTTCTCAAATGTCATTCCTGTTCCATTGCATTTTTTACATTTCTGCGTTTTCAATGGGACCTCACCACTTTTCTACAAATTTTAAAAATGGTATTTAGACAAATACATATTAGCGAAATCTTTTACAGCCTTTTGATATTCTGGATCATATACCATTAGGTATACGAAAAGGAGTAGACATACTATTACAATCAAAAACAATCGTTTTTCCCATACACCATTGGTTAAATACTCCTTTATTTTTTTAACCATTTTCTACCTCTCCGCTTCCCAATAACTGATTTCATGAATTCGTAATCAAACTTGCTGACTAGCTTGTTATGAGTGTATATATGGTCTTCTATTGCCTCTAGGACCTCTATAATATACGTAGCGTTACTTTTCCTTACTGCAGGCGGTTTAGTAACTGTCCAGCCCCATCTATATCCTTCTCTATGATTCTCCCAAATTGTAAAACTCTGATCGTAAGCCCGTTTCACTTCTCTTTTATATTCATCACCATACGTAACAATATCTAAGTATGCGGGAATAAATTGTCCCTTCTGCATTAGAGATAGATAAGGAAATAAATATCGAAATACCCTCATCCCACTTGCCGAACCTAATAAGTAAATAAACTCCATCCCCTCCACTCCTGGAATAATGTATTTTCGATTCGTATTAAAAAAATGATGGTAATCTAAGCCTAGCGAATCCAGTCCACCAACTTGAATTACTAGCCCATTTCTCGAATCGCAAGTACCTGTTATCACTGTAACTTCTTGTTCTAATAATTCCGTTGGATATATCTCATAACACTTCATACAACCCCCTCCTTCCCTCATAACATTTCCTTCTCACTTCAACGTTTAAAATATCGTTCTAAATCACTCAATTTGACCATACCGTGTTTATCGGACATCATTCTTATATCATCCAGGTACATACCCTCTTTTACTTCCCTCTGTTCTCTCACATATTTATAATCAAATAATTCCTTTTTCACTTGTGTAATATCCAGTTGGCCATTCTTCACTAAAATATCTCTCCAATAACTTTCCCAACACGCTTGCACCTTTGGATCAACTGGCTCTATTTTTTGTTGAAGCATTTCATTTTGTTGTTTTAAATCAGCAATACGTACTGTCAATTCCAGCGCAACTTGCTTATTCGTTGTTTCGTATTTTGATAACTCCTCGATTATTTCATTATTAGATTCAATTGCTTGCTGCCGTAACAATTCAATATCCATCCCCCACTTCCGCCCTTGACCCATTGCTTTTTCTTCAATTCCTAATGAATTACTAGTCATATTTTCATTCATTTTCTTTTCCTCCTTTGTTAGACATTTTTTATATAAAAGAATAGAATCGAGCAAAGTATTGACATATAAACGATAAATCACCCTTTTGACTTCATTTTTCGTTTCAGATTAAAATAAAGTACTGTAAGGAGTATCATCAAACAAAGTGCAAAGTAACCCAAAACAACTAACACATCGATTAACGGCCTTGTATATGCCCAAAGATTGAAAATTATCCCTAAGACGATGCATAGTAAAATCACAGTACAATTAAGGTGCAACCCCTTCATTTCTTTCCACCTATCTCCATATCATGTAATATACGATGTAACCGAATACCCCTAGAGATATCACCCACAACGCAAAACGCAATACAAAAGAAGCATTCAATTCTCCATCCCACGTAAGACCAAATATGCCTAATAACACCCCCTGAAGAATCATAATGACAATGCATATATATAGAAAAACTTCTCCACTCACGCTTTCTTACACCCACTTCTTACTCTTTCTTGTACAGTGATATCACGATTAATTCTTTGACGATCCTCATGAGACATTTCTTGAAGCTTTTGAATTGCCTCTTTGGCCGTCCCCGCTTCCACTGTCACTTCAAATTCCCGCACTTCTTTATACGTTAAATTAAATTTTTTCATCAAATCTGCCTCCCAATGGATCTTCCTCACACTTTACGGTCCTTCTGTACCGTTTTGAATCTTAAAATCATAGTTTTCTACAAACCAATTATCTCCCTCTAATACCAGGCTTAATTTCATGCTATGAGTCTCTCTTTTCTCTTCTCCTGCAACTTGTATTACATATTCATAGTTCACCGTCACATCAGCTTTATCTTCAGCTGAACGTGTATAGTACATATCTTTCACATTCGCTTTTGTAATGTAATGGATAGCTGCATTATCAATTTGCTTATGCATATCTTCTTCTGAATTAAACAACCTTTTTTCAGCTTCTCCCTTAACCAATTTCCGTAACTCTTCAAGTCCTTTTCGTTCTTTATCATTGCTGTCATATGTCATCAACGTTTCTACAAAGTGCTTTGCTACTTCTTGACCTTTTTCTTCTGTATTCTCTTTTAGAATTTGTACGCGTTCCTCTAATTCTTTGTTTTCACTTTTCAGCTCTTTTATTTCAGCTGTAAGTTTCACTTTCTGTTGTTTCAACTCACCTTTTAGATCAGTATTGTTGCTCCATAACATAAGACTTGTAATACCCAAAGCAACAATTGAACCAATTTGTAATAGCTGTTTCATTTGATTTCCTCCTTATTTCGGCATATATGGTGCCGGGTCAACCTGACCGTATTTAAATGATGTTTTAATTTCGAAATGTAAATGCGGGCCAGTAACTTGCCCTGTCGCCCCACATACGCCGAGCTGTTGCCCCGCTTGGACCATTTGCCCCTGTTGCACAGAAAGTACGTCCATATGGCCATATAACGTCCACAAACCGCCTTCATGTTCTAAAACCACTGCATTTCCGTATCCACCAAAACCACTACCACCGGCTCCAAACTGCGCAAAACCAACTCGACCAGCTTTTGCCGCGCCAATCGCTGTCTGTCCTCGCGTACACGCATAATCTGTTCCTTTATGGATTGTGCCCCAACGCGGACCATACGGACTTGTTACAAGCGGATTTCCTGGAATCGGCAAAACAAAACCATGCGAACTAGGATCACCAACACTTCCAACACTTCCACTTTCTGCTGGTGTACAGTTAAATGTAAGTCCGCCTAATTGCTGAACAAACTTTGTAACTAAAGTCGGCCATAAACCATTTGTACCGTGCGGATCATTTGCCGCGCCCGGTGGTGCATACTTAGCGCCAATTGCTTCAATTGTTGTAATCCCCATTCCGATATAATTTTTATATAAGTTACGAGCCATACCGTTTATACCTTCTTCTAATGTCGCGAACTGAATAAAACCTGTCATATTGGTACTTGCAGGGTTCATTAATCCACCTGGATTGTTGTATTTTTTCACGGCATTACTTGTACCATTACCTGTTTCTAACATCGCTATAGCGGTTAATAACACTGGATCAATATTATTTTGTGTACCTGCATCAATAAAAGCTTGCCCCTTAGAAGTAAACACACCCTTCAAATGCGGATCTAAATCCGCTGCAGTCAATTGTTTATCCCCTGGGCGACATACTGTATTACCCGTTAATGGACCACCACCCCCACTTACCGGCTCTTTTTTCTCTTCACCTAAAACCATGAACAAAACAAGACCTACTACAATACACCCAATTAAAATAAGAGAAAAACTACTAAACAAAAATCCACTAACCATCCACAATTTACGATTCCGGCTTTTTCTCGCTTTCTTTTTGGCTTCTATTTCTTCCAAATCTTCGTGCTCCATATCCACGCTGCATGTACCTCCTTTACAAAAAAAGCCTCGCTATCAAATAGCGAGGCATCTTAAATGACTATATATTTACTTTTATTTCACTTCTGGTTCATCCGGTTCTTTTGGCTCATCTAGTTCAGATTTTTCAACTATAGTCTCTAATTCTGTTCTTTCTTGTGTCGCATCCACCATATCCTCGGATGCTGCAACTTCTTGCGCGGCTTCTACATGAGCCGTCCCACTTGTACTATTTGTTTTTTCAACTTGCGAAGCCTCTACATGCTCTTGCGACTTCGCAACTGCTCCCTCACCCAAATCTTTTCCTTGTATTGTTTGACCTCCTTCAATAGATTGACCTGTAATCTTCGAATCTACCAAACTATTTCCATCCATTGATTGACCAGGAATCGCTCCAGAAGATGTGAGCGAATCCAAATTCGTCGTCGCCAAATTTCCCGCAGATTCGATAGGCGTATCTGGTATAACCTCTCCATCCATTGAACCAGTATTTATCCCGCTTCCGTTTGGATTTGCCATATCAAATAGATTTGAAGAAGATTCTTTTGTCGAATTATTTTCAATTGGATTCCCCTCTATGTTTGAGGTCTTAATTATATTTGAACTTCCTTCTGGCGCTGTTAAATCGTTCACGTTTGCAAATTCATTTGGGCTTCCTTCGTTATTTTCATTTTCATATTGTGAAGTATTATCTTGTTCTGGTTGTCCTGGTGTTTGCATTTCAGAAACTTCCGAACTTTCTATTTGCGAAGCATTCTCAATTCCGTTTGTCGTCGCTTGTTTTTCTTCAATTCCCACCTCATGTTCTGTTTCATATTCGGCAGAATCATCTTGTTCTACTTGATTTGGCGTTTCTACTTCTGATAGCTCTGGATTATCTTGCGATCCATTAGCTTCCACACCTTCAGTTGTCGCCAACTCTTCACTGTTTCCTTCTTCATGTTCTGTTTCGTATTCGGAAGGATCATCCTGTTCTACTTGTTCTGGACTTTCCACTTCTGACAATTCCGGATTTCCTTGCTCTACTTCCGGATTGTCTCCGCCCATCGTTGCCAACTCTTCGTTATTTCCTTCCTGATTTTCCGTTTCATACTCGGAAGGATCATCTTGCTCTACTTGCTCCGGTTCTTCTACATCCGACAATTCCGCATTTTCTTGTTTTGTTCCTTCTTTATCCTCGCCAATCTTTGTAAGTTCTTCAGCATCCCCTTCTCCTTCTTGGTTCTCGTATTCTGAAGTATCGTCTTGCTCTTGTTGTTCAATTTCTTCTACTTCGGACAACTCCGGATTTTGTTCTTCTTCCTCGTCAATACCTTCTAACGATGCAAGATTCTCCGGATCTACTTCTTCTTGATCTTCTCGATACTCTTCTGTTTCTTCTTGTTCAGTAACTACAACCGCTTCATCATCACCTATTGCAGCTTTATCTTGCTCTCCCTCATCTTGATCTACTTCATCATGCTGTTGACCTTCTTCATTGGACTCTTTCTCTAGGTTCACTCTCTTATCTTCATCTTCATCAGCATCTTCTCCAACACTTGCGTATTGTTGCTTTTCTTCCTCTTCTTCACTTCCTGTCGTTGCTTTTTCTTCATCTAATGTTGCTTGTTTTGTTTTAGTATCATCAGCTGTATGCTCAGCAGAATCATCGCCCATATCAATTGGCGTAGAATCCCAAAACATATCCTTTGCTTTGTCTAAACCTGAATTAATACCATCCATGGTCCGATTAAATCCATTTTTGGTTTTACCCGCCATTTGCTCTAAATCAGTAAACGTATTATAAGCAAGTTTTGATCTACGGAACGCTGCTTTGATGTTATCTCTAAAAAGATAACAAAGAACAAACACGAGAATTTGAAGAATCATCGTCATAACATATCCCGATGTTCCTGCTTCCGGAAGTTTATATAACATCCCTGCGATTGAGAAAAGGATAATCACAATAAGTGATAAAAAAATCTTAGCTGCCAATGGTTTCAACCATTGTTCAGCCCAACTAATAAGAACACGTCTATTTTTAGGTAACAATGCAAATGCCATTGCGATTGGTCCAATAATACTCATTATCATAAATAGCAATTGACAAGCTATTATCAATAAGCATATGACTGCTGTTGGGGCTCCCGCGAAAGTATTTACTGTATAGTACATAAAAGTAAATATCAATCGCTCTCCTACTGAATCATTAGTCATCATAAAGTTTTTATGTTTCTCCACATCTTCAGATACTATTTTCGTTCGCTCTTCCCCAGGCGGCGTATCCAACAATTTCTTAATTCGCTCTTCACCAATCTTATCTTTAGAATCCTGACCATACTGTAGATACAAATATGGTCGATCCACCATCAAATCCCACATTTGTTTTTTTACATTCGATATAGCCGCTTCCTTTGATTGCCCTGGGTTTCCTTCAAGTGTTCCAGTCGTCTTACTTAAAACTTGAAGACTAATTTCGGAACTAATTGTATTCATCCCTTTCAAAATCGCCGGTGCATTTGCGATATATACCAATATACCTGCAATAACGAGTACAACTTTAAATAATTCACTAACCCCTTTTGTCATTTGTCTTTTTACAAAGAACAAATACAGAAAATAGAGGACTGAGAAAATACATGTCATTTTAATGATAGCCGGGAATAAACCTTGACTTTCAAATTCAGGTTTACTGCCAATACCGGCAATATTCTGCATTGCTTCACCTAATTTATCCGCGATGCTTTCAATAATATCTAAATCAAAAGATTGTTCCACTACAAATAACAGAATTTTCGTTAACCATACACCAAATTGAAACATCAGGGAAACGATCCATTGACCTACCCCATTAATCTTCCGCTGGATATCTTTCCCCATAGAGTCATCGCCGAACATATAACCCCATGCTTTCGAAAATGCCCCCTTTTCATCATCTTTGTGAGGTGCAGTGTCTATCTCGTAGTTTTTATTTTCAAAGTCTTCTTGTTTCGTTTTATCAAATAAATTACCCGAAATTGTATTAGCTTCAGTAGCCTTAGGTTCATCCTCTGCGAATGCTATTTCCGGCACAGTTACCACAAACAAGAGAAAAATGGCCATAAAAAGAGGGAAGAGCTTTTTCATTCTCGTTCCCCCTCCCACTTATGCACTTGGACTGCTTTCGTATCTCCTACAACTGATTCTAAGTTGTGAGTATCTCCCCAAGCCCAACCGTAATTTTTCCATTTTCCGTCTTTCTTGTCTTTCATCATTCTAAGTTCCACACTACTTCTTCCACCTGTTGCTGGATGATAATAACGAGCCTTATAGTAGTACTCATTTGCCCCTTCATTTAGATCATATCTAAACAATTCGTAACGACCCTTTAACTTATCACTTGCTCCTGGATACGTCACTTTTTCTCCTGGTAAAAATTCATATTTGTTTATATGCAAATCATTCATCTTATCATTATCCAAATCAATGTATGCTTTCATGTATTCAAAGGCTGCTTTATCTGCAGCTTTCATATCAAGTGCTTTTTGACTATCTACCGCGTCCGTCTTACTTTCAGTAGATTGGCAACCTGTAAGAGTAGTTGCAAGTAGAACTCCCGCCAAACAAGCTCCTACTACATAACCCAATGTTCTTTTACATTTCATGATTTATTCACTCCTATTTCGCTTTTATTAAGCGCCTGCGAGTTCCTTTTCACGTTCCTCCGCTGTTTTCGTAGAAGAATCAAACGCCTCCGCTAACTCTTTGAAAACAGGATCAACTTTAATAACTGCCGTACGTCCATAGATGTCTTGGAACAAGCAATGGCCCCTTTTTAAATTCTGTAACATTCTTATGTTAGCATCTGTAATTGGTAAATTGTAGTACCCTAACATTTCTTTTGCTTCCTGATCATTTTTTAAAGCGAAACAGAACTTCATACCAACATTGGCGATTTCTTTATTTGCTGAATTAAAGTCACTTGCATTTTGTGTTCCCAGATATAATCCCATGTTACTATAGCGACCTTTACGAATAATTTCGTCCGATAATTTCGCACCCTCACGATTTCGCATTACATTTTTCGCTTCATCTTGAATGTACACTTTAAATTTTTCACGATCCGAGGACATCAATGATTTACCGAATGCTGTTAACGCTGTAAGAACACTTTCTGATAATTTATCAGTAATACTAAGCACTTTTTGATCTAATGGTGGTAACGATAAATTTTGAATCTGTAACACTTGTAAAGCACGCTCTAAACTTAATGCTCGGTAATTCTGTCCTGGTTTCCCAAATAACAAATCAGCGAGCGGTGTCTTTTCAATTGAATTTAGACGTGTCACTAATTCCGTTAATAAAACAACTTGTTCTTGTAACAACTCACCATTATCTTTCATCTCATACAATTCATTTTTTACTAAAGATAAACAAGGCTCTTTTTGTTTCGCCACTTTTTGAATAGCATCCAACAAAAAGTCATACTTTGAATTATCAAGTGTAGTACCTGTTAAGTACGTTAATACTTCTAAAGATAAGCTCACCGCATCTTCTTCAGTTGCACTAACACGGAAAGGATCCAGACACCCTTTATCTCGTTCACTTCTACCTAGCGTCCAAACTTCCAATTGATCTTTATTTTTCTTAAACCCTGGAAGCAGCCTTGGCCACTCACCTCTATCACCTTTTGGATCAACACAGAATGCAAGTCCATCACTCATAACGATCCAATATGTTAGGATATTCATCAAGTAAGACTTACCCTTACCTGTCATTCCTGCAACCATAATTGATAAACTGTCAAATTCATTATTAAGATGTTCATAGGCTTTGGCCGCTAGGTCTGGTCTAACAAAAACTGGACGATTCAATTTAACAGTTCGCCCAATATAAAATCCTTGATTATCACCAATTTGTGTTGTGGCCCCGAACATGCCCTGTGCAAGTACACCTGGTTCCGCATATATTTTAAAGTCTTTATTATAACGTTTCGCACCTGGAAAAAATTCATAAAAATACGCTATTTGATCGCCAAATGGATTTACTAATTCGATTTTCATTTTTCGATATTCAGTAATCAGTTTCTTTACACGATGCGCTAATGTTTTTTCATTTTGCGCATTGACTGCAAATACGATACTCATTTCAAACCCTGGTGCACCTGTCGTCTGAAAGACGTCTTGCATCATCTTTACACCCGCAGCCTTTCGGTCTACCGTCCGATCAACTGTACCTCCTAGTGCCGCTTGATGACGTTGGTCATTTAATTCTCTTTCACTATTTTGTAAGTCTTTTAGAACACTCACATTCTCCATATGGTGTCCACGAATACTCACATCTACAGGGAATTTCAATGCATGTGACTGTATACGATAAATCCATTCTCGACCTGGAAAATACGATTGCGGATCCATGTCTTTGACAGTAAGAAAGGCAACATAACTTTCTTCTAAATCGCCTTCAGCATTCCTTCTTTGAAGACGAAGAGAGCGTCCTGGACTTTCATCGATTTCACACTCTGTTAAGCGAAGAATCGCTTCACGGTTTGGACGTGTAGCTGATTTTTCTTCTCCAACA
>NZ_QOZW01000025.1:0-10365 GCF_008368885.1 Bacillus sp. BPN334 | reverse complement strand
TTGAATGTGGGGGTAACGATCTATGATTCGTGAAACAAATCAAGCCAAGTTGTATACGATTCCGGCTCAAGAAAAGACCAGTATTTTGAATCGAAGTATGAAACGCTTGTTTGATATTATATTTTCACTCATATTGTTACTATTAACGCTACCAATTATGTTGTTCTTTTGTATTATGATTGCTTTCGAAACAGCAGGAGCTCCAATTTATTTTCAAGAACGTTTAGGGATTAATGGAAGGAAATTTAATGTATTTAAATTAAGGTCGATGGTAAAAGATGCTGAAATAAATGGACCACAATGGGCAAATGAAAATGATCCAAGAATTACTAAAGTTGGATCGTTTATAAGGAAAACGAGAATTGATGAGTTACCGCAACTTTTAAATATTTTAAAAGGTGATATGTCTTTTGTCGGACCAAGACCAGAGAGAGAGTATTTTTATAAACAATTTGATACGTATATCCCAGAATTCAAGGATCGTTTAATAGTGAAGCCAGGGTTAACAGGATGGGCACAAATAAATGGAGGATATAATCTTGATCCGAAAGAAAAGTTGAAATTGGATATGGAGTATATTGAAATGAAAACGATTAAGATGGACATTCGGATTTTATGTAAAACCGTTTTAATAGTATTGAACGGTAATGGTGCAAGATAAATATATGTAAGTAGGTTGCTTGCAAAGGAGAGCAGGTATGGGTAGATCTATTTTAAATAATATTATCCATCTATTTTATAGCACGATTTTAGCTAATCTTCTTCAGGCTGTGAGTTTAATTGCTTTAGCAAATTTTTTTAATGTACAAAATTATGGGATGTTTAGTGTTGCTATAGCAGTGACGTTTGTTATGTTATTTTTTACAGATTTAGGACTTACGAATACGTTTCTTCGAGAAGGCGCAAAAGATGGAGTAGACTTAGAGACGATTTTATCGTCTTATATAAAAGTAAGGATGATTTTACTTATTTTTATTTCTATAATCGGCTATATTGCTATTCATTATATGTATGCGGATAGAAATTTAATTTACATGATGATAAACGTAATGTTTTTCATGTTAATAGGATTAACTTGGCAAAATATAGGGATTGCCTACTTTCAGCTGACGGAGCGTATGAAGTATATAGCGCTTATTAAAGTTGTATCAGCAGCAGTTGTCATTATCATTACATGTTTTTGTATTTTTGGAGAGTTACCAGTTTATATAACTGCGCGTTTATATGGATTTGGTTATATGATTGGTGGTGTATTCAGCATATATGTAATGAAAAGAAAGACGAGTATGAATATGAAAGTCGTAATTCATAAAGCGTTGTTTTGGCAAGTGACGCCTTTTATTATTAGTGGTTTTTTAATAATGAGTACGCCACAATTAGCACCTATCTTACTTAACTATACATTGCCATTAAGTATGGTAGGTGTTTTCGCGGTGGCTTATCGGATGCCAGCAGCTTTATATCAAGTACCAGGGGTGATTGCAGGGGCATTTTATCCAGTGCTCTTTAAGCATTATAATCAGAATAATTTAGAAGAGCATACGAAATTAAACTTACTTCAAATAAAATCAATGGCGATTGTGGGAATATGTATGACGATAAGTTTATATCATTTAGCGCCATACTTTATTTCTATATTTTTTCATGAGGAATGGAGAAATGCAGTAGAGCCACTCCAAATATTATCATTTCTCATTGTGCTGCAAAGTTTAAATATTGCTATAGCTGACGGCTTAACAACGAGTGGACGTCAAAATAAAAGAACGGTTGTGCAATGTATAGCATTAGTGATAGGTGGGATTATGCTTTATAGCTTTAGTAGTATTGGTGGAGTGATAGGAGCGGCTTACGCTATGGTTTTATTTGAAATTGTGGCTTTAGTTGGGTATATAGCGGTAAGTGTAGTGAAGAAAAAAATTGTATTCATACGTTAATCGTAGTAGTTGGTATATTCCTATATGATTACGAGTTGAAAAAACTTCTTCTTTCGTTTATAAGAAAAACACGCAAAAAGGATTATATTACGAAACAGGGGATATAGCCTATGGAAAATAATATAAAGATATCGATGAAATGGATTATGCTCTTAATATTATTTGTCATGTTAAGTAAATACAACATATATATTGGATTTTCGCTGAAGATATATATGATTTTTTTAGTTATATATTTTTGTTTAACAGTTAAAAACTTTCATATTCAAAAGCTATATTTTCATGAAGTTGTATTTTTGCTATTTTATTTCATCTATTGTTACAGTGGAATTCTTTCTATATATTTACATGTTAGTATTCGTATGATTCTTGGTGTGCTACTTGTTTTAGGGTGTTATTTTATAATGAGAAATTTATTAGGAAATGTTGAAATAGCAACACTTGAATCATCTATTGTTTATGTAGGATTCATATTTAATGTTGTAAGCCTAATACTGTATATAGTCGGTTTACAGCACTTTGGATTGTACGGTGGAGAAGAGAGAGAAATTTTTGCTGGACTATTAGTTGATAGAGGGTATCCAAGATTAATTGGTTTGCTAGATGATCCTAACATTTTTATTTTTTATAATACAATATTTTTTATGTATTATATGACAAACCTACATAATATGACGAACATTTTAGGATTGATTTTATGTGTTACGACAAGTTTATTAACTTTTTCAAGGGGAGGAATATTGGCACTTGTGCTTGTCGTTTTTGTATATGTATGTACATCTAGTTTTGCAAAAAAAATAAAAATAATAATGATGATAATGGTTGTGGTAGATTTTCATTATGGGAAGCTGCTTTTAAATATTATTTATCCAATCCATATATCGGAATCGGTGCATTTAATTTTTCGAATTATTATGAGTTTCAATTTAATGAAAAGTTATATGTACACAATACATTTTTAGAAATTTTGTCTGAATCGGGTACAATTGGTTTTCTGTTATATAGCGCTTTTTTATTCATATTAATGTTCAAGTTAACGCAGTATACTTTGTTTCGTGAAAAACCGTATCTTTTATTGACTATGATTGCATTTTTATTTCAGATGATGTCATTGTCACTCATTATTAACGAAGCGTTCTTTTTATTTTTAGCAATGGTTGTGAAGTACATTTCAATATATGAAGGAAGGGGAAAGGTAGATGGTAAAATGTCTATCAGCACATAATAAGGCGCCTCATGTTTCTTAATAACTCTTGCAAAAATTAAAGAGATAATAGAAGGGGACTCGCGTATTAGATTATTATCATTAAAAGAAAATGTTGGTGCTGCTAAAGCTCGGAATATAGCGATTGAAGAGGCGAGAGGAAGGTATATTGCCTTTTTAGATAGCGATGATATATGGTTGCCACATAAATTGAAGACGCAATTGTTATTTATGGAAGAAATGAATGCGGCTTTTTCATATGCATCGTATAGCTTAATCGATGAAAACAGTAATGAACTAAATCGAGAAGTGAATGTACCAAAATTTGTTGACTATCATCGTTTGGCAGGAAATACAATTATCGGTTGTTTAACAGTAATGATTGATCGTGAAAAAATTCCGCATATTGAAATGCCTAGTGTACAGCCAGAAGATACAGCGTTATGGCTGAACTTATTAGATGAAGGACATGAAGCCAAAGGAATACAGCAAGTGTTAGCGAAGTATAGAATTGTAGCAAATTCTGTTTCGAGAAATAAAATTAAAGCGGCTTTTCGATATTGGAAATTATTAAGGGAACAAAAACGACTGAATGCAGTGCAAATCTTTTACTATTTTAGTAAGTATGCCTTTCATGCCTATAGAAAAAATAAAATCAATGTAGTTGGGAAGACGCAATTATGAATATACTGTTGATGACAGATAAATTGATAACTGGAGGAGCCGAGAGTTATTTTTGTAAATTGGAAAGCAATTTGCGTGATGAGAAATTTACGGTTTATACAGCTGCAGGTGATGGAGAACTATATGAATCTCTTACTAGAAAAGAAAATTTCATGTTACTTAGTCGATGGAATCATTTGAGAAATATTCATTACTTACGAAAAGAAATTTGTAAACGAAAGATAGAACTTATTCATGCAAATAGTTTTCGAATGGTATTATATTCCTTTTTAATTCAAAAGTTCATGAAAAAAAAGATAAAAGTCGTATATACGAAACATAATGTAACGATATTAGAAAAGAAAATGCCAACTTTTTTTCGTTATTTTATAAATAAATATGTGAATAATATTATTACAGTAAGTGAGTTTGAAAAGAATAATTTAATTTCAATGCATGTAGCAGAAGAGAAAATAAAGTAAAAATTGCAAATGTGTTGAAAAAAAGAGATGACTTTTTGTTTTATATTGCTGGTGATGGACCAGAGAAAGAATCTATTATGAAAGAAATAGAAAAGTATGGATTGCAGCAAAGTGTAAAGATGTTAGGGAATATTTCAGAGCCGCATAGGTTTATAGGAAATATGGATGCCCTACTTTTATTATCTTTTCGTGAAGTGTTTCCAATGGTAGTAATTGAAGCAATGGCTACAGGAACACCGATTGTTTCAATAGATGTTGGTGGAATAAATGAAGCGGTAATAGATGGGGAATCAGGTGTTTTGTTATCTGAATATTGCGAATCGGTATTTGCAAGTGCGCTTGAGGAACTACAAGGAAATGAGAAAAAGGTGAATGGTATTAGACTGAAAGCACGAGAGAAAGCAGAGAGATATTTCTCATTAACTAAAATGATAGAAGAAACGAAAAGTATATATGAATTAAACAAATGACCGTGCAAGTCGTTTGTTTTTTTTATTATAGAAACTTTTAAGAGAAAACTCACATATTATATGAAAAAGGTAATATGAGGAGTGAATTTATTTTGTCAGAATATATTTCTTCCCAAGAAGATTGTGTACCAGAAAATAGCGTTCATATTAATTGTTTTGGAGCAGTTCCGAATTCAGGGAATGATAGCTCATTAGCAATTCAGCAAGCTATAAATTATTGTGTAGCGAACCGAATTTCGACGGTTAGAATTACAGGGGTAAATACGTACAAAATTGTAAAGCCGATTGTTATTAAATCAAATGTAAGGTTAGAGCTAGATCCTACTGTTACGTTGCAAATTGATGGAGATTTTAATGCGTTTGAACTGCAACAAAATGCATCTATTACGGGTGGTACAGTTCAAGTTATAAATCCAGTGTTTCAATCTACTGTTATTTATGTTTCCGGTTCACAACAAATAGAAGTTCCTAATCACTCTCTTATATCAAATATAAATATAGTAAATGCAACGTCGTCATATAAAGGTAAGGCTATACACTTTTATTGTCAAAAAGCATGGGATTATATTAGTTTCTTTCAAGTTAACTTTATTCAAATTAAAAACTTTCAAACTGCAATACATTTGAAGACAGAATATATAGACGATATAAATACACCTTGCTGGATTAACGCAAATGTATTTCAATCTATATTTATTGATGGATGTCAGTATGGGATAGAAGTTGATGGAAACAGTGATTTACCAAATGAAAGTTCAGGAAATACGTTTCATGATATTCAAGTACAATGTAGACAGCAAACGAAAAAGGTCATTCGTTGTACGGGTGCCTATAATACATTTGATTGTATGATTTGGGATACGTACCGGATGAGTAGTGAACAGATTGTCATTGAATTTTCTTCTAATTCGCATCGTAACTACCTTTTTTCGAATTTACTTTCCACAACTATTGTAGATAAAGGACAATACAATGTTTGTAAGTCTACCTATGAAGAATCTCTTCGGATTCAGTTGCCGATTACGTTAAATAAACCACATTTAATAGGGAACCAAGATGATATATTAGTAAATGCTCCACAGAAGTATACTGTTAAGCAAGTAAGTGGGAAATTACCTTACGGGGGGAATCTCGCAAATTGCTTTAATTTAATAGATGAACAAAGTGTAAACTATATCGATGTTCCAGATAGTAATCCAGTTGTGATTGAGCTAGATTTTACGAAAAATCCAATCAAAATGTTGAATTGTTTTGGCATGTATTTTGGATGGGGAGAGAGTCCGAAGAAAATTAAAATCGAATATGCATTAAGTGCAACTGGAAATTGGGTTGTTGCATCGGATGTTCCATTAAATGTAGGCGATACAATTATATCGAATATGAAGGCGAGTCAACTATATAAAGTAAGAATTACATTGAGTGGTTATTCTCAAGACCAAAAGCGTTTTCGGATTAATCGTATGTTTGCAAGATCGTCGATGGAAAATGGGAATGCTTGGTTAGCGACAACTGGCGGAAGAATGTTTGGAGATATTGAAATAGAAGCAAGTAAAGGTATCATTATGAAGACTGCTAGTGGAGCGAAATGGAAAGTAACGATTAATGAGGCTGGCCAGCTTATTACGACTAAAATAACTTGAGATGATGATTGGTTGTAAATGCTTGGACGAGTTATTAGGTAGTACGATAAAGGGAATAAAAAAGAGATTGTAATTTGGGTTCAACCAAACTACAATCTCTTTTTGTTTAAATTAACGCCACCAAATCCAAGTCCAAAAGTAATTTCGTATATTTCGAGGGGTAATGCGTATAAAATGTTCGCCGTCAAAGAAACAATTGAAATTTGGAAGTGTTTCATCAGGATTTTTTGGAATAAAGTTGACGGTGTTTTCGTTGCTTGTAACGGTTACTGTAATTGGTGGGTCGGTAGGTGAGACTTGAAGTTGTAACGAAATATCCGCCGTGTTTTTAAATTCATTATTAACAGGTGGACTTATCACTTGTACTGTGAATAACACGCTAATTGTTTCGTTTGGTTCCAAATTAGTAGCGACTAGGAAACCGATATTCGGATTCGCTAGTGGAGAGCGTTCGCCGTTAATAAAGACAGTGCCGTTCATGAATTGTAAACCTAGTGGAATGGTATCTTGTAATGAAACATTTGAAAGTGAAATATCAGAAGTATTCGTAATCCGCACCGTATAATCAAAATATTGGTTTAAATAAGCTGAGTTGACGGAAGTGTTTTTTACTACTGTTGCAGTTATAAATTGAACTAGTATGCGTACAATGTTTGAATTAACAATGAAAGTAATAATCGGGTCTTGTGGTGTCAATTGGAAAGCTGCTGTAACTGTTGCGGAATTGACAATTGTATTGTTTGAAGGATTCGCTGTTACCAATAAATGTTGTACCAGCTGGAATGATATCTAGGACAGAAGTACTGATTGTAGGAATTGGTGAATGATTTATTACTTCCAATGTGAAAGTTATGGTCTCTCCTGTTGTTACGATAGATTTATCAGCTGTCTTTTCAATGCGAACCATCGGATCAACTACTGTTGTTGTAACGGTATTTGTTTGCTTTGTAATTGTAATAGGCGGTTCATTCGGATCAATGGTAACAGTATAGGAAATAGAAGCATCGTTATTGATTGCAGATTGAAGAGTTGAAGAAGATATTGTTACTTGGAAAGTAATGATAGCAGCTTCATTAGGAACAAGATTTCCTAATGTAATACCATTTTCAGGATTTGCATTAGGTTGATTGATTCCGTTAATCGTAACGCTGCCCGTAACGAAGGCTGTATCTACTGGTACGGTGTCTATGGCAAGAAGGTCTTCAATCGTAACATTACCGCTATTTGTAATCGTAATTGTATACGTTAAAGTTTGACCAGGTAATGCATTCGTTACATCAACAGACTTAATAGCAAAGACATTATCATTTTGGACAGTCGTTGTGACGGTATTGGTTGTAGTTGCATTCGTAACAGGTACGTTATTTGGGTTGACTATATAGTTAAAGGTAGTAATTGCGTTGTTGTTGAGTTCATTTGGTGTTGGGATAGAAGTCACAGACACTTGGAATGAAGCGATAGCATTTCCGCCAACAGTTATGGTACCAATAAACGTAGTACCTTGAGGAATAATATCTTGAATGACTACATCATTTGCTGCAACATTACCAGTTTGATTGAGTGTAATCGTATACGTTAACGTGTCACCGACTGTTGCAAATGCTAGGTCAACAGTTTTATTACTATTCAAAGTCACATGATTAATTGTTGTTACGGCAGCTGATGAAATAATAGTTTCGGTAATAGGTGGTCGATCTGGTAACGTGTATTGGTATTCAATTGTACTCGTGTTAGAGATTGGATTTGTTTGCGGAATTGAAGTAACCCGTACTTGGAATAGAATAGTTGCTGTCGTATTAGACGGAATGTTATCAAGTTGTATCCCGTTAAGTGGATTGTCATTTGGACGAGCGGTGCCATTCATAATAACATATTGGATAGGTGTTGTTTTTATAGCGAGTACATTAGCAGAAATAACTTCAGTGAAGGTAATATTACTAGTCGATATTTGTTCCTCGCCATTAATTGTATAACGAGAAGTTGATTGGTTTTGGATACGACTGCTAGCTGGAAGAGATACCACGGTAACGGAAAACGTGACTGGGATAGAAGTGTTAGGAGCAATCGTTCCTACAAGTATACCAGTACTTGGATCCGCGTTAAGCTGAGGGATATTATTTACTAACACACTACCGTCTATAAAGGTTGTTCCATCAGGGATATTGTCTGTAAATACAACAGAAGTAGCATCCGTATTTCCTGTATTCGTTAAAGTTGTTGTATAAGTTAAAATGTCACCAATTGCTACAGAGGTCAAATCAACTGTTTTCAGTGAAACGATATCAGCGTCATTAATTTGGACGAAAGTAGTATTGGAAGTAGTAGATTTTTGAATAGGTGCAAAGTCAGGGTTGAAAATAAAATCGTAGACGATGTTTGCAGTATTAGGTGTTGGGTTTACAGCAGGTAAATTCGTAACGGAAACTTGGAACGTTATTGTTGTCGATTGATCTGATGCGATATTAGGAATAGAAAAGCCGATATTTGGATCTGCTGCAGGAAGTACAGTGTTGTTAACTGTTACACTTCCCGGAATAAATACTGTTCCATCCTCTATAGTATCTGTAAAAAAGATGGAGTTAGTTGTAGTGGATCCGTTATTTTGAATGAGTACTGTATATTCAATGGTTTCATCAATATTAGCTAATACTGTATTAGCGGATTTTGTAGCGATAAGAATCACATCAATAAATTGTATATTTGTAGTATTGGAAGATGTCGTTTCTGAAATTGGTGGCAAGCTTGGGTCTGGCTGATACTCATAGTGGATGACGGCGATATTATTAATGTTATTTTGAGAAGGTGCAGAGACTACATTTACTTGGAATGTAACGATAATTGTATTGTTTGGAAGGATAATATCAAGGGTGATTCCGGTAATTGGATTTTCGTTAGGTCTCGGTTGACCTATGCGTGTAATAGATCTGTTAGCGGATTTAATTGCACTCACATTTGCCGTCCGCACTTCAGTATTTACTGCATTTGATAATGATCTACGCTGAATAATCGGAGAACTAGGGTCAATTTGGTATTCATACGAAGTGTCTGAAATGTTAATGACTGTGTTGCCCTCTGGTATATTTGTAAGTTGTACTTGGAATGAAATAGTGACTGTTTCATTTGGTTGTATCGTGCCGAGGGTTACTCCATTTTCAGGGTTCACACCAGGCTGAATCACATTATTTATTGATAAGCTATCTTCAATGAATATAGTACCTTCTGGAATGTTGTCAATGAACACCGTATTGTTAGCTGGAACAGTTCCTATATTTTGTAGTGTACTTGTGTAGGTAATATGTTGCCCGATGGATACGAAAGTAACATCCGCCTGTTTAACAGAAATAATATTTGCATTTTGAAGTGATGTTGTAACAATATTAGAATTTGCAGAGCGATTCACTGGTGGAGCTGTAGGAATACTTACATATTGGTAATTTACAGATGATTGATTTACAATTTCGGTTTCAGTAGGTGGATTATTTGTTTGTACTTGAAATAGTATCGTTTTGGAACTATTTGGTGGAATCGTTCCAATTGGTATTCCGTTTTCAGGATTTGCATCAGGCTGAAGTACACCGTTAATTGTGACACTGTCTGGAACGAATGTAGTCCCAGCTGGAATAGAATCTGTAAAAGTAATATTTATTGCGTCAACATTTCCGGTATTTTTCACTTCAGAAATATAAAGTATAGTTCCGCCAATATCTACAGTTATTGGATTGGACGTTTTTGTAACTGTCAATTGTGCTTGCACGAAATTTGTAATGACAATATTACTTATAGATGTTTCAGTAATAGGCGGTTGCCCTGGGTCTGGTTGAATTGTATATGTTGTATTAGATTGATTTGTAATCAATTGTTGTGAGAATGGATCGTTAATAAGAATTTGGAACGAAATAAGGTGAGTAGCGTTTGCTGCTAGGTTAGGCAAAGTAACACCTACATTTGGATTTGCACCAAGTATAGTTGTTC
>NZ_QOZW01000024.1:0-62791 GCF_008368885.1 Bacillus sp. BPN334 | reverse complement strand
CGTGAAGCGGCTAAAGCTCAAAAACCAACTACACAACAACCTGTTGCAAAAGAAACTGAAACAAGTGCACCATCATCTTCTCGTGAACTACGTGTTGTAGCAACAGCTTACACAGCAGACCCACTTGAAAATGGTTATAAAGCAGGCGACCAAGTAAAATCAGCTTTAGGTCATAACTTAACAGCTAATCCAAACATGAAACTTATTGCAGTTGACCCAAGTGTAATTCCATTAGGTTCAAAAGTATGGGTTGAAGGTTACGGAGTAGCAATCGCTGGTGATACTGGTGGAGCTATTAAAGGAAATAAAATCGACGTTTTAATGCCTGATAAAGGTACATCAAGTAACTGGGGACGTAAAACAGTTACAGTTAAAGTATTAAACTAGTTCGTATAAAAAGAGTCAGTCTCATTGAGGCTGACTCTTTTTTTGATTCTCACATTCTAACTTTCTCTTGAAAGTAACTAATATGATCCCGAATCCACTTTCGCTCTGACATAAATAAGTTCCCTCGTTTGTTATATACTTTATCAAACGCCTTTAAAACTTCTTCATGATTAACAAACTTATGTAAAAAACGAAGAGCGATGACAATCTCCTTCTCTCCCGTCCAAATTAAATCTATCTCTTTGCATTCTATATACGATAGATTACTATTTCAACAGAACAAAGAGGATGCCATAGCATCCTCTCCTCCCCTATTCCACACAAGTAAACTGCGTCCAAGCTCCTACATAATCTAGTAAGAATAACTCTTCTTCCGCAATTGTACCGACAATATTTTTCCGTTCATCTATCGGCATTTCTTTTAGAATGATTTGCAGTTCACCTTTATACTTACCAAATGAGTTGTTCCCAATTACAACTTGCCCTCTTTCCTGTCGTACACTTTCGCGCACTGGGAAGTCATAGTCTTTGTACTTTTTACGTACTTCTGTAGAACGTACCATATATTCTGTTATGTCGCCGCGTCTTACGTGTAATTCTTGCAGTGTCGCTTTCTTCTCTACTTCAGTCGCTTCTTCTACAAAGTGTACCTTTAGCTGTAACATGTAACGATTTAAGTTTCCTAGTTTCTCTAACTCTTCTTCACTCGCATAAGCATTTCCGATAATAACATCATCAATAAGCCCTGTTGCCCATAAATGTTTCGCTTGTACTTCAATCGGTAAATTTCGATGTTGTTCTAACGTACATAATCCGTCATTAATATCCCATGGACCGATGTCGGCTGCATGTGACGTAATAAAGGCTGCCGTACGAATACTGTGTTTTTTAAAGCGTTCACTACAGCGAATGAAATAATCATACGGAAGACCAGTAAATTTTTGCGGATAGAAATTATGACAACCAATTAAAGCTGGTTTATTCGCCTGATGCGAAAGAATATTTTCTAAGTATGCAATATCGTTACTTACGTTTAGCTCAATTTTTAAGCCGTACGGATTATTCGTCATTTTTGCTTCTGTTAATCCGTCAAAACCTAAATCTAAACGAATACCATCTGCACCTAACTCTGCAAAGAATGATAGGTCGCTATAACTAATACCAAGTTGATCAAATACTGCCGGAGCTACATCTAAAATAACTTCCATATTATTATCTTTTGCATGATTAATAATTTCTTTAAATTCAGCTACAATTTCTTCTTTCGGTCGATTCACAGATAATAGACATGTGAATATTCTTGAAAAACCGTGGCGTGCCGCTGCCGAAATGTATACCATATCTTTTTCTTTCGTTGAATGCTCTGGATAAAGTGAAATCCCTAATTTACGCTCCATGCTTTTGCATCTCCTTCACACGTTGTATTAATGCCATGCTCATAAATCTATATTTTGCAGATAAACATGTTGCACATAAAATCGTTGGTACAATGATTACGTACGGTGATTGTAACCCTAACATTACATAGGCACCCATTGAACTACCGATAAATACAATTGATACGAGTAGTAAAACTAATAAAGATTTACTTTGTACCCATTTTGAATAATGTGCAATACACTGCCCCGCTACGAATGTAATTAAGATGATAATTGCTCCGAGCATTCTGTTTTCTCCTCTCCTGCTACTTGTTGTTTCTCATACATTTTGAAGAATGGATAGTAAATAACAAATGAGATAACAAAGTTAACAAGTACAAGTACACCAGCCATAATGGTCCAGTCTGTACTAATAATCGCTGCAATTGGTGCTAACATCGTAAATGGCAGTTTCGCCATCATGAGCGGAATCATACCTGAAACAACTGCGAAATATGATACTGTCGTTGTCACTAACGGTGTTATAACGAATGGAATAATTAAGATTGGGTTCATTACAATTGGTGCCCCGAAAATAATCGGTTCGTTAATATTGAATAAACCTGGCACGAATGATAATCTACCTAACTCTTTTAGGAATTTAGATTTAGAGAACATAAACATAATTACTAAAGCTAATGTTGAGCCTGATCCCCCGATCCATACGAACCATTGAATAAATTGCTCTGTAAATAAGTTTGGTAATTGATGTGCATTTCCTGTAGCTGTGAATACTTCCATATTTTCAAGAATTGCTGAATCCCACATTGGACGAATGATTGGTCCTAAAATCGCTGGGCCATGTATACCGAATGACCAGAAGAACACGATTAAGAATACTGTTAATAAACCGCCGAATAAATTATTTCCTACTAATACTGATTTTAGTGGTGCGATTAAATATGTGATTGTTGTATTCACATCGAATTTCAAACCGTAACGAATACCCCAGAATAAAAGAATAACAACTAAAGTTGGAATTAATGCTGCAAACGAGTTTGCAACTGCTGGTGGTACACTGTCTGGTAACTTAATCGAGATATTATGCTTAATCATAAAGTGATAAATTTCTACTGCAATTAAAGCTGTAACAATTGCTCCGAATAAAGACGTTGCACTTAATGTTCCTACTGAAATGTATCTTCCTGCATCAATAACACCTGGTACAGCTTTCGTAATTTGAATTGGTTCAACTGATGCTAGTAAAAAGGCGAGTACAGATAACAACCCTGCACTTAACTGATTGAGCTGATAGAAGTTTGCGAGTGAAGCTCCTACCCCAAATGCTGCGTATAACGCCATTAAACCTACTGTAAATCGGAATGGAATATCTAAAATATGGCGAAATGGTGCAATCCACTCCATATACGCATCAATTGGTAAATTTAAAAAGATAACGAAAAATGATCCGACAATCGTTAACGGCAATGTAGAAATAACTCCGTTTCGAATTGCTAATAAATGTCGTTGTCCTGCAATCTTTTGCGTTGTTGGCATAATCTTTTGTTCCATAAAACTCATAAAACTATTCATCAATACCCCTCCTCTTTCTTTTTACTGTGCAAGAACAAAAAGTTATAACATTATAATGTTTATATTTAAAAAAATATAATTATGCTAAAACTAATTGTTCTGCTTGTTTCAGTACTTTTAAACCGTCACACATGCCATAATCTCTTTGTTCTATTATTGCAACCGGTATATCGTATGACTTCGCAAGAAACTGTACCGCTGGAAACAAATACTTCACTTGTGGTCCGATTAAAACAACATCAGCACTTTTTATTTCCAGTTTCACAAGTTCTGAATCAACTGCTTTAATTTTATAATCCTTCCCTTGTTTCTTTGCCTCTTCTTGCATTTTTCTTACAACCATACTCGTTGACATGCCTGCTGCACAACATAATAAAATGTACATCTTATACTGTCACTTTCTCTTCTACTCGTTTATGAAGAGTGATAAATTCTTCAGCAAGTTCTTTCACTGTAATTGCATTCATTAAATGATCTTGTGCATGCACCAACAGTAAACTGATTTCTGCATGATTTCCTCTTGCTTCCTCTTGAATTAAGTCTGTTTGAATACGATGAGCTGCTGAAATTTCTTCACTAGCAAGTGTCATCTTTTCACTCGCATTCTCAAAATCTCCTTGTCTTGCAAAAGCAATTGCTTCAAGCGCCGCGCTTCTCGCATTGCCACCATGTAAAATTAACGCAAATGGAGTTTGCATATCAGTCATTTTAAATTCCCCCAAGCTATCTTTTTTCTATATTGTTATCTTATTATGAAAACGCATACAATTAAACATAAAAAACTTCCGTTGTGTAACGGAAGTTTTTACATACTTTTCTTATATAGATAGTAATACCTCTTGGAAATCTTCAATTCCTTCAACATGCGTTAATTTCTCTATCGCACTTTGACTAGACATAATATCATATAAAAAATCATACAGCCGTTGTAAATCTTCATTATTATTACGTTTTACACTAAATAAAATAATAACTTGTACTTTTTTATCTCCCCAGTCAACGGACTTATCAAGTGTACAAAACATCAAAAATGTTTTCTCACTTAATAACTGCATCGGATGAGGAATCGCAACTAAATTCCCAACCGCTGTCGGAGATGTATTTTCTCTTTCCATAACAGAATCATAAAAGTTTTCTGGTACATAGTTTTTCTCAGCAGCTTTCTCACATAAAAACTGAATAACCTCTTCCTTCGTAGAAGCGCTATGATTTAAAAAGATTAAATCTTCCTTTATATACTGCTGCACGCTAGTATTCACATGCGTAAACAACTGCTGGCCGATTGACTTAAGCTCTTTATCATCAAATATTGAGTTCACTTTTATAACAGGCACAGGCAAACCACTCGGTATATGAATCGTACTAATAATACAATCTATTTTATCTTTATAAAGGTCTTCCACTTTCAATTGATAATAACCTGTAATCCCTACAATCTCTAATTTATCTCGGAACTGTGATAAAATTTTATATTTCAATAGCTGAGCGCTTCCTTGACCAGTCGCACAAACTAGTAAACATCTTTTCTTTTGATTCTGTTCCTGTAAACGACTCATCGCTCCGCCGAAGTGAATCGCAATATAACCAATTTCACTTTCCGGAATCGATTCTCCCGTATATTCACCAATTATATCTCCTACGAGAACCGCAATTTCAAAAGCATACGGATAATTCTTTTTCACTTCTGCCAATAGAGGATTTCTCGTATTTAACTTATACTTCAAACGGTTTAATAACGTTTTTAAATGAACACCAAAACCAAATAATAATTCTTCATCATAATAAAAAATAAGATTCCGTTCTTCCGCTACTTTAAAAAGAATATGTTGCATAAATGCATATAGATCTTTCCCTAATAGCTCTTCCACATTTTCATAACGATCTCTCGCTGTAACAGCAGTACTTAATAAATGCATCGTCACATATAAAACTTCTTCTTCTGGAAATAAAAGATGCAACTCTTTCTCTAAATCCCCTACAATCTGTTTCGCAATTGTATATTCTTTCTTTATGATAAGTTCTGATTGCTCCGCATTTAGTCCTTTCATATAATGTTGATCTTCACAACGCCTTAATGCAATTGCAATATGAATGACTAAATTATCAATTTCAATATCTGATAAATATATCGTTCCTCCCTCGATATACTTTAATATAACCGAACGGATAAGTGGGATATGAGGTAACGATAAATATGTATCCCTCTGTTCAAATTGCTCATGAAACGGAGTATGATCATAACGCGGTAAACCATATTGTGATAAACAAGAACGAATATGAAACTCCTCTCCCACAATACGTATACCATAATACGGTCTCTTTTCGATTTGTAATTGATAGCGAACACATATATCTGTCACATCTTTCATAATTAAATTCACAGTCGATTTACTCACATAAATCTCTTCTGCTAACTGTGAAAGCTTCACATACCCCTCTGTCGTTACAATACGTTGCAGAATGTACGCTATCCTTTCTTCATAAGAAGTTGGGATCTTTTCCGTCTGTTTTTGAAATAGGCCCACGCAAAACTCTTCAAACTTCTTCGTTTGTATAATTTCTAGTTCGTATCCAGTCCCTCTTTGCGATTCAATTTTCGCCCCGTTTTCTTCCAATATATCATTTAATAATTTTATATCTTTTTGAATCGTCTTCGTTGATACATGTAAACGGCTCGCTAAAAACGCTCGATTTAACATCGACTTCTCTTCTAAAAACTCCTCTAAAATAGAAATTAATCGCTGATGCACTTTTGTCATAGCTCTTCCTCTCACAATTTATATATAAAAAGGAAAAAGCTGCTGAGGTCAGTAGTTTTTTCCTTTTTCATTTTATCTATTTCTTTAATGTAAATCCGAATTTATCCCATGCTTGTAAATAATCTAATAAGAAAATTTCTTCTTCTACAATTCGGCCAACTACATTTGTTTTTCCTGTGTTCACCATATCTTTTAACGCAATTTGTAATTCACCTTTATATTGACCATACTGTTCATTATCAATTAAAAGATCACCGCGTTTAATTTCGCGTGTATTATGCGGTTTGAACTCTTCTTTCTTATATTTCACACGACTTTGTGTCGAACGAATCATATATTCAGATACATCTCCACGATAAAAATGCGGTTCCTCTAATACAATAATTTTTTCTAATTCTGTTGTTGTATCATCTAGTCCTATATCAAATGTTTGTTTCTCTTTATTTAATGCACCTAGTGCTTGTAATTCTTCTTCTGATGCATATGCATTCGCAATAATAACATCATCAATTAATTCTGTCGCAAATAAATGCTTCGCTTGTGTTGTCATCGGTAATTCACGATGCTGCTCTAACGTACATAAGCCTTCTGTTACTGGCCAAGGTCCGTACGTTGCATCAAATGATGAAATAAAAGCAGCCGTTCTCATACCGTAATCTTTAAATTGTTTCGAGCATTTAATGAAATGATCGTATGATAATCCTGAATAACGATGCGGATAAAAATTATGGCAACCAATTAAATTTTCACGATTTGGTCTATGGCTCATAATGTTATCTACATATTTCGTACCGTTACTCATATTAATTTCAATTTTTAAGCCGTATGGATTGTAAGTCATAATTGATTCTTCTAAACCAGAGAATCCGACATCTAAACGAATACCGTACGCTCCTAACTCATGGAAGAACGATAAATCATTATATGAAATACCTAATTGTGTAAAGACAGACGGACTAATATCAACTAATACTTGGAACCCTAATGCGTTTGCATGCGAGATCGTTTCTTTAAACTCTTCTATAATTTTCTCTTTCTCTCCATCTACAGACAATAAGCATGTGAATACACGTGTAAATCCGTATTTACTTGCTAATGTTAAATATTCCTTATCTTTCTCTACCGTTGAATGTTCTGGATAAATAGAAATACCTAATCGTCTCATATGTACACGCCTCTTTCTTCATTGTTTTGTAAACCTTTTCAAATATATGTAGTGAAAAAGTATATATCCCCTTCTCATTCACTACTTTTTGAATCCGCTTTCTTTAAAGAAAAAACAATTTCTATCATTCATAACAACTACAAGTCTATACATCTATACTTTACAACTTTTTTTCATAGTTGTGTAGCTTTTACACAAATTTGTCAGTTTTTCCACCTCGAAAATTGTTATACGTTTTCAAGGCACCTTCCTTGACTGTTACATTGACCAATACATATACTCGAAAGAAAAGAGAAAATTTTATATAGGGGATGAATATATGGGAGAAGCAATACTCGTAAAACGAGAATCATTATGGACGAAAGAGTTTGTCGCTTTAATTTTTGCAAACTTATGTATGTTTTTAGGGTTTCAAATGTTAATTCCTACTTTACCTGTTTATGTGAAAGAAATTGGTGGCACAAGTTCCAATATCGGATTTGTTGTAGGCATGTTTACCGTTGCAGCACTTTTTGTTCGACCGCTAACTGGAAACGCCTTGCAAAAATTCAATAAAAAAATCATTTTAATGATCGGTACTGCTATTTGTTTACTCGCTATGGGCAGTTATCTTTTCGCTTCAACCGTCTTCCTATTGCTTGCCGTTCGAATTTTACATGGAGCTGGTTTTGGTATTACAACGACTACATATGGAACTGTCGTTTCAGATTTAATTCCGCAAGCTCGCCGCGGAGAAGGCATGGGATATTTCGGTCTTTCTGGAACGATTGCAATGGCGCTCGGTCCACTTATCGGACTTTGGCTCATGCAAACATATAACTTCACGATACTTTTTTTATGTGCACTTTCATGTACAATTGTTTCATTAATATTAACGAAACTACTTCAAATCAAAAAATCGCCGCAACCACCAAAGCAAACATCTGGTACTTTTCTCGATGGATTTATTGAGCGCAAAGCTTTACTTCCTTCATTATTAATATTATGTATTACATTAATGTACGGAGGAATCGGGAGCTTTATTACATTATTTGCTACGGAAGTCGGAATTGCTGATATAAGCCTCTTCTTCTTATTTAATGCACTTGCAATCGCTGTCACTCGTCCGTTTTCTGGAAAGTTATACGATGCGAAAGGTCATGCATTCGTTATTATTCCAGGGGTTATCATTACGTTTACAGGTATTATTTTATTGTCGTATACAACTACCATTCCGAGTTTAATTATTGCAGCAGCATGCTACGGAAGTGGTTTTGGAGCGATTCAACCTGCACTACAAGCATGGATGATCGACCGAGTAGCACCGCACCGACGAGGAGTCGCAACAGCTACATTCTTCTCAGCATTTGATCTCGGCATTGGCGCTGGCGCAATTATATTTGGATTCATTGCACATTTTACAAACTACGCAACTGTATATCGCTATTCCTCTCTATTACTTATTGCATTCCTGTTCATTTACATCACAAGTATAAGAAAGCAAAAGCATGGAGATAAAAACAGAGAAAAAGCTGCTGGATAATTTCAGTAGCTTTTTTTATCGTATTTTTGCTGTTATAAAACTACATGCATTTTCCTACATATTTTTTTACCTTTCATCAAAAAATATACGATGAATTCGCAGACGCTTTCCTTGATATTTAACTGAAAAATACTATTCTAAAAAGTGTGATTTCTTTACAAAATTAAGATTTATATAAGATGAAAACCAATAAAATACAGCTGTTTCTTTAAGTAATTGTAAACTTTTTATCTCTTTGTAAAGTTAGTGTAAATTTTACTAACAAACCGTTTACAGTGCCTCAAGGTTCAGTTAATAATTACATCGTACATGAAATTTAAGGAGTGGAATGCGTGGAATATAATGTTCAAGATATGATCTTCCAGTTCATTGGTGGATTAGGTATTTTCTTATTCGGTATTAAATACATGGGCGATGGACTGCAACAAGCAGCTGGAGATCGTCTTCGCGATATTTTAGATCGCTTTACAACAAACCCACTTATGGGTGTACTAGCAGGTATGTTAGTTACTGTATTAATCCAATCAAGTTCAGGAACAACCGCTTTAACAGTCGGACTTGTAAGTGCCGGATTTATGACATTAAGACAAGCGATTGGTGTTATTATGGGTGCGAACATCGGAACGACAGTTACTGCATTTATTATCGGAATTAAAATCGGAGAATACGCTCTCCCAGTTATGGCAGTTGGAGCAATTTTACTATTCTTCTTTAAAAATAAAAAAGTACATTCTGTAGGTCAAGTTGTATTCGGTTTTAGTATGTTATTCTTCGGTTTAGAATTAATGAGCGCAGGTATGAAACCTCTTCGTTCTTTAGAGGCATTCCAAGAGTTAATGGTTAGCATGAGTGACAATCCAATTTTAGGAATTATTGTCGGTACAGTGTTCACTTTAATTGTACAAAGCTCAAGCGCAACAATCGGTATTTTACAAGAACTATTCGGTCAAGGTGCTATTGATTTACAAGCTGCTCTTCCTGTATTATTCGGTGATAATATCGGTACGACAATTACAGCAGTCTTAGCAGCAATCGGTACTTCAATTGCCGCAAGACGTGCAGCATTAGTTCACGTTATCTTTAATATTATCGGTACCATTATCTTTACGATTATATTAATACCATTTACAAGTTTAATTCAATATTTCCAAACGTCATTAAATTTAAATCCAGAAATGACAATTGCATTTGCACACGGAACATTTAACGTAACGAATACAATTATTCAGTTCCCATTCATTGCAGTATTAGCATGGATCGTAACAAAAATTATTCGTGGTGAAGATTCATCTATTAACTTCAAACCACAACATTTAAATCCAATCTTTATTGAGCAATCTCCAGCTATCGCTTTAACTGAAGCTCAAAAAGAGGTTGTGCGTATGGCTGAATTTTCATTACACGGCTTAAAAGAAGCGAATCAATATTTAAATACACAAGACAAAAAGCACGAAAACATGGCTACTCAATTAGAAGGAGCTATTAACAATTTAGATAAAAAAATTACCGAGTATTTAGTTTTACTATCAGAAAAGCCGCTTTCACCTTCAGACTCTGAAAAACACTCCGTTTTAGCTGGTGTTGTTGGAGATATTGAACGTGTTGGTGATCATGTAGAAAACCTTGTAGAACTTGTAGATTTCCAAATTTCAAACCGTGTTTCACTATCAGACGAAGCACTAGCTGAATTAAATGAAATGCTTGAGTTAACAATTTCAACATTACAAGATGCAATCAATGCTTTAACAAACTTCGATACTGAATTAGCTCAAACAGTTATTGCAAAAGAACGCAAAATCGACCAAATGGAACGTGTTCTTCGTAAACGTCACGTATTACGCCTAAACGAACGTAGCTGTTCAGGTGATGCAAGTATCATCTTCGTTGATATGGTAAGTAACTTAGAGCGTATCGGTGATCACGCTGTAAATATTGCTGATGGTGTTTTAGGTGAACAAGGTAAAATCAATTTAAAACAATCATTATAATGAAAAGAGAGACGCTTAAGTTAGCGTCTCTTTTTTCATTTCATATTTACAACCGTTCTTCCTTTTAACTTTCCTTGCAATATAAGTGTAAACTTTTCATCTAACTCTTCCAATGTACATTCTTCTGTATAAGATAGTAACTCATTATTTTCCCATTCACTTGCTAAGAGCGTCCACACATCTCTTCTCACATCCACTGGGCATTGCACAGAATCTATTCCTAAAAGACTTATGCCTCGCAAAATAAATGGATATACCGTTGTTTGTAATTCCTGCCCTGCCACATTACCGCACGTCGTTACACAACCACCATACTTTACCGTTTTTAAAGCGGTTTCTAGCATATGTCCACCTACAGTATCGATAACCCCGGCGTATATCCCTTTTAACATTGGTCTTCCTGATTCATCATTCAACTCCGTACGATGAATCACTTGTTTCGCTCCTAGACGTAGTAGCATCTCTTCCTCTTCCATTTTCCCTGTTGCTCCTACTACGCTAAATCCTAGCTTACTTAAAATACTAACAGCTACACTCCCTACGCCGCCTGTTGCACCCGTTACTAAAACATCTCCCATACTAGGCGTTATGCCTGCTCCAATAAGCTTATATACTGATAAAGCAGCTGTAAAACCTGCTGTCCCATACATCATACTTTCCTTTAATGACATTCCCTCTGGTAAAGGGATGATCCAAGATGCTGGCACGCGAATATATTCTCCGAAACCACCAGAAGTATTCATACCTAAATCATAACCCGTTACGATGACTTGATCGCCTACCTTAATGGTTGCATCTTCACTACTCACAACTTCTCCCGTAGCATCAATTCCTGGCGTATGAGGATATCTCCTCGTAACCCCTTTATTACCCGTGGCTGAAAGCGCATCTTTATAATTTAATGAAGAATAATGAACCTGTATTAATACGTCTCCCTCAGGTAAACTACTTACTTCTCTCTCTACAACGTTTCTTACAAACTGCTTACTTTCTGTTTCGTTCACAACGATTGCTCGGAATGATGTATGATTCATTATGCTCTCTCCTTTATCCGTAAATTTCTTCTTTATTATATAGAAGAAATAAGTAAACCTACTCATTTCTTCTTGGCTATATTTCAACAAATCTTACTTCTCTATTACTTTCTCACAATACATATTTTCATTTCTACTAAAACAACTTATACTTATTCTACATCTCAAAAATAAAATATAAAAAATCTGACTTTTTATAAATATATTGAATTTTTACGAAATGTAAATGATTTGTAATGTTTTTTTTCGTCAAATTTCATTATAATAAGTGGATATGAGTGTCGTATTTCAATTCAAATGAAGGAGTACAAGAAATGGAGCAAAACCCATCTTTGCAAGAAAATACACGCAGTAAACCGAAAAAAGGTAAGAAAAAAACAAAAATTATTATAAGCGTTATTCTATTCTTTTTAATAATAGGTGGCGGTTATACTTGGTTTTTAGTAAATAAAGCATCTTCTGCTGTTCGAAATGCCGCACACGATTTAGCACGCGGTGATAAATCTGATTTACGTGATAAAGCTGTAAAACCTATCGCAAATAACGTCTCTGTCTTAGTCATGGGTGTTGATGAAAGCGATGTCCGCGGGAAAGAATATGGTGAAGCTATAAGAACGGATGCACTATTACTTGCAACGTTTAATAAAGATAGCAAAACTGTAAAACTATTAAGCATTCCACGAGATACATATACTTATATTCCAGTGGAAAAGAAAAAAGATAAAATTACACACGCTCATGCATACGGTTCTACTAAAAACGGAAAAGATGGTGGACCACAAGCAAGTATTGATGCAGTTGAAAAATTAATGAATGTTCCTGTCGATTACTTTGTAAAGTTTAACTTCAAATCATTTATGAAAATTGTCGATGATTTAGGCGGGATTGAAGTCGATGTACCAGTTGAATTTACTGAACAAGATAGCAATGATAATGCTGATGCAATTCATCTGAAAAAAGGTGTTCAAAAGCTAAATAGTGAAGAAGCTCTTGCTCTTGCTAGAACGCGCCACATCGATAGTGATGCAATGCGTGGACAACGTCAACAACTCGTTATTGAAGCAATTTTAAAGAAACTAACAAGCGTTGGATCTGTAACAAAAGTTGGTAACATCATTGATGATATTAACGGACAATTCGTTACTAACTTAACATTCGATGATATGCTTTCATTCTACAAGTACGGATCGGACTCGGAAATTGAGAAATTACAAATTCAAGGTGAAGACTGCTATATGGAAAAAGGTGACGATACATGTAGCAAATCTGCTGGTGGCGGCCGAACGTATTACTACAATCCAGATAAAAAAGAATTAGCAACTGTTACAAACGAACTTCGTACTCACCTTGGATTACCTGCATATACAAAAACAGACTCTGATTCGAAGAAAACAAGCACAGAGAAAACAAAAGAATCTAAGTCTGAAAATTCAAGTGAACGCCAATCAAGTAACAATGAAGTGAAAAATAAAAATAGCAGTGAAGATACAGAAACATCGTCTAACGGCAATGAATAAAAAAGAAGCAGTTCTCTATGGAGGTAGAGTGCTGCTTCTTTTTATTTCTTTGGAATCAAAAATCAGAACTTTCTAACTATCTTTTTTAATATTTTTAAATTATAATAAATAGTAGCAATCTATTCCAATTATCAGGGGGCTCATACATATGAAAGCTGCAGTAAAACATAACATCTCAGATTTTAAAGACTACTTAAAATCAAACGATATATTCATGGAAGAAAATATAGATGAAAATGATGGTTCTGTTCATTTTTCAGTAGGATTAGAGACAGAAGCTGGCGCAAAAATTCAACTTATCGCTGCTTTCCAAAACGAACATCCTACTGTAGATATATACTGCTTCAATGTTGCTCACGTACCGGATGCAACATCAACAAATGATATTTTGCATGTTATCAATGAATTAAACACATCTTATCGATTTGCAAAATTCACATTAAACAAGCAAAATGCAATTGATATTTCAGCATCGCTTGCATTCTCAGAACCAAACTTTAATCCAGCGCTTGTCTTTGAACATACGAGAATGCTATATAAATTAGCAAATGACGAATATAAAAACTTAATGAAAGTTATTTGGGCATAAATAAAAGGATGGGCTACAAGCAGCCCATCCTTTTATTTCGATATCATATCAATCCACATCTTAACAGCAGTGCCTACAATCAAAATCGATAACATATATTGCAATGCTTTTTGATTGATCCTCTTCCCGACTCGCACTCCAAGCGGCGCAGCAAAGATACTTGCAACCGCGATAATAAGAGCTGGAATTACAACTACTTGACCAGTTATCACTTTTCCAGTCGTAATCCCTACTGAGGAAATAAACGTAATAGCGATAGATGTTGCTATCGTTGTACGTATCGGCAATTTTAAAATAACTAACATAATCGGTACTAATAAGAAAGAACCGCCAGCACCTATAATGCCTGATGCTCCTCCTACAAGAAACGCTAACAAGCTTGCTAACCATTTATTATATGTCACTTCACCACTATTATTTCGTTTCGGTACGAACATCATAATAGCAGCAATTGTTGCTAACGCTGCATAAACAACATTGACCGTATGTTCCTCTAATACGTTAGCACCAAAGCTCCCTATGAAACTTCCTATTAAAATACTAGCTCCCATATACACAACTAACGTTTTATCCATATCATTACTTTTCCGATAAGCCCATGCACCTGCAAAAGTTGCAAAGAATACTTGCACCGCTGTAATACCACTCACTTCATGTGACGTATAACTAGTAAACCCTAGCAATACCGGAATGTATAGAATCATTGGATAATTAATAATCGCACCGCCAATTCCAACCATTCCTGATATAAACGATCCTATAAACCCAATTATAAAAAGTAATACGACTAAACTCACCTTATATCCCCCGCCTTCTAAAAAGAAGGTGATTTAAATGAATAAATTCACATTCCCATCCGAAGCATCTGCTAAATAAGCTCCTACTCCTGCAAACTCTACCCCTTCCATAATCTCTTCCTCTTTTAACCCTAATAAATCTACCGTCATTTGACAAGCTACAAGTTTAATTCCCTGTTCTTTCGCTAAATCCATTAAATCTGGTAAAGGCATCGCATTATGTTTTTTCATAATACCTTTAATCATCTTTGGCCCCATACCGGCAAAATTCATTTTTGATAATCCCATCTTATCTGCACCACGTGGCATCATTTTTCCAAATACTTTTTCTATGAAAGTTTTCTTTACCTTCACATGTTCATCTTTCCTTAAAGCATTTAATCCCCAAAAAGTATGAAAAATAGTCACCTCTTGATCATACGCCGCTGCACCATTTGCAATAATATAAGCAGCCATCGCTTTATCATAATCTCCGCTAAATAAAACAATTGTTGTTTTCTTCTGTTGTTCCATGTTGTGCTCCCTCCAATTACCTATAGGGGTATTTGTTTGTTTATAAAAAGGCTGAAATCATTTACCTCATTCTCATATGACTTTACCTTTCCACGCTAACATACCACCTACCATATTGATTGCTCGAAAACCGTAGCTCTCTAAAAACTGAACTGCTCTTGCACTTCTTCCGCCAGAGCGACAAACGATAATATATTCTTTATGCTTATCTAACTCATGCATTCGAAACTCTAGTAGTCCTAACCTAATAGGAAGCACTCCTGGAATTTTCCCTTCCGCCACTTCTTCTACTTCACGAACATCGATTACATATAACTCTTCATTTCGTAACAATCTTTCCTCTACTTCTTCCGCTGTTATTTCTTTCATTTTAATATTCCTTCCTTATAAAGCGTTCATACCACCTGAAACATTGATAACGTGCTGGAATCCTAATTTCTTTAGTACTTTTGCCGCTTGCTTACTTCTCATCCCGCTCTGACAAATAACGATTACTTCCTTATTTTTATCTAATTGATTTGCTTTACTAGCTAACTCATTTAATGGGATATTCTGAAACCCTTTCATATGATTTCCTCTATATTCACCTACTGTACGAACATCGATAAATTGTTTTCCCTTTTTTCCTGCTATACTCTTTAATTCTTTCCCACTTATATTTTGAACACCTTTTACCGGTAAAAAACGTGAAATAACAAACACTGCAGCGAGTACAATGAAAAGCGTACTTAATATTGTATTCATATAACCAACCTCTCTACATTTATAAAACTACTACGCCTTCTTAATCCAAAACTTCAGCACATCAGCTTCTTCTACATGCTTTACGATGTCATGACCACCTTTATTTGCCCACGCTGGAATATCCTTAACTGCCCCTTTATCTGTTACATGTACTTCTAACACTTCTCCAGTTTGCAAAGTATCCATCGCTTTCTTCGTTCTTACCATCGGCATTGGGCATGCTAAACCTTTCGCATCTAATACTTGTTTTACATTCATCATCTATTCCTCCATTTTTTATTTATTCATGAACTGCGCAACGATTTGGACCAGTCTCCATTTCACGTTCTTCATCCACACTCGGATGAATCTTACCCATATTCGTTTGACGAATTTCTTCGTAAGCATTCGGCTGAGGTGGTAAATTCTCCGTTACCACTTTACGAAACTCTCCCTCACTCTCAATATTTAGTCCTGCATTATACACAAATAAATCTTTTAACTTTGCGCTCACAACACCATTCTCATCCATTTCACTTATTTTTGAATAATGAGCTGGTAACACGATTAATTGTTGAGATAGTACTTTATATCGGTTATATAAAGTTTCTCTTAAATCACTCACCCAATCCTCAGCCTTTCCAGCAAGATCTGGACGCCCGATTGAATCTACAAATAAAATATCGCCTGATAATAAATAGGAATCATCTACAATAAATGATGTACTTCCAATCGTATGCCCAGGTGAGTATAATGCATCAATTTCAATTTTAGTACCCCCCACCGTAATAACAGAACCTTCAACGAGCGGTTTATATGAGAAAACAACTTCCTCCGCATCTTTCGGCGGTAACCAATACGTGCCACCTACTCTTTCAGCTAACTTACGTCCTCCAGAAATGTGGTCTGCATGTAAATGTGTATCCATTACATTCGTAATCGTAACGCCATACTCTTTCGCAAACTCTTCGTATGCTTCAATTGTTCTTACTGCATCAATAACTGCTGCTTCACCGTTTGAAACGACCATATAAGATAAACAGCCTTTTCCAAGGCGGTTAAATTGATATATACTTCCTCCCCCCTGTACATCTCCTACCTTTAACGGCTTCACATATTCACTCCAAGCTTTCATACCGCCAGCTAAATAAAAAACATTATGGAAGCCAGCATCCAGCAATTGCTCAGCGACAAACTGTGAAGAACCTTCTTTCGCACATACGACTAAAATTTCTTTCTCCCTCGGCAATTCACTTACAATATGATCTACACCATCTAACAAATCAAAATACGGTTTATTTATAGAAGAAATTTGTTTCCCTTCAATTTTCCAATCTTCATAATCCGTCTCATTTCGAACATCTAAAATAAACAGCTCTCCGAATAAAACTTTCTCTGCAACATCTTTTGCTTGTAACGGTTTAACAATCATCTAATTACCCCCATAGGTATATTTTTATTTAAAAAATTTTACTTTTCCACATCCCCTTGCCACTCTAACATACCTGGAATGATATTTTTCACATTTAAATACCCTTTCTCTTTCAACATTTGGCAAGCTACATCACTACGGTTACCAGTTCGGCAAATAACATAAATTTGCTTCGTCTGATCTAATTCTGCACTACCCAGTTCGCCTAATGGGAATGAAATAGCCGTTGGAATATGACCAAAAGCGAATTCCGCTGCTTCACGAACATCTAATATAATACACTCTTCACCACTTAATAATATCTCTTGCAATTCCGCATTTGTAATTGTTTGAGGATATTTCACTACTTCATTCACTTCATGCTCATGTGCTTTTCTAACGTAATGCATCAATAGATCTCCTTCGTGTTTCGTCCCGATATATTGATGACCTACTTTACTCGCCCAACTTTGTATATCTACAGTAGACCCTTTATCTGTTGCCTGAACTTCAATCACTTGCCCTGATGCGAGACTTTCCATCGCCTTCTTCGTCTTCACAATCGGCATCGGACAAGCCAATCCCTTACAATCTAAACTCCTATTCACTTTTATACTCATAGTCGATTCCTCCATAACTTATATACATATACCTGTAGGGGTATATTAAAATGTTTTTGAAAATCTGTCAACACTTACGTTTGACAGATTATCGGCTTTTTACAAGTAATTGAACAGCTTCTTTAATTAACTCTTCATTTGAACCATTACCACTTTCAAACTGTTCACGCAAACATTGCTCTAAATTCGTTCCAACAACAAGTCCAATTGTACGATCAAGTGCAGAACGAGATGCCGTTAACTGTGTAATAACCTCTCGGCAATCTTTTCCTTCTTCCATCATACGAAGTACACCACGAACTTGACCTTCAATACGTTTCAATCTATTTTTCATATCTTGATTATATTCCACTGTAGACCACCTCCGTATTTATAACTATATTATACATTACTTTGTAACTTTGTATAATAACATATACCCTGAAGGGTATATTGTAAAGCGTTTTATTTTTTTGAAACTTTCTAACGTATAGTGAAAATGCAAAAGTCACTGATTTTATTGACTTTTGCATTTCTCAACTACACTGCATTATTATCTTACTTCTTATAAACTCCTTGTAAAACTATAATCCATTTCTCCACCTAGTGCTGCAGCTGTATCACCAGTTTCTCTAAAATCATGTGTATATATTTTTTCAAATGAACCGAAATCTACTTGCTTATAAAATTCAAAACAAGGGAATCCATCATGCTCCCCTTGAATCTCAATACTACCATCCTTGTTCACACATACATGTAATACATAATCTACAGGAGGTGCATATATATTTAATGGATTACTTGCACTCGCACTCATTTTAAATTGCACACCATCAGGATTCCATACGATATTAGTGCACACAATATTTTCAGTACTCGCTTTTCCTGTTCTTTTATTCACAGAACCATCTGGATTCGTAACCTTCTCTGTCGTAATACCCGTGTTCGCATATGAAAACACTTCTTCTTTATAAAAATCCACTACTACCTCTTGCTCCACTCTAGAGCGCATAGTATTTACCGCATGTGGTGTAAATTCGCGTGAATCACCTTCGAATTGAATTATTTTCCCTGTTTCCATATCCTTCCTCGGTTCTGTCCAAGACATTGGAATAAATACGCTGGCTCTAACTTTTACGATATTAGTCATAAGAAACACCTCTATAATTCTAATTTTATATACTGCATTATTTAATAAAAAAACACCATTTCAGCCACATAATTAAAATCTTTCTCTTTTACATTGGCTACTTCTTTCTTAAAAATGACGCTATATTTATAGCTAGATTTTCGTTTTAAAGCTATATTCCATTTCTCCAGCTAGCGCTGCTGGGGTATCATTCGTTTCTCTGAAATCATGTGTATATATTTTTTCAAATGAACGAAAGTCTATTTGTTTATAAAATTCATAGCAAGGGAAACCATCATGTAAACCTTCAATATGCACAATGCCACTTGTATTAACTCTTATAACCAAAAAATAATCTGCTGCGGGTGCCGCTGCGTTTAACGGATTACTTGCACTTGCTCTCATTTCAAATGAAACTTCATCCTCGCCCCATACGATATTAGTACATACAATATTTTCTGTACTTGTTTCTCCTTTTTGATACTCAATTGAACCATCTGAATTTGTAATTTTCACAGTAACGATGCAAGCATCTACATATGTGAAAATTTCTCTTTTATAAAAATCAACAATCACTTCTTGTTCTAATCTTGAACGCTTTGTATTTACAGCGAATGGTGTAAATTCACGTGCATCTCCAGCGTATTCAAAAACTCTTCCTGTTGCAGCATCCTTAATAGGCTTCAGCAACGCATACGGTGCAAATACACTCCCTCTAATTTTTACGATATTAACCATGTGAAACCTCCGTTGATTCTATTTATATAGATCATTATTTGTACTATACAAGATATAGTCAATTTGATTGACCATATCCTGTATAGTACAATAGGTTTTATACATAGTCAACTTAATTGACTACAATTGTGGAGGTTATACATGAATCATCAAACATTTAACGAACTAGACCTTACTTCACTTTTATCATTATCTTTCAGTACATTAATTACTGAACTGCATGACAGATTAAGTGAATTGGGATTTGAAGATATTAGGCCAGCACACGGCTTTATGTTCAAACGTATCCTTCCTAATGGAGCAACCGGTATAGAATTGGCTGAGTATTTAGGAGTTTCTAAACAAGCTGTAAGTAAAATGATCGATTCTCTTGAAAATAGTGGTTATGTCACGCGCAAAAAGCATCCTACTGATAAAAGAGGTAAAATCATTATTTTAACCGAACGAGGTTTAGCTGTAATGAAAACGAAAGAAGAAATAGTAGCTGAAATAGAGCAACGATGGATTGAAAACATAGGTACTGAACGAATGCAAATGCTCAAGGAAGATTTAACAACATTCGTTACTAAAGAAAATACAGAGAAATTATCATCAAATATACGACCTGTTTGGTAAGCAAAAACTCCATATAAAAACGAATCCATTTTGATCAGTCCCTTTCAAAATGGATTCGTTTTCTACAGTTTTATTAATAATTATTGCTTCTTTTAAATTTCATATCAAATATGCAAGAGTCTATATTTTACGCATTATATAATTCCATAGCTCTCTGCACGACTAATTCTGCCGTATTCTCCTCCGGTGGCATCAATAAATTCGTAACAGGCCCATATACAACAGGGTTTAGCTCTACTTCGTACCCACCATATGCAAACTCTTCTTTTGTCGGTAAATAACCAATATATCCATTCGTATATCCACCTAAAAAAGCTATTTCATTTTGAAGACGCTCTTTCACTTCTAAAGCTGTTTCTGAAAAAGGTTCCATCGGTATACCAAAGAACATACCATCATTAATTTGAAACAGTTGAACTTCTAAATCAATACGTAACTGCCGAATACCTTGCTTATATTTCTCTAAAATTATAGTAAGCCATTCATCCGTATTCACATCCCACTGCTTCTCAGCTAATTGAGCCATGCTTCGTATTTCATTAATTTCAGGAATATCTTTCAACTTCATTTGCATCGTACTTGAAACTGTTCTTAAACTTACAATTGGGCTATATGTAACTATTGGCAACATCGTTAATACATGTCCACTAACTGTGTAAGCCATTTGCTTTACTGCTTCCCTTGAACCGCGATACTTTGCATTTACATTGCCAGCAGCACCTTGCACAATAATAACAGGACAGTTTACGATTTTCTCAAGAATCTCTCTCGTCATTCCCGGATAATCCGCCGATAGTACATCGCTATCACCTTTTAACACATTCGGATGTGCCGTACAAAATACTATAATCCCAGATAGCTCCTTCGTTTCAGCATTTCTTATGGCTAACATGCCAATTCGTTTATCTACAACACCCTCTATATTTGTTCCCATCTTCGCTCTTCCATCAGATGTTCTCTCTCTTCGGTTTACCCCAATATAACCTGTCGTAACACTCCAGCCAATTTCACATGGCCTCAAGTTGTTATTCGCAGTAACAGCACCGTGCACTACATTATTTACTAAAATCGTTTTATACGACTTTATTAAAGGATGATCACCGACTGTTTCCGGACCAGAGTGTGTATGTGTATAAACAACAGTTATTCGCTCAAATGATATATGAAGCTCTCTCGCTATTTGTTCACGAATCATATTTGTATCTTCTACTAACATTCCAATATTATCAATACTTATAAACACAGTTTTCGTCTCATCTTTTTCAAATACAAAAACTGTCCCATAAATACACTCTTCAATATTATTTATTCCTGTCTCTCTATGGTATCCGACAAAATCAATACCTACAGGCGGCATAATATCCACCTTGCATACCCCTATTTTGCTCATTTGAATCGCTCCATTTCTCTATGTAACTCCCTTTTTCAAGAATAGCATATTTGACCTTGTTCCAAATAAAAAAGAACGGACATAGCATTCTATGTCCGTTCTTTTTTATCACACATACTTCCGATGAACCATCTTCCCATCATAAGAAAACACAACGCCCTTACTTTCCACAATCGACTCCATATGCACCGTTCTTCCCCATAATTGATGAATATATGGCAGTACTTTTTCTAAGTATTTTAAATCGAGCTCGATTCCTTCGTAACTATGTTTAATGTACAATTCTCCGTTCTTTAAGTAATCTCCATCTTCTACTACTAAGTACGGGAAGCCACCGTTTGTACGCATATTTACGAGCTGATCACGTACCTGTTCCCACTCTTTATCTATTACTTTATATTCTTTTCCTTGGCGCTGGAATAAGTACATATCTTCTCTCATTACGAGATCTTTGTTTAAGTAGTTTCTTAAGAATGATACATCCCATTCGATTTCGCGTACTTCAAAGATTTTGTCCCGACCAGATCCTGGCTTTACGCCGCGTCGTTTCATTTCTTCTGTCGGGTTATTGTAGCGTTCTTCAATATCTTCGAACATTTTAATACCGAGGTAGTATGGGTTAATGCTTGTTTTTGATGGTTGAACTACACCTGCATTAAGCTTTGCGAATTCAATCGCTTCAGAAGATGTTAAGTCCATTTCACGGAGTATGCGTTGATGCCAGTAAGAAGCCCAACCTTCGTTCATGATCTTCGTTTCAAGCTGCGGCCAGAAATATAACATTTCCTCGCGCATCATCGTTAATATATCGCGCTGCCAATCTTCTAGCTCACGGCTATATTCTTCAATAAAGAGGAGTAAATCTTTCTCTGGTTGCGGCGGAATTTTCTTCTTTTTATGCATATTAGGTCGTTCTCTCTTTTTGTTTCGATCATCTAAATTCCATAAATCATCGTACTGTGATATCTTTTTCTTTTCTACATCCTCTTCTAAATCTTCAATACTCCACGCCAGTTTTGGACGCATAAGTGACGGATCAATGTGCTCTTGAATGGCAAGTACGGCATCCAAAAATGTTTCGACTTCTGCCTTTCCATACTTATGCTCATATGCTTTCACGCGATCAGCCGTTGCCGCCATACTCTCCACCATATCTCGTTTCGTATTAGAGAAGCGAATATTATTTTTAAAGAAGTCACAGTGCGCTAAAACGTGCGCTACAATTAATTTGTTTTGAATTAACGAGTTCGTATCTAATAAAAAGGCATAACATGGATCAGAGTTAATAACGAGTTCGTATATTTTACTAAGACCTAAATCGTATTGTAATTTCATTCTAAAAAACTGTTTTCCAAAACTCCAATGTGAAAACCGCGTCGGCATCCCATATGCACCAAATGTATAAATAATTTCCGCTGGACATATTTCATAACGCATCGGATAAAAATCAAGCCCAAATCCAGTCGCAATTTCCGTAATTTCCGCAATCGCATATTGCAGTGCTTTATCGTCACTTGCTCTCATTATTTTCCCTCCTTACACTTTCCCTTAAGAAAGTGTATGATGAGGAACAAGCTTTCATGAGGATTGATTGCATAATAAAAAGACATCCTCATAAAAACGAGAATGTCTCATCTATTAACCTTCAATAATCTCCATCTTCTCCATAATCGGTGTACGAGCTTTTCCTTCTGGTGCTTTATCGAAATAGCCAAGGTGAAGAATTCCAACGATGCGTTGACCTCTTGTTAAACCGAGTCCTTCTATAAATAATGGATTGTAGTTTAATCCGCCTGATTTCCAAACACATCCTAATCCACGCTCCCAAGCAAGTAGTTGGAAGTTTTGCATAAATGCACATGTTGCAGCGTAATCTTCGTCGCGTTGAATTTGACGTGGATCTTCATTAATATAAACAACAATTTGTGCAGGCGTGCTTAAGAAACGATCTGATAAGATTTTACCGCGTTTCGCTCTTTCTTCTTCTGTGAAAGAGTTTAATACTGCATCTACTAATTTTTTGCGACCTTCTCCAATGTATAATTTACAATTCCATGGTTCACGGTGTTTATGATTCGGTGCCCACGTTGCGTCGTTTAATAGTTCAATTAATAACTCTTTATCTACAGCTTTATCTGTGAATGTACGTACAGAGCGTCTTTCTTTAATCACATTTGCGATGGAAGTATATGTAGTCATATTTTTCTCTCCCTTATTTTCATCTATATGTATACATTTGTTATTGATATTGATTTTCAATTTCGATTATACCTTAGTTTTTTACTATTAATCAATGTTTTATGTTGGAAAACTTCCAAAAACGTCATTTTATACTGTGAATAAAAAAACTTAACTTGTTCACAAGTATTTCACATTTTATGGAAATGATATGTGTACAGTTTTCCACATTATCCATCTAGGAGGAGTTTATATGTACAAAAAAATCGCAGTAAGTATGACCATGGCAACATTATTATTCGGGGCAACCGTCTTCCCTACTTTCGCTGCCACGCCAAAAGAAGTAACATTGCACCATCATAAGCCTATTTCAGAAGAAGAAATGCAGTCGCTCGAAAAACTCGGCTATAACAAACATGAAATTTGGAAAGCTGCTCATATTGCAAAAATGAGTAAAAAAGAAATAGAAGACGTTTTAGCTTACTATAAACAAAATAAATCTTGGGAGAAAACAGCCCAGCATTTCGGCGTAGATCCAAGTAAGTTGAAAAAACATCATATAAATAAAGAGACGAAAAAAGCACTACTGCAAGAATTAGCAAATATGCAAAAATCTACACCAGATGGACTCAAACAAAAAATGAAAGAATATAATATCGGATTACGTCAACTTACAGTATTAACAATCATCTCTCAAAAAAGTAATACCCCTCTCGATGATGTACTAAAAATGAAAAAAGATGGAATGGACATTAAGCAAATTGCAGAAAAACTAAACGTGAAAAAAGAAGATATACGTGCAGAAATGATTAAATTAGTGAAGTCTATTAAAGAAAAGAACACAAATTAACATGCCAAAAAGGAAGAGATATTTAATACTCTTCCTTTTCTTTATGAACTTTCAATTTTCAAGTATAAATTCCCGTCTTTCCCAAAAACTAACACAAGTAAATGATGTATGTCAGGGGTGAGAAAATGTTTCGTTTATCATCTAAAAAGAAGAAACAATCCGTATGCTCTGTTCCAGAATTCATCCACACTATGAAAGAATCCAGCGATTTTTCCTCTTACAATGTCATAGAGGATGGGTCATTATGTTTGTTTTATTATAAATCTACAGTTGAATCACTTATTATTAATCGATTCATTTTAACACCTATCAAAAAAGAATTAGATCGCATTCAAAATATAAATGACATAGCAAACATCGTCACACTTGAGGAGATTATTACCAATCCTTCTATTGATGATATCCGTGAAAAACTATTAAGTGGATATGTACTCTTGCAGCTAAAAGTTGATTCCCAAACAGCCGAATATGCACTGATTCGTGCTGAAAGTTTAGCTTTAGGTACACGATTATATAACGATACAGAAAATGAATATAGTGTCATCGGTCCCAAAATTGGATTCGTTGAGAATATTGATACGAATATACATTTACTTCGGCGAAGCATTGTAACAGAGCAATTAATTTTCAAAGAACTGTCCGTTGGCTCTATATCAAAAACAAAAATTGTAGTCGCTTATATGGCGGATATTACAAATGAACAGCATGTGAACACTGCAGTGCAACGCCTGCGAGATATTGATTTTGATTACCCTTTTGATGCAACTATGATTGAACAGTTTATTAGTGATAATAGCAACTCACCTTTCCCTGTTTTACTGCCTACAGAGCGTTTAGACCGATCCGTTTATGCATTACTGAATGGAGGAGTCGTCATTTTAACAGACGGTTCACCATATGCATTAGCTGGACCCGCAACACTACTCGATTTCTTCGTCTCTCCAGAAGACTATTATTTACCATGGATAGCAGGGTCATTTCTTAGATTAGTTCGTTTTTTTGGTGCAGCATTCTCTCTATTTTCATCAGCTATTTATACAGCTGTATTAACGTATCACTATCAAATGATTCCAGCAGATTTACTCGGCCCTATTATTTATTCTAGAGCCAACGTACCATTTCCACCTGTTTTGGAGGCACTTTTTTTAGAAATTACAATCGAATTACTGCGCGAAGCTGGGGCGCGTTTACCGACTAAAGTCGGCCAAACCATTGGTATTGTTGGCGGCATTGTAATTGGGCAGGCATCTGTTGAGGCTGCTTTAACGAGCACCATCTTATTAATTGCTGTTGCGTTGTCTGCACTAGCTTCTTTTACAACACCAACAGTAAAAATGTCTTCTACTATCCGGATATTACGCTTCCCTCTCATCATTTTAGCTGGAGCATTTGGAGGTGTAGGGCTTATCGTCGGATTTGTATTCATATTGGCTCATTTAATTCGCTTAAAATCACTTGGATCACCTTATTTATTACCTTTATACCCATTTCGCGGGTTAGGTACAGCTGAAGGACTCCTTCGCCTTCCATTTAGTCAAACTGCAGGACGTGCTTCTTTTCTAAGACCAAAAAAGAAATGGCGCTATGATCCAAACAAAGCGAAAGAAAAACACGACGGTGAGGAAAAATGAAAAATATTTTATTCTGCTTTTTCATTATCATTTTAATTTTTCAATCTGGTTGTACAGAAGCAAATATAGTTGATACACAGCGAATGATTCACGTAGGTGGATTCGATATAATAAAAGATAAAAAATTTCGCGGGACAATTTTATATCCCGATTACACAAAAGGCGTACAATCTAAACCAGAAACTCAATCAACCCATGCAGGTACAATTGAAACTATATCTTCCCTTCTAAACGCCAAATCGCCACATACGATTGCTGTAGGTCAAATGCGTGTTGTCCTATTTGGAAAAGCATTTGGTGAACATGGACTTGGAGATGTTATTAACAACTTACAACGTGATCCTAACATTGGACGAGATGTACAACTAGCGCTTGTAGATGGTTCAGCAGAAGAATTACTTAAACATGTCAGAACAAATGGATCACTTTATCTATCTGATTTACTGGAGCAAAATATAAAAAACGAGACAATCCCGCGGACAGCTTTAAATATTTTTTTATATAACTTCTATTCATCTGGATGCGATCCATTTCTTCCTTACATTCAAGTATCAGAAGACAAATCTGCTTCCATTAAAGGACTAGCTTTTTTAAAAAAGGATAAAGTGGCTATGTATACAGATAAGAAAAGGTCTTTTTTATTTAAATTACTCATTAATCCAACGAAAAATGGGCGTTACGAAGTTCCGATACGTCAAGGTAAACATAAAGGTTTGATTGCTACTCAAAACTTATCTGGAAAAAGTGTATGTTCTCTTTCACCAAACGGTGATATTCCGAAAGTTAACATACACTTAAAATTAAATGGACTCATAAAAAATGCTCCTAGTTGGCTTGATTTATCAAAGAGTGAAAATGTAACTTACGTAAAAAGACATGTAGAAAAAACACTTGAGAAGGATTTAAACGAATTAATACAAACATTCCAAGAAAAAAAAATCGATCCAATCGGTATACGTGAAGAAATTCGTAGTCATTCAAGAAAATGGAGCATGAAACAAATTCAAGATATGTATCCTAACGTAGACGTTGCTGTCAATGTAAAGATTAATGTCGTACAATCTGGTATCGGAGAATAGTGAGGTGCTATCATGACTGGACAAGATAAAACACATACAGTTTCCCCGTATTTCACATTCCTTCTATTACACTCTCTTCAAATTGGAGTAGGGGTGTTAGGATACCAAAGGATTATTGCGCAATTTGCCGGTTATGACTCTTGGATTTCTCTTATTATCGCTGGTATTGCAACTCATATCGTATTATTTTGTATGCTGAAAATGTTAGAAAAAGATAATGATTTAATGAATATCCATACGACATGTTTCGGAAAGTGGATTGGAACATTTTTTTCCGTATGCTTTGCGGCATATCTTCTATTATTTTGCCTTACTGTTCTTCGTACATATATTGAAGTTATTCAAGTTTGGGTCTTTCCTACAATTAAACCGTGGAAATTAACTTTACTATTTTTACTTGTAGCTTATTACATAATTAGAGGCGGCTTTCGTTCTGTAACAGGAATATGTTTTTGGGGCGTCATAATACCGATTTTCGTCCTGTTCTTCTTAGTTTTCCCAATGAAATATGCGCATGTTCGTAACATCTTTCCAATTCTAACTCATTCACCTTTAGACATTTTAACTGCAGCGAAAGCATCTGCATTAGAATTTCTCGGATTTGAAGCAATCCTTGTTTTTTATCCATTTATTAAAAAAGGAAAATCGTTAAATAAATGGGCACATGGTGGTATTGCTTTTACGACGCTCCTCTACGTAATATTAGCCATCGTTTCCCTTATGTACTATAGCCAAGGGCAACTACATCATACAATTTGGCCAACCTTAACGATGCTAAAAATTATTAAGGTGCCTTTTATTCAAAGGTTTGAGTACATCATTATTTTCATATGGTATCTTATTATTTTACCTAATCTTTGTTTAACCATTTGGTCTTCTTGTTGCATTAGTAAAAAATCTTTTCACATACCTTTTAAAATCACACTGCCATTTTTTATCGCAGCTATCTTTATTTCGTCCTTATTTTTTACAAACCGTGAAAGTATCAACACATTAAATACAGTACTATCTCAAGCTGGCTTATATATTGTATACGCCTATATCCCAATTTTATTTCTATTTCATTCACTACGATGGCACTTCAAAAATCGTTCAAAAAAAGCTTCTCCCTAGGTGTTTTAGTCTGATACAATTTGATTAATACATTTGTAAAGGGGACAAGCGTATGAAGAAATATGTATTTTCTTTACTTGCAGTACTGAGTTTAATTCTTGCTGGTTGCGGAGCTACTAGTACAAATGAAAAGAAATCATCTGAATCAAAAGAAGAGCATGACCACGCATCGCATACTCAGCAAGTTGACATTCAAGAAAAAACAAAAGGGGTCGACACACTTCCTACCTTCTTAGACAAGCTTGATCCACAAATGAAAGATATCTATACTGTAGCTGGACAAAATGCAGAGCTATTAGATTGGATTCCATGTTACTGCGGTTGCGGTGAGAGTGTGGGACATAAAAATAATAAAAACTGCTTTATTCGTGAAATTAAAAAGAACGGTGAAGTTGTCTGGGATTCCCACGCAACGACTTGTGTCAATTGCTTAGAAATCGCAGTTGAATCTGCTTCCATGAAACAAAAAGGAAAATCAACGCTCGAAATTCGTAACTATATCGACAATAAATACAAAGAAGGCTATGGCAAACCAACACCTACGCCAATGCCAAAAGCTTAAAAACGAGGAAATTCCTCGTTTTTTCTTTTCATTCGCTTTTTTTCTTAACAAATTCTTTCAAGTGTATTTCTCCTTGCTTGTCACACACTATATATAACTCCTCAGTAAGGAGGGTACACAGTGCAAACATATAACGACTATGACAAAGCTCTCTATTACACGTATAGCTGTAATTGGGATAAATTACTCGTTCTTATGGTTCAAACGAACGATCAATTATTTTCTAAGCGTATTGAACATTTTTTACACGCTTATCAATACAGTAAAGAAATGCCAGAAGTTGATAAACAATTGCAGCTCCTATTTCAATATATTGACCATGCATCTCAAAAGTCACATATAGAAGAAGTAGAGCAAATTCAAATGTAAAATATAGCGCTATTCTCTTCAGGAGAATGGCGCTTTTTTAAATATTGATATCAATAAAAGTTTCCTCTTATAAAACTTTTATTGATAAACATATTTTTTCTTTCTTTTCTGTGCCACTTCATACTATAATTTAGTATGTAACTATTATAAGAGAGGTATAAAATATGAGACGAGAAAAAAAGCAAGAATATGCTTTACTTACCGCGTGGGGAGCTTCTTTTATCGCTACACTAGGAAGTCTTTATTTTTCCGAAATCATGAAATTTGAACCTTGTGTACTTTGTTGGTATCAACGTATTATTATGTATCCATTCGTTTTATGGCTTGGTATAGCTGTAGCAAAGAAAGATTATCGCATCGCAAGTTATTCTTTACCAATTGCAAGTATTGGTGCTTGTATTTCTTTATATCACTATGCAATTCAAAAAGTCGCAGCATTTTCAGCTGCTGGAGCAGCTTGCGGACGTGTACCCTGCACCGGAGAATTCATAAACTGGTTTGGTTTTATTACAATCCCGTTTTTAGCACTTATCGGCTTTATTACAATCGCTGTTTGTAGTTTTATTGTAATAAAAAACAAATAAGGAGATGAAAAAATGAAAAAAATGCTTATATTTGGTGGTATTATTATCGCCTTGTTTGCAGCAATTTTTGCTGTTACACAAATGGAAGAAAAAAACGCTACTAGCCAGAAAATTGATAATGCTACTGATAGTAAGACAAATGGCCCTGACTACTACACAAACAAAATCTCTCTTTCAGATCTTCAAAAGAATTTACAAGAGAAAAAAGAAGAAACAGTATACTTTTATCAAACATCTTGTGTTCATTGTCAAAAGCTATCTCCTGTCGTAGTACCAATGGCTAAAGACTTGAACGTTGATATGAAAGTTATGGATATTGAAAAACTAGATGTTCCTTGGGATGAATATAAAATTAAAGGAACTCCAACAATCATTCACTTTAAAGATGGCAAAGAAGTAAGCCGTATTAGTGGTGAACAACCGGAAGACAAATTAAAAGAATGGCTTGAGCAAACGAAAAAATAACGAGAAAAGGAAACTCCTTCTACACATGAAATGGGCGTAAAATCCCAAACTAATGTATAAGGAGGGGGTTTTATGCCAGAAGTAAAATGCTCTGTTTCCAATTGCTCATTTTGGGGACAAGGTAACTTTTGTCAAGCAAATGCAATTGTTGTTCAACCAGATGCACAAGAATCTGGATCAAATGCAAATGGTTCATATACAGGCGCGGTTTTAACAAACGAGACGCTAGAAAGTTCTGTAACAACAAGTGTAGAAACTTGTTGTCATACATTTAAGCCAAAATATTAAACAAAAAAGCATACGATTACTCGTATGCTTTTTTACATTCCTCTCCAAAAATCATGCATGATAAAAAAGTACAAAATAACGAGAACAACTGTCCCACATAAGGTAATGCGCCGATATATACTCTTCTCTCCTTCTCTTGCTTTCACAAATGCCCAAATAAATCCGAAGAACAATATTAAATCAACATATGGAACATAAAAAGAAAAAACGAGAAACGCATACAAATACACGATAAATAAACAGGTCGTTACTAAGAAAATTTTAAAAGCAAATTCACTTTTCATAATGTAACCGCCCCCTATCTGTACTGTATTATATTCAGCAAAATACAATAGTTGCAGTTAAACTCGAAGTAGAAATAAGCTACCGTCTATAATACGGTAGCCATTACGGAATATTATATTTCCGTTTATATATATTACTTAAGGTCGAAGTAGGAATTTGCTCATAACGAATTTTTTCTCCAGTTTCATCCACTATATACAAATTGTTTCCTATATAATATATTCCTTCTTTTCGTTTTGAATACACTGCATATCTTTCGTTTGGCAATACCGTTTTCACTTTTGTTAACTGCCCATTTGGTTCTTGCCAATATATTTCGGCACGGTCTACTAACGTAAGCATGCCAATTTGCTCTTCTTCTACTTTACGACCGTTCCAGCTCACAACGCGGTAACCAAGCTTATTCGCTTCATATTCAGGGCTCGTATGAAAACGAGAAATGATTACTTTCGTCTGTAATTGCACCCGATCATATAACCATTTTATATCCCGGTCATGCATGCGAATACAACCATTCGACTCTCTGCTTCCAATCGTCCATTCTCGATTTGTCCCGTGAATCGCATATTCATTCTTGTCTAGCCCAAGCCACCTCGTACCAAGAGGGTTATTCGGCGCACCCCCAGCTATTTTTTTTCGATGGTATTCTTTATTTTTATATTTAGTTATAATACAAAAATTACCTTCAGGCGTTGGGGTACTATCCCTTCCCGTCGTTATTGGAAATGTTTTCGTATAATTTCCCTCTTCAAAAAAAGATAGCTGATTCGTCGTAAGGTTCACTAAAATTAAATGATCTGTATTAGCAAAAGCGCTAGCTGGTAGGCAGAAAAATAGGATTACGATAAACAATACTTTCTTCATCTAAATCCTCCCTAGCACTAGTATCATAATAAATGCGATTAGCTTTACTTTGCTCTTATAAATGAAAACTATCCATTGACGATAACGCCTCCGTTTACATGTATCATTTGCCCTGTCACATATGTGGAATCACCAGACGCTAAATATACGTATGCTGGTGCTAATTCATATGGTTGACCAGGTCTTTGCATCGGGACATTACTCCCAAACTGAGAGACTTTCTTCTCATCAAAGCTCGATGGAATAAGTGGCGTCCAAATTGGTCCCGGCGCAACACCATTTACACGAATTCCTTTTTGCACTAACGATTGAGACAGTGATCTTGTAAAAGCTACGATTGCTCCTTTCGTTGCCGAATAATCAATTAAAGTTTCATTTCCTTCATACGCAACGATAGACGCCGTATTTATAATGACATCTCCTTGTTTTAAATGAGAAAGTGCTGCTTTCGTAACGTGAAAATAAGAAAAAATATTAATACGAAAAGTCTTTTCTAGCTGTTCTGCTGTAATATACTCTAATCCTTGCTGCGGATATTGCTGCGCGACATTATTTACTAAAACATGTAAACTACCTAGCTGCCGAACGGTCTCTTCTACAATATCTTTACAATGTTGTTCATTACTTAAATCACCCGGCAACAATACACACTTTACCCCTTCTTGTTCTACACGTTGCTTCGTCTCATTTGCATCTCCATCTTCATCTAAATAAGCAATCGCGATATTTGCTCCCTCTTTTGCAAAAGCGATGGAAACAGCTCTTCCAATCCCACTGTCTCCTCCTGTAATTAATATATTTTTTCCTTTTAACTTTTCACTTCCTTTATAATTTGGATCTTCAAACTGCGGAAGTGGATTCATTAATGATTCAATACCAGGCTGTTTATTTTGATGTTGCGCAGGCATTGTTACAAAGTTTTTTTGCTGTGGCATAGCTTCTTTCAACTCCTTTTCCTTATAATGCGCACAATAAAAACTGAAATTCGCAAATCGGTTTACGATTAATATTCGAATTTAGGACATAAAATATGAATTGTTATAAACTTTTTATGCAAAACTATTGCAAAATAGTTAAAAAACGAATATTATATATAACTGTTGTGAAAATTATTCGTAAACAGAAAGGATGTTTATATGTTTAACCTTTCAAAACATAAAACTTCTATTAAAACTGAAATTATGGCAGGTATTATTACCTTCTTAACAATGGCATATATCATTGTCGTAAACCCTGTCATCCTTGGGGATGCAGGAGTTCCATTTGAACAAGCATTTACAGCAACAATTATCGCTGCTGTTGTCGGAACATTATTTATGGCGATCTTTACAAACTTACCAATCGCAATTGCACCAGGTATGGGATTAAATGCTTACTTCTCTTATTCTGTTGTAAAAGCTCATGAAGGCATGACTTTCGCAATTGCATTCTCTGCTGTATTCGTAGCAGGTATGATCTTAATTTTGTTATCATTCACTTCTTTCCGTACAAAATTAATGGAAGCAATTCCTGAAAACTTAAAACATGCAATTACTGCGGGTATCGGCCTTTTCATTGCCTTTATCGGTTTACGTTTAACAGGTATAGTTACAAAAAATGAAGCAAACTTAGTTGGACTTGGTGATCTTCACTCTGCTCCAGTACTACTAGCATTAGCTGGACTTGGAATTACAATTGTCCTTATGTCTTTAAATGTAAATGGTGCACTATTTATTGGAATGCTATTAACTGGTATTATTGCTTACTTCACAGGACAATTAACATTCTCAAACGGCGTTACATCAATGCCTGGATTACCAGAAGGAATCATCGTTTCCAATCCAATTACTGCAGTATCTGATGTAATTAACTACGGATTATACGGCGTTGTATTTTCATTCTTCCTTGTTACATTATTCGATACAACAGGTACATTACTTGGCGTTGCTCAACAAGGTGGATTTATGAAAGATGGAAAGCTTCCAAAAGCTGGACGAGCTCTTCTATCTGACTCATTCTCAGCAACAATCGGTTCTATGTTCGGAACAACACCATCAACAGCGTACATTGAATCATCTGCTGGTGTTGCAGCTGGTGGTCGTACTGGTTTAACAACTGTTACAGTAGCTGTTTTATTCGCACTAGCAGCATTCTTCGGACCATTAGTAAGTGCCGTTTCTGGTGTATCAGCTATTACTGCACCATCATTAATTATCGTTGGTAGTCTTATGATGGGATCAGTTCGCCACATCGATTGGGACGCATTTGATGAAGCATTCCCAGCATTCTTAGTAATCTTAAGCATGCCACTTACATCAAGTATCGCAACAGGTATCGCACTTGGATTTATTTCATACCCACTTATGAAAGTGGCAAAAGGTAAATTCCGTTCTGTTCACCCACTTGTATACGTATTTGGAATTTTGTTTGCTTATCAATTGGTATTCTTACCACATTAAAATCCCTCATAAAGAGGGATTTTTTTTTTACATAAAAAAGTAGCGCATCGAAATTCGATGCGCTACTTTCCTTTTGCAACAATCAAACGAGCTACTTTCAATGCAAGAAGTAAAAGACCGTTCACTATCGCTGTAATTCCTAAAGAGACCGCTATCATCAGCGCTCCCATTCCGTTATTCAATACAAACATAACGGAAGAAATGAAAGCAAAAATAAACAATATTAACGTTGGTATATATTTAATAATAGGCTTCTTATATGATTTTTTTGAAAGAAGAAACGTCATTACTAATGTCATAATGATCACAAAATATACTATAAATAAGAAAATCATACGAAAGCCTCCACTATTCCTAAACTATGAAAAAGATAAAAGGAGTTAAAAATTATGAATATTTTTCATTCACCTGTAATTCTTTACTATATTTTTGAATGAAAACAGATGAAATAACCATTATCACCTCTCCACATACTTTTATCCACATTACACCATATATCCATCAAGCAAACGTATCGTCCTCTGGCAGTATGCAGCTACCTTTTGATCATGTGTAACAACTAGCACCGTTTTCCCTTGTTTATGAATCTCTTTTAAGATGCTCATAATTTTCTTCCCGTTTTCTTGATCAAGAGCACCAGTTGGTTCATCAGCGAGTATAATTTTTGTGTCTTGTGCTAAAGCCCTTGCTATTGCTGTTCTTTGCTGTTCTCCACCTGATAACTCGTAAGGATATTTGTTAATATGCCTCTCAATCCCTACCATTTCCAGCATTTCTTTTGATATTTGTATACGTTTCTTATGAGAAATTTTTCTATATATAAGCGGGAGCATTACATTTTCAATAACTGTATAATCATCTAGTAGCGAAAAGTTCTGAAACACAAATCCAACTTCCTTATTTCTATACTTATGATAGTTTGACTTTAATGTACTCGTATCCATGCCATCTAAAAAATACTTTCCAGTAGAGGGGCTATCAATTAAACCAATAATGTTAAGCAAGGTGGATTTCCCTGAACCAGATGGTCCCATAATTGCTATCATTTCGCCTTTTTCTATTGTAAGATTAATATCTTTTAAAGCACTAAAATTACTCTTTCCGTATCCCTTAGCCACATTTGCGAGCTGAATCATCTATAGCACCTCTTTCATATATGTATTTTTTATTTTTAGTACATTGAAATAAATGATTGCATATATAATGAGGATCATTACAATTGATAGAGCACCTATAACAATCAATGATTCTATAGAGACTTTTAACGTTCCAAAGAAAGATACTATACTATTTTCTAGCCCTTTCTGAATTTCAATTACTCCGCTATTCTCCCATTGGAAATACATAATTCCTATACATACAGATAAAGTGAATAACAACATATACTCAATAACAAACGGAAGACATAGTTGAAAAGTACTTGCTCCTAATGCTGATTTAATAGAAATATTTTTACGTTCCATATAAAGCGTGGCCATTGATGTTAATAAAATAGATATAAATGAAAAAGATAAGACTGTACCGCTTAATAATAAGGGATATGACATATTATCAATGCCTTGCTTTTCATTTTCTAATAATTTATCCGGATTTGTAACATAATACGAATACCCCTTACCTTCTGTTACCTTTAATACTTTCTTTTGAAATTCATTCATATTTATCTTCTCATTTGTTTCTATAATTAACCCATTGTATAAAAGGTCTACACTATAGAACTCTATTTCTTCTGTTCCAATTGGTAAAATCACCATGTCATCTAATAATGTAATACGATTATCCGATATTTCACCGCTTCGAGGATATGTAAATGCTGAATTTCTTTCTAAAAAGCCAATTACTTTTAGTTTCATTTTTCCAGATGGTATGATATCACCAATAGATACCTTTCCTTTATAATTAGCCCCTAATATAACAGGTCTACTATCAAATACTGATTTATGAAATTCCGATTCCTCAAAATATCTTCCTTGTGAAATTCGTATATGAAAGTATTTATTAATATCTTTATCAACAATAAGAGTCTTTATCGTTCCATTTTCATTTTTTAAACTAAGTGAATAGTTACGGAACAGATAATTAGTTTTATTTGTTATTGGTATCGTATTAGATAACCCTTGAATGAAATGTTGATAATCACTTTTCGCTTTTTCTTCGCTAAACAATGTTATATCTTGCGTCGCATAAAGTTCATAGAAATTTTTATGAGTCGATAAATTATTTGCTACCGTCATCATTTTTCGATATCCCGAAAGATTACTAACAAATTCTATTGCTGAAGAAAATGCAATAATTAAAGAAATTACTATAATCAAACTTGGTAACAACCGTTTTTTCACAGACCGTATAGAATCAAATATAAAAAACATGACGACCTCCTACGTTCTTAAATGTTTTCCGGGATATATATTTATAACGTGCTTGATTGGAATTACAGTAACAAAAAATGTAAGAAAAATTATAAAAACAACATTACATATCAATACATATAGTGTTAACGGTTTTACTAAGTATGTCTGAAAATACGTATGAATTGTTCCCGAAAATATTTCTAGCGTAATAAAAACTAAGAACATCGCTGCTAGAGAAATAAACAAAATTTGAATATATAGTTCGCAGTAAATAGATATATTAGAAGCACCTACTGCCTTTTTTAATGAAATCTCTCGTTCTTTTTTATAAATCCAAAATAAAACTGCAGAAATGCCAGAAACAATTGCAACAAGAATGAATTTATAATAATACTTATTTGCTGGATCTATATGTGTCACATGTAGTTCCTGAAGATCTCGTTCATTCAGTATTTGAACATCTCCCGAAAGCACTTCTTTACTCCTATCCATAAACTTTTTTATTTCGTTATGAATAGATGATGTAGGATTAACAACTGTTAATTGTAATTGTTTACTCGCGATAATACCTTTTTTAGATATAGTAGGTAAGTTTTGAAGTGGAACGTATATGCCTGCTACACCGATGTCACTGTCTTTTCTCGATATAGTTCCTATTTTTTTATATGTATCATCAAATTCATATAATTCCTCTACATTCGTTTGATCACCAACAACCATATGATTTACATTTTCACGATGAAAATATTGTCCTTCAGAAATATATGGCTTCCAATAATAATCATCTTTTAAATTCACAGCTATGATCTTTGTTGCCCCTGAACTATTTAATGCTTTTAAATACTCTACGTAAATATCACTTTTCACAAAAGTATCTTGTATGAAAGGAATTATTTCTTCCAATTCAGTTGCATTCGCTATCGGAACAGTTAAAATTTGATTGTTTTCTGGGAAACCGATTTGAAAAGCAGATATAAAATTCCGTTTAGATTCTGTTAAAAGCGCAGCTACTGATATAGAAAGAAAAGAAATAAAAAATGCCATAAGAAGAATTACGGAAAATAGTTTGTTGTTTTTTATATTTTTAAAAGCTAGGTACATGTCTGTGCTCCTTTTAAATAAGAAGGAGATGATGAACATCCCCTTCTCCTTATGCAAATATTTATTAAGACAACTGTTTAATGCTTTTTACCACTGTAATCGTAAGTTACCATTACTATCAAAAGTACCTTTGTGTGTATCTTCTTGATAGTCATTATTCTCATTAGCATAATGCTCAGAGTATAGTCCTTTTGCACCAAAGGCGTTATATGCACCATTACTCACAGTTGCGTTTAATGCTCTTCCAGATTCATGGGATCCTAATTTGTCCGAAGCGCTTTCAATATATGAATTATTTCCATTTGATTTAATAAAAGAAATTGCTACTGAACAACGAGATGCATTTTGATTCGTAGTAGTTTGAGCTCTGTAAGATAGTAGGTTACCGCTTTTGTGACCGCTTAGAGTTGGATAGATTGCACTTGTTGAGATTGATGTTGCTAATATTACTAAAGTCGTAATTGAAAAAACTTTTCCTTTCATTAACAATCACCTCATAAATTTAATAGTTTAGTAGCGCTACATCATCATAATATCCTTCAAATAAATTCTCCTCAATAAGAAACCCGATGTTTTACAAACTCTTTAAACACTTAAACATTAATACATCTTTTTAAAAGCAATATAAAAAGGCTGCGGAGAAACTCTTCTCCACAGCCTAATACTTATTTTTGTAAAAACGACTGTAAATTTGCAAACTGTCTCTTTGCATCTTCATAGCCTTGCTCATATAGGTTTTGTAGTTTTGCCGTATCTTTTTCCATACGATCTACTTGAAGCTGTACTTCTGGACGAATAACAAATAAGTTCCCAGCTTGCTCTTCTTTTTCAATGTAGTGAAGTGTTTCATTATATACTTCATAACGATTCAACATCGTATTAACAAGTTTCGGATATTTTTTATAAGCTTTCGCTGCCACCCATCCAAACTTTGACTTTTTCTTAGCATAACCTTGATTTCTCGTTAAAATAACGACTGATTTTTTAAATCCATCTTCTTGCGCTTTACGAACTGGAATCGGATCCGAAATCCCGCCATCTAATAACTGCTTACCACGGTAATTTACTACAGGTGCAATGAAAGGTAATGAACTAGATGCTTGTAATAAATTTAGTGCATCATCATTCGTTCCCTCTTTTTCAAAATAAACAGACTGTCCTGTTTCACAATCTGTTGTACCTACAAGGAAACGCTCTGGACTATTAAAATATGTTTCAAAGTCAAACGGGACATGTTTTTCTGGAATTTCATGAAAAATGAACTCCATATCAAACAATTGGCGTTTTCTCCATAAATTTTTATACGATAAATATTGTGGGTGTGATGCATAATCAATATTTACTGTTTTATTTCTATTTCTTTGTCTGGAAAGATACGACGCTGCATGACAAGCACCGGCTGACACACCAATTACATATGGAAAATATAAATCTTGTTCCATAAAATATTCTAATATCCCGCCCGTATATACACCACGCATACCGCCGCCTTCTAATACTAATCCCGTATTTTCAAGCATGTTATTCTCTCCTCTTTATATATTGACTCTTTAATTATTCACTATGTTAAGTATCTTTCTCTATTATATATGAGTTTTTTTAGAAATTATATTCAAAAGGCTTGAAATAAAGGAGTTTTTTCTTCCAATTATATTTCCAGATGTTTGGAGACATCCTTTATAAACCTTTGAATAAAATTTTGCTCTTCTTCCGTATATCCATCTAACAGTAGCAGCCACTTTTCTTCAGCTTGTTTATGCAATTTATCATGAGCTTTATATATTTCATTTCCGCTTTCCGTTAAGCGAAAGAAAATTTCTTTTTGATTATCTAACATTTGCATCTTCTCAACGAATTGCTTTTGAAACAACTTTGTACAAATTTTAGAGATTGCACCCTTTGTCATTCCCATTTCTGTCGTAATAGCAGTTACATTCATCAGAGCATTTTTTCCGATACACTCGATCACATGTAATTCAGATAAAGACATACCACTTATACCTGTCTCACGAAGAAACTTCTCATTTTGCCCTTTCAAATGTTCTTCTTTTTTATGCAAAAGTGTACGAATGTCCGAAATTATTTCCATTTGTTTCATTGTACGTTCCAATCCGTTCGCCCCCTAAGTTTCCAAAGAAACAATTTAACTATATACCATTTTAAAATCATTTTTTCATATTTACAAGTGAGAAAAACATGTTAAAATAAATTTAGTTTCCAAGGAAACTAAATTACAAGGAGGTTAACATAATGAAAAAATCCAAACTACATTTCATTTTATACGTTGTCTGTATGAGTGCCTTACTCGGTTCCTTCGCTCAAAATATTTACACGCCTATCTTGCCTATGATTCAAGCTTCTTTTCACACTTCTCTTTATCTAATAAATGTAACAGTCTCACTATTCACATTCGTTCTTGCAATTATGCAGCTCATATATGGACCTTTAATTGATACAAAAGGGAGAAAATCTGTCCTTATCCCTAGTTTAATCATTAGTACAATTGGTTCAATCGGATGTGCTTTTTCGGCGAACATTTATTTATTTCTATTTTTTAGGGCTGTTCAAGCTATAGGAATAGCAGCTATCCCTGTAGTTGCAGCAACGATTATCGGTGATTTATTTGAAGGAAAAGAACGCGGAGAAGCGATGAGCCTGTATCAAATGTTACTTGCTCTCGCACCTGCAATTGGCCCTCTTATAGGTGGTTATCTCGGCAGTATAAATGGCCATTTATACGTATTTTTATTTTTATCTACACTTGGCATTCTCTTATTAATTATAAACATTTCACTACTTCCAGAAACAAAACCAACTGTAATTAAGCAACCGCAAGCAAAAAAGAGTTACTGGTTTATCTTAAAAAATAAAACTGGATTTTCTATTACTCTTATTGGCTTCATTCAATTTTGTATTTACTTTTGCTTCCTCGTTTTTTTACCAAGCATTTTAACAAATTCATTTCACTTAACTGCAAGTAAAATTGGTCTTATATTTGTACCGATGTCCCTTTCTATTATGTTAGGAAGTTATTGCTACAAGCTTTTGCAAAAATGCCTCACAACAAAGCAAGCTTTATTCATCACTAGTTTCTTCAATATTATATGTGTCACTTTATTCTCTTTCACATATAGCATCAATATCTCATTCATCATTATCGTTACATCTTTATACGGTTTTAGTATGGGACTTTCTATGCCAACTCACACTACTTTATTAACGGAAGAATTCGTACAAGAACGCGCAACAGCCATCGGTATGTATAACTTCATACGCTATCTCGGTATGGGCACAGGGCCACTTGTAGGTGGCTTTCTTGTATTTAATCAAAATTACTTTTGGATTTTCTTCCTAGGTGCAATTACATTTCTATTTATCATTTTATGCGCAATGAAAATGCTACGTTTTCAGGCTGTACAAAAAGCAAAATAGAGACCTATAGATGGTCTCTATTCTAAACTCTTTGATCTGCAACGATATGAATATCAATATACTTCGTTTCTCTCATAATTTCATTTACAATTGAACCTTTTCGAATTTCTTCCCACCTTGTTCTTGCTGATTGTCCGAGTAAAATTTGCGTTACTTGTAGTCTTTTCGCGACTTCAATAATAACATCCGCTGGCTTTCTTCCTTTTGCTTCTTCTAAAACAAAACTCGCATCAAATTGATTCGTTAGCAACTTCCACTCTTCAATCGTTTGCTTTTTCCCTGCTGAAAGGGACTCTATATTTTCCCTTTCAACATTTAATACATACAATTCAGCGTTTAAGCGATCCGCCATACGCCAACCTCTCCGTATTAATTTCTCTGCTGTTGAACTGTATTGTACACAAACGAGAATTTTTTCTTTTACACCAATCGGTTCTATAACGGTTTGGCTAATTTTCTCGTCCATATCATCTGCCACTTCCCGAAGGGATAATTCTCTGAGTGCCCCTAAATTATTAAGCGTAAAGAAGTTTTGTAAGCTTTGTTGAATTTTTTCTTCCTTATATATCTTTCCATCGATTAATCTCTTCCGGAGTACCTCAGGTGTTGCATCAACAAGTTGAATTTCATTTGCTTTTTGCAAAATAAAATCTGGAATACGCTCTCTTACTTTTACATTTGTAATTTGAGCTACAATGTCATGAACACTTTCTAAATGTTGAATATTAAATGCTGATAATACAGATATACCGGCATCTAACAATTCCTGCACATCCATGTAACGTTTCTTATTTTTCGATCCGGGAATATTACTATGCGCAAGTTCATCCACAACAACAATTTGTGGTGCCCGCTTTATGATTCCTTCCACATCAAGCTCATAAAATCCCTTTCCTTTATAATCTATTTCTTTTAAAGGGACTTTTTCTAAATCAGCAATCGCTTCTTCTGTCTCTTCCCTCCCATGTGTTTCAATTAAACCAATTACAATATCAATACCATCCTTTTTCATCTCTCTAGCATCAAGTAGCATTTTATAACTTTTCCCTACTCCTGGAGCCGCCCCTACATATAGCTTTAACTTCCCGCGGTTTTGCTGACGAATATATTCTAAATACTCTTCTGGTGTTCGCCTTTGAAACGTTGGTTTATAGTCATCCGCATACAAAACACTCACAACCTTTCTTTCGAAACAACACTACCTCAATCCGTTAGATTGAGGTAGCACTGTTACTATTTCAGTAGTTTCTGTAATTCTAAATTTAACTTTAAAACATTTACGCGGCTCTCCCCAAATAAGCCAAGTGCCGCACCTTCCGTTTGATCTTTAATCAATTGATCTAACGTTTCTTTTGGAACTTTCGTTATTTTTGAGATACGCTCTACCTGTACAGAAGCTGCCTTCGGACTAATATCAGGATCAAGCCCTGAACCTGAATTTGTCACTAAATCGATCGGCACTTCTGTAACTGGAACAGTTGGGTTTTGTTTCTTCCACTCTTCAATACTTTTCTCTACTCGTTTCTCTAAATCTGGATTAGACGGTGCATAGTTATTTGAACCAGATGCTTCTGCCTTATATTCAATACTAGAAACACGCCCATGAAAATAACGTGGATCTGTAAAATTTTGGCCAATTAATTTAGAACCAATCACTTCATTTTTATCATTATATATTAAACTTCCATCCGCATTATCCTTCATTACTGCTTGTGCAATACCAGTAACAATAAGCGGATATACAAGCCCGCACAACACTAAAAATGTAAAAGTAATACGGATAATTGGTGATAGTATACTTTGTTTCTTCGCCATCTTTTTCCCCTCTTCCTTATATGAACAAGCCGACAATTATATCAATTACTTTAATTCCAATGAATGGTACAATCACTCCGCCAAGTCCATAAATAAGTAGGTTTCGGCCAAGTAGTGCATTCGAACTCATTGGTTTATATGCGATACCTTTCATCGCCAATGGAATGAGTAATGGAATAATAACTGCATTAAATAGTAATGCTGATAAAATCGCTGACAGTGGTGATGTTAGTTTCATAATGTTTAATGCCTCCATTTGCGGAATCGCAAGTGTAAACATCGCTGGAATGATTGCAAAATATTTTGCAATATCGTTCGCAATACTAAACGTCGTTAACGCACCACGCGTCATTAACAATTGCTTACCAATCCCTACAACCTCAATAATTTTTGTCGGGTTCGAATCTAAATCAATCATATTCGCTGCTTCTTTCGCAGCTGTCGTACCACTATTCATCGCTAATCCAACGTCAGCCTGCGCTAATGCCGGCGCATCATTTGTACCATCACCTGTCATCGCTACAAGTTTCCCTTTATCTTGCTCTGCTTTAATAACCGCAATTTTATCTTCTGGCTTACACTCAGCAACAAACTCATCTACCCCTGCTTCTTTTGCAATCGTTGCTGCTGTTAACGGGTTATCACCTGTACACATAACCGTTTTAATCCCCATTTGGCGCAATTGTTCAAAACGCTCACGCATACCTGGCTTTACTGTATCCTTTAAATAAATTAAACCGTAAATACGATTATCCACTGCAACTACAAGTGGTGTCCCGCCCTCTTTGGAAATGGAATCTGCTTTTTGATTTACATCTTTCGGAATCGTTCCACCTTGTGACCTAACCCATTCAATTACGCTACCTACAGCACCTTTTCTCACTTTCGTTCCGTCCTGTAAATCCACACCACTCATTCTCGTTTCTGCTTTGAACGGGATAAACTCACCTTGCTCTGCAATTTCTCGATTATATGATATAGCTTTCGTTTTTACATATTCTATAACTGATCGACCTTCTGGTGTTTCATCTAAGACTGAACTAATCGCGGCCCATTTCCCTACTTGCTCAATCGTCTCATTTCCTACAGGAAGCAATGTATGTGCCATTCGGTTCCCGAAAGTAATCGTACCTGTTTTATCTAAAATGATTGTATTAATATCACCCGCAGCTTCTACTGCTTTACCCGACATCGCTAACACATTGAACTTTGTCACGCGGTCCATCCCAGCAATACCAATTGCTGATAATAAACCACCAATTGTCGTTGGAATTAAACAAACTAACAACGCTACAAGTACAGCTGTATCAATTTGAAATCCTAAATAGTTTGTAAAAATCGGCAACGTCACAACAACGATTAAGAAAATAAGCGTTAAACTCGTTAATACTGTATTTAAAGCAATTTCATTCGGCGTTTTTTGACGAGCAGCTCCTTCTACTAACGAAATCATTTTATCAATAAATGATTCACCAGGATTACTCGTAATGACAATTGTAATCTCATCACTTACGACCATCGTTCCGCCTGTTACGGAACAAAAATCACCGCCCGCTTCTTTTATTACAGGAGCTGATTCCCCTGTAATCGCAGATTCATCAACAGACGCTAATCCTTTAATTACTTCCCCATCACTTGGAATCATTTCTCCTTGTTTTACAATAACAACGTCATCTTTTCTCAGATCAGTTGCCGAAACTTGAACAATGTCTCCATTTTCTTTTACAACATTTGCAAACACATCTTTCTTCGACTGTTTTAAAGAATCAGCTTGCGCTTTCCCCCGCCCTTCCGCTAACGCTTCTGCAAAGTTAGCAAATAAAACTGTAAACAAGAGAATGAGAGAAACTGTTATATTAAACCATCCTGGTACACTACTAGAATGACTTGGAAGAAAAGATAAAATGAACGTAATGATAAATCCAATTTCTACAACGAACATAATCGGATTCTTTATCATGACTTTCGGGTTCAATTTCGCAAAGGATTGTTTCATCGCATGTGTCACGATATCACGATCCATCGTTTTTGCTTGTCTAACTTCATCTTCTACAGCATGTATTTGTGACTCATTTACTCTCTTTTCTTTTACTACTACCGGTCTCATCATTTACCCTCCATTACTTCAATGTAAGAAATTCTGCAATTGGGCCGAGTACTAACATCGGGAAGAATGTTAATGCACCGACAATTACAATTGTTCCGATGAAAATGCCGCCAAATAAACTATTATCTGTACGGAACGTTCCGACTGTTTCTGGTACTACCGTCTTTTCTTTCAATGAAGCTGCAACAGCTAGCATCGTAATTAAACTGAAATAGCGCCCTAAAAACATAACTAAGCCAGTTGTAATATTCCAAAACGGTGTATTATCCGCTAACCCTTCAAATCCAGATCCATTATTCGCAGCCGACGATGTGTATTCATATACCACTTGCGTTAAACCATGGAAACCAGAATGAGAAATGGCATCCGTTCCTAAACTTGTTGAAAGAGCTAATGCTGAAAACCCTAAAATAAGCAGTGGATGAAATAGTATCGTTACCGCAATTAATTTCATTTCCTTACCTTCAATTTTCTTACCTAAAAACTCTGGTGTCCGTCCAACCATCAATCCAGATATAAAGACTGCGATAATCGCATACATAATAATGTTCACAAAGCCTGCTCCAACGCCGCCATACACTGTATTTAACATCATATTTACGAGTGGTACTAACCCGCCAATTGGTGTTAACGTATCATGCATCGTATTAACGGCTCCTGTTTCAGCAGCTGTCGTCACTGTTGCGTATAGGGAAGAAAATACCGTTCCAAATCGTACTTCTTTTCCTTCTGTACTTCCTTGTACATGCTCGATACCCATTCCGTTTAACGCTGGATTTCCATTTAGTTCAGATGTCGTAATCGTTATAAACCCTAGTAGAAACACCATGAATAGTGATACGAAGAGAATACGACCTTGTTTTTTATTTCCTACCATTCGTCCGTACGTAAATGGAAGTGCTGTTGGCAATAACATCATAAGCATCATTTGCAAAATATTACTCATTTGTCCTGGGTTTTCAAAAGGATGCGTAGAGTTTGCTCCGAAAAATCCACCGCCGTTATTTCCAAGTTCCTTAATGGAAACGAACGATGCAACTGGCCCACGTAATATACTTTGTTTCGCGCCATCAATCGTTTGTGCTGTAACGGCCCCGTCTAACGTTTGTGGTACACCAAGTGCGACAAAGACTAGCGCCGCAATAAATGCGATAGGAAGAAAAACCCTCGTTAGTGCTCTCGTAAAATCAACGAAAAAGTTACCAAGTTCTTTTCCAGCGAGCCCTCTTATAAATGCCATAACGAGTGCTAATGTCGTTGCCGGTGCTGCAAACATTAAAAATGTAATTCCGATTAATTGTGATAAATAAGATAAACCATTTTCACCGCTATAATGCTGTAAGTTTGTATCAGCCATAAAACTAATTGCTGTATTAAAAGCGAGCGTAGGCTCCATTCCTTCAATGTGTGCTGGATTTAATGGCAATACCCCTTGTAGTCTGAAAATGAAATATACGACAACAATCATAAATCCATTTAATAAAACTAATGATAGTGCGTACTGTTTCCACGTTTGATTGTATTCTTTTACACCCGTAATTTTAAAAATAAGTTTTTCAAAAGGCCCGAATACTTTATCTAACTTTTTACTACCTTGAAATGCTTTCTCTAAATAAATTCCCGTTGGCTTTGCCACAAGAATAAACAACAGCATTGTAATAACAACTGCGACCCAAATCATAATGAATGATTCCCCCTAATTAAAACTTTTCTGGATTTAATAATGCATACACTAAGTACACCGTAATTGCTGCAACAATAACCGATAAGGCAACCGTCATGATTGCTTCCCTTCTTTCACAACTTTATCTGACCAACTTGCAAGACTTGCCATCGATGCGACTAACACAACAAAAATCCCGATCATTACAACATCTAACATAGCTATCCCTCTCTTTTTGTAAAAATTTACCATTAAATGATCAAAAAAAGAACACTAAGCTCTACTTAGTGTTCGAAATGAACAACACAAAGTAAACCTCCTCTCTAAACGCTTACGAGGTTAGCTGTCGGATTCGGGCCTAAAGAGTAGCCCTACTTTCAAAACTGAAAGATTCACCCCAAGTGACGATGCACAAAATTGGTTCCCCCGCTCCATTTCTGGAACTCAGCGATTTTAGGTTTTTTTGGAAATTTTATGAATGATTTATGAGAGTAAATATACTCCTCTATATTTAACTTGTAAAGAGCTAAATTACTGAAAATAAGAAAATATCCATCTATTTAAACGCTTACATTGAGTGTTATTAATATTCTTTCATCTATTTACTCGTCTTTTCTTTCATTTTCACAGAAATGATCTTTTCAATACGAAATAAAAAGAGCGAATGACATAAAGTGCATAGCTTGTTGCACTTAGCATTCGCTCTTTTTATTTCACTATTTATTCTCCTCGTAAAAAAGCACGTAAATTTCTCCCGCGAATATAAACTTGTGACAATTCTGCATGTAGCTGCTCATATTCGATAACATCTGTTTTTAAATATAAAGCGTCTTTCGATGGCAATATGATATAGGGCCTTGGAAAAATAGGATCCAGCACCACCAATGCTTGAACTCGCTCTACTGATACCGCCCAACGATTCGCTATATCTCCTAGTAACAACACTTTCATCTTCTTTTCCTCCACCCTATTCAAAAAATAAAAAAGAAATATTATCACAATTCGTAAACACGACAAATGTAGCTCCAATTGTTTCATAGAGCCTCGTTGGATATCGTTTATTCCTTGTAACAACAGTAATAGGTGCTTGAAAAGAAAAGCGAATGTGTTCTGTGAAGAAGCTAACGATTGGAAGCTCATCCCCTAGTAAAATCACCTTCTTAATACACTCACAAATACTAGTAAAATCCTGCGCCTTACTACAGCTATAAGTCCAATCAAACCCACAATTCCTAACTTCAGCAGCTATCTCTTCATTTGCTGTAAAAATAATTAACTCATGTTGAAATGCTACTAAATCTCTTAAACTATTTACCTTGCTTTCTTCTCCAACACAAATAAGTGTTAGCTCCATGTACCTCATCCTCCTTAGCATAAAAGAAATCAAACATAGATTGATATTCCCCTATACTAATCAGATCGATGAAGTGATGTATCCATCATGGCACCGTCCTCTCTCAAGACGCTTACGAAGTTAGCTGTCGGATTCGGACTTTGAGAGTAGCCCTACTTTCAAAATTGAAAGATTCACCCCTAGTGACACTGCACAAATTGGTTCCTCCGCTCCTTATATTTGGACTCAGCGTTTACAAAAAAATGTATTCTGGCTGATATATTACTCCTGTATTTGGAAAAAGTAAACAAAAAAAGCCAGCTATACAACTGACTTTTTACTTACCTATGCTTGCGTTTTATTCAAATTATATGCAAAATGATTCGTCGGCCCATGACCACTTCCAATATTCAACGGCTCTTCAATTGCTATACTAATAAATCGTTTTGCTTCTTGAACTGCCTCTTCAATCGAGTATCCTTTCGCAAGTCCTGCAGTAACCGCTGAAGCAAATGTGCACCCACTTCCATGCGTTTGCTTTGAAGGAATTCGTTCACTTCTAAATTCAATAAATTGTTCACCATCAAAGAGTAAATCAATTACCTCATTACCTTGATATTCTGCATGTCCACCCTTCATAAGCACGTATTTCGCACCTAATTCATGCAGTACTTTCGCAGCTTCCTTACTATCTTCAACATTATGAATCTCCATCCCAGTTAACACTTCTGCCTCAGGAACATTCGGTGTTACAACGGTTGCTACTGGTAACAAATATTCTTTTAATGCTTGTACTGCTTCTTGTTGTAATAATGATGCACCGCCCTTAGCAATCATAACAGGGTCTAGCACAATATTATTCCAGCCAAATTTATTAATATATTCTGCTACAATTTGAATAATTTCACTGCTAAATAACATACCTAATTTCACAGCATCTGGTGTTAAATCCGTACCAATTGAATTCAGCTGTTCCGTAATGCCTTCTAACGGAACTGGATATACCCCTTGAACGCCAAGCGTGTTTTGAGCAGTAATTGCCGTAATAGTCGTCATCCCGTACACACCAAGCTCTTGGAATGTTTTTAAATCTGCTTGAATGCCGGCACCGCCGCCGCTATCAGATCCTGCAATTGTTAAAGCTTTATTTACTTTCATCCCACTCATCCTTTTCTATCCAAAATAGCGATGATAAATCGTTTTTGCTTCGCTTATATCTTTCGTTCCATGTACAAGTACACGTCCATCTTTGAAAGCAACTAATCTCTTTTCTTCCACAGAAAATGATAATAAATATGGATTTACATTTAAATCATTCACACGATCATTCAGCAGCTCTTTGTATCGTTCAAAATCCATTTCTTCTTTATGAGGTGGTCTAATTTGAACTGTATTTCTCCCGCATAAAACTGCTGTTTTCGATGTATTTTCTTTATTTAAATACGGGTATATCGCATTCTCTCCACACGAAGGACAATTATGCTTACGAAGCTTTTGCACATTCATACATGAGTATTCATTCTTCCATACATCAAACGATACAAGTCCATCTCGAAGTGACTCGTAATCTTCCACTAACAGTTTAAGAGCTTCCGTTACTTGATGAGAAACGACGAGAGATACAGCAGGAGATATAATGCCCGCTGTATCGCATGTCGCTCCGCCAAGCGGAATCGATTGTAATAAACAAGATAAACATGGCGTTTTACTAGGAAGAATTGTGTAAGAAAGGCCGTAACTCCCTACACATGCTCCGTAAATCCATGGAATAGAATACTTTTGCGCTATATCATTTACAATAAAACGTGTTTCAAAATTATCAGTTGCATCAATCATTACATCAACCTTTGTAACGAGTTCTTCTAATTCCTCAGCAGTTACATCTTGAACGAGAGCTTTTACTCTTACTTCACTATTAATTTCTTCTAGACGCTTTTTTGCCGCTACAGCCTTCGGTAGGTTATTCTCTACATCGCTCTCTGCATACAATTGTTGCCTTTGTAAATTACTCCAATCGACATAATCTCGGTCAACAATCGTTACTATGCCAACACCTGCTCTTACAAACATCTCTGCATTTGCACTACCTAATGCACCTGCACCGATAATGAGTACATGCTTTTCTCTTATCTTTCGTTGCCCCTCTTCTCCAATTGGAGAAAATAATTCTTGGCGAGAATATCGATTATTCAACTACGCTCATTCCTTCTAAAGGACTACTTGCTGTTGCACAACGCTTACGTGCAATACGCCCCGCTTCAAATCCTAATCGTCCTGCTTCAATACTTAATTTCATTGCTTGTGCCATTTTTATTGGATCTTTTGCTCCCGATACAGCAGTATTTAATAACACACCATCCGCTCCTAATTCCATCGCAAATGCCGCATCAGCTGGGCTACCGATACCAGCGTCAACGATAACTGGTACTGTCGCTTGTTCAATAATGAAGCTTAAATTTAACGGATTTACAATACCAAGCCCTGAACCGATTGGTGATGCTCCTGGCATAATTGCATGCACACCTAGTTCTTGTAATTTACGTGCTAATACAACATCATCAGATGTATACGGAAGTACGATAAATCCTTCTTCTAGTAACATTTCAGATGCCTTTAACGTTTCTACTGGATCAGGTAATAACGTTCTATCATCACCAATAACTTCTACTTTGATCATATCGCAAAGCCCCGAAGCTTTTGCTAATTTTGCAATACGAACAGCTTCTTCAGCATTTTTTGCTCCAGCTGTATTCGGTAATAACGTATATTTTTTCACATCAAGTTTCTCTAATAAATTAGGCTGCTTTGCATCAAATATATCCATACGACGTACTGCGAACGTTAAAACCTCAGCCTCAGATACATCAATTGCCTTTTGCTGTACATCAAAATCAGGGAATTTCCCTGTTCCTAATAAAAGTCTAGAATGAAATGAAAATGGTCCAATGTTTAACATAATCAACCGCCTCCTACGAAAGTTACAATCTCAATTTGGTCTCCATCAAAAACAGATGTATCTGTATGATCATCTTTTTGTAAAATATCTTTATTATGCTCTACTACTACAATTCTGTTATCTAACTCTAAATGCGTAAGTAGCTCAGCCACTGTTTTCACACTCTCTGGCACTTCAAGTTGGTTACCATTAATTTTTAAATTCAAACTTCCATCCCCTTTCTAAACTGTTTTAGAAAGCAATGAATCTAGCAAATGATTCTCCTGCTTTCCTTCTATTAAATCAGCCATATACTGACCAGAAACAGGACTTAATAAAATACCGTTTCGATAATGTCCAGTACAAGCATATAAACCTTTTATTTCTTCATGCTCTCCCATATAAGGAGCTTCGTGATTCGATTGAGGTCTTAACCCTGCCCATGCGCTTTCCCACTCTGCTTCTTTTAAAGCTGGCAATATTGTATACGCGCGCTCTAATATAGAAGTAATACTTTCTGGTTGCACTGTTTTATTAAACGTATGAGGCTTCATCGTTGCTCCAATTACGTAACGTCCACCACGCTTTGGGGCAATGTAAAATCTTTCTTGGAAAATAGGTGCCTTTAAAAGTGGTTTTCTACTTCTTACCGCTACTACTTCTCCTTTAACTGGATATGTACCCCATTCGCGGTGAAAATAACCTAGTAACTTCGTGCTCCATGAACCACCCGCAATCACAACTTTCTCGCACGCCATGATACCTTCGCTTGTAACAATCCCAGTCACTTTATTATTTTCAATACGAATATCAAACACTTCTGTCTGTTCATATATATCAGCACCCGAAATTGATGCGGAATGTGCGAATGCTTTCGTAAGCTCTGGTGCAATAACATGACCATCTTTTGGATAATATACAGCACCTATAATTGACTTAGATAGACACGGCTCTTTCTCTCGTAAACGATCTCCCATTAGAAAGTAAGAATCTTCACCTGTTTTCTGCTGCCACTCCATAATGTGAAGAATCCTTTCCTTCTCATCTTCATTTTGGGCAATGCGATAAATGCCTTTCTCTTCATACCCAATATCGATGCCTGTTTTTTCACGTAAAACTGCTGCAAGTTGTGGAAATATAGCACGGCTTTCTCTAGCAAGTTCAAATAACGGGTCATATGCATCCCATTCTGCCTGAACCCCGAGTAAACCAGCAGCTGCTTTCGAAGCTTCAGATGCAATCCTTTGCTTCTCTACAATCGCTACTTTATGTCCTCTTTCTGCTAGAAAATGTGCAACTGAACTACCGATTACACCACCGCCAATTATCGCTACATCATACTTCTTACACATGTTTTTCCGCCCACTTTCTTATTGATTCCTTATAAGATTTCGCTTTGCTATACGGGTTACTACTACTTATAATCCCAGACATAACAGCAATACCACTGACACCGTTAGTAAGAACATCCCCGATATTTTCCGTGGTAATTCCGCCAATTGCTGTAATCGGTATGGATAAACACTTTGCAATGCCTGAAACCTCTTCAAGCCCTCTCGCTGGCACACCTTTTTTACAATCTGTCGGAAATACATGACCATAGACGAGGGAATCCGCTCCATTCTTAAATGCATCGATCGCCTCTTCTAAAGAATGTACAGAATAGCCGACATGCAAATAAGAAAACTTTTCTTTCACTGACCTTACATTGGCGCTTCGATATCCGAGCTGCACGCGTGGAATGTTTAATAAAATAGCGATATCAATTCGATCATTTATCACTATTTTTGATGCCGGAAAGCCTTTCTTCAAAAGACTTTCCACACCTTCATACAAATCCTTCGTACTTTTCTCACGCTCACGAATATGCAAATAGTCAATCTCACTTTCAATTTGCATCGCTACATTCACTAACTCTTCGAATGACATGTGACCATTTGAGATTACATGAAGCTCATTTTTCATATTCATTCGCCTACTTTAAAATGTTTTCGAATAACTCATCGGCCGGAACGATTTCTTTCGTCATTCCTTTATCTTTCAGCCATTTATTTTGTTTTTCCCATGATTCTTTTGAATCTGATAAGAATGGCTCATCTTTCGTTTCCATTTTCTCTAATAAAATTTTCATACTTTCTTTTTCAACTTCTGGTACAAGTGGGAAGTTTTCTTTTTCTTGATGATTTAATAAAATATTTAATGCTTCATCTGGATTTTTCTTCATGAAATCATAGCCTTTTTTCGTACCACGTAAGAAGGCTTGTAACGCTTCTTTATCTTTTTTCAACGTTTTATCACCTGTTACAAATACAAGCTCATGATAATTCGGTACACCGTAATCAGCTGGATTAAAGTACGCCGGTTCATGACCTTCATGACGCATAACAGGTACTTCATGGTTAATGTATGCCCCTGTTACCGCATCCACTTTCTTCGTAATTAATGCCGGTACTAGATCAAAGCCAACATCGACTACTTTCACTGTATCTGGATTACCACCAGCTTCTTTTACCATCGTTTTTAAATACATCTCACTTAAAGGTGTTCCAGAATATCCAACTGTTTTCCCCTCTAAATCTTTTGGCGATTGAATGCCTGCTGATTTCAGCGATACAACATGATTTAATGGTGAACGTACGACAGCTCCAATTGATTTCACTGGAATTTGTTCATTTGCTTTTGCCATGACAACATCTGGCTGATAATATAAGCCAACCGTTACTTTTCCTGCAGCTGCTAAAGTTAATGGATCAGTCGGATTAGAAGGGAATTTTATATTCACCTTGACTCCTTCTTCTTTAAAGTATCCTTTTTCAATCGCCGCATAAATAAAGCTATGTACCGCATTTGGGTACCAATCAAGCATGACCGTTATTTCTTTTTCTTTTTTATTCTTATCTGACGCTGAATTACTAGAACATCCAGCGATCATTGCAACTAATAATGTCAACACAAAGATGCGTTTTAAAAATTTCATGAATACTTCCTCCAACTAATAAATTTCTTTTCTAATACTGAGATAAGTATGACGAAGAAAATAGCTAATAATGATAACAATACAATGGGTGCAAATACACCTGCTCCGTCTAACTGCGTCATCATTCTTTTACTGAAATATCCAAGCCCAGCTTGTGCACCGAGCCACTCACCGATTGCTGCCCCAATTACACTAAGCGGAACTGCAATTTTTAAAGCTGAGAAAAAATAAGGAAGAGCAGATGGTAACTTTAATTTAAGAAAAACATCTTTTTTCGTTGCCCCATACGTAACTAAGAGCTCCTCCCATTCTTTTTTCGTACTGCGTAGTCCATCATACGTATTGACCGCAATTGGGAAAAACGTAATTAAAACAGTAACAACAACCTTACTCCAGATCGTATATCCAAACCATAAAACGAAAAGCGGCGCAAGCGCTGTAATAGGAATCGTTTGTGAGGCAACTAATAATGGATAAAATGCTCTCTCCATCCAATTACTCGCATTCATTAACATCGCTAGCCCTACCCCAAGTACGATAGAAATAGCCACCCCTATTAAAACGACCGATAAGGTTGCCGGCAAATGAACCGTAAATAATATATCTTTTAGTTTCCATATCTTCATCAAAATTGCAGACGGTGACGGCAAAATGTACATTTCATCTACGATTCTTGCGCCTACTTCCCAAAAGGCAAGTAAAATACTAGAAAGTGTAAGGGCAGGTAATAGCTCCTTCAACCGGTTCATCATACGAGTACCTGCCTTTGTAACATACTAAGAAGCTCATTTTTAAGCGCTAACACTTCAGGCTTATATAAATCTTTTCTTGTTCGATTACGATCAAGCGGTACAACCCTCTCGGTTAAAGTAGTTATCGGTTGCTGCTCTACTACTAAAATTCGATTAGAAAGAAACAACGCTTCTTCCACATCATGAGTGATAAATAAAATTGTTTTTTCCCACTCTTTCCATTGTTCAAACAGCCATTCTTGCAAAGATGCCTTCGTTAAAGCGTCCAACGCGCTAAACGGTTCATCTAACAACAATATCTCCCCGCCTGTTAATAAAGTTCGAATAAAAGATACGCGTTGTCTCATACCACCAGATAAATCTTTCGGATATTTTGTCTCATACCCTTGTAAGCCAAATTTATGTAGCAGTTCCTTGGCCTTTATTTGTGCTTCTTTCTTCTGTACACCTTGACACTCTAGCGGCAGAGCAGCATTCTCAATAATCGTTCGCCACGGCAGGAGCATATCTTTTTGGGGCATATACCCTACAGGATGGCTCTTCGTTTCTGTCAGCTCTATCTGCCCAGTACTTACTTCTTCTAAACCTGTAATAAGGCGAAATAGAGTACTTTTCCCGCATCCACTCGGTCCGATAATACTTACAAACTCTTTATCTTGTATAGAAGCATTTAATTCATTGATGATTGGTTTCTCATCATAATGAAAAGAAACATTATGAAACTGTAGTATGTTCTTGCTCCTCAAATCCCCACATCTCCTTACGATAGGACATATCCCAGAATAAATATTCAAATCGACTGGAATATAGGAAAATCTCCTCTAATCGATCTAGCTCTTTTTCAGACTTTCCAACTGCCATTTCATTTAATAAATCGATTAACCAAATACAAAGGTTACCGTATTCTTCAGAACTATATCCTTGAATCCACTCACCAAAGAACTCATGATCTCTTGCTCCAGGAATATCATTTAAACGCTTTCCAATTTCCCAGTAGCTCCACATACATGGAAGAAGTGCTGCTATTAATTCCGCAAGTGTGCCATTTTGAGATACAGACATCATGTAATTTGTATAAGCTAAATTTTTAGCAGATGGCTTTGCAGACTCTATCTCCTCTATAGAAATTCCCAGTCTTTTTGCATATTGTTTATGGATTGTCATTTCTCCATTTAATATGCCATCAATTTGTTCAGCAAATTTCCCCATTACTTGTGGATTCGTTGCTTTTACAACACCAATCGCATATAGCTTTGCATAATCTAACAAATATAAATAATCTTGAATAATGTAATACTGAAACTTATCTTTTTCTAACGTGCCATCCCCCATACCTACTACAAACGGATGATTATGACTCATCTCCCAAACTGGTTGTACAGTTTCTAATAATCTATCGCAAAATTTCATTTCCCTATCCCCTTCCGGTATGTGTATTTAAATAAAAAACCACTTCTAAATAAGAAGTGGTTACAGCAAATAAAATTATAATTTATTCGTTGCTCCACTTCCCTTCGCTAGTATTACCTAGATCAGGTCTGTAAGGGTTAAGGATTATTCCTCTCTCAGCACAACAAGCACCCCTAGTGGTTTCAATATGAAATTTTCAAACAAAAAAGCCCCGTTTCTATACGCAAAGAAACGGGGACTTATTATTAGTGTCCGAATTGCTTCCCTACGCTAGCATAATCTAGATCAGGTAATGAAAAGGATCAAAGGCTTACGGCCTACTCTCAGCTGGCAACACCAGCTCTCCTAGCAAACTATGAAATTATCACTGTCAGTATAACATCGTAATAAGACATCATCAACTGTTTTAATTTTCTCAATTGTCAACAAAATAACAAAACTATATAATACTTATATTCTATCTTAGAAATTATTATCCTAATTAATTGAATAAAAAGGAATCATTATCCTCAAAAAATTTATTTTTATATTGATTTCATATTACATTTATGTGAATACACCCACTATATTATATCTTTATACTATAATAAAATTACAACTATACAACTAGAGGAGGTCTCTATTATATGAATATGAAAGCTACTGCTTTAACAGCAACTACTGTCGCAATTGCCTCTTTACTTCCTTCTATGGGAGAAACAAATGTACAAACAGCCAACGCTGAACAATTATCTAATGTGAAAACTGGATATGTCAAAGTCGATCAAGTAGCCTTACATACAAAAAATAACGCAAATAGCTCTTCAATTGATACAATTCGCTTTAATACGAAAGTAAACATACTTGAAACAACTAATGGCTGGTATAAAGTATCTGTTAATAATAAAGTAGGTTACGTACAAAAAGACGCTATTCTACTAAAAAACAAACTTCAATCTACTAATCAATACATCGTTAATGCCAATGCATTAAACGTTCGTTCTGAACCTAATTTAGAATCTTCAATTTTAGATGTATTACCAAATGGGAAATTCGTTACCATTCAAGAAGAACAAGGCGAGTGGTATAAAATTTTACATAATGGCAAAACAGGTTACGTACAAAAAGCATTCGTATCTAATGGTTCACAGCCTTTAGTAAAAGGCATCACAGTTCAAAATAATACGAAATACACAGTTGCAACACCTAAACTTAATGTACGTGGCAACGCTAGTACAAGTAGTGCACTACTTGGTTCATTACAAAATGGTACACAAATACAAGTAGTGGAAACTGTAGGAACTTGGTATAAAATTCGTTTTGGCACAGGATACGGATACGTAGCAAAACATTATGTGATGCAAAATCAATCACAATCACAAGCTCAAACGGCTCAACCTACTTCCATTCCAGCAGTTTTCAAATTCCCTACTCAAGGAAGAATTAGCTCAACCTTTGATATACGTTGGGAACAAATGCATTATGGTATAGATATTGCAGCTCAAGGTAATGTCTCTATCCAGGCGGCAGCTGCAGGTAAAGTTGTGAAATCATATTATTCAGCTAGCTATGGCAATGTTGTGTTCATCGCCCATCAAATAAACGGGAAATTATATACAACAGTCTATGCACACATGAAAGATCGCACTGTACAAGCTGGTGATCAAGTACAAGCTGGACAATTAGTAGGTCATATGGGCAACACAGGTCATTCATACGGGCAACATCTTCATTTTGAGTTACACAATGGAGAATGGAATTTTGAAAAAACAAATGCAGTAAACCCACTGCCATATTTAGTTAGGTAAATTGTATGCAACGCAATATCAATATACCTCTCTTAATTGAATACTTAGCCTTTTTAGGTTTAATCTGTTGTTTAATCATTTACAATACAAACACTGTATTTTTATCTATTATCATTGCTTTTGTTGCTTTAGAAATTATGATGGAATCCTTTCAAGTACAACTAAAACAAAAAATTGCCCATATATATAATGCCATCTTTCTATTAAGTGCCCTAATAACAAATATTATTAGTAATGGTTTTTATTTATCTACCGTATTTCCTGTATTCTTTATGGCTGTTTTATTATTCATAGCTAGATACATTCATGTTCCTAATACCAAAAAACACGAACAAGAAGCTTAGAAAGAGGAGACACTGTGTATCAATCTTTCAAAGATAATCCGCTAAAATATATATTGAATGTATACACCAAAATAAATACTTTTTTTGGTATACAAGGAAGCAATACAGCACAATTTATCCTTTATGGAATGTTATTTCTCGTCTTAATTACGTTCTCCTTGCTTTACTAATAAAAAAAGGATCTCACATAAACTTGAGATCCTTTTTAATTTATATAAATTTTTTATATAGAAAATGCTCTTTATCCACAAGCATATTTTTCATAAATAAAGCTAAGGTTATATTTTTTCTCTAAGCTCATTCTTTGTTCATCATCACACCAATAGAACAGAATATCATGAATTGTTGCATAACGTTTATTTTTAAGAAATAGTTTAAAGAATGATGGTAAACAATCATGTAATTGTATAAATATATAATTGCGTAATATTTCTTCTTTATATTCAATGCCTTTACAAATATACAGCAATTCTTCACAATAATATGCATGTTGTGGAACTTGAATCATTTCGAAAAATGGCACATATGATAATAACTTCCCGATAAAATGATCATATCGATCCATTATTCCTATCGTCATATGCTCCATCATTTCTTTCATTACATATAAATAATCATCTACATGAGTAGTCTTGAGTGGGTCTAATCGATCTGAAATTTGAGAAAGTACAGCTCTTTGACAAGCTAACACCGCTTGACTAGGTCCATAATATGATAGGAAATCTGTACACTTACGATATTTTCGTAATAAGTCATGTGTGTATAAGTCATACACAAACGTATTACAATACATCGCTAGACTCATCATATCACTATTTAATTGCTCTTTTGATAGTAATTTAGCTCTCTTACACATATAAAAGAATGTAAATTCCAATACTTCTTTATGAGATAATAAATGTTTACAATCCGTTATACATTTCTCATTAAATTTAACCCTATCCCAAATTTCTACATCCCCATCAGTCAATTCACCAATACGATATTTAATAATTAAATAGTTTAAAGCAACCGCTTGCGTCAACAGATCCCACGTTTCATATTCCAATGAAGTGTGAACAAACTCAGCTAGTCCTTGAGTTATCATAAAAGTATTTGCTTCTTCATACCAACCAATCTCTTGGCATAAGCGAAGAATACGTACTAGAGTTGGAATTTCATCTTTATGAAACTGCGGTAAATTCTTTACTTTATCCATTCCATATACGATAAATGCCGCTAAATTTTCTTCTTTATAAAATTCTTTTTCTTTCCACACTAATATAGTTCGTTCTTTCCCTTCACCTTTTGGATGACAAGGTACAAGCAAAGAAAATAATTCAGCGAAATTATTTGGTTCTATATATGTATCTGTAACCAAATTCCAATTTGGATCGCGCTGTACAGCCCTCATATAATTCCCCTTCCCTTTTGTCTACATAGGAAATATTAATCCATTATTACATCGTTAACAATAAATATTGTTATATTCGAAATCTTTCATAATACTTATATCTATCAGTATATCATTTTTTCTCTTATTTAAAATTAGGAATGACAAATTTTAAATAACTGTCGAAATTACTAACTGTATACTTATATTATATAATGTCTCAGATACATCATGCTAACATATTAGTTTAATCCATATATACTAGAATAATGCATCTGATTTTTATACGTAACTTATCCCACTAAGGAACGTCTCTCTTCATTCCGTATGCTCCGAAATTTCACTTAAAGCAAATCCCGCTTGATCATCTGCCGATTCTCTTATAGCTAAATCACCTAGTGCTAACATCCCAACGAGTTGACCACTCTCAACTACTGGTAATCGTCTAATTTGATACTGTGCCATTAACTCTGTAGCTTTTTCAATAGAATCATCTGGAGAAACTGAAACAATATTTGTTGTCATTACATTTGTAATTTTATTAGATCCAGGATGTTTCTCAGCAATCCCACGAACAACTAAATCTCGGTCCGTAACAAGCCCAACAACTTGCTCATTTTCAACAACTGGAATCAATCCAATCGATTCTTCTTTCATCTTTACAGCAGCCTCATATACGTTGTCTAGCGGTGTACAATGTACAACATGAGTACTCATAAAGTCTCTCACTCGTGTCATTTGTATCTCCTCCTTTTTATACATACCATAGCTTTTCCTAAATCCCTTTATTTATTTCAGGAAAATCAGTTGATAAAGGAGAATTCCACAAAATAAAAAAGAGTCAGCATATTGCTGACTCTTTTTTTATGACCCGTACGGGATTCGAACCCGTGTTACCGCCGTGAAAGGGCGGTGTCTTAACCACTTGACCAACGGGCCATGGCTCCGCAGGTAGGACTCGAACCTACGACCGATCGGTTAACAGCCGATAGCTCTACCACTGAGCTACTGCGGAATAATATATATGGTGGGCCTAAATGGACTCGAACCATCGACCTCACGCTTATCAGGCGTGCGCTCTAACCAGCTGAGCTATAGGCCCATATACTTTACAGGGGCAGTAGGAATCGAACCCACACTGGAGGTTTTGGAGACCTCAGTTCTACCTTTAAACTATGCCCCTAAAGGATGCCGACTAGAGGACTTGAACCCCCAACCTACTGATTACAAGTCAGTTGCTCTACCAATTGAGCTAAGTCGGCATAAAAAAATGGTGGCTCGGGACGGAATCGAACCGCCGACACGAGGATTTTCAGTCCTCTGCTCTACCGACTGAGCTACCGAGCCAACATAAATGGCGGTCCCGACCGGGGTCGAACCGGCGATCTCCTGCGTGACAGGCAGGCATGTTAACCACTACACCACGGGACCATTTGGTTGCGGGGACAGGATTTGAACCTGCGACCTTCGGGTTATGAGCCCGACGAGCTACCGTGCTGCTCCACCCCGCGACAATATAATGTTTTTTTAAAAATGGAGGAGGTAGAGGGATTCGAACCCCCGCGCGACTCTCGCCGCCTGTCGGTTTTCAAGACCGATCCCTTCAGCCGAACTTGGGTATACCTCCATGAAGGAAAAATAAAAATTTATTATTATATGTATCTAAACCATTTAAAAAGAAAATGGAGGAGGTAGAGGGATTCGAACCCCCGCGCGATTCTCACCGCCTGTCGGTTTTCAAGACCGATCCCTTCAGCCGAACTTGGGTATACCTCCGAGACATATAATAAATAAAGTGGAGCCTAGCGGGATCGAACCGCTGACCTCCTGCGTGCAAGGCAGGCGCTCTCCCAGCTGAGCTAAGGCCCCATGTTTTTGGGAATATCGGGAAGACAGGATTTGAACCTGCGACCCCCTGGTCCCAAACCAGGTGCTCTACCAAGCTGAGCCACTTCCCGTTAATAAAAGCGCGCCCGAGAGGAGTCGAACCCCTAACCTCTTGATCCGTAGTCAAACGCTCTATCCAATTGAGCTACGGGCGCATATGGTGCCGAGGGCGGGGGTCGAACCCGCACGGTGGTCACCCACCGCAGGATTTTAAGTCCTGTGCGTCTGCCTGTTCCGCCACCCCGGCATGTCATATTGAAAATTGGAGCGGAAGACGGGATTCGAACCCGCGACCCCAACCTTGGCAAGGTTGTATTCTACCACTGAACTACTTCCGCAAGACATGTTTGAGTTATTTTATTAAAAGTGCGGGTGAAGGGAGTCGAACCCCCACGCCAAAGGCGCTAGATCCTAAGTCTAGTGCGTCTGCCAATTCCGCCACACCCGCATATTTTGTTAAAATGGTGAGCCATGAAGGATTCGAACCTTCGACCCTCTGATTAAAAGTCAGATGCTCTACCAACTGAGCTAATGGCTCTTAATGGCTGGGCTAGCTGGATTCGAACCAGCGCATGACGGAGTCAAAGTCCGTTGCCTTACCGCTTGGCTATAGCCCATTAATTAAGAATGGTGGAGGGGGGCAGATTCGAACTGCCGAACCCGAAGGAGCGGATTTACAGTCCGCCGCGTTTAGCCACTTCGCTACCCCTCCGACATATATGGTGGAGGATGACGGGATCGAACCGCCGACCCCCTGCTTGTAAGGCAGGTGCTCTCCCAGCTGAGCTAATCCTCCATTTTGCCTGGCAACGTCCTACTCTCACAGGGACAAGGTCCCAACTACCATCGGCGCTAGAGAGCTTAACTTCCGTGTTCGGTATGGGAACGGGTGTGGCCTCTCTGCCATCATTACCAGACTGTATTCATTTAAGACAAGAATCATTTTAACTTATTCAAATTTTAAAGTCAATAAGTTTTTTATATTCTTTCAA
>NZ_QOZW01000023.1:0-24373 GCF_008368885.1 Bacillus sp. BPN334 | reverse complement strand
TAATAGTTTTCTTGTAATTCGCGAGATTAATTGGTGTACATTCTGGGCAACGCTAAACTAAAAATAGGACATACGACTTAACAAGATCTGGTTACTAACCTATAAATATATTGTTTTTCATTTATTTAGTCTACAGTTAAGCAGCTTTATTGAAAGTTAGAAATTCAACCTTCTTCTCCTAATTATACCATTCGTAAGAATAATTTGTTATGATCTGTGAGTGTATATTCTATTCATATCGAGTCGACATAATGTCCTATTATCAGTAGTAAGGACAAGGAGGAATCTTCCCCTTACAAGGGAACCTCCTTTCTTTTTCTATCGATCTATGCATTTTTTATACATTCCTATCCTGGCACGGTTTTATGGTTCTTTTTTGTTGTTGGATCAATAAAAAAACTGTATTAAATCTTGCATACTCCTAGAGGTCACTATATATGAACGCTACGTATTTGACTTTCTCAATGACCAACATTACTTAACGTGGTAAAATAGTATTCGGATGGGAATACAATGTTATTAAAATTAAAGTGGTTATCAAGTCGGAGGAAGGCATCTTAGGGTGTCTTTTCTTTTTAAAATATATAAGCGTACCATCCCTTTCCTAATAGAGGCCTCCCCTCATGCCTCCTTACAGGGAGAATGATAAGGCTTTTTTTATTTACCCAATTACCGAGCTCTCAAATATTTTAAATAGTTACAATACATGTATTGTTTCAATAACATATGATTATTCTTAAGAATGTCATTGAAATGTACCAATAGATGTTAGTACAGCAAAATAAATTGTGTTATGATGTGAGCAAATATAAAGCTATCTAACGGAGGGATTTACATGCCGCATGTTGTGTTTCGTGGAATTACTACTGAACAATTAAAACGCATAAGCAAGCCATTAGTAGAAGAGCTCGCAGAGATCTGTGAGTGTGGTACGGATAATTTTACGTTGGAACTACCAAGTTCTACGTTTGTATTCAATGGAGAAGAAATAGAAGCGTTTCCTCTTATTGAAGTGAAATGGTTCGAGCGTGGACAGGAAATTCGTGATCGATTTGCCAAGGCCATTACTACATATGTAATGGATTTTGGACTTCCAGAAGTAGAGGTTGTATTTACGGTTTTCACAGAATCAGCGTATTATATTAACGGGAAGCATTGTGCAAGTTAGAGCTATTTGAAGGATTTTTGTAACATTTATAAGAGGTAGAACCACATTGCCATCAAGCTAAGAAAAGCAAATATCCAAAAACAAAATAATGACCTCAATTCTCATAGACAACTATCTGTGAAGAGATAAAATTTTTGTTTTGGTGGACATCAAAATATTAGCTTGGTGGATATATGGCACTACCCCAATTAATAAATATTACTAACCATATATCTAGGTTAATATCTATCATATTTTTTAAAAACAGGACTAATTAGATTTAAAAAAAGATTTCTTTTTCTTTACTCGTAATAAATCACCTGTCCATCCTTTAACTTGCATATATAAATACATACCCCCTGTTGTGAAAATAATAAATAAGAGAGCGATTAAATAGCTATATTTCCATTCTAGTTCAGGCATGTATTTAAAATTCATACCCCACAATGCTCCTAAGGCTGTCAAAGGCGTACTCACAGCAGTTAATACAGTAAGAGCTTTCATAATTTCATTCCCACGATGAGAAGAAACCACTTCTTGTAAATGAATCATCGTGTCTAATTCTTCTTGATACTCTTTAACAAGTTGTAATCCACGCTCTAATTTCAAGTGTGTTTGTTTATAACAAAGAGTTTTTGTTATATTTTCTAACCAAGCTTCCTCCAAGCCTTGTAATACCTCTTGTATTAAACGAAACACATGTGTGTTCATAAATAATTCATGACGAATATGATAAATTTTTTTCTAAAACTGCTATGTTATTATGATGATAAAAATCCCATAATACATTTCTAAAATGGTTTTCAAAATAGTCAACCTCTCGCAAATAGTGAGATATAAACATTGATAAGATGGCACATAATCCTTCAGCGGAACTATTACAATTTTTTGTACCCATAGGGAAATTATGTATTAACTTTTGGAAATCCTCTTCCTCTTTTTCCTGGACTGTTATCAATATTCCATGAGCTACGAAATAATGAAGAAATTTTTGAATTTTGGCGTCCTTTTTATCTTGATCATATAAAAACGAACCATATACACAAGTTTGACTTGGTGATAACGTATAAACATATAATCCATTTTCACAAGGAGAACTTATTTTCTTTACAAATTGAGAGAAATAAGATGTTACATCACGAGGGATTATAGAAGAAAGTTTTTCAAGCTCACTAGTTTTCACATGATACCAATCCCATTTCGGCATTTTTATGCATTCCATATTATTCTTCCTTTCTGAATAGTTTTATGTTTGATCGAATAATATCCGTAATATGAAATTTGTATGTAGGTATTCATGTCTTCGAGGAAAATTTTTTAGATCATCTAAATTACAAACTAATATATAGGAGGTCTTATTCTGTTACAAGGAAGACCCCCTATATATTAGTTATTTGTATTCTAAATTTTAAACATTTCCTCTATACAAGCACTTTTTATCTTTTCTTATTTATATGTGGAAAAGAAGCCACATAATTTGGCACGTCTATTCAACGAACTCCATTTTGGTCGTTATTACAATTTGGATTCATATGCAGATTGATTGGTGATGTCGTCAAATACTTGACTTCCAATCATATAGTATCCATGAAGTGCAGCCTCTTTCGAAGCGTCTACCATACGGAAAGAAGAAATTTCACCTTGCATTTTTTCAATTCGTTTTTTGTGGATATCTACTATTCCTCCTGTCCAAATAATAGTTTCATACTGGTCTAACTTAAATTGTTCTTGTAATACACGCATAACGTCTTGGAAGTGTGTATCCAACTCTTTTTGAATCAAAGTATCAACCTGACTTGTCTGAGGATTTTCTTCTCGACCTCCATATCCTTTTTCTAATATTTTTGGCATGTCGTTAATATGCAAGTGATTACTTTCCCCCGCATGATTCTGCAGGATATTCTTAATATTTTTCAAAGGCTTGCTACATCCTAGTTCCGTCTCATAATGATTTAAAATGACATTCTGTTTCATATCTGTCATTTCTAATGTACGAAATCCACCATCAATAATTAAGATACGATCTTGTTCCTGAATGATTCCCTCTTTTAAGAAATAGGCATGTAAAGCGACCGGTTGCTGAAGAATCAAAGCATTTTCCACCGTAATATTAATAAATTTCCCATCAATTTGCACGGAAGTTTCTTTTTTTAATACATTTTGTAATTGCTCATGCTGACTACCAAAACAAGTAACGGGAAGCCCGGTAACAACTAAAGGTAACACGACATTTTCTTTATAATCCTTTGCAATGCAACCAAATATTTGTTGTTTAAACTGTTCGCTTTCATAATAATTTTCTATTTCTTCGTCAAATGGAGGAAGAAATGAAGCGTCAGATTGATGTGCTTCATTTCCCATGTAGTATGCAAAGTCTAAGTCTATAAAACTTACCTTTGTTAAATCTTCACTTTCAGCATGATTAGGTACACGGGCTAGTGTGGAAGCTTCACTCTTAATCGTCACCTCAGAATCTACATCCTTTCGATATGCCCGTTTGGTAAAGCCAATTCCTACATCAATTGCATACAGAGATTTCATACTTTTTTCCTCACTTTCTCTTTTTAGAATTAAATCTAAGCACTCTCTTCTTTCCCTTCTTTCATATATTTCTTTTCATTTTTCTTTTTTTCACCGTCTATGTCCTTACTATTTTGATTGATTTCGTAATTCTTTTCATCTTTTTTCTTTTTGTCATTTTCGTTTTCTGTTAAATCTTTAATAGTAGAAATGACAACTGGTGTGGCTGTAAGCAGTTGTGGTAATGTTTGTTTTGCAACATTAGCTGCAATTACAGAGAATTGTTTACTTGTCTCAGTTACCTTCCCCAATGTTTCCTTTATGCTTCCTTCTTGTAGTTTGTCTTTTACGCTTTTTCCTTTTGTTTGTATAGCTTTCCGATTTTCTTTTTTTAATAGAGAGACCATAACTCCGGTCGTAATCCCAATCACAGCATATTTAAATATTGTATGTTTCATTTTTCTCACCCTTCTCTACTTTTATTTTCTTCCATGCTACAACCTAAAATAATTAACTTATCTATTTATCAGATGTTGCAATCTATTAGAGAGAATGATAATTTTGTGGCTGCCTATCACTCGCCGTTGGTGTTTCAGCTGTTACTAGGAGTAAAATTCTCCCTTGATCTAATTTTTCTTCATATAAGTTAGCTTCCTCCTTCGACAACCCCATTTCCTCCATTTGATTTCGAAGTTCGTCCCCTTTTTTGGAGAAAAAGTTGATAATACTTGTGCCCATTCCTTGTTCTTTTACTCCAATCGTATTTATGTTTGTATCATCTGCAATCTTTTTTGTTAGATGTTTTTCATGTGCCAAGACATAAATGTCATCTTGGCGAATCCCTTGCAATTCTAGCTCTTTTACTTTCATAACTACTTCCTGTTCATTTTGATATTCATGAACCACCGGTTTTCTTTCATTCTTATGCATTGTATTTTTCCTCCTTTAGATTTTTTATTTAGTTGTTATGTAATATGTAATACACCTATTTTAAAGATGTTAAACCTAAATTTTCAAAAAACTTCATGCAATAGGTTATTAATATTTTTGAATATCAAAGAGATGTCATGAGAACTTTGCTTTGATAACAGTGTTACAAATAACAATTTGTTTGGAAGGCAAGCCTCTTTTTTATCATTGGGTTTTCCAATGACATAGAAGCACAGCGCTGCATTACATGTAACTGCCCCACTGGATTCTCTATTCCAAAAGAAAAAGCACCCCACTAGATGCTTTCTTTAATTGTTCTCACTATAATTTATTTAGATAATTCTCTTATTACTGTAAGATACATTTATTCTAGTTCCTAAATCTCACTTATTTCTCAATTCACTCATACCAATATAAAACCAAATAACCTACCATCAAAAAATAAAGAAAACAGGTTATTTGGCTATTCATTCCGTAAGCTTAATACTCAAGTTAATCTTTTTTCACACGGTTAAACTTTATTAAGAAAACCTTAAGAAATTCCCCTCTATATTTATAAGAATTTTTTTCTATACTCAAAAATGTAAATACAATAAGAGGAGAAACAATCATGAAGAAATTTGTACTTTGCATAATAGGATTAGGCCTACCGATATATTTATTACCTTTCATATTACGCGGGGATTTGGATAGATTTAATCCGATTGCTGAAGAAAAAAATGTATATGCCATTGCGAAAGGATATGGTGTTCCAGATTATCATCATAAAGGACGAGCTATGTACGCCCTAAAAGGTGTAGATGAAGCAAGGAATGAGAAAGAATATACAGTAGGCACTAGCACCCCTAATGATTTTATAAAAAAAACTTACTTAAAAATTCATGTAAAAGGAAAGTATGTGTATTCTTACGACGTTATTTCAGAAAAAGATATACCAGGGAAAGTAAAGGGACAATTGGAGATAGCAGATAAATAAAAAGAGCCTACTCGTATGAGCTGGCTCTTGATCACCTCTCCCACCTACCATTGGGCTATCTTAAGGAAGAAGAATTCTTTCAGTAAATTTATTAAATTCCTTATCATTGTTTCACTAACCATTGTTCAATTACTTTCACTGTTTCATCTCGTTGTGCTTTTGATGTAATTAAGCTCGCATTATCACCTTTTTGCTCACCATACATGCCAAAATGAGCATGGTTTCCCCCTTTTATCATGTGCATAGTTGTATTCTTTGACATTAACTTTTTATTGTTCTCTATTTTTTCTACTGTTGCTAAAGCATCTACTTCTCCATAAATTGATAACATCGGAATCGATTTCGTAGAGAAGTCATCTGCAGGATACGAACCTAAGAAAATGATCCCGTCTACCTTGTCTTCATTGTGAAAGGCATATTTAGAAATCATAGCTCCCCCCATTGAATGTCCAGCAACGTACCATTTTTGAACTTCCGGATACTGTTCAATTACAATGTCTACCTCATTGATTCCGAGTATCGCTAAGTTTAGTGGTAACTTAGGCATTACTACAAAATGACCATCTTTTGCAAGAGCTTCCCCTAAGTAACTATAAGCCTCTACTTCTACTTTAGCTCCTTGATAAAAAATAATCCCTACCTTAGCATCCTTCTGTCCAAATACTATATTATCTTCATCTTTTTTATCATCTACTAACGACAAAGCCTCTTTCGTTGGTTTGTAAGTAAATTGGGACCAAGTAAAAAAAGTAATGCTCCCCATAAGTAAAATACCTAATAAAGAGTACAAAATAATTTTCATCCATTTCTTCATATGTATGACCTCCCTGAGATGTGTATATTCTATATTTTAGATTATCATTAATCAACATAAAAACTCGAGCATTTTTATTATGCTCAAGTTTTCATTTACGTCTTTAATTTATACTATATTTTCTAGGATAAGTACGTAGCAAATACAGCCCATATAATTCTGATTGTCATACTAGAAGGTTTCCAAGACCGTTTTTCTAACGCATCATACTAAATACGATCAATAGTGATTAAATTACTCCAAACATAAAACATACTATGAAACTGGATTTTTCATAAACACTCCCTTTTTTCAATAGAAAGTCTTAGAAATTCTATATGGTTCGCATGTTCTTTCAATGCATAAATAACGAAATAGCCTACGCTTGTGAGCAGACTATTTCTCCTTTTATTTTAGTCAAAAAACGAAGCATATCTTCATTCGAACATATTACCGATTGGATTTATGCATATTTCCTTCGAATTTTGCCAACCACCAATAACAGTAAGGGAATTCCTAGTTCATAGATAGGAAATGCAATAGGAATTACGAAAAATATGTAGTAATAATGAGTAAATGTCTGGATATTTTTAACCGACACAGCTATGATGAACGAAATAGGAGCAAGAACCAAAGCTACTTTTCGCCAATCCTTCAAATGAAACATTTGTGCTGTTCCATAACAAGCGAGAAACATGTATAACGCCAGTTTAACAAAAATACTAAAAAACCAAATAATAACAATCAGAATATCTACATTTTGAATGAATTCCATGACGGATATGTACCGACTCAAATCGTAAACCGGATACAAAAAACTTGAAGGCAAATTCGGACCGAATGTTAAAATGACCGCTAATGTTCCAATCGTTACCATAAAAACAGCCAGTCCTACTCCCCACATCGCCCGTGATGGCGCTTGTTCGGGTTTGTCCATAAAGAAAACAAACATTGTCATCATGACAGCCTCTCCAAAAAACGCGGCTACAGGAGTATAGGAACCTTTAAGGATGGGAAACCATCCAGAATCATGATAAATAGGAAGCATATAATCCAAATTCATATTGCCAACATTCAAAATGATTACAAACGTTATCATTAAAAGTACCATTGGCCCAATGATTTCACTTAAGCGCCCAATACCTTCCACCCCACCTTGATAAATGATAAAAATGAGCAATAACATAGCAGTAAAGACAATAATCCACAAAGGTGTATTATGAAACAAAGCGATACTAATGAACTCACCAAATTCACGGACCGTTATCCAAATTATCATGTACCATCCAAAGAAGTAAGGAATCATCAGTAGTTTTCCTAGCCATTTGCCAAGAATGGTTTGACTAAATTCAATTAGGGTTTGCTTCGGATAAAGCGAGCCAAGTGTAGTTGCCAAAAAAGTAAGAGCAATCCCTACACACCCTGCAATAAAGAGCGAGATCCAAGCATCTTGTTTGGCAGTGCGAATCGTCGCTGGAATAACTAGAAGGAGTGATTGGCCCACTTCAAATGTGAACATCATCCAAAAGATTTGTCTGCCAGAGATTTTCATCGAATTTCTCACACGCTATATTCCTCCTTATTTTTTTATTTCATTTTTCTTTAACTGCAACGGCTGTCCAGTCAGTCCTACTCGCCGAATAGTAAGCTTTGCATGAACAGAAACCTGCACTTTTCGAAACTGCTTACTCCAATTCTTTTTTAGCTCTTTCCATTCGGATGGATATTTTTGATGAATAGCTTCTCCAAATCCAAAGATATCGGTTCCGTATTGTTTTTGAACCTTTTTAATAGTTTGGAGAGCTTGTTTTTCAGATTGTTTTTCCATTACACGTTCTAAAAAAGTAAGATTTTTTGGCTGCGAAAGATCTAAATTCGTATTGTTCTCCTGAATCGTTCCTTCACCTAAAAAAACAACGTCACACTTAATTGTGGCCCCTTTTATAGTCGGTATAATTTTTCTTTTGATTTTTGTCATATATAAACTCGTACTACCATTCCCTTTAGAGGCAGTTGCTGTAATCGTCTGTTTACTTAAACGATTCACTATCCAAAGAGTAGCTAACCATTCCTGCATATTTAAGTATCCTACCAACTTAAGATCGTTGTTAAATATAGCACCTCCTACAATTTGAAACCCTTTGACCTCGTTTTCACCTTTTTTATGAGACATATTTAGTTTAATAACTGGCAAGATTGGGGTGATTCCATCACTCGTACCAGCAATAAGAAAATTTAATAACGATGTATCTCCCAATGCCTCTATTTGCATATGCTCTTTAAGTGCCCCAAGTGCCGGGATAGCCTCTAAAGGGATAGATGCTTTCAGGAACTCTTTTGCAGTATTTCCCTTTACTACTAACGCATCTGCTCGTAACCGAATATCAGGATCGCGACTATATGCATCCAAAACTGGAGCGAGACCATTTTTAGCTAATTTTTCTCCAATTAATATTACACGCTGATGCCCTCGAAAGATTTCCCTCGACATTTTTGTTTGCATCATTTGTACAGCTTCATGTGTATCCTTTCCAGTTCCTGATTCAAGAAAAACTGATTTTCCTGCATTACTTCTTCCGCTCTGTCCCATTCCCATTTTTGAAGGGATAATAAACTGGGCGCTAATTTCAACCTTATTATTCTTCGCTTGATCAAGTCCCCATCCTAATTCTATTGCCAGATCATTTAACTCTGTACGATCCCAGCATCCCGTCAAGAAACATAAAGAAACTACTAGTATCATACAAAGTGCCTTGTGTAGGCTCATTCTGTTTCCCCTCCCCGTTTTGCACCTGGTTGTTGTCCATCTGGAAAACGGATTTTCTCCTTACCAGATACCATTATAGGACGATGTGTCATGTTCCAACGAGGTGTTCGAAGCAAAACATCCTTTAAATCACGCGGAGTCTGAGGCGCAACCGGACTTAAATACGGAACGCCGAATGAACGTATGTTTGTTAAATGAATTAAAATCGCAAGGGTACTTATAGCAATACCATACAGCCCAAGCATCCCTGCCAATAGTAGCATCGGAAAGCGCAGCATCCGGTAAGCTGTTCCTAAGTTATAGCGCGGGAACGCAAACGAAGCAATTCCGGTTGTCGCCACAACAATAACCAATGGTGCTGAAATAATACCTGCTTGCACCGCAGCTTGTCCGATAACAAGTGCCCCTACAATGCTAACTGCTGATCCAACGGGTTTTGGTAACCGAACGCCCGCTTCCCTCAAACCTTCAAATAAAAATTCCATCATCAGCGCTTCTATAACAGCTGGGAAAGGAATACCTTCTCTTGCAGCTGCAATACTAATAAGCAAATTTGTTGGGATTAGTTTCGGATGAAAGGTTGTAATAGCGACATAGAGAGAAGGGAGAAATAATGAAATATTGATTAATATTAAACGTATCCATCTAACAAAAGTTGTGTAGATGGATCGTTCATAATAATCCTCTGCTGCCTGGAGACCAGTCCAAAATGTCATAGGAACGATTAAAACGAAAGGTGTGTTATCCACTAAAATTGCCACTTTCCCTTCTAATAAACTTGCACACACCGCATCTGGTCGCTCAGTATTTTGAATTTGTGGAAAAGGAGAAAAAGGTTGGTCCTCAATAAACTCTTCAATAAAAGCTGACTCTAACACCCCATCAATTTGAATTCGCTGTACCCTTTGGCGAACTTCATCTAAAACCGAATCGGGAGCAATTCCTTCAATATAGGTAATCACCACATCTGTCTGTGACAATTCCCCAATCGAATAAGGTTCCATTTTTAGTTTTTGGCTCCGAATTCTTCGGCGAATAAGGCTCGTATTGACCCTTAAAGTTTCCGTAAACCCGTCCCGAGGGCCACGAACAGAAATCTCGGCAGCTGGCTCTTCAATACTCCGTTTTTCAAACCCTTTTAAGTCAGCGACCAGAGCTTGACTCTCTCCTTCTGTCAAAATGACGATATTCGCTTTCAATACTGCTTCTATAACCTCACGAACTTTAGAAATCGTCTTTACTTGAGAAACTGCAATAAGCTGATTTTGTATAATTTCTCCTACTGAATCCATAACCTTTAGTCCACTAGGCATCCCCTCGAACATCATTGGTTTCAAAACAACTTGTTCCACAATACCGGTGTCTACCAATCCATCTATATAAATAAAAAGAATTTTAATTTGGCTATTTATAAATATTGGACGAAAAACAATATCGGAACAATTGTCAAAAACTTGTTTCAAAACTTCTTCATTCGCAGATACACTCTGATCAAGCTCACGATCTTGATTAGAGTGTATCTGCATACTTGCATTCTCAAGTTCCTGAATATCTTTTCTCAAATGTTTTCTACTAAGTTTTTTCATCACACTACCCCATTTATCGAATGGTTTATGTTTTATACTTGGAGCTAAGTGTTAGTGATTTCTTGACAGAAAATCTTTACAAACCGTTCCACTAAGTAGTTTCTGGCTAAGTAATCATTTATCTAAAAAACAACAGGAAAATATACCCTCGACATCCTTCTTAAAATCTCCCTCCACATGAAAATTATTCAATTTTTTCTATAAGTTATTTATTCTAAAATGAGATTAGGACAAATAATAAGAGCTCTACATGCATAATCAATCTTTTAATTGTTGTAGGTGTAATTTTTCATTTCTCCTTTGATATCTCTACAAGATAAAGTTAAATTCCTAAACAAATAAAAAGAAAAAGCAAATGACCTCCATATTAGATCACTTGCTTTTTCTCTCATCATATACTTTCTAAACAACTCTATAAACTATTCTAATTATGTGCTTCACTTTCAAATTTTTGAGTTGCCACTTTTTTAGGCATAAAACATGCAAAGATTAATGCTACGAAAGATAAGAATAACATAAATAGATACGCATCACTTGAGCCGAAAATAGAAGATAATTTCGCTAGTTGAATAGCTGTAATGTTTCCTTTTTCCAAAGATAACTCTGCAGCATGTGAAGTTGCTTGAGTCGTATATATAGTAATAACAACTGCTGTTCCAATAGCACCGGCTAATTGACGAATCGTATTATTTACCGCTGAACCATGTGAACCTAATTCTCTAGGTAAAGCATTTAGTCCTGCTGTATTTAATGGCATCGAAATAAAGCTTAACCCAATTCGTAAAATAATAGTGCGCACCATTACATACATATACGTTGTGGATTCAGTTAAATCAATTACACCCCACATCGAAATAATATATTAACCCTGTAATAAAGAGTGGTTTTGCTCCGTATTTATCATACATTTTACCTGTAATAGGTGATAAGAATGCATTAATAACAGCTCCAGATAATAGAAGTAAACCTGATTCAAATGCGGTAAAGCCTCTTCCGTTTTGTAAGTATATCGGTAAAAGAATTAAATCAGCATACATAATCATCGTGATGAGTACGTTTATCATTGATGTAAGAGTAAAAATTTTATACTTAAATACGGATAAATTTAATAGTGGATCGTTACACTTTATTTGGCGTAAGCAAAATAAAGTGTAACAAGTACCCCGGTAATAATTGTTGTAATAACAATCGGATGATCCCATCCCTTACTTCCTGCACTACTAAATTCAAATAAAATACAACCAAAATCAATCGTTGATAAAATGACACTTACAAATATCCAATCTTGCTTTTGTCGTATCTGCAACGTTCATTAAATATTTCAGTGCAAGAATAATGACGATTAATACAAATGGAGCTAAATAAATAACTATCTAGCATTTAATTCCTATTTCGCTACGTATATTGGGATAGTACCAGATGACTATCAACTTAAGAACGGAAGCTTACGTTTGAACATAATATCAAATTTAGATGAGCAAGACTATTTCAAGTGAATAGAATGTACTCTTTCAGAATACATAAAATATATATACACAAGCTTAGCCTGATTACTTCATCATTAGTGAAAGTAGGATTATATAAATTTTGGAGGAAAAGTTATGCAAAAAAAGGTTCTCCTGTTTACAGATTTGGGGATTGACGATGCGTTTGCTATACTGTACACCTTTTTTCGTAAAGATATTCAACTTGTAGGAATTGTAGCCGATTATGGAAATGTATCAAGAGAAAATGTAATAAGAAATATTAACTATTTGAAATACATTGCGGGAAGAGAAGAGATACCTGTATTCCTTGGTGCTTCTGTACCATTGACAGGTATCTTGATTCAGTATTTCCCTGAGGTACATGGAAAAGTTGGATTAGGGCCTATTATTCCACCTGAAATTTCATATCCAGTTTATCCTTTAAATGATATTTATCAAGTTATAGAATCAAATTTGGAAGATCTTACAATTATCAATTTAGGAAGACTTTCTTCGCTAGCTACGACTTTTGTATTGAATTTAGAAATAATGCGAAACGTAAGAGAATGCATTTGCATGGGGGGAGCTTTTTTCTATCCAGGTAACGTAACTGCTGTAGCTGAAGCTAACTTTTACGCCGACCCTTATGCAGCAAACTTAATTCTGCAGCATGCACAGAATTTGACAATTATCCCGTTAAATGTGACTCAACATGCGATTGTTACACCCGAAATGGTCCAACAAATCGATGCATTTCATCGAAATACACAGGATCTTGCAGGGCTCATCCTCAAACCTATGTTAGACTATTATTATAATTTCTATTCCAAGTCTAATCCTGGTATAAGTGGAAGCCCTATGCATGATTTTGTAACAGTGTGGTATTTGCTGAATCAAGAGGCTGTTGGTCTTTCAAGAGTACCCATTAAAGTAATTCCTGATCAAGGAGAAGGATTTGGTCAAAGTATTGCAGACTTTCGTTTTGTTACTAATCCAGGCTATAAAACGCATAATGTAGCTTTTCAGTTTGATTATGAAAGATTCAAGAAAGATATTATGGAAACGTTCTTAAAGAAGAGAGTGTAATAGACTTTATTAACTTCAGATAATACGGATTATGTGAATGAAATGCCACTTCACTTAACGTACAGGAAATCTACTTTTTATATTTCTCATTCAATTAAAGTAACTATATCTTAAAAAATCATAAAGTGTCCTATAGCACTGATTTATAATTTTAACCCTCTTTTTCATCACCTTTGCCATTTACTGAGAATCAGGATTTTTTCGCTTGCAATTTATCAACAATATTAGAATAATCTTTCTCCTTACGATTCTGGCTTAAATTATATGCAGCTTGAACTTCTTGCACTTTAATTTTAAATCCAACAATTCCTTTTACTTCTCGTTCTAATAACTAAGGAGAAAGTTCATCCCATAAAACTATATTTTCACGATTTTCTTCATACTTTTTTAGCATCATTGCTAGTTCTTCTATTAATTCATCTATCTCTAAAATGCTTGCTGTACCCTATACATGAATGGCCTGATAATTCCATGTTGGAACTTCTTCCTTTCTATACCGAAAAGAGGAAATATAAGCGTGTGGTCCTTGAAACACACCAAGCACATCTCCATGATCCCCGAATATTTCCAACCGATTATTTCCATAGGCCATATGCCCAATAATATAGTAATCATCACCTTTTTTATTTAACCCCAAAGGCAACTGAATGGCAATTGGTTTCCCTTGTTCTGTTATGACAATCGTACCAAAAGAGTTTTTTTAAAAAATCTCATCAAAATCTCTGATCTTAAATTTTTTTGGAATATACCCCCTTTTAACAAAGTTATTTAAGTGTTTTAGTCATTATAAAGTCTATTTGTTCTTCATCACCCATATAAAAAGAGTGGGCTCCAACTTGGACAAACCCCATTTTCTTATAAAAAGCAATAGCATTTTCATTCTTTTCCCAAACGCCTAGCCAGATTTTCTTTTTATTATGTTCAATTGCAATTTCAATCGCTCTATTTAATAGATGTTTACCAAGCCCATGTTTTTGAAACGTGCTTTTTATATAGATCCTCTCGATTTCAAGTGATTCATCACCCATTTCTTCAGACTGAGCGTCATTCGTATTTACCTTTACATATCCAGCGACTTCATTATTAAAATACATAAAATAGAATTGCGAAGAAAGATTGGCTAATTCTTTTTCTAATTGTTTTAAGTTTAATGCCTTTTCTAAATAGGCATTCATATTTTCGGGTGAATTTTGATGCTTAAATGTCTCATCGAATGTTTCATAACTAATTTCTTGAAGCTTATGTAAATCTTCAAGAGTACACTTTTTTATAGTCATCTACATATGTCACTCCTTTATATAATCAATAAATTCTCTTGTTCCCCTTTTTTACAAAATCCCAGTCTTTTTCTACATTTCCTCTTACTCTTTGAAGAAGCTTGAAAATAGTTTCTACTTCTTTTTCGGAAAATCCCTCCAATGCAACGGCATTGGAATAATCATTTTCTCTTTTTATAAAGGGATACACATTTTCCCCTTTCTCAGTTGGAAAGAGTTTTTTTATTTTTTTGTTATGTTCATCTTCTTTCTTTTCAATAAAACCATTCATTTCAAGTTTTTTTATAGCACGAGATGCTGTTGTTCGATCCACTTTTATCATCTCAGATAGCTTTTCTTGAATGACACCTGGGTTTTCACATATTCGTACAAGGTACAAATACTGCCCTTTTGTCAGCTCATATTCTTTAAATTCTATATTACTTATAGAATTTAAAGCCCTTGCTATCATTCCAATTTCGCGAAGAATTCCCTTCATAAGTAGCTCCTTATTACGTATTTTTGTTGCAAATGCAATAAAAACGATAAAAAACCCATCCATTTTGAAAAAAGATTAAACAAAATGGATGGGTTTCTTTTATGGAAGAATTCATTGTTTCCTAAAAAACATATTGATGAATATTTTAAACTATCCGGATTAAAATAACACCCGTAATCATAACAGTTAAACCAAATATTTGTAATTGTTTTGTTCAAAATACCTTCTTCGTTTTTGTATACTCATTGTATTTTATACAGAAATTTAATTACTTTTCAATTCCCGATTGAATTAACTTTTTATTCAATACATCTATAAAAATTATGATGGCTTTATACCTTTAATATACCTTTGTATTATCATCTACATTCTCAATCCTAATAAATTCAAACTCAGCTTCATATCCCTCTCCTTGTGGACTGCAAGTATAAATACCAACTTTCATATAATCTTTTTCCTCAAAAAGGTGAGTCATTCTTATTTGCTTCCATGAAACGCCGTCTATTGAATAATCAACATAGTAATTATTACCCTTTCTTGTTATTCGATAGTAAAGGGAATTCAAATCTTCCAAAAATTCCTGACTAGACCAATCAGAGTATCCATTTTTTGTTACAACAACACCTAATTTACTATTGTCATCCGGTATATACTCAACAGATGTCTTCAACCACGTATCTTTTGAAAATCGAACCATTAAACCTGCTTGATCATATCTGTTTGCTGGTTTAGAGTTTACTTTCGTGATCAATCTAAAATCTCCATTTAGTTCATAGTATAAAAAATGACCATTATCAACTTGAAATTCATAGTGTGTTTTTTGCCAGAAATCTGTCTCTTTATCAGGTTTGATTATTAACTTCGATTTATTCCTATTAATCTCCCAATCTTTAGGTGGAGAAAACCATTTTAAACTTTTATCAAATTCTACATTATTAAATTCCTCTATTAATCTATATCGATTGCACATTAACAATATCTCCTTAACCTTTTATATTTATTATGAAAAAGTATTTACACAGTAAAATTATTTAATCTTGATATGTGACCTTCTAAAAGAATCTCTTCCCGGCTTCATCATCTTAAATAATTCTTTATTCCCCAAAACTTTTATAAGCTATTAAACTTCATCTCAAATCAATGTCTTTCTCATTTAATAATTTCTATTCCTCTCATGTATGGACGCAATACTTCTGGAACTATAACAGAGCCATCTTCTTGTTGGTAGTTTTCTAAAATAGCTGCTACTGTACGTCCAATAGCCAATCCAGAGCCATTTAGTGTGTGCACCAATTCTGGTTTAGCTCCATTTGTACGACGGAAACGTATACTTGCACGACGCGCTTGGAAATCTTCACAATTTGAGCAAGAAGAAATTTCACGATATACGCCATAGCTTGGTAACCAAACTTCAATGTCATAAGTTTTTGCAGCTGGAAATGCCATATCAGCAGTACATAATACGATTACACGATAAGGTAACTGTAACAATTGCAGAACCTTTTCGGCATTTGTTGTTAATTTTTCTAACTCATCGTATGAATCTTCAGGTTTTGTATATTTAACCATTTCAACTTTACTAAATTGGTGCTGACGAATTAACCCTCTCGTATCGCGTCCTGCACTACCGGCTTCAGAACGGAAACATGGAGTATTCGCCGTAAAATTAATAGGTAACTCTTCACCTTTTAAAATTTCATCACGATAATAGTTTGCTAATGGTACTTCCGCCGTTGGAATTAAAGAATAATTTGTGTCTTTTAAGGTGAATACATCTTCTTTAAATTTTGGGAACTGTCCTGTTCCTAATAAACTATCGCTATTTACGATAAATGGCGGAATCACTTCTGTATATCCGTGTTCTTCAACATGTAAATCTAACATAAAGTTGGCTACCGCTCGCTCTAAACGTGCTCCCAATCCATTGTAATAGACGAAGCGGCTTCCCGTTACTTTTGCTGCACGCTCAAAATCTAGTAATCCTAATTTTTCAGCAACTTCCCAATGTGGTTTTGCTTCAAATGAAAATTCACTTATTTCTCCCCACTTACGTATTTCAACATTATCATCTTCTGATTCCCCAACAGGCACTGTTTCATGAGGTAGATTTGGTAATGCTAACAATATTGTATTTACCTCTTCTTCTACATAACGCAATTCATCATCTAACGATTTAATATTGTCTCCCACTTCACGCATTTCACTAATAAGTTCATCGGCATCTTGTTTTTCACGCTTTAAATTCGCAATACGTTCAGATATTTCATTACGTTTACTTTTTAACTCTTCTGCTCCTATTAACAATTCACGACGCTTTAGATCTAATTCTTCAAATTTATTTAATTCAAGAAACTCTCCACCACGAGTAATTAATTTTTTCTTTACCCCTTCTACATTTGTACGTAATACTTTTACATCTAACATGGCTTATCTCTCCTCTAATTAAGTAACTAATCTTTTTAAAATTAGGTTGTGTACTACAAAAACACAAAAAACTCCCGTCCCTATAAAAGGGACGAGAGTTAACCCGCGTTGCCACCCTAGTTGAAAGCACAAAAATATATGCTCTCCACTTAAATTATTAACGGCTTTTATCCGGAAACGATTATTAACTTCACATTGAAGTGTTCCACATTTCGCTCAAGGACGGATTCACAAGTTCCTTCTATCGGTTTACACCACCCACCGACTCTCTAAAAGAAAAAATACTTGTTACTATTTCCTTTCATCGCTTTCAAACAATATACATTTTAATTATCACTACTTTACAATAATTCTGTTTATTTATCAAGGGATTATTTTTAGTGAATAAAATATATTCATAATTAATTTACACACTTATATTTCCCAGTATTCTTACGATATTATTTCTGAAGGGGATATTCCGGAAGAAATAATAGGACAATTGAAGATAGTAAATAAAAAATAAGTTGATTCAATCAGCTTATTTTTTTCATTCCTTTATCTTCTCCAGTCCAAAGGGTGGTCTTTGTTTCAGCATCAGCGATAAGATATTTTATCTCTAAAATCTTTTTCCGTTTTTGTCCATGATGCTATTAAGTAAATTTATCCATTAAACATCTGGGCATACATAAAAAATAATAGCAACTACTAAAAATAGAGCCGATTTCTTTATCTTATAGGAAATCGGCTCTATTTTTAGTTATTGATTTAGTAATAGAAAACACCTTTTAAGATAACTATGTTTATACTATAGACGTTGATCTTTCTGGAAGTTTAAACGAAAATGATCTTCATCATTATATACCCCAAATTCATACCCTTGCTCTTTATAAAATTTAATAATTTCAGGAAGAGCTTGTAATGTTTGCGCCTTTTCATGCATTAAAACAACTTCTACTTCTTCTGTTGTTTGTTTCTTTACATTTTCGATAATCTGAGTTGGATTATCTTTTAATTTCCAATCATTTGAGTCTATTGTCCAATCCCAAACTTTTATTGCTGCTTCTACAATTTGATTACGAATTTCCTCACCCTTTAATCCTGGTGCAGATCCATATGGCGGACGAACTAGTTTAGGAGTTGTACCCGTAATATTATGGATAAGAGCTAACGTTTCTTTCATCTCCGGTACAAATTGTCCTTTTTTGTATAGCTTATCACTGTTATGTGTCATACTATGAGCACCAATATAATGTCCTTCTTTTACCGCTCTTTTTACATTTTCCTGAAAACCTGTATTTTGTAAATTGCTACCTTGCATAAAAAATGTAGAGGCAACATTTTGTTCTTTTAGTACATCTAAAAATTTCCCAGTTAATTCGCTAGGACCATCATCAAATGTTAAATAAACAACTTTTCCTACCGGTTTTCCATCAGGTCTTTTTTGTTTTGTCGGTGGTGTTTCCTTTTTCTTTTCTTGTTGTTGCGTATTAACTTGTTTCATATTTTCCTTAGCTACTCCCTTCGCTGAGATAGAGTTCCATTCCCCTATTAAAAAGAATGTGAAAAAGGTCGTTGCTAAAACAACTCCTAGAGATATTATTACCTTAGTTAATCGACTTGTTTTTTTCTTACTTTGTGATTCTTTCATTATTTTTCGATCCTTTCCCTATTAATTTTCATATTCATTATTTAAAAGGTTGAGCCTTTACTCGACTGAATCATTCGTTTCAACCGGTATTTACAATAAATAGATTAATAGAGACGGATAAAGATAAAATGCAGATAATGTCGAAATCAGTTAAAGAATAGCATATTGCATTCACTCTTTAGAAAAATATTTGTTTCTAATTTGAAAAATGGATATACACCCAAAATAAAAAATACTACTCTTCCTAATTAAGATTTAGAAAGAATAGTAATTTTCTATTTGCCTATTTTATTACATAATAAAATAATTAATAATGCCGTCCACAATACCTTTTTGCGATTTCGCTTGGAATTCTTCTGAATTCATTCTTTTTTCATCACTCGCATTAGATGTAAATCCTAATTCAATTAAGATAGATGGAGAAGGATTTTCTCGTAAGACAAGAAAATCACTGCCATGAACGCCTCTATCTCGGCTGTCTATATTTTGATCAAAAATGGCTTCTTGTACGATCTTAGCTAATTTTTTATCTTTCCTTTTATTAGATCCATAATGAGTTGTTATTCCTTTTACATTTGTATCCTCAAAAGCATCATGATGAATGCTAATATAAAGATCCGCCGCATATTCTTTCGCTACTTTGACACGAGCTTGCAATTCTTCCCTTTGTTTTGTTTCTGGAAGTAAACTCGTATCTTTTTCACGTGTTAATATAACTTTTGCATCCGTTCTTTCTTCTAATTCTTTCTTTATATTTTGTGCTACTTTTAAATTAAGTTCTTTTTCAATCGTTCCAAATTTCTTTCCTTTCGTCCCTCTATCTCCTCCACCGTGTCCCGGATCAATTACAATTATTTTTCCTTTTAATCTTAGATTCTCTTTTGATATATTTTTGTACCCTTTAGCATGTATGAAACTAACGCCTGTACCCATTATTATTATAATAAGCAAAAGCAATATCACTCTTTTTTTCATTTTAATAATCTCCTTATCAGCTTTTCATTCCGTTTCTAATGAAAATAGTAATGAATGCTAATAAAGATAAAATGCAGATAATGTCGATTTTGTTTAAAAATGATAAAAACGTGTAGAACGGAAATTCTACACGTTTTTATTCAAATAGAAGAAAAATAATACGCCATCTTCTGTATTCAAAACACCATATCCCGCACCATGTAGCTCTAAAATATTCTTTGAAATAGCAAGGCCTAATCCTGTTCCACCTTTTGAACGTTGACGTGACGTATCTCCTCGATAAAAACGATCCCATATTTTTTCTAAATGTTCTAGTTCAATATGTGCTCCTTTATTTTCTACACATACTTTTACACGTTCATTCTCTTCTATTGTAGAAATAATGATAGTCTCCTGTTCTGGTGTGTAACGAATTGCATTCGTAATAAAGTTAGTTATAACTTGTTCTATGCGATGTTGGTTTGCAACAACTTCAATTTTAGAAAGTTCTTTATAAACATGTAATTGCTTAGCTGTTATATCCGGGCTTAATTGTTCACATATATAATCAATCATCTCATCAATATAGAAAACATCCATTTCCATTTTATACGTACCAGATTCGAATTTTGCTAACTCCAGCATATCAATGATGAGCATATCCATTTTATCTACTTCTTTTGACATTGCTTTAAAGTAATACTCCTTTTTATTACTAGCAACACCATCCTCCAAAATTGAAATACAGCTCTTCATAATACTTAAAGGTGTTTTTAACTCATGTGAAACACCCGCGATAAATTCTTTACGTGTATTTTCTAATTGCTTTTCTTTCTCTATATCTTGCTGTAATTGATGAATATACGAATGCAAAGCTTTAGAAAGTGTGTTAATATTTTGTGATAAATCACCTATCTCATCCCTTGTAGTAATAGATATCGTCTCTGAGAAATCTAAACCCGCAATTTTTTTTGTAGTATCATTTATTTGTAATAATGGCTTGGCGATTTTTTTTGAGTAATAGAACGATATTAAAACAATTAAAATCAGTACAAAGATAATTAAATATACGTAATAATCCTTTATCATTTGCACTGCTTCATCAACTGGTTGCAATGATGTCATAGCAAATATATAGTTTATCTTACCCTCTGCGTCTTTTGTCGGCTTGATTAATAGTTTATATTTAATATCATTTTCTTCGTAATCCATTATTTCTATAGAAGTAACATCATTAAATTTTTGATCCAATAATAAATCAACCTGAAATTGTTTTATTCTATCTATAAGCACACGATTTCCATATATAAAATTCGTTCCTACAGTCCCCTCCGGTAATTGCACGTTTTGAATGATTCCTGCTAAATATAATTGTGAACTTTCTTTTGAAGATACAGCTTTTGGCCCATACAATCTTTCTGACAGTTGCTTGTTCTCTAGCCCGACATTCTTCTCTTTTATTGTTAACATCGCAGGGACTACTATATCCCCCTTCTGTACTCCATCGATAATAATATGACTCCCTTGTTCTAAACTATATTTCATCCTTTGTATATCTTCTAAATTGATAAAACTATACAACGGTATGTGAATGGAACGTTCAGAAAATCTCTTATTTTCGTTAGGGTCTAATTGAATTTCTATAGAAAAATCATTTGCATATTTTATATTACCTACACGATCTAACGTTGTAATCCATGTCGCATTCTCTTGATAGAAATTTTGTTCCAATTCTTGAATTGCTTTCGCATCATCTCCAGCTTTTACATATGCTTTTTCAAAGGATTGAATATTTGTTTTAATATCATTAACTTTTCGATTTGCGTAGTATTGCTTAAAAAATATAGTTTGTCCAATAAAAATAGTTACTAAAATAAGTGTGCATAATGCTGTTGTTAAAATAAATAACTTTAATACAATTCCTTTTTTCATACTTGTCCCTCAAATTTATTACCAGCACGCACAACAGTTACAATACAAGCTGCTTTTTGTCCTAATTTATGACAAAAATTACGAATATGACTATTAATAGTGCGATCATCTGCTCCTAGTTCAAATCCGAGTTGAGTATCATCCTCATCTATCCGAGCCTTTAACATAATAATAGGTACATTAGATTTCTTCCGAATTCGCCGACAGACCGCCCAACCATCTAATTCTGGTAACATAATGTCTAGAATAATTAAATGTACCTCATGCTCTTCAAATATAGATAATGCTTCTTTCCCATCAATCGCCTCTAAGACGTTATACCCTTCGTTTAATAAGTAATCCTTCATAATCTCACGTAAAATATCTTCATCTTCTACAATTAATATTGTTTTTTGCATCCTTTATCTTCTCCACGATTCATTTTATGGTTAGGAAGAAATAGTTCATTTTATATGTTAACCAATTAGAAATCTTTCACTATTTCCGTCACTACTACATACAACATAGTTATATCTAGATAATAGCATGACGGTATAAAGATAAAATGCAGAGATAGCCTTACTATTGAAATTCCATTATAATTTTGTAATTGGAATAAATTTGAATCACATAAAGAGCCAGAAAAAATAATATGATTTGGAGGTATCACGATGAGCCTTTTAATTAGAAAGTTAGAAACAAATGATTTAGACAATCACCCAGAGATTGATGACAGTTTTATAGTGAATGCTCGGTTAATTCTTTCTCTTTCAAAAGTAAGTAGACGCATAGAATATACAGTAGAAGACGTTCCGAGTTATGAAAAAAGTTATTTACAAAATGATAATGAAGAACTGGCGTACAATGAATATATAAATAAGCCCAATCAAGTAATTTACATAGCACTGTTACATAACCAAATCATCGGATTAATAGTATTGAAAAAGAATTGGAATCACTATGCTTACATAGAAGATATAACGGTGGATAAAAAACATCGTACACTCGGGGTTGGTAAAAGATTAGTTGATCAAGCAAAGCAATGGGCAAAAGAAGGCAACATGCCCGGTATCATGCTTGAAACGCAAAATAATAATGTCGCAGCATGTAAGTTCTATGAAAAATGTGGATTTGTAATAGGCGGATTTGATTTTCTTGTTTATAAAGGTTTGGATATGACAAGTGATGAAATTGCAATTTATTGGTATATGCATTTCAAATGAGAATAGTTTATAACGTTAAAAAACTCAAAATAAAACCCCAATCTCTCCATATTAAAATTGAGAAATTGGGGTTAAGTTATTTAACAATAGTTTTCATTTAAAACAAGTAGCTAATTAATAATCCTGCTGATAATAAGAAGCCGAAAATCGTATTTGTCATCGCTGTTGATTTCATTGCGATGCGCATATACCCGGGATCTTTTGCTCCTTTTTGGAAGCTTTGAATAGCAGAGATTGGCTTTCTCAAACCTAGGAACATAACTAATGCCCAAGGGCTTATATAACCCATCAATACAATCACCGCGATCCATAAATAAGCAATGAAAAAGGCTACAGCTAGTGTTACTATTGCTTTTTCTCTCCCGAGGAGGATTACTAATGTCTTTCTTCCACCTTTAATATCTTCTTCGATATCTCGGATGTTATTAGACATGTTAATTGCACCGACTAAAATTCCAATTGGAATGGAAATCAATACACTTTCAATCGTTATCGTATTCGTTTGAATAAAGAAAGCAATGAGTACAAAACATGTCCCCATTAACAATCCAGAAACTAATTCTCCAAACGGAGTGTACGCAATTGGTAATGGACCACCTGTATATAAGTAGCCAACCGCCATCCCAATTAAACCAATAACGACTAACCACCAGCTGCTATTCATACAAATATAAACTCCAATAAGTGCTGCTACTACATACAATAAAAGCGCAACTGTTAACACATTTTTTGGTTTCAATCCATGACGGACAATTCCACCACCGATGCCAACAGAATCAGCGGTATCTAATCCACGTTTGAAATCATAGTACTCATTAAATAAGTTCGTTGCTATTTGCAATGCTAAACATGCAACCATCATCGCAATAAATAAAAGCCAATGAATGTCTGTAACATACAGTGATGCTACTGTTCCTAAAATTACAGGAGAAAACGTCGCCGTTAATGTATGCGGGCGCGTCATCTTCCATATTAATTTAGCGGAACTAATTTCTTTTTCTGTCCCCATAACTCTGTTCAAGCTCCCTACATTTTAAGTATAAATGACTAGCAGTATCTTTCTATCTATTTTCTGCTTCACATCTATTATATCAAAAAAAGAATTGGCGATAGAACTTTAATGCTCTTGCTTGCACGATAACTTTGCATCAAAATATCGTTTTTTCTAATATGGGGTGGTACCCCATCGCTATCAAGCTAAGCTT
>NZ_QOZW01000022.1:0-48258 GCF_008368885.1 Bacillus sp. BPN334 | reverse complement strand
TCTTTTGACTTGTGTTTTTTTCTGTTTTCAAACAGTACGAAAAAAGAAGTAATGGTAATACAAACACGTTGCCCAAGGGTTAATCATATTATATAAGAGATGGATGTATATTTTTCTGAAAATTGTTAAGGAATAGAAGTATAAAATATGTCCATTTGAATAGGGAGGGAAGGTTATGAAAGTACAAAATGAAGTTTGTATTGTTTGTGAGACAGAAAGAAAAGAAGGGATATATGTTTATAATAATTTAATATGTTATGAATGTGAAAAGGATATGGTGAATACGGAGACAAATGATCCGAAGTATATATATTATTTAAAGCAGCTTCGGAAATTAGAAGTATCATATTTTTAAATAGGCATATGCCTATTATTTTTTTTGTTCTGTATAATAGAGGGAGAATGAAATAATAAGGAAGAGATATAGATGAATCAAAATCGCATACCTTTATATGAGGCATTAACAGAGTTTAAAGAAAGAGGGCCGTTATCCTTTCATGTTCCAGGTCATAAAAATGGTTTAAACTTCCCTCAGGAAGCTGTAGGGGAGTTTAAAGATATACTATCTATCGATGTAACTGAGTTGTCAGGATTAGATGATTTACATAGTCCGTTTGAATGTATAGATGAGGCACAACAGTTATTAGCTGATGTATATGGAGTGAAAAAAAGTTATTTTTTAATTAATGGTTCAACAGTAGGGAATCTAGCAATGATTTTGTCTTGTTGTGGGGAACATGATATTGTTCTTGTACAAAGAAATTGTCATAAATCAATTATTAATGGTTTAAAATTAGCGGGCGCAAATCCAATTTTTTTAGATCCATGGATTGATGAAGCTTATAATGTACCAGTGGGAATTCATGATGAAATTATTAAGGAAGCAATTGAAAAATATCCAAATGCTAAAGCACTCATTTTAACGCATCCTAATTATTATGGAATGGGGATGGATCTAGAGGCAAGCATCGCTTATGCACATGCACATAAAATCCCCGTTTTAGTAGATGAAGCACATGGAGCCCATTTTTGTTTAGGAGGGGCATTTCCAAAGTCAGCATTAGCATATGATGCAGATATTGTAGTTCATTCTGCACATAAAACATTACCCGCGATGACAATGGGATCCTATTTACATATAAATAGTCGCTTAGTGAAAGAAGAAAAAGTTTCTACCTATTTAAGTATGCTACAATCTAGTAGTCCATCGTATCCAATTATGACTTCTCTTGATATTGCACGTTTTACAATAGCACGTATAAAAGAAAAGGGACATGATGAAATTGTCGAGTTTTTACGGGGATTTAAAGACGAATTGTGTTCTATTCCACAAATAGCTATTTTACAGTATCCATTACAAGATGAGTTAAAGGTTACTGTACAGACACGTTGTCAGTTATCAGGATACGAATTACAGTCTGTATTTGAAAAGGTCGGTATATATACAGAAATGGCGGATCCATATAATGTCCTATTTATTTTGCCCTTGCAAGTAAATAAGGAATATATGAAGGCTATAGAGATGATCCGAGGGGCATTGCAATATTATGAGGTGAAAGACAAGAAGGAATCTATTCGTTATACTTATAAAGGAGAATTTTCTCCTTTACCGTATACATATAAACAACTGGAAGGATATGAAACAAAAGTAGTATCTGTAGAAGAAGCAGTTGGGATGATAGCGGCAGAAATGGTAATTCCGTACCCACCTGGAATTCCATTAATTATGTATGGGGAAAGAATTACTTCAGAACATAAAGAGCAAATTATGTATTTAGAGCAATCAGGCGCTCGTTTTCAAGGTAGCACGAAATATATGAAAGTGTATGATATAGAAAGTAGGTTTTAGAATGAAGGGATTATTTGTAACAATTGAAGGTCCAGAAGGTTCGGGTAAAACAACGTTAATTAAAAGTTTATTGCCGTACTTTGAACAAAAAGAACAAAAGGTAATGGCGACGAGAGAACCAGGTGGTATTGCAATTTCAGAGGATATTAGAACAATTTTACATAAACAAGAATATACGATGATGGAAGCACGTACAGAGGCGCTTCTGTATGCTGCTGCACGTAGACAACATTTGGTGGAAAAGGTTATGCCGGCACTTAACGAGGACTACCTTGTATTATGTGATCGTTTTATAGACAGCTCTTTAGCGTATCAAGGATATGCAAGAGGGTTAGGTATGGATAAAGTATTTGAAATAAATCGTTTCGCAACAGAGGACTGTATGCCTAGTTTAACGATTTACCTAGACATTGAACCAGAGATTGGTTTAGCTCGCATTGAAAAAGATGCAGGACGTGAAGTGAATCGATTAGATATGGAAGATATCTCTTTCCATAAACGTGTCCGTGAAGGGTATTTACAAGTTGTAGAACGTTTCTCAGATCGTATTGTATTGGTAAATGCTGATCAACCAATGGAAAAACTTATAGAAGAAGTTGTTCAGATTATAGAAGATAAATTGTTATAATAGAAGGAAAGAATGAAATAAGTGAGGTATGTATTATGACGAAGACGTGGGAGCAGCTTTCTGCTATACAACCCATCGGTGTAAAAATGTTGATGAATAGCATTGCAAAAGAGCGTATATCCCACGCTTACTTGTTAGAGGGAGGGAAAGGGACTGGAAAGTTTGCAACGGCAATTCAAATGGCAAAGAGTTTCCTATGTTCTGGGCGGAATGGGGTAGAGCCTTGTCATGTATGTACAAATTGTAAGCGAATTGATTCAGGTAACCACCCTAACTTACATATTGTAAAACCAGACGGATTATCTATTAAGAAGCAGCAAATTCATGATTTACAAGAAGAGTTTTCAAAAACAGGATTAGAAGCAAATAAAAAAGTATATATTATTGAGCACGCAGATCGTATGACAGCAAATGCAGCGAATACACTTTTAAAATTTTTAGAAGAACCAAGTAGTGATACAACAGCTATTTTACTTACTGAACAAAGTCATCAAATTTTAAATACGATTTTATCTCGCTGTCAAGTTGTTACATTTAGACCGTTACCTACGGAATCTTTAATTAGAAGATTACAGGATGAAGGTATTACGGCATCTTTATCGACACTTGCTGCGCAACTCACGAATAGTTTTGATGAAGCTTTAGCTTTATGTAGTGATGAATGGTTTGCACAAGCACGAGCTTTAGTGATAAAATTATGTGAAGCGCTCGAAAAGGATAAAGCCTCTATTTTTTTTGTACAAGAAAAATGGGGAAAACACTTTGGAGAGAAAGAACAATTACAGCAAGGTTTAGATATGTTGCTCCTTATTTATAAGGATTTATTATATGTTCAACTTGGAGAAGAAGATCGTCTTGTTTTTCATGAGCAGAAAGAGTTGTTTGAATCTTTCTCCTATGCTCAGAAGCGCATTGTATCAGCTCTCTTTAATATATTAGAGGCAAAAAATAGAATCAACGCTAATGTAAATGCGCAGCTTGTGTTCGAACAGTTAGTGTTGCGGTTGCAGGAGGGATGACCGTTTTGTATGATGTAGTAGGTGTTCGCTTTAAGAAGGCCGGAAAGGTGTATTACTTCGATCCGAATCAGTTCGATATCTCTGAAAATGAGTTTGTAATTGTAGAAACAGTAAGAGGTATTGAGTACGGAAAAGTAGTTATTACCAAAAAGCAAGTTGATGAAAACGACGTTGTATTACCGCTAAAAAAGGTTATTCGTATTGCAAATGAAAATGATCGTACCATTGTTGAAGAGAACAAACATGCTGCGAAAGAAGCATATCAAGTTTGTCAGCAAAAGGTAGTAGAGCATAATCTTGATATGAAACTTGTAGATGTAGAGTATACGTTCGATCGCAATAAGATTATTTTCTACTTTACTGCGGATGGTCGGATTGATTTCCGCGAACTAGTGAAAGACTTAGCGGCAATTTTTAGGACAAGAATTGAACTAAGACAAATTGGTGTTCGTGATGAAGCGAAGATGCTTGGTGGTATTGGTCCATGTGGTCGTATGCTTTGTTGTTCTACTTTTTTAGGAGATTTTGAACCTGTATCCATTAAGATGGCAAAGGATCAAAATTTATCATTAAATCCTGCAAAAATCTCTGGTTTATGTGGTCGCTTAATGTGTTGCTTAAAATATGAGAATGATGAATATGAGGCAGCAAAGGAACAACTTCCTGATTTAGATCAACGTATACAAACCCCGCATGGTACTGGCCGTGTTATCGGATTAAATATTTTAGAAAGATTAATTCAAGTGGAACTAGTAGACAAGGAACGGATAGTAGAATATACGTTAGATGAGTTAGTGAATAAAGGGGTCGTTTCGAGTCAAACCACAGATTAATGAGGTGGGTGCTTGTGGAGAAAAAAGATATTTTTGCATCGGTTTCTAGTATGGAAGAGCAAATTGGACATTTATACAAACAGTTGGGAGAATTAAAACAACATCTTGCAGAGTTGTTGGAAGAGAACCAACATATAAAAATGGAAAATGAAAATTTGCGACACCGCTTTGAAGAAGTGCAGATTAAAGAAAAACAAAAAACTCAAAAACGTAAAGAAGTGAAGCCGAAGACAACTGATATTGGCGAAGGCTACGATAATTTAGCAAGGCTATATCAAGAAGGTTTTCATATTTGTAATCTGCATTATGGAAGTGTACGTAAAGAGGGAGATTGTTTATTCTGCCTGTCATTTTTAAATAAAAAGTGAAATTACCTTTCCAATGATAATTGGAAAGGTAATTTTTTATACATGAGAGTAGAATGAAATATGTTTTTTATTAGTAGAAGATGAAATAGGGTAGGTTAAGTGTAAGAAAAGGAGTAACATATGAATTTATATGAAGATGAACGTTTAGATTACTTATTAGCGCAAGATATGAAGATTGTACAAAGCCCATCAGTATTCAATTTCTCGTTAGATGCTGTTTTACTTGCAGACTTTGCTTGGGTACCGATTCAAAAAGGTAATGTACTTGATTTGTGTACAGGTAACGCAGTTGTCCCCCTTTTATTAAGTACAAGAACAAAGGGAAACATTACAGGTGTAGAAATTCAAGAACGTTTATATGATATGGGAATCAGAAGCGTTCAATACAATAAGTTAGAAGAAAGAATTCACTTAATACATGGGGATTTGAAAGATATGCCGGAGAAACTTGGACGTCATCAATATGATGTAGTCACATGTAATCCCCCTTATTTTCAAACACCTGCAACTTCTGAGAAAAATATGAATGAACATTTAGCGATAGCTCGTCATGAAATTATGTGTACATTAGAGGATGTTGTATCTGCAAGTAGTCAATTAGTAAAGCAAGGTGGGAAAGTAGCATTTGTACATCGTCCAGGTCGTTTACTAGATATTGTTACATTAATGCGTAAATACAAAATTGAACCAAAGCGTGTACGATTTGTTTATCCTAAGGCAGGGAAAGAAGCGAATACATTGTTAATTGAAGGAATTAAGGATGGAAACGCAGATTTGAAAATATTGCCCCCTCTTTTTGTATATGAAGAAAATAATGAATATACAAAGGAGATTCGTTCAATTTTATATGGAGAAGAATAAGCATTGTTTTTATGTAGTAGAGTGCTCTGACGGAAGTTATTATGCTGGATATACAAATCATATAGAGAAGCGGATTCAGACCCATAATAGTGGAAAAGGGGCTAGGTATACGCGTGCTAGACTTCCTGTTGTTTTAAAATACATAGAATTTCATGAAGATAAGCGTACAGCTATGCAAGCAGAGTATTATTTTAAGCAGTTAAATAGAAAACAAAAAGAAGAATATATGCAAAAAGGAGAACGCTATGTGGCAACAAAAAAGCTTTCAACAAAATGAAAAGGGAGTTTTATATTTAGTACCAACTCCTATTGGAAATTTAGAAGATATGACATTTCGTGCAATCCGAATTTTAAAAGAAGCTGATTTAATTGCTGCTGAAGATACGAGACAAACGAAAAAACTTTGTAATTATTTCGAAATTGAAACCCCTGTTATGAGTTACCATGAGCACAATAAGGAAGTAAGTGGGAAGAAAATATTAGGGAAGTTAGACGAAGGAAAGACTGTAGCACTTGTTAGTGATGCTGGTATGCCGTGTATTTCCGATCCAGGTTACGATATTGTTGTAGAGGCTGTAGCAGAACAGTATCATGTTATCCCGCTTCCTGGGGCAAATGCAGCCCTTACAGCATTAATTGCATCAGGTCTTGAAACAAAACAATTTTATTTCTATGGATTTTTACAAAGAAATAAAAAAGAAAGAAAAATGGAGTTAGAGAAGCTTCGTTATGTACAAACTACAATGATGTTTTATGAAGCGCCCCATCGTTTAGATGATACTTTAATCTCGATGCAAGAAGTGTTGGGAAATAGAGAAATTGTATTATGTCGAGAGTTAACGAAAAAATTCGAGGAATTTATTCGTGGAACAGTTGAGGAAGCAATTGAGTGGACGAAACAAAATGAAGTTCGTGGCGAGTTTTGTATTTTAGTAGCTGGTTCAACGGAAGAACCTGCCCCAGAAGAACAATGGTGGGAATCTATTTCGATATATGATCATATTGAACATTATATAAACGAAAAAAGTATGAATTCAAAAGAGGCAATAAAAACAGTCGCTAAAGATCGAGATTTGTCGAAACGCGATGTATATCAAATCTATCATGTCGATAAAAAATAAGCTTCTCATAATTGAGAAGCTTATTTTGCTGTTTCGATATAATCTTGAAGTTCGTTTAAGACTTGCTCAGCGCCTTCTTTGCTTAAGATAATTTTACCTTCAGCTAAAGATAGGTTACCATCAGATACTTCACCAGTTACTTGGCAAGTCATGTTTGGCTTATATTTTTTTAAGATGATTTTCTCGTCATCAACGTAGATTTCAAGAGCATCCTTTTCTGCAATACCTAAAGTACGGCGTAATTCGATTGGAATTACTACACGACCTAATTCATCAACTTTACGAACGATACCAGTAGATTTCATAATTCTTTTCCTCCTAAAGAAATAGTTTATAAGTTTCGAGTCTATTTTCTAGATTCGTCATTTTTCGACAAAATACCCTATGGACATATGATACCAATCATTTACATTTCCGTCAATTCTTTAATTCTATATTTTTTAAAAAGATTTATAGATTTCTTACTTCTTATATATAATAGAATGAGAGTAATTTCTACTATTATTTCACTTTATTTTCAGAAAAATTTATAGATTGTAAGTAAGGACTGTATATTTTCTTGAAATATGAGCAATAGATGATAAAGATACTAAGTATTAACTCGTTTTTATCAAGCATTAGCAAGCAGTAAGATTCTAAATTTAAAATTTGGCTGGAGCAAAGAAGTTAAGTTGGAGTCGGATTGGTGCGGGTTAATAATCCGCGGGAGTGAACAAAACCCCCACAGATTAAAGTTTCACTTTATATATAAGTTTTTGATATACTATTTATAAATACATATGAGGTTATCCGGGAGGTCCAAAACAATGACAGAGGAAAACAAATCCTTTTATATTACTACCCCAATTTATTATCCAAGTGGAAAATTACACATTGGACATGCTTATACAACAGTAGCAGGAGATGCGATGGCACGATATAAGCGTATGCAAGGATATAATGTTCATTATTTAACAGGAACTGATGAGCATGGACAGAAGATCCAAAAGAAAGCAGAAGAATTAAATGTTACACCACAAGCATATGTGGATAACATTGTTGCAGGAATCAAAGAGCTTTGGGAGAAGATGGATATCTCTTATGATGATTTTATTCGTACAACTGAAGATCGTCATAAAGATGTTGTTGAAAAAATCTTCAAGCAACTAGTAGATCAAGGTGATATTTATCTTGATGAATATGAAGGTTGGTATTCTGTACAAGATGAAACATTCTATACAGAACATCAATTAGTAGATCCAATTATGGAAGGTGAAAAAGTAGTTGGAGGAAAAAGCCCAGATAGTGGTCATGATGTAGAACTTGTTCGTGAAGAATCGTATTTCTTTAGAATGGGTAAATATGTCGATAGACTATTAAAATTCTATGAAGATAATCCACATTTCATTCAGCCAGAGTCTCGTAAGAATGAGATGATTAATAACTTCATTAAACCGGGCTTAGAAGATTTAGCTGTTTCTCGTACTTCATTTGACTGGGGAGTTCGTGTTCCAGGTAACCCGAAACACGTTATTTACGTATGGGTTGACGCATTATCTAACTACATTACAGCATTAGGTTATGGAACAGAAAATGAAGAGATGTATAAGAAATTCTGGCCAGCTGATGTGCATTTAGTTGGAAAAGAAATCGTTCGTTTCCATACAATTTATTGGCCAATCATTTTAATGGCATTAGATTTACCTCTTCCGAAAAAAATCTTTGCTCATGGTTGGATTTTAATGAAGGATGGAAAGATGAGTAAGTCAAAAGGAAACGTAGTAGATCCAGTTACTTTAATCGATCGTTACGGATTAGATGCATTACGTTATTACTTACTTCGTGAAGTTCCATTCGGATCTGATGGTGTATTCACACCAGAAGGATTTGTGGAGCGCATTAATTTCGATTTAGCAAATGACTTAGGTAACTTATTAAATCGTACAGTAGCTATGATTGATAAGTACTTTAACGGAGAAATCCCTGCATTTAAAGCAGATGTAACGGAATTCGATGAAACGTTAGTAACGTTTGCAAAAGATACATTGAAAAAAGTAGAAGAGGCAATGGAGAATATGGAATTCTCTGTAGCGCTAAGCTCAATTTGGCAATTGGTTAGCCGTGCAAATAAATATATTGATGAAACACAACCGTGGGTATTAGCGAAAGATGAGAATGATCGTGAAAAATTAGCTTCTGTAATGGCTCACTTAGCAGAAGTACTTCGTCAAACAGGTATTATGCTTATGCCGTTCTTAACGGTAGCACCAAGTAAGATGTTTGCTCAACTTGGACTTACTGAAGAGGCACATAAATCTTGGGGAAGCCTATCTACAATTGGCTGTATTCCAGCTGGAACAAAAGTAGAAAAAGGAAACCCGATTTTCCCTCGTTTAGAAATGGAAGTAGAAGTAGGCTACATTAAAGAACAAATGAAAAGCTCTGCTCCTAAAGTAGAAGAGAAAAAAGAAGAAGAACCGAAAGCAGAAGAAATTACAATTGATGATTTCTTTAAAGTAGAATTACGCGTAGCTGAAGTACTATCAGCTGAACCTGTGAAAAAAGCAGATAAGTTGTTAAAAATTCAGCTGGATTTAGGTACAGAAAAGCGTCAAGTTGTTTCAGGAATTGCAAAATTCTATTCGCCGGAAGACCTAAAAGGTAAAAAGGTTATTTGTGTAACAAACTTAAAACCTGTAAAATTACGCGGTGAATTATCACAAGGTATGATTTTAGCGGGTGAAGAGAATGGCGTGTTGTCATTAGCATCAATCGACCAAAATCTACCAAACGGTACGAAAATCAAGTAATTAAGACAAGAAAAGAGATGTTTCACGTGTAACATGTGTGAAGCGTCTTTTTTCTTTTTACATTCTCTACTTTTGCATTAAAATTATAGTATTGTTATCGTTAAGTTAGTAAAGAGCTTATTTTTTAGAATAAACTGGATTTCAATATAAAAGGAGTTATGTATTATGTTGTTTGATACACATTCACATTTGAATGCAGAGCAATTTGAAGAAGATTTGCAAGAGGTTATTGTACGAATGAAAGAAGTGGGAGTTACCTATACAGTTGTTGTTGGTTTTGATGAAGTAACGATAAAAAAGGCGATTGAATTAGCTGAAACTTATGATTTTATTTACGCTGCGGTAGGATGGCATCCAGTTGATGCAATTGACATGACAGAAGAACATCTAGCTTGGTTAGAAGAACTTGCTTCTCATCCTAAAGTCGTTGCACTTGGAGAGATGGGATTAGATTATCATTGGGATAAGTCTCCAAAAGAAATACAGAAGGAAGTATTCCGTAAACAAATTGCATTAGCCAAAAAGGTGAAATTGCCGATTATTATACATAACCGCGATGCAACTCAAGATATTGTTGATATTCTAGAAGAAGAGAATGCAGCTGAAGTGGGAGGCATTATGCATTGTTTTAGTGGCAGCGTAGAAGTAGCAGAGCGATGTGTTGATATGAACTTTTTAATTTCGTTAGGCGGACCAGTTACATTTAAAAATGCTAAGAAACCGAAAGAAGTTGCTATGGAGATTCCATTAGAGAAATTGTTAATAGAGACGGATTGTCCATATTTAACACCACATCCATTTCGAGGAAAACGAAATGAACCAAGTTATGTAAAACTCGTAGCAGAAGAAATTGCGAATTTAAAAGGAATTTCTTATGAGGAAGTAGCAGAAATAACAACAAAAAATGCAAAAGCTTTATTTGGTGTTGAATAAAAAGGAGTGGGAGAACCCATTCTTTTTTATTTTTGTGAAAAAATAAGGGCGAATGAGGAAGTGTTACAATAAGAAGAGAGAACAAAGTTTTGGACATTCTATTTTTTAAAATGTAAGAATGGGGAAAATAATAATGGAAAAGTCGTCATTTTTTTGTTTTACTAAGTAGAGACGAAACGAGTGTGGAGGCAAGCATGAAAATTAAAGAGATTATCGTTGTAGAAGGTAAAGATGATACAGTTGCGATTAAGCGTGCTGTTGATGCGGATACAATTGAAACGAACGGTTCAGCAATCGGTGATCATGTTATTGAGCAAGTTAAATTAGCGCTGCAAAAACGGGGCGTTATTATTTTCACAGATCCGGATTATCCTGGAGAGCGTATTCGAAAAATTATTTCTGATAAGGTGCCTGGATGTAAACATGCCTTTTTACCGAAGGAAGAAGCACTTGCCAAAAGGAAAAAGGGTGTCGGGATTGAACATGCTTCTAATGAATCAATTCGCCGTGCTTTAGAGAATATACATGAAGAAATGGAAGCTTACACAAGTGAAATTAGTTGGAGCGATTTAGTCGATGCAGGCTTAGTGGGCGGAGAAATGGCAAAGAGTCGCAGAGAAAGAATGGGTAAGCTATTAAAGATTGGTTATACAAACGCAAAACAGTTACATAAACGTTTACAAATGTTTCAAGTTTCAAAAGAATCGTTTGCAGAAGCTTATAAGCAAGTCATACAGGAGGAAAGAAAATGAAGGATATCGCAACGCCAAATCGTACGAAAGACATTGTTGAAAAGTATGGATTTTCATTCAAAAAAAGTTTAGGACAAAATTTTTTAATTGATACGAACGTATTAAATCGTATTGTCGATCACGCTGAAATTGGTTCAGAAAGTGGTGCAATTGAAATTGGACCAGGTATCGGTGCGTTAACAGAACAATTAGCGAAGCGTGCTAAAAAAGTAGTGGCTTTTGAAATTGATCAGAGATTATTACCGATTTTAGATGAGACGTTAGCTCCATATAACAACGTTACAGTTATAAATAAAGACGTACTAAAGGCAGATGTACATGAGGTGTTTAGTGAGCAATTTGAGGAAGGGCAAGATGTAATGGTAGTAGCGAACTTACCGTACTATATTACAACGCCAATTTTATTTAAATTGCTGGAAGAGAAATTACCGGTTCGTGGATTTGTTGTTATGATGCAAAAAGAAGTTGGAGATCGTTTAGCTGCTAAACCTGGAACGAAAGAGTATGGTTCTTTATCCATTGCTATTCAGTATTATACAGAGGTAGAAACAGTTATGACTGTACCACGTACAGTGTTTGTGCCACAACCAAATGTTGATTCTGCGATTATTCGTCTCCTAAAGCGCCCGAAACCAGTTGTAGAAGTAACAGATGAGACATTCTTCTTTGAAGTAGTACGAGCAAGTTTTGCACAGCGTCGTAAAACTTTAATGAATAATTTATCAAATAATTTAAACGGTTTCCCGAAAGATAAAGAGTTGTTGGATCGAATTTTAACAGAAGTAGGAATTGATCCAAAACGAAGAGGCGAAACGCTATCTATCGAGGAGTTTGCAACATTAAGTAATGCATTAGTTCTTCATAAATTGTCATAAGAATAGAAAAGGGACAGTTCAACTTGAACTGTCCCTTTTGTCACCTTTCCGCTCCTACATTCATACTTTAAAAACAGGTAAGATGGCCTAACGAGTTTGGAGGTAGGAGAATGGCTTTACATGTTGGAGAATTAGTGGAACGATATTCTCATAATAGGGATATCCTTTTTCGTATTATAGAAATAAAAGGCGAGATAGCTATATTATTTGGAGAGGAAATTAGACTGGTGGCAGATGCACCACTTGAAGATTTAATTAGTATAGATCAACGAGAGCATAAAAAAAGAGCGAAGCGTGAGAAAGAAACGATGGAGCGTACGTATCGTTTGTTTCAACAAGATTATGTATTAATGAAACAAAGGCATGAACACACTTCAACGGGTGGATATACAAGTGAGGTGAATTATTTTCAAATGCCAGGACGTGTATTGCATATAGATGGGGACCCGTTATATTTGCGCAAGTGCTTAGACTTATATAATAAAATTGGTGTTCCTGTACAAGGTATTCATTGTAAAGAAACAGAGATGCATGAAAAGGTAGTAGATTTAATAGATCATTTTCGTCCGGACATTTTAGTTATTACGGGGCACGATGCATATACAAAATCAAAAGGGGTAAAGGGAGATTTAGCAGCATATAGACATTCAAGGCATTTTGTACAGGCTGTTCGAGAAGTGAGAAAAAAATATCCATCATTGGATCAACTCGTTATTTTTGCCGGGGCATGCCAATCACACTTTGAAGCATTAATTCGAGCGGGTGCTAATTTTGCTAGTTCACCATCTAGAATTAATATTCACGCACTAGATCCTGTATATGTGGTTGGTAAAATTAGTTTTACGTCGTTTATGGAAAGAGTAAATGTATGGGATGTTGTACGTAATACGATTACCGGCGAAAAGGGACTTGGCGGGATTGAGACGAAGGGGATTTTACGAACTGGATTACCCTTTCAACATTATGAAGAATAAGCAAGGTACATATGTATCTTGCTTTTTTGTATGGAAAGGATTTAAATCAGCTTGGATAAAAAGAGACAAGAACGCGCAGACTACATAATGATACTTTTACAATATAGTATTTCTTCTATCTATTTGAACGCATGATGCTTTTATAACGATATTGTCTGTGAGTTGCGGTTAATAATTGGGATAGATATATCGTGTTTTAAGTGTTCAATCTAAATTACAGCGAGGTGTAACGAAGTATATGTCAAAACGTTTAGATGAAATTAAAAGCGAATTAGATCACCATCTTGGACAGAGACTGATGTTAAAGGCAAATAGTGGGAGAAGAAAAACAGTAGAACAATCAGGTGTACTTGCAGAAACGTACCGTTCTGTTTTTGTTGTACAATTGGATCAGCAAGAAGATGCGTTGCAACGTGTATCATATAGCTATGCGGATGTTTTAACAGAGACAGTAGAGTTAACGTTTTATGGTGAACCTCATAATGAAGTGATTTTATAATTCATGTATCGTTACATATATTCCCACAAATGAAAAGCTATATTATTTTGCATACTAATTATACCGTAGCAAAATAAGGAGGGACTCTGCATTGAGTAGACGAAGAGGTGTCATGTCAAATCAATTTAAAGAAGAGCTTGCAAAAGAGCTAGGCTTTTATGATGTTGTTCAGAAAGAAGGCTGGGGCGGAATTCGTGCGAAAGATGCTGGTAACATGGTGAAACGTGCTATAGAAATTGCAGAACAGCAATTAATGAAACAAAACCAGTAGTTGTAAGATACTTTCTATGCTACGGTAGCCGAGGAGTGATTCCTCGGCTTTTTGTACTCGAAAAGGTGCCATCATTTTACATAAGTAGTTTCATTCTGAATGCTTTTCGTTATAATTAGGGAAGTGTCATCGTCTTACTATAAATTTATGGTAAAATAAACGATAAAAGATTGAGTACATAGAGTGGGTGAATAGATTGAAGCTACTAGTGAAAGCACCAGCAAAGATTAATCTGTCGTTAGATGTACTGGGAAAAAGACAAGACGGATATCATGAAGTGAAAATGATTATGACAACAATTGATTTAGCGGATCGTTTAGAACTAATGGAATTAGCAGAAGACCGTATTGAAATTTTATCCCATAATCGGTATGTCCCAGACGACCAAAGAAATTTAGCTTATCAAGCAGCGAAATTATTAAAAGAGAAGTTTAATGTGAAAAAAGGCGTATCTATTACTATTGAAAAAACGATTCCAGTAGCAGCTGGATTAGCAGGTGGAAGTAGTGATGCAGCAGCGACATTACGTGGCCTTAATAAATTATGGAATTTAGGGCTTACAATTGATCAGTTAGCAGAGCTTGGCGCAAAAATTGGATCAGATGTATCGTTTTGTGTATATGGTGGGACAGCAATTGCCACTGGAAGAGGAGAGCAAATTGAGCACATAAAAACTCCGCCTTCTTGTTGGGTTATTTTGGCGAAACCCCATATTGGTGTATCTACTGCTGATGTGTATGGAAATTTAAAGTTAAATCGAGTTACACATCCAAATGTAGATAAAATGGTTAACGTCATAAATGCTGGGGACTACAAAGGGATTTGTGATACTGTTGGTAATGTTTTAGAAGATGTAACGTTTGCGATGCATCCTGAAGTTGCACGTATTAAGGCACAGATGAAGCGATTTGGGGCGGATGCCGTATTAATGAGTGGAAGTGGCCCAACTGTATTTGGTCTTGTGCACCATGATTCGCGAATGCATCGTATATATAATGGATTAAAAGGATTTTGTGAACAAGTATACGCAGTACGTTTATTAGGAGAGCGAGAAACGCTTGAATAAAGACGTATAATACGTTATGATTTGTTTAGAATATTCGTGATTTGAGGTGAGAGTATGAAAATTAGACGAAGTACAAGATTAGTCGATATGACGTATTACTTGTTACAAAACCCTCGTCAGCTAGTTTCTCTCACTTTTTTTGCTGAAAGGTATCAATCAGCTAAGTCTTCCATTAGTGAAGATTTAGTTATTATTAAGCAAACGTTTGAACAACAAGGGGTCGGCACATTGCAAACGGTACCAGGAGCAGCAGGAGGAGTGAAATATATACCATATATAAGTGAGGAAGAGGCAGATCTAATTATTAGTGAGCTTTGTAGCTTATTTGAAAATCCAGGTCGTATTTTGCCTGGTGGTTACTTATATATGACAGATCTTTTAAGTAATCCTCGCCATATTAATGGCGCAGGTCGTTTGTTTGCTTCTGTTTTTGCTAGGCAACCAATTGATGCGGTTATGACGGTGGCAACGAAGGGGATTCCACTTGCTTATGCGGTGGCAAATTACTTAGATGTACCGGTAGTAATTGCAAGGAAAGATAATAAGGTAACAGAAGGTCCAACTGTTAGTATTAACTATGTATCAGGTTCTTCTAAGCGAATTCAAACAATGACGTTAGCAAAGCGTAGCCTTCCAGAGGGATCAAATGTTTTAATTATTGATGACTTCATGAAAGCTGGCGGGACAATTCAAGGTATGATGAGTATGTTAGAAGAGTTTAAGGCTAATGTTGTTGGTATTGGTGTATTAGTAGAATCCACGGATATTGAAGAACGACTAATTAATAATTTTGTATCATTAATTCGTCTATCAGAAGTTGATGTGAAAGAAAAAGCGATTCAAGTGGAAAAGGGAAATTATTCACTGGCACCATTTGATGAAGGGCTTGTAGAGGCTGAGTAAAAAGGTAAAGCAGATCGCTTTATCTTTTTTTTATTCTATTTATAAATTATAAAATAGATGGACAAACTGCTTTTCGTGCACTATTTTTAAAGAGTAAAAATAAATAATAAAAGGGTGAAAAAATATGAAAGTTGTTCAAACAAGCAATGCACCACAAGCAATTGGACCATATTCACAAGGGATTATTGTAAATAATATGTTTTACAGTTCAGGACAAATTCCGTTAACTGCAAGTGGAGAGCTTGTAGCAGGAGACGTGACAGTACAAACAGAGCAAGTATTTCAAAATTTACAAGCGGTATTAGAAGAAGCAGGTGCTTCATTTGATACAGTAGTAAAAACAACAGTATTCTTAAAAGATATGGATGATTTTAATGCTGTTAATGAAGTATACGGCTCTTATTTCTCTACTCATAAGCCAGCGCGTTCTTGTGTGCAAGTAGCAAAATTACCGAAAGATGTTTCGATTGAAATCGAAGTAATTGCCCTAGTTAAGTAATCTTTTGTAAGCGATAACCTCCACTAATCTCTATATTCAATTACATTAAAAATTTTTATCTTAAAAATTTTTAAAAAATTAAAGGGAAAATAGAAAATTTGTGGAATTTATACAAATATATCGCTTATTTAGAAAAGGGTGGTGAACACAAGATGGAAGTGACTGACGTAAGATTACGCCGCGTAAACACAGAAGGCCGCATGAGAGCAATTGCCTCTATTACTCTAGACCATGAATTTGTTGTTCATGATATTCGTGTAATTGATGGTAATAATGGATTATTTGTAGCAATGCCAAGTAAACGTACTCCAGATGGAGAATTCCGTGACATTGCACATCCAATTAATTCTAATACACGCTCTAAAATTCAAGATGCGGTTTTAACAGAGTATCATCGTTTAGGCGAGTTAGAAGAGGTTGAGTTTGAAGAAGCGGGTGCTTCGTAAAATTCGAATGAAAAGGGCTTTTTAAAGAAATCCCTATAATTTTGCAACAAACTCCTGTAAGCATTTACAGGGGTTTGTTTTTTTTGTGGTTTTATCTATTTTTCGCACGGAAAATTCTGAATTCTTCAAAGTGAAGAGGAAAACTTCTAATTTTTTCAAAATCATTTTAAATAGTATAGCTTATTTCTTAAAAAAGATACTAAAGAGTAAAACATCGTATAAGAATTATGGTAAAATTTAATAGTTAAAATGTGTTTCTTGAAATATATGATGATTTAGGATAATATCGTTAATGGATAAATAGGTTGCGATGGAGGGTCTATATGTCAAACAGATTTGCAGTGATTCTAGCTGCAGGCAAAGGCACACGTATGAAGTCTAAGCTATACAAAGTGCTTCATCCTGTATGTGGAAAACCTATGGTACAACATGTTGTCGATCAAGTAACGCAATTAGGATTGCAGAAACTTGTAACAGTCGTAGGACATGGTGCTGAAATGGTACAAGAACAGCTAGGAAACGTAAGTGAGTTTGCATTACAAGCAGAACAACTTGGTACAGCACATGCTGTAGATCAAGCTGCAAGTGTACTTGCAAACGAAGAAGGAACAACTTTAGTTATTTGTGGTGATACGCCGCTAATAACTGCTGAAACGATGGAATCATTGCTTCAGCAACATAAAGAGGCAGGGGCAATGGCAACGGTGCTAACAGCTTACATAGAAGAACCTGCTGGATATGGTCGTATCGTTCGTAATGAGAATGGTCATGTTGAAAAGATTGTTGAGCATAAGGATGCAAATGAGAAAGAATTAGCTATTAAAGAAATCAATACAGGTACGTATTGTTTTGATAATAAAGCTTTATTCGCCTCACTTTCTAAAGTTTCAAATGATAACGTACAAGGTGAATATTACCTGCCAGATGTTATTGAGATTTTAAAAAATGAAGGTCATATCGTATCAGCTTATCAAACAGAGCACTTCGATGAAACGTTAGGTGTTAACGACAGAGTCGCTCTATCGCAAGCGGAAATTATTATGAAAAACCGTATCAACCGAAAGAACATGGTAAATGGTGTTACAATTATTGATCCAAGTAACACGTATATTTCTGCTGATGCGATTATCGGTAGTGATACAGTTCTTCATCCAGGAACAATTATTGAGGGGAATACTGTAATTGGTTCTGATTGTGAAATTGGACCGCATACAGTAATTCGCGATAGTGAAATTGGAGATCGTACAACAATTCGTCAATCTACTGTACATGATAGTAAACTTGGTACAGAAGTATCGGTTGGTCCATTTGCACATATTCGCCCAGATTCAGTTATTGGAGATGAAGTACGCGTTGGAAACTTCGTGGAAATCAAAAAAACTGTTTTTGGTAATAGAAGTAAAGCTTCACACTTAAGTTATATCGGGGATGCACAAGTTGGAGAAGACGTGAATCTTGGTTGTGGTTCAATTACGGTGAACTATGACGGTAAGAATAAATTCAAAACTGTGATTGGTAACGGGGTATTTATTGGATGTAATTCAAACCTTGTTGCTCCTGTAACAGTTGAAGATGGTGCTTATGTGGCAGCAGGCTCTACAATTACAGAGAATGTTCCATCAAAAGCATTATCTGTAGCACGTGCACGTCAAGTTAACAAAGAAGACTATGTTGATCAATTGCTGAATAAGAAAAAATCATAATGTGGAGGGTTAATCTAGATGTCGACTCAATATCTAAATTCTAATTTGAAAGTATTCTCTTTAAACTCTAATAAGGAACTTGCTGAGCAAATTGCAAAGCACATTGGAGTAGGACTAGGAAAATGTTCTGTTGATCGTTTTAGTGATGGAGAAGTTCAAATTAACATTGAAGAAAGTATCCGTGGTTGCGATGTATTCATTATTCAATCTACAAGCTTCCCAGTAAACGAACATATCATGGAATTACTTATTATGATCGATGCATTAAAGCGTGCATCTGCAAAAACAATTAATATTGTTATTCCTTACTATGGTTATGCGCGTCAAGACCGTAAAGCGCGTTCTCGTGAACCAATTACATCGAAACTTGTAGCAAACTTGCTTGAAACAGCAGGTGCAACTCGTGTAATCACTCTAGATTTACATGCTCCACAAATTCAAGGATTCTTTGATATCCCAATCGACCACCTAATGGGTGTACCGATCCTTTCAGATTACTTTGAAACAAAAGGTCTTAAAGATATCGTAATCGTGTCACCTGACCACGGTGGGGTAACTCGTGCTAGAAAAATGGCAGATCGTCTAAAAGCACCAATCGCTATTATTGATAAGCGTCGCCCTCGTCCGAACGTATCAGAGGTAATGAACATTATCGGTAATATTGAAGGTAAAACAGCAATTTTAATTGATGACATCATTGATACAGCTGGTACAATTACATTAGCAGCAAACGCTCTTGTTGAGAACGGTGCTTCTGAAGTATATGCTTGCTGTACACACCCAGTATTATCTGGTCCAGCAATTGAGCGTATCCAAAATTCAAATATTAAAGAGTTAGTTGTAACGAACTCTATCGTATTACCAGAAGAGAAGAAAATCGACAAAGTACATGAACTTTCAGTTGCTCCACTAATCGGAGAAGCAATCATTCGTGTATACGAAGAAGAATCTGTAAGTGTATTATTCAATTAATTGGATAGAATGAGACGTAACCAAGATTGGTTACGTCTTTTCGTATCGAAAAAAGAAAGTAGTGGTACAAGAATGAAATTGATAGTAGGACTTGGGAACCCGGGTAGAGAATATGAATTAACAAGGCATAATATTGGATTTATGGCGATTGATGAACTTGCAAAGCGTTGGAATATTTCTTTGAATGAACAAAAATTTAAAGGAATATTTGGTGCGGGATTTGTTAATGGAGAAAAAGTAATCTTATTAAAGCCACTTACATATATGAATTTATCTGGGGAAAGTATTCGACCACTCATGGATTACTATAAAATTGATGTTGAAGACTTCGTTGTTCTGTACGATGATTTAGACATCCCTGTAGGTAAATTACGCCTTCGTATGAAAGGTAGTGCTGGTGGACATAATGGTGTGAAATCAACAATTTCACATTTAGGAACACAAGAGTTTCAACGTATCCGCATGGGAATTGATCGTCCGAAAAATGGCATGAAGGTAGTAGATTACGTATTAGGACGTTTTACATCGGAAGAAATTCCTGATGTGAGTCATTCTATTGAAAAAGCAGCGGATGCATGTGAAGAATGGTTAAATAAACCTTTTCTTCAAATCATGAATACCTTCAATAGTTAAGGGTATGATTGGGAATATTTTGTCTTATTTTTACCCATACTAGTAGTAATTGGATTTTTAGGAGGCTAGTATGGAAGGTTATTATTATTGCAGACATTGCGGGAGTAATGTAGGCTCCGTTACTGCAGAAAAAGTGTATAGCGACGTTTTATTTCAACTAACAGAGCAAGAAGTAGTAGAGATGATTCATTTTCATGAGAATGGAAATATATATATAAAAACGATTTGTGAATCGTGTCAAGAAACGCTCGCATCTTATCCTGAGTATTATGAATATGAAAAATTTCTGCAATAAAATGTTGTCGCTTTGGCATGTCCAAAGCATTTTTCTGTTTTCTTTTTCCGAAATATTTGCATAAAATATAGTGGCTTGCTCTTTATGTTGAGAGGGGTTTTGAAAATGATAGGTTTATTAGAGCAATTTTATAAAAATGAAGAGATCCAATCGGTTATTAATGGACTAGAAGATGGTTTAAAAGAACAACTTGTATCAGGTATGGCAACCTCTTCTCGTTCGTTATTAATGGCGGCCTTATATAAAAAAACAAAAAAATCACAACTTATTGTGACGCATAATTTATATCAAGCACAAAAAGTGCATGAAGATTTAGTGGCGTTACTTGGTGAAAAAGATGTGTGGTTATACCCAGTAAATGAATTGATAGCATCAGAAATTGGTGTTGCAAGCCCAGAATTGAAGGCGCAACGTATTGAAGTATTGAATCGTTTAGCGGCAGGAGAGAACGGGATTATTGTAGCGCCAGTTGCAGGACTACGCAGATTTTTACCAATGAAAGAGTTGTGGAAGCAAAGGCAAATCGAAATCAATCTAGGGCAAGAGATTGATTTAGATACATTCTTGCATACTTTACATCATATTGGTTATGAGCGTAAGTCGATGGTAGAAGCTCCTGGGGAATTCAGTTTGCGTGGGGGAATATTAGATATTTACCCATTAACTGAAGAGTTACCATTTCGTATTGAATTTTTCGATACAGAAGTTGATTCTATTCGATTATTTGATGTGGATGAACAGCGCTCTCAAGATAAAAAAGAAAGTGTTAGATTTGGTCCAGCAACAGAGTTTTTATTTTCACAGGAAGAATTGAAGTCGGGAATTGAGCATCTTGAGGAAGGCTTGACTAAGACGATGCAAAAACTTTCCGATGATAAATTGAAGACTACAGTGCTTGAAACGGTAAGTCATGAAATTGAGATGTTAAAAAACGGGCAAAGTATAGAACAGATGTTTAAATATTTATCTATTTTCTATAAAGAACCTGCTAGTCTTATAGATTATTTACCAGAAGATGGTATTGTGGTTTTAGATGAGATTTCCCGTATTCAAGAAACAGCATCACATCTTGAAACAGAAGAGGCGGAATGGTATATATCACTTCTTGGTGAGGGAATAATTATTCAAGATTTATCTTTCTCACACTCGTTTGAGGAATTTCTTCATCATAAAAAAAGAAGTTTTGTATATTTAACGTTATTCTTACGTCATATAGCACATACACATCCGCAAAACATTGTGAATGTGACATGTAAAACAATGCAAGATTTCCATGGGCAGATGCAGTTGTTGAAAACTGAAATTGATAGATGGAACGAAGGGCATTTTACGACTGTTGTGCTCGGCACAGATGATGAACGTGTAAAAAAACTACAACATATTTTAAGTGATTATGATATTGAGGCAGATATCGTAGAGGGCACAGACATATTATTGCCTGGAAGGTTACAAATTGCTGTAGGTGATTTACATGCAGGATTTGAAATGCCGATGCAAAAGCTTGTTGTTATTACTGAAAAAGAGCTTTTTCATAAGAAAGTTAAAAAATCACAACGTAAGCAGAAGTTATCTAATGCTGAACGTATTAAAAGTTATTCGGAATTAAAAGTTGGAGATTATGTAGTTCATGTAAATCATGGTATAGGTAAATTCTTAGGTATCGAGACATTAGAGATTAATGGTGTTCATAAAGATTACTTGAATATTAAATATCAAGGTAATGATAAGTTATACGTTCCAATTGAACAAATTGACCAAGTGCAGAAATATGTAGGATCTGAAGGTAAGGATCCAAAAGTTTATAAATTGGGCGGAAATGATTGGAAAAAGGTCAAAACGAAAGTTGAAAAATCTGTACAAGACATTGCGGATGACCTAATTAAACTATATGCTGAGCGCGAAGCTTCAAAGGGTTATGCATATACACCAGATACGGCAGAACAACAAGAATTTGAATCTTCTTTCCCATATCAAGAGACAGAGGATCAATTACGTTCTATTGAAGAGATTAAGAAAGATATGGAACGTGGACGTCCGATGGATAGGCTTCTTTGTGGTGATGTAGGATATGGAAAGACGGAAGTAGCTATCCGTGCGGCATTTAAGGCAATTATGGATGAAAAACAAGTTGCAATTTTAGTGCCGACAACGATCCTTGCACAACAACACTATGAAACAATTCGAGAGCGTTTTCAAGATTATCCAATCAATATAGGATTATTAAGTAGATTCCGTACGAGAAAACAGCAAAATGAAACAATTAAAGGCTTAAAAGATGGTACGGTAGATATCGTAATCGGAACGCATCGTATTTTATCTAAAGATGTTACTTATAAAGATTTAGGTCTTCTTATTATTGATGAAGAACAAAGGTTTGGTGTAACGCATAAAGAAAAAATTAAACAATTAAAAGCAAATGTTGACGTGTTAACATTAACGGCAACTCCGATTCCGCGTACACTCCATATGTCTATGCTTGGTGTGCGTGACTTATCTGTTATTGAGACACCACCAGAAAATCGTTTCCCAGTCCAAACGTATGTAGTAGAGTATAACCCAGCGTTAATGCGAGAAGCGATAGAACGAGAGCTTGCAAGAGGTGGGCAAATTTACTTCCTATATAATCGTGTGGAGGATATCGAAAGAAAAGCGGATGAAATTTCGATGTTAGTTCCAGACGCGCGTGTAACTTATGCGCATGGAAAAATGAACGAAGGTGAATTAGAGTCTGTTATGCTATCGTTTTTAGAAGGGCAGCATGATGTTCTTGTAAGTACAACAATTATTGAGACGGGTGTAGATATTCCGAATGTAAATACGTTAATTGTATTTGATGCAGATCGTATGGGACTATCGCAGCTGTATCAGCTTCGTGGTCGTGTTGGACGTTCTAATCGTGTTGCATATGCATACTTTGCATACAAACGAGATAAAGTGTTATCAGAAGTTGCAGAGAGGCGTCTGCAAGCCATTAAAGAGTTCACAGAGCTTGGGTCAGGTTTCAAAATTGCAATGAGAGACTTATCCATTCGTGGTGCAGGTAACTTGTTAGGAGCCGAACAGCATGGATTTATTGATTCTGTCGGATTTGATCTATATTCTCAAATGTTAAAAGATGCAATTGAACAGCGTAGAGGAACAGATGGGGTTGAAAATACAGTTAATGTTGAAATTGATTTAGAAGTAGATGCATATTTACCAGATGCTTATATTTCAGATAGTAAACAAAAGATTATGATGTATAAACAGTTTAGAGGTGTTTCTGCAATTGAGGATATTGAAGAGTTGCAGGAAGAGATGATAGATAGATTTGGTGATTATCCGCAAGAAGTTGGTTACTTATTGCAAATTGCAAATATTAAAGTATTGGCAATGAAAGAACAAATTGAGTTAATTAAGCAAAATAAATTTGAAGTGACAATTCTGTTCTCAGAACAAGCAAGTCAAAATATTGATGGCGGAAAATTATTCATGCTTGGAAATAGTTTTGGACGTATGATTGGTCTAGGAATGGAAGGATCGCAATTGAAAATCGTTATGAAAACAAATGGTTTAGAGACATCGAAGTGGTTAACAATTGCTGAAAATTTATTAAAAGGCCTGCCAGATGTAAAAAAAGAAGTCATAAATGCCTAATATAAGATAAAAAAATACAATTCGGCGTGCATAGAAGAACTAATGTGTAAAATACTATGTCTAACAGTTGGTGATTTTTACATGAACAGGTAAATTCACCACTTTGATCATCAGTAGAAAGTGAGGCAGCATTAGAATGAAAGCAACTGGAATCGTACGTCGAATTGATGATTTAGGTAGGGTAGTAATTCCGAAGGAAATTCGTAGAACTTTACGTATTCGAGAAGGAGACCCACTAGAAATATTTGTTGATCGCGATGGAGAAGTGATTTTGAAAAAATATTCTCCAATTAGTGAACTAGGTAATTTTGCAAAGGAATATACGGAAGCTTTATACGATAGCTTAGGACATAATGTGCTTGTATGCGATCGTGATTCTATTATCGCAGTAGCAGGCGTATCTAAAAAAGAATACTTAAATAAAAGTGTTGGCGATTTAATTGAGAAGACAATGGAAGAGCGTAAGTCTGTAATTATGACAGATGAAAGCGAAATTTCAATTATTGATGGAGTAACAGAAAAAGTGAGTTCCTATACAATTGGCCCGATTGTTGCGAATGGGGATCCAATTGGAGCTGTTGTTATCTTCTCTAAAGAGGCTATTATAAGTGAAGTAGAGCATAAGTCAGTAAATACAGCTGCAAGCTTTTTAGCGAAACAAATGGAGCAGTAAGGCTATATGGAATTTTAGAAGTAGCAATCTTTCCTAATTATGATATTTCTTCTTGAGAAATCAAATATTTGGAGATATATGTATATTGAATGAAGGTAGCGCTTTGCTACCTTTTTTCGTTGAACATTTCTATCGTTGCGCGAACGTATTATTACTCGTGTAGGCAAGGAAGCTTGTCCTTTTCTTTATGATATAATACGAGGGGTGAGAATAGAAAAAGGAGTTTTCTTGTATGGAATCAAAGAAGTATCAAGCCTTTTGGCGTGGGGCTATTATATTAACAATCGCAAGTTTTGTTACAAAGGTATTAAGCGCTTTTTACCGTATTCCATATCAAAATATAGCGGGTGATATTGGTTTTTATATTTACCAACAAATTTATCCGTTTTATGGATTTTGTTTAATTTTAGCTACTTATGGGTTCCCCATTATAATTTCAAAAATGGTTGCGGAACGATTAGAGCGAGGGAAACAACAAGAAGCAGAAGAAATTATCTGTGTATCTTTTTGGTCTTTATTGGGAATTGGTTTCGTAGGCTTTTTTACATTGTTTTTTGGTGCCGAAACAATTGCAGCAGCCATGGGTGATATACACTTAGATAAGTTATTACGTGTTATTTCATTTTCATTCATATTGATGCCGTTTTTATCTGTAGCAAGAGGATATTTTCAGGGGTTCAATAATATGATGCCAACAGCTGTTTCGCAAGTGATAGAACAAACGATTCGTGTTTCTATTATTGTATTTTTATCTCTATTCCTAATTGCTCACGGATTTGATTTATATACAGTCGGTGCAGGTGCTATGTTAGGTTCAATCGCAGGCGGACTGATTGGGATTATCGTACTTGTACTTTATATGCGTCATGACTTTCGTTCTATATTTTTCAAGAGTGTAAAGAGAATTAAGGGGAAAAAGAGGATCATTAAAATTCTGTTTTGGCAGGGATTGGCGATTTGTGTTAGTAATTTAGTACTTATTTTTATACAAATGGCTGATTCCATTTCCTTCTATTCCTTACTTATTGGGGCAGGAGAACAAGCTGAAAGTGCAAAGGTATTAAAAGGTGTTTACGACAGAAGTATCCCGCTTATGCAATTAGGTACTGTCGTGACAACTTCTTTCTCATTGTCACTTATTCCAATTATTACAGCGGCGAAGGAAAGAGGAGATCTTTCCTTTATTCGAGAAAAGGTAAAGTTAGCAATGAAAATAACATTTGTTATTGGATTTGCAGCTGCCATTGGATTAACTTGTATTATTCAGCCTACGAATATTATGTTGTTTGAAAATAGTGATGGGTCAGATGTTTTATCCATTTTATCTTTATCTATTTTATTTAGTTCATTGTCGATTACAACTGCTTCTATTTTGCAAGGGTTAGGACAAACATTAAAACCAGCAATATTCGTTATATTTGGGGGTTGTTTAAAGTTAGCTTTAAATTATACATTAATGCCGTATTTTGGTGTGAAGGGAGCTGCAATTGCAACACTAGTTGCGTTAATTGTAATTTCTGTGCTAAATAGTGCATTACTTATGCAAGCTGTATCTGAATCGCTTATCGATAAGCGTAATATGTTAGGTGTAGTTATTAGTGGTATCGGTATGGGGTTTGTATTAATAATATTTATACGTGTGATGCAAATGTCTGGATTAGTAATTGATACAACGCATAGAGGAATTGCAACACTTGAGGCATTGTTAGGTGTAGCTATCGGTGGATTAACATATGTGTTTTTAATTTTAAAATTACGTGTATTTACAAAAGCGGAAATAGGAACCGTTATGAAAAAAGAGAAAAAAGAAGGTTTATTGAAGAAGAGTGGATAGAGGTGGCAGGTTGTGAGTGGAATCATTACTATTTTAGGGTTAGGTGCTGGTGAGTTAGATCAGTTAACGATGGGTGTATATCGAAAAATAAAAGAAGCAGATCACATGTTTGTTAGAACGAAGGAACATCCCGTTATAGAAGAGTTGGAGAAAGAAGGTATACAATATACAGCCTTTGACAGTGTATATGAAGCGCATGATACATTTGAAATTGTATATGAAACAATCGCGAATACATTGCTAGAACAAGCTGAAGGCACAGAAATCATCTATGCCGTGCCAGGGCATCCGCTTGTAGCGGAAAGAACGGTTCAGCTACTGTTGGAAAAAGGCGAAGTAGCGAATGTTGAAGTGCGCATTGAAGGTGGACAAAGTTTCCTTGATCCTATGTTTGCGAGTCTAAAGATTGATCCGATTGAAGGATTCCAATTAATTGACGCCACATCATTTGAAAGAGGACAATTAGAATTACGTCAACATTTAATCTTTTGCCAAGTATATGATGCATTCGTTGCGTCTGATGTGAAATTAACATTAATGGAGATGCTATCAGATGATTATGAAGTGTATATCGTAACAGCTGCAGGGACTTCGTTTGAACAAGTTAAAAAGGTACCGTTGTACATGTTAGATCATGAAACAGAGTTGAATAATTTAACGAGTGTATATGTACCACCAGTTAAAGAACGTGCGTCCTTGTATCAACAGTTTGATGTGCTTAGAGAAATTATTGCAGACCTTCGTGGACCGAATGGTTGTCCGTGGGATAAAAAGCAAACACATCAATCTTTAAAGAAGTATTTAATTGAGGAAGCTTATGAAGTGTTGGAAGCAATTGATGAAGAGGATGATGATCACTTAGTAGAAGAACTGGGTGATATATTATTACAAGTTATGTTGCATGCTCAAATCGGGGAGGATGAAGGTTGGTTCTCTATAGATGATATTATTCGAACTTTATCTGAGAAAATGGTTCGCCGCCACCCGCATGTATTTGGGAATACGGATGTAAATAATGCTGATGAAGTAATTGCCAATTGGGAAGAAATTAAAAAACAAGAAAAAGGATTCGTGAAAGAATCTGTTTTAAATGGGGTTCCAAAAAGTTTGCCACAATTACTACGCGCCTATGAAATCCAGAAAAAAGCTGGCAAAGTTGGTTTCGATTGGGTTGATGTACAACCGATGATAGAGAAAGCCTTAGAAGAATGGCAAGAGTTCCAGCAAGAAGTTACAAATATGGATGAGGCGAAAATGTTAGGTGAATTTGGCGATTTACTATTTGCGTTTGTGAATATAGCTCGTCATTATAAAATAGATCCCGAAGAGGCGTTACGTTCAACGAATGAGAAATTCGTCGGTCGTTTCTTATACATGGAAGCAAAGGTAGCTGAAATGAATAAAGATATGCAAGATTTATCATTAGAGCAGTTAGATGTTTTATGGGAAGAGGCAAAACAAACAGAGCGTTAATAGGGGGATTTGATATGCGTCTAGATAAGTTTTTAAAAGTATCACGTTTAATTAAAAGAAGAACATTAGCGAAAGAAGTAGCTGATCAAGGAAGAATATCAATTAATGGTCAAGTGGCAAAAGCGAGTTCAGATGTGAAAGTAGCTGATGAATTAACAATTCGTTTTGGTCAAAAAATAGTAACTGTAAAAATAAACGAATTGAAAGAAACGACTAAAAAAGAAGATGCAGCAAATATGTATAGTTTAGTTCGCGAAGAAAAAGTAAAGGCTGAAGAAGGCTTGTTCTAAAATCAATTATCCCTTCATACATTACTAATAGCTAGTATAAATCTATGGGGGGATTTACGTGAATAATGGTTACTCACCTATGTCTTCTAATCAACAAAATGTTTCGGTAGAGCATGATATTATTATGCGTGGCAGGCGTGTAATTGATATTACCGGTGTAAAGCAGGTAGAGAGTTTTGATAGCGAGGAGTTTTTACTTGAGACCGTAATGGGTTTTTTAACAATTCGTGGTCAAAATTTGCAAATGAAAAATTTAGATGTAGAAAAAGGTGTTGTATCGATTAAAGGGAAAGTTCATGAGATGCTGTATATTGATGAGAATCAAGGGGAGAAAACTAAAGGATTCTTTAGTAAGTTGTTTAAATGAGCCTAACAATTCAGTTGTATACGATGCTCTCAATGATCGGAATGGGTGCTTGGATTGGAGCGTCTTTAGATACATACCAACGATTTTTAAAGCGGCAAGAACGTAAACGTTGGCTTGTATTTATACATGATATACTATTTTGGATTGTCCAAGCATTATTCGTTTTTTATGTATTGCTTCTTGTAAATGAAGCTGAACTACGTATATATGTATTTTTGGCATTATTATGTGGTTTTGCGGCGTATCAAAGCTTATTGAAAGCACTATACATGAAACTGTTAAATTTTCTCATCTATATTTTTATGCAAACAACACATTTTTTTGTTCAAATTATAAAGCTACTCATGATAAAACCTGTTATTATTATAGCGCAGCTATTTATTGCATTTATATTATTCTTATTTCGTATACTGCTTTCAATTGGACATGTGTTATGGAAAATGGTGATTTGGATATTACTTTTCATATGGAAAGTTTTTTTCTGGCCTGTTCGATTTATTGCTTCGCTCATATGGAAACTTCTCCCTAATCGTGTTAAACTTTTTATAATGAAACATGTAGGGTTCCTGCAATATATAGCAAAATTGAAGGGACACATCTTCCAATTATGGGAGCGTATAAAAAAGAAGTTAGGGGGACCTCGGAAATGAGGGAACTGAGACAAAGAACAATCGAAAAACAGAGTCCAAATCCTGTTAAAGAGCATATAATACAAACGGATGAGAACAGGAAGCGACTTTATCGCCGTTTAGCGGTTTTTCTTGTCTTTGCTTTTACAATTATTGCGAGTATTAGTGTAACGTTTTATCAACAAAACAGTTCCATTAGAGCAAAAGAAGCAAAAGTTAAGGACATGAAAAAAGAACTGGATTCATTAACGAATAAAGAAAAGAGTCTAAAAGACGAAGTTCAAAAGTTAAATGATGAAGAGTACGTATTAAAGATTGCTAGAAGGGATTATTTCTTCTCTGGAAAAGGGGAGATAATTTTTCCTGTTTCTAAGTAGAGTATGTCTTATTGACACTATATTTTAGGATTATATATAATAAAGTAAAATTTGACTTTTTAACCACTAAGGAGGAGCATTTTTTTTATGTCAATCGAGGTAGGCAGCAAGTTACAGGGTAAAGTAACAGGTATTACAAATTTTGGGGCTTTTGTGGAGCTGCCAGAAGGCTTAACGGGTCTTGTTCATATTAGTGAAGTTGCTGATAATTATGTGAAAGATATTAACGATCACTTAAAAGTGGGCGACCAAGTAGAAGTAAAAGTTATTAACGTTGAAAAAGATGGCAAGATCGGTCTATCTATTAAAAAAGCGAAAGAGCGTGAAAAAACAGAAGGAGATCGTCCACGTGGTGAATACCAACGCGGTGGCGGTGGCGATCAACAACGTTCTGGACGTCCACAACGTAATCGTTCTTTCAACAGAGATAACCGTGGTGGCGGTAACGAACGAGCTCCAAAAGAAACATTCGAGCAAAAGATGGCACGTTTCTTAAAGGACAGTGAAGATCGTTTAACTTCTTTAAAGCGTAACACAGAATCTAAACGTGGTGGCCGTGGCGCACGTCGCGGATAATAAGAACGTTTAATTCTTAGCATATAGAGAAGTACCCAGGGCGATTGCTCGGGGTGCTTTTTTATATGTGAAAATATATTTTTAAAAAAGTTTTCAAGATGTGTTGACTTTAAAATATATCTGAGGTAAGATACTAATTGTCCGTTAAATAAGACGACATGGCGGTGTAGCTCAGCTGGCTAGAGCGTACGGTTCATACCCGTGAGGTCGGGGGTTCGATCCCCTCCGCCGCTATATTTAATTTAACGGCCCGTTGGTCAAGTGGTTAAGACACCGCCCTTTCACGGCGGTAACACGGGTTCGAATCCCGTACGGGTCATCCTAAAAAGATCATGCAAATTTGCATGATCTTTTTTTGTTAAATAAATTAAGACATACAACACTTCTACAAAATCACCCTATATTTTCTGAATGTTCAATTAAAATAGTGAGAATAAATTACATACCGTGTATATATGTAGAGTTATTTCGAATAAAAAGTCGAACGATTATAAAAGTGAAAACTGTTGTTTTGACAAAAATCCCAATAATCATCTTTTATAATGACAGTAATTAAACTATGCAGGTGGTGTTAAAAATATGCCTAAAGCAGGAAGGAATACTATGAATACAAGTGCATTGGCAATGAATGAGAGTCAGCTTGGAGCAGTAAAGTGGACGAGTAAGTTGCGAATGAAGTTTGAGCAGGTTTTCTTTAGATGGGGATTTATTATTGTTGTTATTGGTTTTCTTTTGGGACGAGCGTATATATTAACAAACATTTTACCGTTTGCACTGCCGTTTTTTGCTGCTGTTTATGTTATGAAGCGGGATAAAATGCCGCTCGCGTTCTTGGCTCTTATGGGGGGCGCACTTTCAGTTTCGATAGATAATTTATTCTTTACCTTTGCATCTATTTTTACTTTCTTCATTTATAATATCTTCTTTAGTCGGTTTACACGTAAAACTGTTGGACTTGTTCCATTCCAAGTATTTATCTCCGCATTAACCGCACATTTAGTTGTCGTATATTTCGCGCAACAAACTGTCACCATGTACGATTTACTCGTTAGTACGATTGAGGCAGGGCTTAGCTTCGTATTAACTATGATATTTTTACAAAGTGTTCCGCTTTTAGTAGAACGAAAAGGTAAACAACAAGCGCTAGAGACAGAAGAAATTGTTTGTTTAATTATATTACTAGCATCTGTTTTAACAGGTACAACAGATTGGTTTGTATATGACGCTTCTATTCAACATATTTTTACTAGGTATTTAGTGCTCGTGTTTGCATTTATCGCGGGGGCTGCTACAGGATCTACAGTGGGGGTGGTCACTGGATTAATATTAAGTTTAGCCAATGTCTCCAGTTTGTCTCAACTTAGTCTACTTGCTTTTTCTGGGTTGCTTGGTGGTTTGTTAAAAGAAGGGAAGCGTTTAGGTGTTAGTTTAGGTTTATTAATTGGGACGAGCTTGATTACGCTATATGTAGACAAGCAAACAAACATTGTGACAACTTTAATTGAATCTGGTGTGGCGATTGTGTTCTTCTTATTAACACCGAAACTTGTTATGGATCGTATTGCTAAATTCATGCCAGGCACACAGGAACATTCACAAGATCAACAACAGTATTTAAGAAGGATGCGTGATGTTACAGCGAATAAAATTAATCAATTTGCCAATGTATTTGCTGCTTTATCTAATAGCTTTTCTGTATATGGATATGTGGAGGAGGAAGATAAAGAGACAGAAGCGGATTTGTTCTTAAGTACAATTACTGCAAAAACATGTCAAACATGCTTTAAAAAGGACCAATGCTGGGTAGTTAATTTCGACAAAACGTACGATTATATGAAACAAATAATGAGTGAAACGGAAGAGGGGACGTTGCAGCATAATCGGAAGTTAGTTCGTGAATGGGACAAGCATTGTGTGAGAGGGAAGAAAGTGACGGATTTAGTAGCGGGTGAATTAGATCACTTCTATGAAGGACAAAAATTACGAAAACAAATGAAAGAAAACCGTAGAATAGTAGCGGAGCAACTATTAGGTGTATCAAAAGTTATGGAGGATTTTGCTAAGGAGATCCAAAGAGAACGAGAAAATCATCAAGTGCAGGAAGAACAGATTATGCAAGCGTTTCGTGATTTTGGCGTAGAAGTAGAGCATGTTGATATATATTGTTTAGATAGAGGAAGTATTGATATTGAAATGTTGATTCCGGTTGCATCTAATGAACATGGAGAATGTGAAAAGTTAGTTGCGCCGATGCTTTCTGATATTCTAAAGGAAAATATTGTTGTTAAACATGAAGAAAAATCTTCTTATCCGAACGGCCACAGCTTAATATCATTTGGTTCAGCAAAAACGTATTCTCTTGATACTGGGTTGGCCACAGCTGCAAAAGGCGGTGGGTTTGTTTCTGGTGACTCTTATGCGATGATGGATTTGAGTGTTGGTAAATATGCACTTGCAATTAGTGATGGTATGGGAAATGGGCAAAGAGCTCATATGGAGAGTAAAGAAACGGTGAAATTATTACAAAAAATACTTCAATCAGGCATTGATGAGGAAATAGCGATTAAATCTATCAATTCTATTCTTTCTTTAAGAACAACAGAAGAGATGTTTACGACGTTAGATTTAGCTATGGTGGATTTACGGGATGCGAGTGCGAAATTTTTAAAGATTGGATCGACGCCGAGTTTTGTTAAACGCGCGAATAATATTTTGAAAATTGAGGCAAGTAATTTACCGATGGGGATTATTGAGGATGTTGAAGTTGATGTAGTAGGTGAACAATTAAAAACGGGCGATATCCTTATTATGATGAGCGATGGGATTTTCGAAGGAGCGCAACATGTAGAGAATCACGAGCTATGGATGAAACGAAAAATTAAAGAATTACAAACCGAAGATCCGCAAGAAATTGCTGATATCATTATGGAAGAGGTGATTCGCTCTTGTGATGGTTATATAAATGACGATATGACTATCGTTGTGGCGAAAGTGAAGAAAAATATGCCGAAGTGGGCTACGATTCCAATTGTAGGAATGCAGGCACAATAAATTTTAAGTGTGATGTTTCTTTATCACTGTTTCTTTCTAAAAACCTAGGTGGATGCCTAGGTTTTTTACTTTAAAAGATAATGTTATTATTTTTGTGAATATGTACGGATGATGTAAGATAAAAATGTAATTTTTGTATATCTTTTTTTTGCACAATGTTTGTAAAAGTTGTACCATTATAAACAAGGTAACTAACGTTGCTGTTCTTGTTTAATGAAAGGTGATTACGAAGTTGAAAGATACATTTGTTGAAAAGGTAGATGACTTTGTAAAGCAGCATGATGTATTAAAGGAACGTTCAACAATTGTTGTAGGGGTTTCTGGTGGTCCTGACTCTTTGGCTCTTTTATATTATTTGTTAGAAAAAAGAGCAGCAAAACAGTTTGAAATTGTAGTGGCACATGTGGATCATATGTTTAGAGGTGATGAATCTCATGAGGACCTACAGTTTGTGCAGGACCTTTGTAAAGGGCTGGGAGTTATTTGCGAAACGATAAGGATTAATGTGTCGCAATATCAACAGCAACACGGAATGAATGCACAGGTTGCTGCTAGAGAATGCAGATATGCATTTTTGGAAAGAATAATGAAGAAATATGATGCGAGATATGTAGCTCTTGGACATCATGGTGATGATCAAGTAGAGACGATTTTAATGCGCCTTGTACGAGGGAGTACTCCGAAAGGATATGCAGGAATTGCAGTGAAGCGTCCTTTTCATAATGGATATTTAATTAGGCCGTTACTTGGAGTAACGAAGGAAGAGATTGTTGATTACTGTAATAAGCTAAAAATAATTCCCCGTATAGATCCAAGTAATAAAAAGGAAGTATATACAAGGAATCGATTACGTAAATATGTTCTTCCTCATTTGAAAGAAGAAAATTCACAAGTGCATGAGAAATTCCAAAAATTTAGCATGCAAATGCAAGAGGATGAGGCGTATTTGCAGGAATTAGCTTTTGAGAAAATGAATAAAGTAATTACAAAAAAAAGTGATAAACAAATTAGCTTATCAATTCCTGCCTTTGAATCCATGTCTATGTCTTTACAAAGAAGAGGGATTCAACTAATATTAAACTATCTTTATGAATATAAGATTCCATCTTCTCTTTCCTCTATACATATTGACAAAGTGATTGAGTTTTTTAAGCGGACACAACCTTCGGGTTCACTTGATTTTCCAGGTGATTTAAAAATTGTTCGCGCATACGAAGAGTGCAGCTTTGGATTTAAACAAGGAATTGTTTCTCCTTTTTTACAAGATTTATCAGTGCCCGGGACAATTACGCTATCGAACGGGGATAAGCTTGTAACAGAGGTGAGCGAAGACATACCAAGTAACATGAATGAAACAGTATTTGTTGCTAAGTATAATGATATATCATATCCACTTCGTATTCGTTCTAGAGAAAATGGAGATCGCATGTCAATACAAGGTATGAATGGCACAAAAAAGATAAAAGCTATCTTTATCGAAGCGAAAGTACCAAGAGAAAAAAGAGAAGAATGGCCGGTCGTTTGTGATGCAAGTGGGAATATTATTTGGGTACCCTTGTTGAAGCGATCTGCATTTGCTATCTCGAAAGAGACGGCAAAGAAGGATAAATATATGATTATTCACTACAAAAGCAAGGAGTCTTCCGGGAGGATAATGAAATGATGAATCAAGATATCGAAAAAGTATTAATTTCTGAAGAACAAATACAAGAAAAGGTGCTCGAATTAGGCGCAATTATTGCAGAGGATTATAAAAACACAGTACCTCTTGCGATTGGCGTATTAAAGGGCGCGATGCCATTCATGGCAGATTTATTAAAGAGAACAGATACATATCTTGAAATGGACTTTATGGCTGTATCTAGTTATGGTCACTCTACCGTTTCAACAGGCGAAGTGAAAATTTTAAAAGACCTTGATACTTCTGTAGAAGGTCGCGATATTTTAATCGTTGAAGATATTATTGATAGCGGTCTTACGCTAAGTTACTTAGTAGACCTATTTAAATATCGTAAAGCGAAGTCTGTAAAAATTGTTACGTTATTAGATAAGCCGACAGGCCGCAAGGTAGATTTGAAAGCGGATTATGTTGGATTTACTGTTCCGCATGAATTTGTTGTAGGATATGGATTAGATTATAAAGAGCAGTACCGTAATCTTCCTTATGTAGGAGTATTAAAACCAAGCGTTTACTCAAATTAATTAAATACAGGCGTTACAATTGTATAGGAAAGTTTTTCTATGTTACGATTTACAATAGTGTTTATGCCGTGAGAGGAGGTTAGGAATGAATCGTATCTTCCGTAATACCATCTTTTATTTACTGATATTCCTAGTAGTAATTGGAATCGTGAGCTATTTTAATGGTTCGACGCAAAAAACGACATCAGTTAGCTACGATAAATTCATTACTAAACTAGAAAAAGGTGAAGTGCGTAATGTGCAACTTCAACCGAAAAATGGTGTATTTGAGGTAAAAGGACAATTTAACAACTCTAGCCAAGGAGAACAATTTGTTACTTATGCACCAAATACTGAGGAATTACAAAAGAAAATTAATGACAAAGCGCAAGGTGCTGAAGTTAAGTATCAACCAGCAGAAGAAACAAGTGCTTGGGTAACGTTCTTTACTTCTATCATTCCGTTTGTCATTATCTTCATTTTATTCTTCTTCTTATTAAACCAGGCTCAGGGCGGCGGTAGCCGTGTTATGAACTTCGGGAAAAGTAAGGCGAAGTTATATAATGACGAAAAGAAAAAAGTTCGTTTCAGAGATGTTGCTGGAGCGGATGAAGAGAAACAAGAGCTTGTTGAGGTAGTTGAATTCTTGAAAGATCCTCGTAAGTTCGCTGAAGTTGGTGCTCGTATTCCGAAGGGTGTTCTATTAGTAGGACCTCCAGGTACAGGTAAAACTTTACTAGCACGTGCCGTTGCAGGTGAGGCTGGCGTTCCATTCTTCTCTATCAGTGGTTCTGATTTCGTAGAGATGTTCGTTGGTGTCGGTGCATCACGTGTACGTGATTTATTCGAAAATGCAAAGAAAAATGCTCCTTGTATCATTTTCATTGATGAAATTGATGCAGTAGGACGTCAACGTGGCGCAGGTCTTGGTGGTGGCCATGATGAGCGTGAGCAAACGTTGAACCAATTACTTGTTGAAATGGATGGATTCGGTGCAAACGAAGGTATTATTATCATTGCTGCAACAAACCGTCCCGATATTCTTGATCCAGCGTTATTACGTCCAGGTCGTTTTGACCGTCAAATTACAGTAGATCGTCCAGATGTAAATGGCCGTGAAGCTGTACTGAAAGTACATGCTCGTAATAAACCGCTTGATGATCATATCAACTTAAGAGCAATTGCAACTCGTACACCAGGGTTCTCTGGTGCTGATCTTGAAAACTTATTAAACGAAGCTGCTTTAGTAGCTGCGCGTCAAGATAAGAAGAAAATTGATATGAGTGACATTGATGAAGCAACGGATCGTGTTATTGCAGGTCCTGCTAAGAAAAGTCGTGTTATCTCTGAAAAAGAACGTAATATCGTTGCATTCCATGAAGCTGGCCATACTGTAATTGGTGTTGTCCTTGATGAAGCAGATATCGTTCATAAAGTAACAATTGTCCCTCGTGGTCAAGCTGGTGGATATGCAGTGATGCTTCCGAAAGAAGATCGTTACTTCATGACAAAACCAGAGTTACTTGATAAAATCACTGGTTTACTTGGTGGTCGAGTAGCTGAAGAGATTGTGTTTGGTGAAGCAAGCACAGGTGCTCACAACGACTTCCAACGTGCGACTGGTATTGCAAGACGTATGGTTACGGAATTCGGTATGAGTGATAAGCTTGGACCAATGCAATTCGGTAGCTCACAAGGTGGTCAAGTGTTCTTAGGAAGAGACTTCCATTCAGAACAAAACTACAGTGATGCAATTGCACATGAAATCGATGTGGAAATGCAAACTATTATAAAAGAATGTTATGCTCGCGCGCACCAAATTCTTACTGAAAAACGTGATAAGCTAGATATTATTGCGAAAACGTTACTTGAAGTAGAAACGTTAGATGCAGAGCAAATCAATCATTTATATGATTACGGCAGATTGCCAGAGCGTCCAACATCTTCAGATGATGTGAAAGTAAACATCAATATGAAGAAGGACGATGAAGAATCAGAAGATAAGTAAGAGATGAAGGAGTGACGATGGTCACTCCTTTTTTTATTTGTGGAACGAAATGAAGTAGAAAAAGAATTTAAATAAATTGGGTATTAAAAATTGAAATAGAGCGTAATCTTTTTGTAAAATGATGAGGATAGAAAAGCTGATTATATAAGTATGTGTGATATGATGTTTTTATAAGTTTTATACATACTGCACAAATATAGATTAAATAAGATAAGTGGTGAGAATATGATTTTTGTATTGGATGTAGGGAACACAAATGCTGTACTAGGCGTGTTTGAAGAGGGGGAACTTCGTCAACACTGGCGCATGGAAACAGATCGTCATAAGACAGAAGATGAATATGGAATGCTTGTCAAGCAGTTGCTTGAGCATGAAGGTCTTTCGTTTGAAGATGTGAAAGGTATTATCGTGTCTTCAGTCGTACCACCAATTATGTTTGCTTTAGAGCGCATGTGTGAAAAGTATTTTAAAATTAAACCGCTTGTAGTAGGTCCTGGAATAAAAACAGGGCTAAATATTAAATATGAAAATCCACGTGAAGTAGGCGCGGACCGAATTGTAAATGCGGTAGCAGGAATCCACTTGTATGGAAGTCCGCTTATTATTGTCGATTTCGGTACGGCTACTACATATTGTTATATTAACGAAGAAAAGCATTATATGGGTGGAGTTATTACGCCGGGAATTATGATTTCAGCAGAGGCTTTATATAGTAGAGCGGCAAAACTTCCTCGTATTGAAATTACAAAACCAAGCAGTGTTGTTGGAAAGAATACGGTAAGTGCAATGCAATCTGGTATTCTTTATGGTTATGTTGGACAAGTGGAAGGTATTGTTAAGCGTATGAAAGAGGAAGCTAAACAAGAACCGAAAGTTATTGCAACAGGTGGATTAGCGAAATTAATTTCAGAAGAATCGAATGTAATTGACGTTGTAGATCCATTTTTAACATTAAAGGGTTTGTATATGTTATACGAGCGTAATGCAAATTTACAGCATGAGAAAGGTGAATAAATGAGTATGAAAGATTATTTAGTAAAAGCGTTAGCGTTTGATGGGGAAGTGCGTGCATATAGTGTACGTACTACAAACACAGTAAGTGAGGCGCAAAGACGTCATGATACATGGAGAACAGCTTCAGCGGCACTTGGTCGTTCTTTAACTGCAGGTACAATGATGGGCGCGATGTTAAAAGGTGACCAAAAGTTAACGATTAAGGTAGAAGGTAATGGTCCGATTGGTCCCATCTTAGTAGATGCTCATGCAAATGGGGATGTACGTGGTTATGTAACGAATCCACATGTTGATTTTGAAGGAACGGAACAAGGAAAATTACGTGTATATCAAGCGGTAGGTACTGAGGGATTTGTAACAGTAATTAAAGATATTGGTATGCGTGAGCCGTTTATTGGTCAATCTCCAATTGTTTCAGGAGAATTAGGGGAAGACTTCACGTATTATTTTGCAGTTTCTGAGCAAACACCTTCTTCTGTAGGAGTTGGCGTTCTTGTAAATGGAGATGACAGCATATTAGCGGCAGGTGGATTTATCCTTCAAATTATGCCAGGTGCACAGGAAGAAACAATTTCATTCATCGAAGATCGTTTGCAAAAAATTCCTCCTGTATCAACGTTAATCGAACAAGGGCTTTCTCCAGAAGAGTTACTGTATGCAGTTCTTGGAGAAGATAAAGTAAAAGTATTAGAAGTGATGGATGTTCAATTTAATTGCACATGCTCACGCGAACGTATTGAGAGTGTGTTAATTAGTTTGGGTAAAACAGAGTTAGAGCAAATTCGCGAAGAAGAAGAAGAGACAGAAGTTCATTGTCATTTCTGTAATGAGCGATACAAGTTTTCTAAAGAAGATATTACAAATTTAATTGAGAGTTTGTCATAAGGGAAGTGAGGGAATCCATCCTCTAAATAGATTGACAAACAGGGAATTTTCTGACAAAATCGAAATATAGATAAAACCAATAAAAATACTCGGTGTTAGGAGTGACAGGAATGCGAGTGGCACAATCAGTTTCAGAATTAATCGGGAAAACGCCGATCGTTAAGTTGAACCGCATCGTAGAATCAAACAGCGCAGATATATACTTAAAATTAGAATTTATGAATCCAGGGAGCAGTGTTAAAGATCGTATTGCATTAGCTATGATTGAAGATGCTGAAAAAAAAGGATTATTAAAAGAAGGCGATACAATCATTGAGCCAACAAGTGGTAACACAGGAATTGGTTTAGCGATGGTAGCGGCCGCTAAAGGATATAAGGCAATTTTAGTAATGCCAGAAACAATGAGTATTGAGCGTCGTAATTTATTACGTGCTTACGGTGCAGAATTAGTATTGACTCCAGGACCTGAAGGAATGGGTGGAGCGATTCGTCAAGCGACTGAATTAGCAAAAGAGCATGGCTACTTTATACCACAACAGTTCAAAAATCAATCAAATCCAGAAATTCATCGTTTAACAACAGGGCCAGAAATTGTTGAACAAATGGGTGAACAATTAGATGCGTTTATTGCAGGTATTGGTACAGGTGGAACGATTACTGGTGCTGGTGAAGTACTGAAGGAAGCGTATAAAGATATTAAAATTTATGCAGTAGAACCTGCGGATTCACCAGTACTATCTGGTGGGAAACCGGGTCCACATAAAATCCAAGGAATTGGGGCGGGATTCATCCCAGAGACATTGGATGTAGAGGTATATGATGAAATTGTTCAAGTAAAAGCAGAGCAAGCATTTGAATATGCAAGAAGAGTGGCTAAAGAGGAAGGTATTTTAGTGGGTATCTCTTCTGGAGCAGTTATTTATGCAGCAACAGAAATTGCGAAAAAGTTAGGTAAAGGGAAAAAGGTACTTGTTATTATCCCAAGTAACGGTGAACGTTATTTAAGTACACCGCTTTATCAATTTGAGTCTTAATTATATGTGATTGAAAAAGCATCCTTGAAAAGGATGCTTTTTCTTTTTGGATTGGAAATAGGAAAAGAGTGAATGACTAGAAAACTTCATGTAAAATAAGAGGTAGTATAATTAATTTATTTTCACTAGCCTTCGAGTATAACCACTTTATATACATAACGAATGTAGTTTGAAGTGGTTAATCTAAGAGGGTGGGATAAAAGAAGACGGGGTGTTGATATGCAACGAAGAAAATCTTTAGCGCTTTCTATTCCATATCAGTTAGATTTCTTTAAGCAGTATAAATTTCTTTCTAAGGATAAACCGCAACATATTTTGTTAGAGAGTGGACGTGGCGGTCGTTATAACATTGTGGGGTTGAACCCAGTAGCGGTAATCCGAGGGAAGGGTGAAACGTTACATATAAGCGAAAGTGGTAAGGAAACAATAAAACAAGGAAACCCATTAGATTTAATGCAGGAATATATGGAGCGATGGAAAACGGACTATAATCCGGAATACCCTCCATTTCAAGGTGGTGCAATTGGTTACTTTAGTTATGATTGCATCCGTTATATTGAAAAACTCCCTTCCCTTGCGGAAGATGACATTAATATACCTGATATATTCTTTTTATTATTTGATGATGTGTTTGTTTATGATCAAAAAGAAAAAGTATTATGGATTATTACACATTATGTAGATAAGCATGAAGAGGCAAAAGAGCGATTAAATGAATGGAAGATTCTTTGGGCGACAGAAGCGCCAGAAGTGAATATACCTTTTGCGTGCCCTGAAGAGAAAAGTGAAACAGTTGCTTTTACAGAAGAAAGCTTTATGAAGGCGGTTGAATGTATTCAAGAATATATTGGAGCTGGTGATGTGTTCCAAGTAAACTTGTCGACAAGGCAAGAAAGAACGTTACAAACACACCCACTCGAAATTTATACAAGTCTTCGTGAAATTAATCCATCTCCATATATGGGTTACTTGGAGCTCGGGGATTTTCAAATTGTTAGTGGATCGCCAGAGTTGCTAATTAAGAAAGAGGGAACCGAAGTAAGTACAAGACCGATTGCTGGAACGAGATCTAGAGGGGCGAATGAGCAAGAGGATGAAGAATTAGCAAAAGAATTAATTGAGAACGAAAAAGAAAGAGCAGAGCACGTCATGCTTGTGGATTTAGAACGAAATGATTTAGGGCGTGTTTGTAAATATGGCACTGTAGAAGTAGATGAATTTATGGTAATTGAGAAATACTCACATGTTATGCATATTGTTTCTAATGTGCGTGGTGAGGTGGAAGAAGATAAAGATGCTTTTGATTTAGTGAAGGCTGTATTCCCTGGGGGAACAATTACTGGTGCCCCGAAAATACGTACGATGGAAATTATTGAAGAATTAGAACCTGTTCGCCGAGGGATTTATACAGGTTCAATCGGGTGGATCGGTTATTCTGGAGATACAGAATTGAATATTGTAATTAGAACACTGCTTGCTAAAGATGGAAAAGCACATGTACAAGCAGGAGCAGGAATTGTAATTGATTCGAATCCGGAAAATGAATATAAAGAGTCGTTAAAAAAGGCGATTGCTTTATGGCGTGCAAAAGAACGTAGCGAAGAAACGGTTAGGTGAGAGAAATGATATTAATGATTGATAATTATGATTCTTTTACATTTAATTTAGTGCAGTTTCTTGGAGAACTTGGACAAGAGCTTGTTGTTAAACGTAACGATGAAGTGACTATTTCAGATGTTGAGAATATGAAACCAGACTTTTTAATGATTTCGCCAGGTCCGTGTAGTCCTAATGAAGCGGGTATTAGTATTGAGGTTATTCAATACTTTGCTGGAAAGATTCCGATTTTTGGGGTTTGTCTTGGACATCAATCCATTGCACAAGTGTTTGGTGGAGAGGTTATACGTGCGGAGCGCTTAATGCATGGGAAAACGTCGCTTATGCATCATGACGGAAAGACGATTTTTTCGGATATCCCTAATCCGTTTACTGCGACACGTTATCATTCCCTTATCGTTAAGAAAGAGACGTTACCTGATTGCTTAGAGGTAACATCTTGGACAGAAGAAGGGGAAATTATGGCGCTCCGTCATACAACATTACCGATTGAAGGTGTACAGTTCCATCCGGAATCAATTATGACTTCCCACGGAAAAGAGTTGTTGCAGAATTTCATTCGTAAATACAGTCCAAGTGTGACATCATGTTAATTTACTTAAATGGTGAGTATGTAGAAGCAAGTGAAGCGAGAATTTCTCCTTATGATCATGGTTATTTATATGGTCTTGGAGTTTTTGAGACGTTTCGTATTTATAATGGTCATCCTTTCTTATTGGATGATCATTATGACCGTTTAATAGATGCGCTGGATACATTGCAAATTAAATGGACAATGACGAAAGATGAAGTACTGCTTATTTTGAAGAATTTACTCGTTAAGAATGAATTAGAGCATGCATATGTACGTTTTAATGTATCAGCGGGTATAGATGAAATTGGATTGCAAACGAAAATGTATGAAGAGCCGTCTGTTATTGTTTTTATAAAACCTTTAGCAGCCCCTGAAGATGTAGTAGAAAAAGAAGGGGTTGTTTTAAAGCAAGTGCGAAATACACCAGAGGGTGCGTCTCGCTTAAAGTCTCATCATTATTTAAATAACATTTTAGGAAAACGTGAAATTGGAAATGTTGTGAATAAGGAAGGTATTTTTCTTACTGAAACAGGTTATGTTGCAGAGGGTATTGTTTCGAATCTCTTTTTCGTGAAAGGTGATATTTTGTATACACCTTCGTTAAAAACGGGGATTTTAAATGGTATCACTCGTGCGTTTATTATAAAGGTTGCTGAAGGGTTGGGCATCGAAGTAAAGGAAGGTTTCTTTACAAAAGATGAATTACTTTCCGCTGATGAAGTTTTCGTAACAAACTCGATTCAAGAAATTGTTCCACTTTATCATATAGAGGGGCGAGATTTCCCGGGTAAAGTAGGTGTGGTTACAAAAAGGTTTATGAATCTTTACGAAATGCAGAGAGAGAAATTGTGGAGCAGAAATGAATTGTGAAGAGGAGATGTGTAGTTTGAAGTGGGATTATGATTTGCGCTGCGGCGAATATACATTGAACTTAAATGAAAAAACTTTAATTATGGGGATTTTAAATGTAACACCAGATTCGTTTTCCGATGGTGGGAGTTACAACGAGGTAGAGGCTGCGGTGCGCCATGCGAAAGAAATGCGAGATGAAGGTGCTCATATTATTGATATCGGCGGTGAATCTACTCGCCCAGGTTTTGCTAAAGTATCAGTGGAAGAAGAAATCAAGCGAGTTGTTCCGATGATTCAGGCGGTTGCAAAAGAAGTGAAATTGCCTATTTCTATCGACACGTATAAAGCTGAAGTTGCAAAACAAGCAATCGAAGCTGGCGCTCATATTATTAATGACGTTTGGGGAGCGAAGGCGGAACCAAAAATCGCTGAAGTTGCAGCTCATTACGATGTACCTATTATCTTGATGCACAATCGCGATAACATGAATTACCGCAATTTAATGGCTGATATGATTGCTGATTTATATGACAGTATTAAAATTGCTAAAGGTGCTGGTGTGCGAGATGAGAATATCATTTTAGACCCAGGCATTGGTTTTGCTAAAACACCTGAACAAAATTTAGAAGCGATGCGTAATTTAGAACAGTTAAACGTACTGGGTTATCCGGTTCTCTTAGGTACTTCAAGAAAGTCCTTTATTGGACATGTGTTAGATTTACCGGTAGAGGAACGTCTTGAGGGAACGGGAGCTACCGTTTGTCTCGGCATTGAAAAGGGCTGTGAGTTTGTTCGTGTTCATGATGTGAAGGAAATGACACGTATGGCTAAGATGATGGACGCGATGATTGGTAAGGGGGTAAAGTAATTGGATAAAATTTATGTTCATGATATGGAGTTTTACGGTTATCATGGTGTATTCCCAGAGGAAAATAAATTGGGTCAGAGATTTAAAGTGGACTTAACGGTGGAGTTGGATTTGAAACAGGCAGGAGAAAGTGATGACTTAGAGCATTCTGTCAATTATGGAGAGCTTTTCGAGTTATGTAGAAAAGTTGTTGAAGATAGAACGTATAAGCTTGTAGAGAGTATCGCTGAAAATATTGCTGCAGATATATTGAAACGATATGAGAGTATTTTCCGTTGTACAATTAAAGTAATTAAACCAGATCCGCCGATACCTGGACATTATCGTGCTGTAGCAGTGGAAATTACGAGAGAACGTCCATGAATAATATAGCTTACATTGCATTAGGTTCAAATATCGGAGAACGTTATACGTATTTAACTGAAGCGATTCAGTTTTTAAACAAAAACCCGTATATCCAAGTTAACGATATTTCATCTATATATGAAACAGAGCCAGTTGGCTATACTGACCAAAGTTGCTTTTTAAATTTAGTTATAAAAATTTCTACCAATTTATCACCGCAAGAATTATTGAAAATTACACAAAGAGTAGAGAATGATTTAGGAAGAAAAAGGGAAATTAGATGGGGTCCGAGGACCATCGACCTTGACATTTTACTATATAATCAAGAGAATATTGAAGCAGAGAATCTTATTGTTCCGCATCCGCGGATGTTCGAAAGAGCTTTTGTTATCGTTCCGTTGTTAGAGATTAATCAAGATATAAAACAAAACATTTCACGTTCACAAGTAGAAGAAATGAAAAGGCGAGAGGGAGTAACGGTATGGAAGCAGAAAAATGGGGAAGACGCATTCGTGCTTTTCGAAAGCTGAAAGGTTATACACAAGAAGGTTTTGCGAAAGAGTTAGGGGTATCTGTATCTGTTTTAGGTGAAGTTGAGAGAGGGAATCGATCGCCTTCCCAAGATTTTGTAGTGGAAGTTGCTAAGGCATTAAAGGTTTCAGTGGAGGAATTAATGCCGAAGTGACTATGAAGGAAGGAGTAAGTCGAGTGTTAAAGATTGCAAACATTGAGATGAAAAACCCGGTTGTATTAGCACCGATGGCGGGAGTGTGTAACTCTGCATTCCGTTTGACAGTAAAAGAATTTGGTGCAGGTTTAGTTTGTGCTGAAATGGTAAGTGATAAAGCGATATTACTTAATAACAAAAGAACATTAGATATGTTATATATTGATGAAAGAGAAAAGCCATTAAGTTTACAAATTTTTGGTGGAGAGAAAGAAACTCTTGTAGATGCTGCGAAATACGTAGATAAATATACGACAGCAGACATTATTGATATTAATATGGGTTGCCCAGTACCAAAAATCATTAAGTGTGATGCGGGAGCAAAGTGGCTTTTAGACCCAAATAAAATATATGAAATGGTAGCGGCAGTTGTAGATGCTGTTGAAAAGCCGGTTACAGTTAAGATGCGTATTGGTTGGGATGCAGATCATATTTTTGCAATTGAGAATGCAAAAGCTGTTGAGCGTGCTGGCGGACAAGCAGTAGCAGTTCATGGACGTACACGAGTACAAATGTATGAAGGGAAAGCGGATTGGGATATTATTAAACAAGTAAAGCAAGCTGTAAATATCCCGGTTATCGGAAATGGTGATGTCGAAACGCCACAAGATGCAAAGCGTATGCTTGATGAAATTGGTGTAGACGGTGTTATGATTGGTCGTGCTGCCCTTGGGGACCCGTGGATGATTTATCGTACGGTAAAGTATTTGGAAACAGGTGAATTAATGCCGGAACCGACAGTGCGTGAGAAAATTGACGTATGTATGTTGCATCTAGATCGTCTTATCGATTTAAAGAACGAAATTGTCGCTGTAAGAGAGATGAGAAAGCATGCAGCTTGGTATTTAAAGGGTGTTCGTGGTAATGCAACTGTACGTAATGGTATCAATGCTTGTAATACGCGTGAGGACCTTGCGAATGTATTAGGTGCATTTGTAGAAGAAGTAGAAGCGAAACAACAAACAATTCACGTTGGTTAATAATAGATAGGGAAGATTGACATTCTTCTATACACTTCCTATAATTACGTGAAAGAAAGAAGAACTGCCAGCTAGTTGCTGGCAGTTTTTCTAGTTGAGTAGAAAATGCTATACTGTATATATTGTAAAAATTAATAGAGCTGGAGTGATATCAATACCATGGATAACATGAACCACGAAGAATTAAACGACCAATTGCTTGTTCGTCGTGAAAAGTTACATAACTTACGTGAGCAAGGAATCGATCCGTTCGGTAAACGATTTGAACGTACAAATGCAACAAATGACTTATTAAGCTTATATGGAGAGTTCTCTAAAGAAGAATTAGAAGAGAAAGAAATCTCTGTTTCTATCGCTGGTCGTATTATGACAAAACGCGGTAAAGGAAAAGCTGGATTTGCACATATTCAAGATTTACATGGACAAGTTCAAATTTATGTTCGTAAAGATGCTGTTGGAGATGAAGAGTACGAATTATTTAAAACAGCAGATTTAGGTGATTTAGTAGGTATTGAAGGTAAAGTGTTCAAAACGAACGTTGGAGAACTTTCGGTGAAAGCAACGGGCTTTACACTATTAACGAAATCTCTTCGTCCATTACCGGATAAATATCATGGATTAAAAGATGTTGAACAACGCTACCGTCAACGTTACTTAGACTTAATCACAAGTATGGAAAGCCGTGAAACATTCGTTACTCGCAGTAAAATCATTCGTGAAATGAGAAGATACTTAGATGACAATGGTTATCTTGAAGTGGAAACACCTATGATGCATGCAATTGCAGGTGGAGCTTCTGCGCGTCCTTTCATTACGCACCATAATGCGTTAGATATGGAATTATACATGCGTATCGCAATTGAACTTCATTTAAAACGCCTTATTGTGGGTGGATTAGAAAAAGTTTATGAAATCGGTCGTGTATTCCGTAATGAGGGTGTATCAACTCGTCATAATCCAGAGTTTACAATGATTGAATTATATGAAGCGTATGCTGATTATAAAGATATTATGAAACTAACAGAAAATATGGTTGCTCATATTGCGAAGCAAGTACTAGGTACAACAACAATCCAATATGGTGATTATGAAATTAATCTAGAACCAGAATGGACACGTCTTCATATGGTAGATGCAATCAAGGAACATTCAGGCGCAGATTTCTGGAATCCAATGAGTGTAGAAGAAGCGCGTGAACTTGCAAAAGAACATAATGTAGGTATTAAGGATACGATGGAAGTTGGTCATATTATAAACGAATTCTTCGAACAAAAAGTAGAAGATAAATTAATCCAACCAACATTTATTTACGGTCATCCGGTAGAAATTTCGCCACTTGCGAAAAAGAATGACGAAGATCCACGATTCACAGATCGTTTCGAATTATTTATCGTTGCACGTGAACATGCAAATGCATTTACTGAGCTAAATGATCCGATTGATCAAAAAGAACGTTTTGAAGCGCAATTAAAAGAACGCGAACAAGGTAATGATGAAGCTCACATGATGGATGATGATTATATTGAAGCTCTTGAGTACGGTATGCCTCCTACAGGTGGACTAGGAATTGGTATTGATCGTCTTGTTATGTTGTTAACGAATGCACCATCTATTCGTGATGTATTATTATTCCCTGCTATGCGTCATAAACAAGACTAAGCTTTGGAGATTTCTCCAAAGCTTTTTTTATTTGAGTATGAGCTACGTGGGGATAGTAGTTCTTGATGGTGCGAGAAATTATATTTATATAGAAGAAATGTGCTGTTTTTATACTTTTTTACTAAGTTGAAAATTTTATTAGAAAAACTATTGCATTTTAATAATCAAACTGGTATATTTATATTCGTTGCCACGAAAGGTAACAAGCAAAACAAACGAAAAACAACTTATTGAAAAAAGTTGTTGACGAAAATATAACGAAATGTTATATTAATAAAGTCGCTTCTGAGCGGCAGACGAGTTCTTTGAAAACTGAACG
>NZ_QOZW01000021.1:0-144876 GCF_008368885.1 Bacillus sp. BPN334 | reverse complement strand
TAAGCGTAATGACGACTTTTTTACTTAGATTACTGTAATATAGTGGAAGTTAAAAGTGAGGAGGGATTATTATCCATTACCAACCTATTAAACTAAATGACGAGTTATCTAAAATTAACGATTATTGGTATCCACGAGTGATTGGTGAAATGAATGATGATCAAATTCAGCTTTTTAAGGCCAATGGAGATTTTATATGGCATGAGCATCCTAATACGGATAAGCTATTTATCGTGCTTGAAGGGGAGATGTTCATCGATTTTCGTGATGGACAGGTGAAAATTTCTAAGGGCGAGATGTTCATTGTCCCGAGAGGCGTTGAGCATAAACCTTTCACTGAAAAGGAATCCCACATCATGTTGGTAGAGCCTAAAAGGGAAATGGATTGATAATTGTATCTAATGTTTCGTTGGCAGATAAGAAAGTGTAGATAAAATTGAGAAGTTAGGATTTAAATGCTCTATTATGGAATAAAGCATGCATCTTTAATTGATACCCTATTATAGAAATATTATGCAGTAACCTTTTCCTTATTAATTCGCCCGTATTCCTATTCTAATATCTAACATAAAAATACATCACTATTAAATAGTGATGTATTTTTATGTTAGAAAGAATCGTTATACGCAACCGTAACCTTTTGAATCTTCGCATCATTAATTGCAGCTTCTGCTTTTGTTAAACTTAATTCTGGAAAAGACAAAGTTGTTATACCTAAAGTTCCCAAAAGAATAGTACTAGATAAAATTATTTTTTGAACATTACAAATCCTCCTAATATTGGTATTTTACATACGTTTAAACATTAATATATTATGTTAAATAATTACATATTCAGAATTTGATAAATAAACATCTGATTATTCTTATGATTCAAAAATACCTTTATATAATAAATGAAAAAACAGCTGACTTCTTACATAAAGTAACTAACTGTAGAGAAAGAAAATTTTAGCTTGATGGGCATGGGGTAACGCCCACATTTTAACCAAAATATATGCTAAGCAAATTTTGAAACAAAAAAGCCGATTTTTACTCAGTTAAGAGTACATCGGCTCGTGAATATTTAGCAGTAATTTCGTACTGTGTGCATAAAGATCTTTCCGTTATCGCTCACTTAGATAGAATTCAGTTTCACTTAGTTTTCTACCAATAATTTTTAAAAAAAGTTTAACGGCTTGATAATTAAAGTTAAATGATTTATATTTGTATTAAATGATAGTATTATCTATCAAAAATGACTTTATACAGAGAAAGGTGTGATTGAAATTGTTAAACGCCTCATTGGTGGAAAGCCTTTAGGTGCAGCAGCATTGAAAAGATTGGGAAGAAATGAGTGAGCTTATACAATAAAGAACGCTATAAATTTAAGTAGTGCTTGATACCCTTGAATTGGATTATTTGGTAAAAACATCGAAACTCATTGAAATATTTTCTCGTCTAGTAACTAAATTAATTTTAAGAGATAACTAATGAATTGAAAAAATCCATTAGTTGTTATCGAGTCTTGATGAAAAACGTAAAAATAGACAAGAGAAAATCCTGAAAAACCTATTCACAAAGTATGGTATGAAGGCAAGCTAGTAAGGGGAATTCAAAAATTATTGGATAAAAGCGAGGTAAATAATATGACTTTTGAAGAAAAATTACAAGCATATGCAGAACTTACGGTGAAAATTGGTGTCAATATTCAACCAGGACAATACTTATTAGTCAATACATCAGTGGATGCATTGGATTTCGTTCGTTTAGTTGTGAAAGAGACCTATAAGGCTGGGGCAGGGCGTGTTCATGTTAATTTTTCTGATGAGGAAATGGATCGTGCTTACTTTGATTATGCCTCAGATGAGGAATTTAATCGTTTCCCAGAATGGATAGTCAAAATGAATGATGAGCTGATTGAACGTAAAGGCGCACTATTAATAATAGATGCTACAGACCCTGATAAATTTACAGGTATTTCAGCTGGTCGTCTAGCTACCTATCAAAAGGTATCAGGAGCTGCTCTAGGAAACAATCGCAACGCCGTAATGAAGGATTTAATAGCTTGGTCGATGGTAGCAGTTCCTTCATCAAAGTGGGCATCGAAGGTGTTCCCAAATTTAGCAGCTGAGGATCAAGTACCAGCATTATGGGATGCTATTTTTAAAGCTGTTCGTATCGGTGAAGGAAATGCGGTTGAAAAATGGCGTGAACATGTAACAAATTTAGAGTCTCGTGCGGTCATATTAAACAATAAAAAATATGCGATGCTTCACTATACAGCGTCAGGTACTGATTTAACAATTGCATTAGCACCACAGCATAAATGGATTACTGGAGGTGGTAAAACGCCAGATGATACTATCTTTATAGCTAATATGCCGACGGAAGAGGTTTATACGTTACCGATGAAACAAGGTGTAAATGGCTATGTAAGCAATACAAAACCATTAGTTTATCAAGGGAATATTATCGACGGCTTTAAACTGACATTTGAAGAAGGAAAAATTATTAAAGCTGAAGCACAGATAGGACATGATTTATTAAAGGAGCTTATTAATGTGGATGAAGGCTCTTGCTATTTAGGTGAGATAGCACTTGTACCACATGAATCGCCAATTTCAGCATCGGGGATTTTATATTTTAATACATTGTTTGATGAAAATGCATCGAACCATTTAGCGATTGGTAAAGCTTATCCAACTTGCTTAGAGGATGGAAGGGATTTAGAAAACGATCAACTCGAAACGTTAGGTGCAAATATTTCAGTAACACATGAGGACTTTATGATTGGCAGCAGTGAGATGGACATCGATGGTATTTTACCAGATGGAACTGTAGAGCCAATTTTCCGTAAAGGTAGCTGGGCATTTTAAGTTTTTAATTTGAAGAAAGGAGTATATGAAACAATTATTAAGGATAATTGGTGCAACTATATAGGCGTTTCATCTGTTTTTGCTCAGATTGAAAATTACCTCTTTAATTAGATGTAAAATGCATTCAAAGGAGATAGGCCAATGAATTTCTGGGAAATCGTTTTGATAGTTGTGAATTTTAGTCTTTTAAGTTGGATACTGTTAGTAGGTAGAGAAACGAAAAAGTGGTCTAAATTAGCTACTTTGCTTGCTGTTGTAATGGTTACAGTTCAGCTATTGGTAGAAGGTTTTAGATGGCAGATGATTCCGGCATATGCATCCCCAGTTATCTTGATTTTATGCTATTTATTAGCTGGGCGGAAAAAGGGCTTTAGAAGCCGGGGTATATTCATAGTTAAAACTTTGTTGTTGTGCATCTATTTGTCTGTAGCAGTTGCACTACCTTTACTTATGCCAGTATTTTCATTTCAAGAACCTACTGGCCCACATAGGGTCGGTACGAAGCTATATCATTGGGTTGATCATCAAAGACATGAACCATATTCGAAAAATCCAACAGATCGACGCGAATTGATGGTGCAAATTTGGTATCCTGCAGCTGAAAAAAGCAAGGGGGATCAAGAACCTTATATTCGTAACATAAATGAACTCTCTAAGGGATTGGAAAAAACATTGTCCATTCCTGCATTTGCATTCAGCCACTTAGAATTGGTAAAATCTCATTCGTTTATGGATTTACAACTCTCAGACTCAGAGAATCAATATCCTATATTACTTTTCTCTCATGGTTTTAATGGTTTTCGTAATCAAAACACGTTTGAAGTTGAGGAGTTGGCTAGTCAAGGCTATATTGTTCTAAGTATCGATCATACCTTTGATACTGCAGCTACCGTCTTTCCAGATGGTCGAGTTGCTTACGTACAGCCCTTCAATTTAACTGATGACGCAGGGGATAGCCACATAAAATTATGGGAGGAAGATGTCACCTTTGTGCTTAATCAGATAGAGAAACTTAACCAAAACGATGAGACCGGCTTCTTTACAGGAAGGCTTGATACCTCGCGAATTGGAATGTTTGGGCACTCTTACGGTGGAGCTACCGCAGCACAAATACTTGCAAAAGATTCTCGTGTCAAAGCAGCTATCAATATGGATGGCGCTTTGTATGGGGAAATTTTACCTGAAAGTGGGATTGGAAAACCATTTCTGCTCATGAGTGCCGTAGAGCCTGATGAGGCAGATCCCGATAAAGTGACGGAGCGATATGGGCGTGGGTTAGCTGGCGGTGGTATGTCAATGGTCATTCCTCATACAGATCATACAAGCTTCACTGATTTACATTTGTTCTCCCCACTGTTGCAGAGCCCAGGTGAAAATCCAAAGGAAGTTCATCGCATTATCAACGAATTCAGCCTGGCATTTTTTGACCAGTATGTAAAACAGAAGGATGATGGCTCAACCCTTAAAAGGCTGATGACCAAATACCCGGAAGTGAATTTTAAAGTAAACCGATAACTTTATGCAGAAAGTACCTTCATTATAAAATATTCAGTAATTAAATGAAGTGCAAATAGATTTAATATAAGTAGAAAAATTACTGTAATTATTAATTATTCATGAAAAAATGCTGGAAAAATTAGCGAGAAGGATAACTGTATTAGTGAAAAAATAAAATATCACAAGGGAACATCGTGATAAATAGCTTAAGAAACCCAGCTAATGTGATCATTTTCTCTACTAAGAAAGCGACTCGTACCATTTCCTTTGGCTTTTGTATTTATTACATCAAAAAATTAATTTCTTCATCGGCATCTAAATAATGAAATGCTAAAAATGAAACATTCAAAGTACTATCAGTTTCAGTAATATAATTCTTTTGGAAAGCTACATTCAGCAGCTGGACACTTTGTTTGAGATTGTTTATCATAATATCAAATGATATATTTATCTATCAAAAAATGACGACTTTATATATAAAAAGGGAGAGATTGACGATGAAGAAAGACTTATCAACGTTAAAGGAAGCGAGATTTAACGCAATTCTTGATTCGGCTACTATATTGCTTGTTGAAAATCCTACTGCTTCGATGAATGAAATTGCGGAATATGCGGGAATTGGCATTGCTACACTCCATCGCTACGTCGAAAGCAGAGAGAGATTGATGCTATTCTTGGGCCATCGAGCTATACAATTGGTAAGTGATACCGTAAACCAGATTCCACTGGATGAGGATAGAAGCGAGAACTATATTCCAGAACTCATTGAATCGTTAATCCCTTTAGGTGACAAAATCTATTTTCTAGGTCATGATGCATCTGTATTTAACAATAAAGAATTAGGTGAAGCCGAAGAGAAGCTGAGGGAACCCTTACGACGCGTTATTGAGCTGTTACAACAAAAAGGTTACTTTCAGCAAACAGTTAGCAGCGAATGGATTTTGAATACGCTTTATGCTCTGCTTTTCCATACTTGGGAACAGGTACATGAAGGAAATGTGGCTAAAAAATCTGCTGCAGAGCTTGTTTTAAATACATTTTATTATGGTTTCAAAGCTAAGGATGAGTCGAGAGGGAAGTGAAATGATACAAATCCATGATAATTAACATCAATAATATAGAAAGCGAAAAGGAGTACTGGGAAATGAATAAAATCTCTATTGTAAAGGCTGTTTATCAATCTATGGTCGGTGCCCAGCTAAATGTAATGGCATTGGAATACATGGCATTTGCACTTGCAGGATCTGAGGAGAAGAACACAGTCGAAGGGACTTTTTGTAAGCTATGGCGGCAGGGGAACAACCGTTTTAGTCATCAATACGCTTATGAAGCTCAAATGGACGGGAAAACTTTAGGGATGATTACTTGCTATCCCGTACCCGTTTTAAATCGTCTTGCCTGGCCCACTTTTAAACAGCTGCTTTCATTCCGAAAGTTGGATTTTGTTGTTTATAACATTCGGAATATCAAAATGCTTTATTCCATGATTACCTTGAAGGAGGGAGAAGATGACGAGTTTCACATCGGAACAATCGCTTTATTGCCCGAAAGTCGTGGACTGGGGATAGGTACCAGACTACTTGAGTTTGCCGAGGAACAGGCTTCCCTGCAAGGCTTTGCCAAATGCTCTCTGACGGTAAAGAAAGAGAACCAACTTGCTATTAAATTGTATCAGAGGTTAGGCTACCAGATTACAAGTGAAATTAATAAACCAAAGTTATCGTTGTACAGAATGGTCAAAAACGTAGGACGTTAAAACCTTTTTTAAAAAAAGTTTTAACGTCCTAGGATAGTACCAGGGGTACCGCCACATCACTATTAAGCTAAGCTCATTCAATGTTAATTATAGTAGAGGTTGTTTCTTTCGAAATAGAGTAGATAAGTGGTTAAAAGAAGCAGGCATTTATCCAAAGCGAGTGATAGAATTCGGAACAATTGAAGCGATTAATGGTTGTGTGAAGGCTAGAATGGGCATTGCTGTCATGGTCAAATCAATTTTGAAAGACCATGAGCAATCTTTAACCATGACTGATTTACCTGAGAAATATTCTAAAGTACCAACTTATTATATTATGAGAAAAGATGTACTTTTTTCTGCTGCTTTACAGAGATTTGTTGAGATGATAAAAGAAAAAACTATGTAACCTAATTTTGATTATTGAAGATCGTTTTAGTGCGGCATAAAATGTAGAACCCCACATCCATCAACTTAAAAAGTTTTTTACGACCCCAAATAAGATTTTTGTACATTTTTACCCAGAAATATCAATTTTATTGTTTTTGAGGTGTTTTTTTCACTAGCTTGATAGCGATGTGGCAGGACCCCATCACTATCAAGCTAAGATTAAATAAAAATCAATTAAACTAGACCTTCTTTCTGTTTTCTAAAAATTTAATATGAATTATTTGAAAATTCTTACTATAAATTTAAAAATAGAAACAATCTCACCTGAAATTAAACGTATATAACCTTATGTTGATGGGCATAGGGTCCCACCAACATAACGCGAATTTCGTACGCTAAGGATTTTCTAAGTTGAAAAACTTAAGTTTACCGCGAGTTAGGAGGGTTCCTTAAACGACCATTTTTGGTGTGAAAAGAATTTCTTTTTATTTATTGACTATGAAGTAACCACATAGTTTATAGTATAAATATTATTCCTTAATAGGAGGCAATATAATTAGATGGATAGCTATAAGTTAACTAAAAGTGATGTAATTAAGATTTTTAATACAACGAAAGAAACACTTCGATTCTATGAAGAAAAAGGATTAGTTCAGCCAAAGGTAGGTAAAAATAAGTATAGGCTTTATGGAAATGAAGAACTACAGAGAATTAGCCAAATCTTCTTTTGTAAAGATATAGGTTTTTCAATTGAAGAAATTGATTTAGTAATAAATAAGAGAAAAATAATAAACAATATAAATATCTTACAGAACAAAAAAGATGAAATTGAAACTGAAATTTATCGATATATGGAAATGCAAAAGAAAATTACTAGGATCCTCGATCTCCTACAAAATAGAAGTAAAAACTTCAATGAAATTCAGAGTGTCTATTTTGAGGAAAGAAAATATTATCACATCAAAGGAGAAGATTTTAATAGTGTAAAATCCTTTTTTGATAAATTCCGTTCTATTTTTAAGCAAGGTGAATTTTTTCAAGAACAATTTATAACAATGTGTCCTATTAAGAATTTATTCAATGATGATCTGGGACTATCAGTTTATTATCCTGTTTTGAATGATACAGAGATAGAGCATGTTGATATTCTTAGTATACCTGCAGGTAATTATCTTTGTGTTGATTACGTATGTACAGAAGAGCATATCGATGAAGTACGACATCAAATATATACAAATATTACAGACTATATAGAGAGAAATGGTTTACAGTTTAGATCATGTAATGTAATTGAATCAGATTTACATGAATTGAATCTGTTTTATTCAGAAGGACAGGTAATTATGAATATGCAGATTCCTGTTGAAGAAAAATCAAAACACCAAAAGAAGTAAGCATTTATATATTCAACACTATTTACAAGGAAGGCGTAAAAATCGGCTCAGTAAAAAATGTCCGCATTTTACAAACTATAATCGACGATTAAATACAAAAATACATTGCTAGTAGAATATAAAGCATGAAAAGCACACATTTCGATAGGACGGGGCACTGAAAAGTGGAATTAATTTTACATTATGCGGGGGTTAATTTAAACGATAAATATTTTGGAATGTTACATATAGAAAAATCTAAATAGTCATTCAAAAAAACTGTGCATAAAAACCCGCATTATAACAAGTTTTTAGCACAGTTTTTTTTATTTTATGCCTTTCATTAAAACTTGAATCTTTGGGGCCATAAAATATAAAATTACACTTAAAATGATTGAAAGGCCACCAATTGCACCGAAATAAATAATTTCTGTTTCAGGATTATATAATCGAACTATTTGAGCATTTATAGCTTGTGCAGCTGCACTAGTTAAGAACCACAGACTCATTGTTTGAGCAGAGAAGGCAGCTGGTGCTAATTTGGTTGTAATTGATAGACCTACAGGTGATAAACAAAGTTCCCCGATTACTACTAATAGGAAGCTAATCGCTAACCACATAGGGCTTACAAGGGATTCTGTACCATGGATATATGCAGGGATAATCATAACTAAGAAGGATAAACCAGCAAATAGTAAACCAATAGCAAATTTATTAGCCGTACTTGGTTGACGTGAATTAAGCTTTATCCATAACCAAGCAAATACTGGTGCTAACAAAACAATATAAATTGGGTTTAATGATTGAAACCATGAAGATTGAAGTTCAATCCCGGCCAATTTTAATTGAGTACGCTGATCAGCATAAGAAGCTAAAATGATAGCTCCTTGTTCTTGAATGGCCCAAAACATTGTAGCAGCTATAAATAATGGTATGTAAGCAATTAAACGAGACTTTTCAATTTTTGTAGTTTTCGGGCTACGATACATAAAAATAAAGTAACCAGTTGGAATGAGAATACCTAAGATACTTACTAATAAAGTGAATCTATTAATAGTTAAAATACCTGTTGGTATCGTTAAAATACAAAATAGTACTATAGCTATTGTACCAATACTAAACTGTATAATAACTTTTTTTCTTTCGATGTCTGTTAAAGGATTTGGTACTTGTGTTCCTGCTAAACCAAGATTTTTCTTTTTTGTAAGAACGAAAATAATTAAGCCTAATAGCATACCAATTGCAGCAACACCAAAACCTAGGTGGAAGTTATACTTTTGACCAAGTGTCCCTATAATAAAAGGAGATAAAAGAGCTCCTAAATTAATACCCATATAGAAAATACTGAAACCTGAGTCACGTCGAGTATCTGTTTCACTATATAAATCACCAACAATGCTAGATACATTAGGTTTTAATAAACCTGTACCAAGTACTAAAAACACCATAGATATGAATAAAGTACTTATAGTCCCTGGTAGTGCTAAAATCAGGTGACCTATCATAATTAAAACTCCACCCCAAAAAATCGTTCTACTTGAACCTAATAGACGATCTGCAATCCAGCCACCAATAATGCCAGACATGTAAACGAGAGATCCATAGATGGCCATAATTGACGCTGCGGTCGCATGATCCATCCCTAAACCACCTTGTGAGATTGAATAATACATATAGTAAAGTAATATTGCTCTCATCCCATAGTAAGAGAATCGCTCCCAAAACTCTGTAAAGAATAGGGTAAACAGCCCCTTAGGGTGTCCGAAAAAACCGCTTTGCGGAACAGTACGAATAATATCACTTTTACTAAGCTTCTCCATACGAATGCACTCCTTATATTTAAATATAACAATACTAAATTAGTATAAACTAATAATCAGAAAATTAAAATAAAAATTTACTTATTTAATTATTAGAATTTTTACAAAAAACAAATTTTGTGTTGATTTTAATTTGGGTTTTAATTATATTATTTAATATAGATATATCGATTGAAAATGATGATAGTGTATAAATATTAATACAAAATGTAGGAGGATTTATATATTGTTAATGAAAGAAGTTGCTATAGAAGATATTTATCAGGAAATATTAGATGGAAAAAGAAATAAATTCCCTCCAAATACATGGAAAGAAGATAAAGATAATAAAATGGCGCGGAGGGTAATAACATATTTGCTTTACAGTATTTTAAAATGGAATAAGGAAGACATAAGAATAAAATGGAACACTAAATTACTTGTAAAGTATAGGCTACGAGGATTACTCAAACATAGGTATGAAAATAGCCCGTTTAAAGCAATTAATGATTTGTATCCAAATCAGTTCAAAGAATGGGAATTTGGTATGACTCCTTTAAATTTTTGGACTAAAGAAAAAGCATTAACAATTTTGAAATGGATTATTGAGGAAAAAGAGGGCCTTTCACAAGAAAAGATTTTAGGAGTATACGGGAAAAAATGGTTGAAACAAAATAAGCTTAGTGCACCTCTGGCTATGTATTGGAATAGTAGCCCGTATGCAATGATTAATGATCTTTATCCAAGGCGTTTTAAAGAATGGGAATTTGGTATGACTCCTAATAACTTCTGGACTAAAGAAAAAGCATTAGAAGCATTAAAATGGACCATTGAAGAAAAAGAGAGATTAACTCCTAAACAATTGCTTGATATATACAATATAAAGTGGTTAAAAACCCATGGATTAGCATCAGTATGTCAAATGTTTTGGGGGAATAGTCCGTTCAGAATGATTAATGATTTGTATAGAGACCGTTTTAAAGAATGGGAATTTAAAGTTACTCCTGTTGGATATTGGTCTAAACGTAAAGCATTAGAGGCGTTAAGGTGGACTATTGAAGAAAAAGAAAAATTGGATGAAAAACAGCTATTAAAAGTATTTAATCAAAAATGGCTAATAAAACAAAAATTATGGACACCGTTAAAACGCTATTGGAAAGGAAGTCCATATGAAATGCTTATTGCTCTATATCCTAATCGTTTCTCAAAAAATATGTTAAAAGGATATATTTAAAAGTAATGTTTAAATTCATAATAATTGAGAAAGTTTATGATATAACATTCGGTTATTAATTTGGAGGAAGACACCTTAAAGGTGTCTTTTTTATATATATAAAAGTAAAATATCACTTTGTGTAAAAATTTCAAAATACTAGAGGGATTTCTATTCGTAATTAAATAAAATCATTCATTAATTGTTCTATCTCTTTTCCTATTAGAACCAAATTTTTGCTAATTGAGATACTCCTTTTATTATCTCTTCCTCAGATAAATTACCAAATCCAAGTTGAATATGCGGATATTCTGGTGAATATTCTGAGAAATATTTTGAACAAGGATATACTATAATGCCGTGATTATGTGCTCTTTCAATTAGCATTTTTTCACTCATTTTTGTTTTCACTTCAATAATAACGAAAATGCCGGAGCTACCACCTTTAATCTTGACATATTCCTTAAAGTGCTTTGATAATTTCTTATTTAATAGATTCATTTTACGTTTATACAAAGCTTTCATCTTTCTTAAGTGCGAGTACCAATATCCTTCATCCATAAAAGTTGCCAATGTTTGCTGATGAATAGATGAGGATGTTTGTTCAAGTAAAGGGAGTATCTTTTTATATTCATTAATTAGCCGCTTAGGCAAAACCATATAACTGACACGGACAGAGGGGAGGAGTGCCTTTGAAAAAGTTCCTAAATAAACCACCCTATCATTAGAATCCAAACTTTGAAGAGACGGTATAGGTTGATGGATATATCGAAATTCACTATCATAATCATCCTCGATAATATAGCCTTCCATCTTTTTGGCCCATTCAATTAACTTTAGTCTTTCATTGACAGGGATAGTCACCCCATACGGAAAGTGATGAGTAGGAGTCACATATAAAAGTCTAGAAGGCGATTTTAAAAGTAGATCGACTTGGATACCTCGTTCTTTTACAGGAATTGGATCAATAATAAATGATTGAAGAAAAAAAAGTTCCCTTGCCATGTTATATCCAGGGTCTTCTACGGCCAGATAATTATAGTCTTGCTTTAACATCAGTGACAAAAGTAATAACAAATGTTGTGTGCTACTACCAATAATAATTTGTTCTGTAGAAGTATTAACTCCTCTTGATTGAAATAAGTAATCTGCTAGTGCTTTCCTTAATTTAATGTCGCCTTGCTTTTCTCCGTATGAAAACATGCTAGAGTCTTTAATAATTTTGTTAGTAATCATTCTCCATTTTTTCAAAGGGAAGTTTTCTTGATCCACTGTCCCAATCTTAAAATCAATAGTTTTCATGGCAGTATGCTTTGTTTCATGATGCGGTTCTCTGATAGGTTGAAAATTTAGTGTTTCATCCGATATAATAGCCTCTACAAAAAATCCTTTTTTGTTCTCACTTCGAATATATCCTTCTGATTGTAATTGTTCATAGGCAACCTGAGTTGTGTTTCTGCTGACCTCTAATTGGATAGCAAGTTGTCTAATTGATGGCAACTTTTTACCTTTTTCTAATTTTCCAGATAAAATCTGAGTTCGTATATATTGATAAACTTGTTGATACATAGGATTTTCACTTTTTCGATTTATATTAAATATTAGTTCCTTCATTATTGGAACACCTCATCTGTCATTTGTATTTATTGTAAACTGTCCCTTTTAGAAATGACAGTATAAATAAATAATGAATTCATACAAAATTTAATCTAGGAGAAAGTTTATGACAATATTTATGTACATATTTTGTTTGATTGTATGGGGAATCAACTTTATTGCGGTAAAAATTCAAGGAACTCCTGTCAGCTTAGAACTATCCTTAACTTATCGTTTGGTTATGACAGCTTTTTTATTTTTGATTCTTATTTGGTTCCTTCGCCCAAGAGGGATGCCAACAAAAAAAGATATTCCATTTATAATGATTTTTGGTGTATGTAACTTTGCATTAAGCTATTTATGCCTTTATTACGCTACAATTTTAAGTTCTGCGGCAATTGTAACGTTAATTTTTTCATTAAAGGTGATTTTGACCCCAATCGCTCTTCGAATTTTTTTAAAAGAAAAGTTACATTCACGCGTTTTGGTTGGAGGAATTTTAGGTGTATTAGGAGTATGCATTCTCATCTATCCGAATTTAAATAATTTTCAAGGTTTTAATGATATAAAAGGAATTATGGTCGCAATCTTAGGTACGCTTCTTACAGCAATAGGTGATGCGAGCTCGGCACGAAATGCAAAACACAAGGTGAATCCTATCTATGCAAATACAATTGGATTTACAGTAGGTAGTATATTGATGGGGGGAATTGTATTATTTCAAGGGGAAAAATTTACGTTTCCCACATCGTTTTCATATGTATGTATGTTGCTATATTTAACTCTGTTTGCTTCTTTTGTAGCATGGTTATTCTATTTGAAGCTTGTAGAAAAAATCGGAGGAGCTCGAAGTGGGTATATGGTGGCGCTATTCCCTGTAATTGGAGGAATAGCTTCCGTTTTAATCGGTGAGTCAGATCCATCCCCGTATTTGTTTGTTGGTTGTTTTTCTAGCTGTATTGGAGCTGCTATTGCATTAGGGTTTAGAACTCAAAAGCAAGATCCGAAATTAACACTAAAAAGGGTTAATTAAGAAAGGAATAAGTATAATGGATTTGAAAATAGAGCCCATATACTTTTTGTTTTTTATGTATGAATTGTGTACGTTCTTTTGAAAAAAAGACATTACCAAACAGTACCTATAAAAGTGGGAGATTATATAGAATTTACTCATATAGAAGGGGAAGCAGCAAAGGAAAAAACGCGAGCGACTTTAACTAACCTTGAGAATGGAAAACAGGAATATATAGGTAAGAAAAGAACATATCAGGTCACATCCACAGGATTAATAAGAAAATAGATGTATAAAAAAGTTGGGGGAATCCCCAACTTTTTCTATAGAAATGGAAGAATAACAGTTTCTGTAACATCAAATGGCCAATACTTCTCAAAATACATAAAAAGCATCACAATACTGTGATGGAAAAATAGAAAATAATAACCGGAATTGTCAAAAAATATGTGTAAGTTTTTGAAATGAACAAATAGAATAGCAAATATTAAGATTAGTTTTATCTTATTTATCTTCTTTTGACTTTTGACTTTCGGCTTGTGTAATAATTAAATCGAAAGGTCGTGAAAGAATGAAGATAGCTGTGATACAAGCAAGTACCCAAACTAGCAAAAATGAACTGATATTTGAAGAAACAAAAAGGGCTGTGGCGAAGCATGGATATGAAGTGTTGAATTTCGGCGTTACTATTGAGGAATCGGAGTTAAGCTATATCCAAGTGTCCTTAGCTGTTGGTCTACTTTTAAACTCAGGTGCAGTTGATTTTGTCGTCACTGGATGTAGTAGCGGTGTTGGTATGTCGATTGCCTGTAATATACTTCCGAATGTCATTAGTGGTTATCTGCCAACTCCAACAGATGCGTTTCTGTTTGGTAGGATAAATAACGGAAACTGTGCATCACTGCCACTTGGATTGAATTCCGGTTGGGCGGGCGAACTAAATCTTCGCTTCACGCTTGAGAAACTTTTTGAAGAACCGTTCAATACTGGGTATCCTCAAGAATCCGCCGAACGAAAGAAACGTGATGCAGAACTTTTTAAAACAATCAAGAGTGTTTCACATCATGGCATCGTTCAGATTCTGAGTCAGTTAGATGTAGCAGTTATTAATCCTGTTCTTCAAAAACAAGATTTAGTGGAATTCCTCTTGCGGAATGGCACCAACACAGATATATCAAAGTTTCTTATCGAACAAAGGACGGATTTAAATCACGGTAGATAAATACTGTATTTTTTAATAAGTTTGGCAATTTTAATGTTAACCATAAGTTGATTCAATACCATTGGCCAATTGGGGAATATGACTGCCATTCCATTTGTTTTGGGGTTCTTTTACAGTCCTTCTCCAACGAAAAAGCCCATCGCCTTTAGGCATGGGATGAAAGTGAGGTTGGATACGGAGTGCTACTAAATAACCGCAAGGTTTGTGGTACTTTAGGTATCAAAAGTGTGGATATCCATTACGACGATTTTCCTGTTCTTTTCACTTTTTGAGTTTAAATCTAAACCAAGAAGGTGATTCATTTCGCCTTGAACCATTGCCTCAAACATAGGTCCAACAACGTCTTTCAAAGCCTCTTACATATCTTCAACAGTTTCCGATTGGTAAGCTTTAAAAATTGATTGAGCTAAATTTACGGATTTTGGATCTCTTTTCTATCTAACAATAAGTGTAACCATTTCCTCATAGTAATTTTAGAAAAAGAAAAACCGTGAAGCGCCCCTCTATCTAGGATAGTAGGTTATTTACACGGTTTATATTACACTCTCCAATAATCGATGATTATTTATTCGTAGCTTTTAAAGTATCTAACACGACTTTGGTTGTGTCTGCAATAAGTTTATCATCGTATTCTGCATCTTCTTTATCATGATTAGAAAGGATGGCAAGAACAATTGGCTTTTTATTTGGTGGCCAAATAATTGCAATATCATTCCTTGTCCCATAAGACCCTGCACCAGTTTTATCAGCTACATCCCATCCTTTTGGTACGCCTGCACGAATTAATTTATCCCCAGTTGTGTTTCTCTTCATCCAATCTACTAATAGTTCACGTTTCTCAGATGGTAGTACAGTTCCTAATGTAAAAGATTGAAGCGTCTTAGCGATTGCTTCTGGTGTACTCGTATCATGTGTTTCTCCTGGATTTACTTCATTTAATTCAGGTTCAAATCTCTCGGAATTAGTAACAGTATCACCAATTTCCCTCAATATTTTTTCAAATGCGGATGGACCACCTAACTTTTTAAGAATTAAATTATGTGCCGTACTATCACTATATCGAACAGAAGCATCTGCAAGTTCTTTTAACGTCATTCCTGTATCCAAATGCTTTTCAGTAATTGGATTATAATTAGAAAGGTCTTCTCGCTTATACGTAATCCTTTCATCAAGAGCTTCTATTGAGTTCTGACGTAAAAGAGCTCCCGCTGCTAATGATTTAGATGTAGAGGCAAATGCAAAGCGATCATTTGCATGGTAAGCAACGGTTTGATTCGTACCTGTGTCCAGTGCATAAATACCAAGCTTAGCGTTATATTCTTTTTCAAGTTTAGCAAAAGAATCATTACCAGTATTTTCTTGTTTAATTTGATTTGTTTGTTTAGGTGATTCAGATGGAGTATTACTATTAGAACAGCCTATTAATGTAACGCATGAAAGTAATACCACAGGTGCAATCTTTTTGTAATGTGAAATGGTAAAGAACTTGTTTAAAACGAACATAAATTTTCAACCTCTTTCAAGAATATATGGTTTTTGTTTTGGTATTTTAAATACCGATGTTATTTAAAGTGTGTATAGGATAACAATACTTTTGAAGTTGAATTTTAATAGGTTAAGCAGAATTTAAACATTCAGACGAATGAACAGACGTTGTTTGGATTGTTTCTTTTTTTAATTACACTTGTAATCGTTCACCTGTGAAAGTATTAAACTCGTAACATTTAAATACAGTATTTCAATACACACTTTTTTACATCACTTTACTTTTGGTAATAATATGTCCTTTCATATTTTTAGGAATACACGTAATAGACACTCTAAATAATAAATTTGTTCCATTTTAAGAATAGGAAGAACTTGGTGAACGGTAAAGAAAATACGATGAATTGCAAATAAAATCTATACGGAAATCTAGTAGCAAATAGTCCAGTGCATATGAAAAATTCCTCAATGCTATCTCTCAAAAAAATTATGTTTCTCGGCCTGATAGACTGTATTTTCAGAAACATTTCAAGCGTGTAAGAAAAATGAAAGATAATTCAATATGAGAAAAACAACCATACTACTACAATGAAAAACAGAAACATGTTTAAAAATCCTGAAGTACGATAGCAAGTTATTTTAGCGCTTAATACATTCGACCAAGTATGACAGCCTTAAATAATAAAAGCTGAAACAAATTATTAATGAGTAGTACATTAATCGTATTTTAAATAAATCAAAATGTAGGAAGGCAATAGTTATCAAATCTCATTCTTAGTAAATAAAAATGGAGGGAATTTCTCATATGAAAATAGTAGAAGTAAAAGAACTTAGTAAAGAATACACAGGAAATGTTTCACACACGGCACTTTCAAATATTAATTTAACAATAACAGAGGGAGAATTTGTTGGGGTCATGGGTCCTTCGGGTAGTGGAAAAACAACGTTATTGAATATGATATCTACTATTGACTCGCCAACATCAGGTAATGTATTTATTAATAGTAAAAATCCATATCAGCTTTCGGTCAATGATTTGGCCTTATTTCGCAGACAGGAATTAGGGTTCGTCTTTCAATCCTTTAACCTGCTGCATACATTAACAGTAAAAGAGAATATGGTTCTTCCGCTTGTATTAGATGGCATGAATGTGAAAAGAATAAATAAACGAGTAGAATCTATTTCGGAAAAATTAGGTATTAACGAAATTTTAAATAAACGAACATATGAAATATCAGGAGGACAAGCGCAGCGAACAGCGATAGCCCGTGCACTCATTCACTCTCCTAAATTAGTTCTTGCCGATGAACCGACAGGGAACTTAGACTCTAAATCCTCTCAAGATGTAATGGAGATATTAACACTATTAAATAAAGAAGAAAAGGCAACAATGATGTTAGTAACGCACGATCCAGTTGCTGCTAGTTACTGTGATCGCATTATATTTATTAAAGATGGACAGTTATACAATGAAGTTTGCTGCAACGGTGATCGCCCACTATTTTATAAAAATATTGTGGACAGTCTTTCTAGGTTAGGAGGTAATAAAAATGACATTTCGACAGCTCGCATTTAATAATGTTATACGGAATAAACGAATATATCTTGGGCATTTTTTTAGTAGCACATTTGCGGTAATGATTTTCTTCACTTATGGCTTACTTGTCTTTCATCCAAACCTACAAGGCGAGCTGACTCATGTAAGCACCATATTGAGTACGTTTGGGAAGATAGGATTTCAACTATCGTATTACTTAATCTTTGTCTTTTCATTCTTATTTATTTTCTATTCAGTTAGTGCCTTTTTAAAAAATAGAAAAAAAGAGTTTGGATTATTAATGTTACATGGAATGTCTCATCGGCAGCTTCATCAATTAATTTTTTTCGAAAATATGTTGATTGGAATTCCTTCTATACTAGTAGGAATTGGGCTTGGGGTAGTTTTTTCTAAATTGTTCTTACTAGTTACTGGGTCCTTATTGGGAGTAGGGCATAGGTTAGCATTTTACTTTCCATTAAAGGCTATGGGAATAACAGCTATCTCCTTTTTTGTTCTATTTCTACTTATTTCATTATTTACATCGAAAATGATGAAAATAAATGAGCTTGTAGAACTCATAAAATCAGAGGAAAAACCAAAAGCTGAGCCGAAAGTTTCCGTCTGGATATCCATGTTGGTCCTAATTTTATTTGGGGCAGGTTACTCCTGCGTTCACCACAGTATCGTTGCAGTGAATTACATGGATTTAGATCAATTATTACTACTTGTAGGGGTAGGTGTCTTATTAATTGTTTTTGGAACCTATTTTTTCTTTAATCAATTGTGTGTATATGTGTTATATACTTTAAAAAATAGAGAAACTACATTCTTTAAAAGAACCAATCTTCTTGTTATTTCAGAATTGATGTATCGAATGAAAGATAATGCGAGAACATTCTTTATCGTTACAATTATATCTGCTGTTTCTTTTACAGCAATTGGAGTTTGTACAGCTATTGGAAATCCAGAACTAGCAAAACATGAGACCCCATATGCATTTACGTATCGATCGGATAAGGGGAATATACAAGAAAAAGCCCATATTGAAGAGATAAAGAAGCAATTAAAAGAATATGGATTTTCTTATAAACTTGTTGCAACAGAATTTAAAAGGACACTAAACGGATTGGCGTTAATTAATGTATCTACGTATAATGAATATGCAAAACAATTAGGGTATGAAATAGAGAAATTAACAAATGAAAATGATAGTATTGCTATACGACAAAATAAGAACGAGAAAAGCGCGGAGGATATAAAAACTTTTGAAATAATACATGGTGAAATAGAGGTCCCACTCTCTGTGCAAAAAACAATTTATATCCCAGAATTATCGTTAATCGAAAAGCCTATTATTGTCTCTGATGATGTTTATAATAAGGTCAAAAATGCTCAACAAGAAAACGTACTCCGAGATTACACCATATACGGTTTTATCGTTAAAAATTGGTCTGAAACGAATGAAGTTTCTACTAAACTTATGAAGATTATTGGTAAGAATCAAGAGGATTATTATATGTTTTCATCTTTATATTTAAGATGGCTTGAATTGAAACAACAAAACGGATTACTTTCTATCTCAAGTATAATGGTGGGGATTGTATTTTTCGTATTTACGCTAAGCTTTTTATATTTCCGTCTATTTACTGATTTAGAACGTGATCAAGAGCAATATCAAATGATTTCAAAATTAGGATTAAGCCAAAGTGAGTTAAAGCAAATCGTGACAAGACAAATGATGCTACTATTTTTCTTACCGATTATAGTGGCTATGGTTCATAGTAGTTTTGCATTTCTAACGTTTCATCAATTAGGACAAACAGTAAGTAAAGAAATGTCCGTTATTCAAAGTTCAATTGTTGTATTAATAAGCTTTATTTGTATTCAAATTATTTACTTCCTTATTATTAGAAATCACTATTTAAAACGCATATATACAAAAATGTATTCATAGAAAAAGAGTGTATAAAAATATAAGTAAAAGCATCCTTATATTGTAAGGATGCTTTTGTATTTACTTCAGTACAGAAGGCGTCGTCTTTTCTAACCAAAGAATGCCATCATATTTTTCTGTGGGAATCATGATTTCTTCTTTATCTTTTATTCCCCAATAACTTGCTGCAGTAGGAGTAAACATCCATGAAGTTTCTGGTAGGTTACTTTCTCCCTTTAGGTTAATAAAAACATGGGGACTTCCCACCGTGCTGATAATTTTTTCAACGCTTTGTTCTTCATGTTCATTATGTACAGGAATAATATCTTCATTACCATCATCCCAACTGCTTCCACTATACGCAAATACACCAATCGTGTACATTTGGTCTTTGATGCGTTGCGGAAGATAATCCATCATATTTGGGCCAACATAATTGTATTGCTGCACCTTCGTAAAGTCTAATATCATTTTTGAATTTTGTTTTCGAATATGATAATTATGCCCTCACACAATAATTTTTTTGTTTTTATACTGCATTTCGGTGAGCCATGCAAAATTTTGTGCCATTTTTTGATCTCGGATATAGGTGGCGTAGTCTGCAATTTTAGGTGAGTAGATACCTCCTTTAACTTTCATTAAAGCATCTAAATGCGTTTTAATCGCATCAATCCGTATACTTTGTCTACATTTAAATATATCTAGTTAATAAACAGCTTTATTAACGTTATGCAGGGACAACTAACAATGCAACCAGGAGCAGTGGTAGATCATAAAAAACATGAGCAATTACGCTTGCCCATATAGAATTGGCTTTAAATGCAATCCAGTTGAAGGGCAATCTTCCTAGACCAAGTTACAAAAAGAATTTGAATTAAATTCCCCTCATAGGTAGAGTAATGCGCCATACCAAACAAAAATACACCAACAAGTGTTATAAGAATCATCGACCATTTTTCGCATACCCCTTGTTTTTCAAAAAGTATATCCCCAGGATAGATGGAACTAAAATTAAACATTCTTCTCCTAACAAACTGCATATAATTTGCAACAGGTGATACATAAATTGGAGTGGGCTATTATCTAATCAAGGTTTATTTGGTATGCGTATTTTAAAAACAAATAAACAAAATATCAAGCATGTAGGCGACAAGAACGGAAGTTCATAGAAAACCTAACCTTAGCTTGATGGGCATGGGGTCTCGCCAACATAACGCGAATTTCGTACGCTAAAGAATTACTAAGTTAAAAACTGTTTTTTCGGTACGTTAACAAAGTTCCATTTAAAATTGTCGTTTTACACCTTCACGTTTTGAGGAAGAAGTACTTTGTCGGAAAACAATAAAATCTTATTAATTTTTATAATTGGTAGAATTTTTATAGAAATAATCCTCTTAATATATTAAAATAACATTGTATTATGTCAGATTTTAATTAGGGGAGAGAAATTTTATGTTGAAAAAAATTATTCCAGTTGCTTTAGCACTAAGTACAGTTACTTTTACTAGTGTATTTGCTGCGCCTTCAGCCCAAGCAAGTACAGGACCAAACCGCTACATAGATGTGCAAATGCTCGGTATTAACGATTTTCATGGGCAACTAGACACTGTAAAAAAAATTAACAATAAAGATGTAGGGGGAATTGAGTACTTAGGAGCTTATTTACGTGATCGTGAAAAACAAAATCCGAATACATTAAAGGTACATGCTGGCGATGTTGTTGGAGCAAGTACTCCTGTTTCAGCATTATTACAAGACGAACCTACGATTGAATTTCTAAATGATTTGAAATTCGATGTTGGAACTATAGGAAATCATGAATTTGATGAAGGTGTTGCAGAAATGAACCGCCTTATTTATGGTGGGTACCATGAGAAAACAGGGAATTTTAAAGGAGCAAAATTCCCATATGTTGCTGCAAATTTCTATAATAAATCCACCGGTCGCTTATTTTTACCACCATTCACTATAAAAAAGGTACAAGGAGTGCCTGTTGGATTTATAGGAGTCGTAACAACGGATGTTCCTAACCTTGTTATGCCTACTATGCTAAAGAATGTAGAAATTACAGATGAAGTTGAAGCTATTAACAAATCCGTAAAGCAATTAAAAAAACTAGGCGTTAAATCTATCGTTGTTCTTGCGCATAACGGAGGTACAACAGATGGGAACGGCGTAACAAATGGTGATATCGTCCGATTAGCAAATGAGACTGATCCAGAAGTGGATGTTATTTTTGGTGGGCATAGCCACACTTATGTAAATGGAACTGTTAATAATAAACTTGTCGTACAAGCAAATTCTTATGGTATGGCTTTTGCTGATGTTGATGTAAAGATTGATCGTAAAACACAAGATATTGTTGAGAAAAAAGCAGAAATTGTTACAACTTACCATGAAGGCATGGAGCCTGATAAAAAAATAAAGAAGAAGATGGAGAAATATCAAGCGAAAATCGCACCTCTTGTCAATGAAGTTGTAGGTAAGTCTATTGCTCCACTAGATCGCAAACTCAATACGGCTGGTGAATCTACTCTCGGAAATTTAGTTGCTGATGCCCAGCGTACAACAATGCAATCTCAAATTGCACTTATGAATCCTGGTGGTATTCGTAATGACTTAGATGCTGGTGATATTACATGGGGAGAGATATATGGTATTCAACCATTCGGAAATCAATTAATAAAAGTAAATTTAACAGGCCAAGACATTCGTGATATTTTAAATCAACAATGGCAAAAAGACATAACAAGAATGCTTCAAATTTCAGGGATCCAATACACTTGGGATGCGAACAAGCCTAGTGGAGAAAAAGTAACAAGTATTCGCTTAACAAATGGAGAAGAAATCATTCCTTCTAAAACTTACAGCGTCGTTGCTAACGCATTTTTAGCTTCAGGTGGAGATGGATTTGTATCCTTTAAAAACGGTAAAGATGCTGAAACAGGACCGACTGATTTTGAAGCATTAGTAGATTATATAAAGAAATCAAAAGAACCAATTCAGTCTATTATTGATGGAAGAATTCAAAAGATAAATTAGTTTTTTATTTATCTCAAAAACAAATAGATTACCTGTACGCTATAATTTTTCGTGTGCAGGTAATCTATTTTTTTGCGCTTTCGGGCACAGATACTACTTCAATCCTATCATTATAGAAACGATTTCGAATGTAAGGAATTCGTAAGGGATAGGTAAGGAAAAAGAGATTTTCATTGTGTAGGATAAAAATATAAGGAGGCGTGAAGGGGGGATAAGTACGGCCTACATATAAAATAATTAGTAACAAGAGTGTTTTGTGAAAATAATGAGTACAATGATTGCAAATGTATTGTTGCTTTTTATCATTGGGAGAATGGATAGCTGTGTGGTTCGTATATGACACTGCTATCAACTATCTATACAATTTTAATAGAAGAGAGGAATACTTTATGAAAACACGCAGTAAAATTACATGTGCAAGTCTAGCACTTTTAATAGCTGGAAGTTCCCTGTTATACATACCACCAGCCTCAATTGTAAAAGCAGAACCCGTGCAAAATGTATCTAGTTCGTTACATACAAATACTCAAAGCGATCGTACTTCCGTTAAGAAAGCAATGCGGGATACACTGCAACTTGGATACCCGGGAATACTCGCTCAAATTTCTAAGGGGGGGAAAACTTGGAGTTATACTGCTGGGGTAGCGGATCTGAGAACTAAGAAACCAATGAAAGAAGATTTTCGCTTTCGCATTGGCAGTGTGACGAAAACGTTCATTGCAACAGTTCTACTTCAATTATCTGGAGAGAACCGTTTGAATCTAGACGACTCCATTGAAAAATGGTTGCCTGGTGTCATTCAAGGAAACGGATATGATGGTAACCAGATTACGATCCGGCAACTATTGAATCATACAAGTGGTATTGCTGACTATATAAATTCAAAAGACTTTGATATTACGGATATAAAAAAATCGTATACGGCTGAAGAATTTGTAAAGATGGGGATTTCCCTTCCTCCAAACTTTGCTCCAGGGAAGGGGTGGTCTTATTCAAACACAGGATACGTAATACTGGGGATCCTTATTGAAAAAGTAACAGGAAACAGCTATGCGGAAGAGGTTGAAAATCGGATTATTGAACCGCTTGATTTGTCAAATACATTCCTACCTGGCAATTCAAACGTGATTCCAGGCACCAAGCATGCACGTGGCTATTTGCAACTAGACGGAGCAAGTGAGCTAAAAGACGTTACTTATATTAACCCAGGTAGCTCGGATGGAGATATGATTTCTAATGCTGACGACTTAAACAAATTCTTCTCTTATTTACTCAGTGGCAAACTACTGAAGGAACAGCAACTAAAACAAATGCTTACTACAGTTCCTACAGAAAGAGAGGGAACTAGATATGGCCTTGGAATCCTTGAAATTAAGCTTCCGAACGGTGTTTCGGTATGGGGACACAGGGGTGCTGTTCCAGGGTTTTCCACTTTTGTTGGTGGAACACTTGGAGGGAAACATACATTTGCTATCAATGCGAACAGTTTAAACATTTATAATCCGGAATTTTTTAAAGATATTTTACTTGCTGAATTTAGCAAGTAGGCAAAAAGGAAAAACGGATAAATTTTGTCATTTATAATTCCAATCGGAATGGATTACCGCTTGAAATGAGTATAGAGGGAATTAAGTATATAGAAACAATCAAACCAACTATAAGAGATGGCTAAGTAAAAGGATTGGTTTATACATTGGTCGATTAAAAGAGCAACACATATAATGAGTGATTATTTTATATACTATTGTATTTGTATAGGTATTGTAACTAATTGTAAATTTATATAAGGTGCGAAGTCTAATTTAAGACTTCGCACTTTTTCCGTTTAACAGTTTTTATTGTGAAGCTATTAACAATAGAAAAAAGGAGGATGTAACTAGCTATGCGGATGAATCTTGGTACATGCGCTATATAGGAGATTTTGCTGAAAAAATATACAAGAAAAAATTAAAATTAGAAGAATATATGCATGAGAGGCAAGAAAGCTGAAGTAAAATAAAAATCTTTGCTTTTTATTTTATCATCTTCACACATATAAGAAACAAAGGAATTTATATAAAGTATGTTTTGATAATAAAGGTTTAATTGGTTTGTTTTAGTAGTTTTATACTTATGAGTTAATTGGAAATTATAGCGGTTTTGTATACATAGTTTTTCTTACCTTAATTGATAGCGCATAGATATGACGGTTATTTTAACCAAAATTTTCATGAAAATACCTTTAAAAAGAACATTAGTTCGTATATAATAAGAACAAAAGTTCTTTTGTTAGGAGTGATAACCTTGTATGATTATTCTCTTTTACCGAATCGTATTATTCTTTGTGTAGATCTTCGTAGCTTTTATGCAAGCGTATCATGTATTAAAAAAGGACTGGATCCACGATATACAAAATTGGCTGTTGTAGGAGACGTACACCGGAGTGGATCGATCGTATTGGCAGCAACACCACCATTAAAAGCGTTAGGAATAAAGAAGATGGCAAGATTGTACGAAATACCGAAGCGACCAGATATTATTATTGTGAATCCAATTATGCATACGTATATGAAGTGTTCAACTTATATAACAGGTTTAGCTTTACAGTATGTTGCACCGGAAGATTTTCATCAATATAGTATCGATGAGTTTTTTATGGACATGACCGCAAGTATTCATTTGTTTGCGAGTAATCCGTGTGAGTTTGCATTAAAGTTCAAGCGAGAAATATATGAACGTACACGGATCGAAAGTACGATTGGTATTGGGCCAAATTTATTATTGAGTAAAGTAGCGATGGATGTGGAAGCAAAAAAGAATAAAGATGGAATAGCGCAGTGGACGTATGACGATATACCCGAGAAGTTATGGAGTATTAGACCGCTCAGTAAATTTTGGGGTATATCGTATAAAACGGAAATGAAATTAAATCAAAAAGGTATACATATGATTGGGGATTTAGCGCAGTACCCATTGAAGTATTTAAAACAATCATTTGGTGTAATAGGAGAAGAATTACACTTGCATAGTAACGGGATTGATTTGAGCAGAATAGCAGAGAAATATGTTCCAGCGACAACATCTATAGCGAAAAGCCAAATATTATTTCGTGATTATTCAATAGAAGAGTTCATCGTTATTTTATTAGAGCATGTAGAAGAAGTTTGTTACAGATTGAGACGAGAAAAGAAATACGCGCAAACGATTCATTTTTCAGTTGGGTATAGTAGGGAATACGGAGGAGGAATAAAAAAAGCACATACGTTAAACAGAGCAACAAATTTAACGATGGACATTTACAACGTTTGTACATATTTTTTATACGAACGGCATACAGGAGAGCCGATTCGCTCGATAAGTCTTTCCTTAACAAATTTAATACATGAAGGAGAAGAGCAAATTTCGCTTTTCGATAACATTATACAAAGAGAAAAAGAAATGAGATTAACGAAGGTTATGGACGAAATTCGAACACGATTTGGTAAGAACAGTATTTTACGTGGAATTTCCTACACAAGCGTCGCAACAGCAAGATATAGAAACACATTATTAGGAGGGCACAAATCGTGAAGAATGCTAATATGCCAAAAGGAAGAGGAATGGTAAAGTGGCAACCGTTTGCTAGTATGCCAGAGCAGTTCGCCTGTATTAAAGAAATGATACAGGGGCAAACAAAAGTCACGCGTCCCATCTTAACGCAAGATGCAAAAGAAATGATTGAAAACAAGCTGTTAATCTCATATTTAGGTGAGGAAGAGATTTTACTTACATATTATAGAGGTGGATACTTATATAAAAATTACATAACTGTAGTTGATATAAATCCCTTGAATGGGTTGATTACTTGCACGGATGCTTTTTGTAATAAGAAGATTTTTAAGTTTGGTGATGTAATTGAAATTGATTAGAACTTTTTAGCTGATGTATTTTTGTACTATTTACAAAGAAATGCTCATTTACTTCAAGTGTTATTTCTATTTTTATGCAAAACCCAAAGTTACAAAAGAAGTTCATAATATAAAGTGTAAGTACCATGGGTTTTCAAGTTATAAAACACGTACTTCCGACTAATATATTAAAACTTAAAGAACCTAAAAAATAAGAATGATCACTACTAAATAGGCATTCAAAATACGAATTCATATTTTGAATGCCTATTTGAAAATTTTCGAAGTCAATATAGTTTGTGTCAAACATTGAAGAGTCCTTTTATAGGTGTAAAAATATATATATTTCTCATGTACCTGTCCCTGAAATGAATGGGTATTTTATCTATATTCTAAGTAATATTTTCTGTTAAGTAAAAAAGAACCCTAAGGTTCTTTTTGTTTTTATGTTATTGTTTGTTACTTATAAGTACAATGTAATTTTTTATTTAAAAAGCATTGGTAAAAATCCAATAATGTCGAAAGCAAGGTGGCAAATCCAACTTACCCAAACACTCTTTGAATTTTTCCATATATAATTCAGTAATAACCTAACAGGGACTATAGTTATCAATAATTGCATTGGCACGAAACCATAAGCAGGAATATGCCACAAGGCAAACAGAACGCTACATATTATTGATGCTGTACCAAATTTTAATCCTAATTTCTGTAATGCGATGATTATGTTAGTACATAGCAATTCTTCACCCATTAACATGAATGGTACACGGGTCAAAATCATCGAAACGCTTATTACTTGAGCAACAGAATTTGTAGTTGGAGGTTCAAAAATATAGCTATATAGTGTGCCTGAACCCATGCCCACTACGATTGTTAAAGGTACACCCCAGAGTAATGTTTTAAATTTAAAATGTTTGAATTGCTCTAAAGATATTTTTCCTAAAAAATAGTATCCTATAATTCCACATAATACAAGATTCCATGAAGCTTCAAGAATCATTTCTAATAATTCAGGTATATTACCTACTATAAGTGCAATACATTGATATACAATTCCTGAAATAATTAATAATCCTAAAGCCAAAAGAGATTTTGAATCAATTTTCTTTTTTGTTTCTATAATCTTTGTTTCCACAACAACCCCTTCTTTCTTATTATTTCATTAATTACAAATATATAATAACATATATTATCCCTAATTAATGGTAATTCAGAAGGGTGCCATAACTTTTGTATAATATCGTTGTATAAATGCAGTAAAGCGATTTTTTAAACAAACTTAATAGGCTTATTTAGCATGCCTACTTTTTTATCGTTGCTAGTATGCCAGAGCAGTTCGCCTGTATTAAAGAAATGATACATGAGCAAATGAAAGTCCCGCGTCCAATCTGAACGCAAGATGCAAAAGAAATGATTGAAAATAAGCTGTTAATTTTGTATTTAGGTGAGGAGGAGGTTTTACAATACATAGTATAGTGGTGGCTACTTATATAAAAATTACATAACTGTAGTTGATATAAATCCATTAAATGAGTCGATTACTTGTACCGATGCTTTTCGTAATCAAAGGATATTAAAGTTTGGTGATATAATTGAGATTGATTAAAGTATGTTTTTAGGTAACAGGCTCATCTTTAAGCTTATGCCTAGAACGATTTGTTCATCTACCAATCGTTCTGGTGGGGAAATATGGAATGTTATGCATTTGTATGTTCTTAGAGAAAGGTTAATAATCTTATTTTTAATGAATGTACCGAAATAAATTTTTTCCTTAAGCGTGTGAAAAGCGATAGCCCCACTGTTCATTATTTAAGCTATATTATTAGCTACTTATTATTTTGAGTTTAGGTGTATATCTTTTAAGAGGATATACCAAGTTCTTTTATTTAGATAATTACTTGAAACTTGAATGGGAAAAACATGATCAAGCCCCCATTCTAATTCGTTTATTTCATTTTCAAGTCCTGTTGGATAGAGGAAAAGGATCTTAAAATTATTTTTAACAATATTTGATAAAACTGTTTGTAATTCTAGCGCTTCAGTCAAGTTTCCGCCCCATCTAACAAATAAAATGGATTGTGAATTATGCATTTTTTTGTAAAGATTATCAATTCTTCGATCTAATTTTTGTTTAAAATCATGGTATGTGATGAACCAATCTTCATTTGGAATAACAGGGAAATCATGATAAGATGTCACGTTATATTTTGTATCTTTTATAATATGAGAAAAAACAGGTTGTATCACGCCATCATTAAACACAACATTTTGATCCGGCATTGCGTGCATGTTTTTTAACTCCATAAAGTCTATAAAATTATTTTTCAATAATTCGTTGATAGAAGAAAGATTCGGTGATACAAACCAATCTAGAGGACCTGAATATTTCCGCAACCTATATTTTTTTAGATGAATAGCAGTATAACAATTTTCTCCTAAACTAATAACATCATCATAAATTCCTTGAAGCTTTTTCATTTCCAATACAATCATCCTTTTTCAGAAAAATTAGTAGGTATATATAAATTCTAAAAAGCATTATTATGACACCGAACATGCTTTTGAAAAATAGGAGAACTGATTCATTATAAATAATATATGTATGTATAAAAACTCCTGTGAAAAGGCTCACAGGAGGATAAAATAAAGCATATTTCGGGTTAGATACCATTTGTTGAGGTAAGAATTGTGTGTGATAATGAATGGCGTTTCTATATATAAAGGGGAAAAAGCAGAAATACATTGAAGTTAGTTGTGAATAAATAATAATTTAAAATTGAGCGGAAATAAGAAGCCCCAGTTGCTGTTGTTCAACTGGGGCTTCTTATTAATCTCTTCCTAACTTAATTATATCATGTAAATCAAGTTCGAAATAGACTGTTTATTCGTATTTACTACTGCTACAATCAAGAACACATGCATAGTAAGGAGAGATGGTAAATGAGTTCTTTCGTTCTCGATTTTCAGGAAATAAAAAACGCGCAGCTTTCACTCGTTGGTGGAAAAGGATTAAATTTAGGGGAGTTATCCAAAATTCAAGGGATACAAGTGCCAGAAGGATTTTGTGTTACAACGGTAGGATATGAAAAGGCCATCGAGCAAAATGAAGAGCTTCAAACTTTGTTGCAGCAGCTAACAAAGTTGAAACGTGAAGAGCGAGCTCAAATTGGTGAAATCAGTAAGGAAATTAGAGAAAGCATTATGGCAGTGGAAATTCCAGTTGATGTAGTGGAATCAGTAGCTCATTATCTCTCACGTTTTGGAAATGAACATGCGTATGCGGTGCGTTCTAGTGCTACGGCTGAAGATTTACCGTATGCCTCGTTTGCTGGTCAACAAGATACGTATTTAAATATTATCGGAGAAGAAGCGATTTTGCAGCATGTAAGAAAGTGCTGGGCTTCTTTATTTACAGAGCGAGCAGTTATGTACCGCATGCAAAATGGTTTTGAACATAATCAAGTTTCTATATGTGTTGTCGTTCAAAAAATGGTTTTCCCTAAGGCTTCGGGTATTTTATTTACGGCTGATCCGGTTACCTCTAACCGAAAGGTGTTATCCATTGATGCCAGTTTTGGACTTGGTGAGGCGTTAGTATCAGGACTGGTTTCTGCCGATAATTATAAAGTAAAAGAAGGCGAAATTACCGGAAAGATGATAGCGACTAAAAAATTAGCTATTTATGCTTTAAAAGAGGGCGGAACGGAGACGAAACAGATTGATCCGGCTCAGCAAAAAATTCAAACATTGTCTGAACAACAAATTTTACAACTAGCACAGATCGGAAGACAGATTGAAGCCTATTTTGGTTGTCCACAAGATATTGAATGGTGTTTAGTGGATGATACATTTTATATTGTCCAAAGTCGCCCAATCACGACTTTATATCCAATACCAGAAGTAAATGATGGGGAAAATCATGTGTATGTATCGGTTGGTCACCAGCAAATGATGACCGATCCTTTGAAGCCATTAGGAATGTCTTTATTCCAGTTAACATCTTTTGGACAGAGGTTTCAAGCTGGAGGAAGGTTGTTTGTAGATGTTGCACAAAGATTGGCTTCGCCTACTAGTAGAGAACTTTTATTAAATATGATAGGGAATTCGGAACCACTTATTAAAGATGCATTAACGACTGTAGTCGAGCGAGATGATTTTATTACATTGTTACGAGATGATGAAAAAGAAAAGAGTGTTGGTAAAAGTGGACCACCTGCAAGTTCGCAACCACAAGTCGAAAACAATCCAGCAATCGTTACGGATTTAATAAAGAGGAATCAAGCATCAATCGAAGAGTTAAAACGAAACATGCAAACGAAATCAGGAGTGGATGTACTTGATTTTATTTTGGAAGATATTCAGCAATTAAAGAAAATATTATTTCATCCACAAAGTATGGCTGTCATTATGGCAGGTATGGATGCTTCAACATGGATCAATGAAAAAATGGAGCAATGGCTAGGCGAAAAGAATGCAGCAGACACACTTTCTCAATCCGTACAAAATAATATTACGTCTGAAATGGGGCTAGCATTACTCGATGTTGCTGATGTGATTCGGCCATATCCAGAAGTTATTGCGTATTTACAACATGTAGAAAATGATAACTTTTTAGATGAATTAGTTCAATTTAAAGGCGGAGAAAAAGCTCGAGATGCCATTCTAACTTTTCTAAATAAATACGGAATGAGATGTAGCGGAGAAATCGATATTACGAAAACGCGCTGGAGTGAAAAGCCAACAACCATGATCCCAATAATTTTAAATAATATAAGAGACTTTGAAGTTGGTGCGAGTAAGCGGAAGTTTGAAGAGGGACTGCAAGAAGCTTTGAAAAAAGAAGAAGAGTTAGTAGATCGATTGCAACACTTGCCGGATGGTACACAAAAAGTAGAAGAGACGAAGCGAATGATTCGTAACATCCGTAATTGTATCGGTTATCGTGAATATCCAAAATACGGCATGATTAATCGTTATTTCATATATAAGCAGGCATTACTGAAAGAAGCGGAGCAACTTGTGCAAAATAACGTTATTAATGAAATAGAAGATATATATTATCTAACTTTTGAAGAACTTCACGAAGTCGTTCGCACGAATAAACTAGATTACGAGCTTATTCATAAGCAAAAAAATGATTACAAATTATATGAAAAACTAACGCCTCCGCGTGTGATGACGTCTGATGGAGAAATCATTACAGGTAAATATAAACGAGAAAACCTCCCAGCTGACGCGATTGTAGGTTTGCCTGTTTCTTCAGGAGTTATAGAGGGAAGAGCTCGCGTTATTTTAAACATGGAAGATGCGAATTTAGAAGATGGAGATATATTAGTTACTGCTTTTACTGACCCGGGCTGGACACCGTTATTTGTGTCTATAAAAGGATTAGTTACCGAAGTTGGCGGGCTCATGACGCACGGGGCAGTGATTGCACGTGAATACGGATTACCAGCAGTCGTTGGAGTAGAGAATGCTACGAAATTAATAAAAGACGGTCAACGAATTCGTGTACATGGAACAGAAGGGTATATTGAAGTGTTGTAATGAAACAAAAGATCATCCGCTATTATAGTGGATGATCTTTTATTATATAGCTGACTTATTTCTTTAAACCAGCTGCATAAAAAGGTCCATGAACTGCGATTGTTGATAAAATACGAGCAATTTCCTCAGGTGTTTCTTTTTGCCCGGTATTTAACCATTGCTGAATGACACCTATATGAGCAGATGCCATATAAGAAGCTAAATATTGGCTTGGGACAAGTAAATTCTCCTTATTAATGAGAGCACCATTTGTATCTTCAAATAGTGTTTTCCACATAAAGTCTTTCAGTTTTGTTTGGAAAGATAAATCACCTTTTGGACTTAATACAGCTTTCATAAAATCACTATTTTCATTTAGAAATTCAAGAATAGAAGTGATAAGTATAAACGGCATTGTTGGGGAAGGATTTGACCCAAGATCAGCAATAACTTCAGGTAATCTCTGTTTGGCAATGCTAGAAAACTCATACATAATTTCTTCTTGGCATTTCGTCATTAAATCAAATTTATCTTGATAATGCGCATAGAAAGTACCGCGATTCATGTTTGCTTTCGTTGTAATATCTTTCACTGTAATGGCGTCAAAACCTTTTTCTTCAATTAATTCGACCAATGCATTTCGTATCGCAGTTTTCGTACGAATAACGCGTAAATCTAAATTACTATCACGCAAAGTATGTCCCTCCTTCTTTTTAGCCAACACATTTCAAAGATGTGTCTTATAACCGACACATTCACGATTTTTGATTATTGTATAAGGTTCAACTCGAACATATAATTCAAATATAAATAAACAACACGTTGTTGGTTATTATAAATCAAATTATAGGAGGAGAAAAGAAAATGTTTAAAAATAAACTTTTATTATTATCACCGGTTATTGCACTACTTGTAGTTTTTATTTTTTCATTAACGTTATTTCCAAACGTTCAACCTCAGCCGAAAAATTTGCCAATCGCAATTGTAAATGAGGATCAAGGAGTAGAAATTCCGAATCAATCGAAGATGAATATGGGGCAAACGATTGTTGATAATATGAAAAAGACATCAAAATCAGAGGAAGAACCTGCGGTGAAGTGGGTAGAAGTAAAAAATAAAGAAGCAGTTCAAAATGGCTTAAATAATCAAGAATATTACGCAGCATTAGTTATTCCGAAAGACTTTAGCACAAAACAAGCATCATTACGAACACCACAGCCATCTTCGCCAGAGATAGAAATATTCATAAACCAAGGAATGAATACAGCGGCATCAACTATGGCAGGACAAATGTTAAATACGATCGTTGATAATATGAACAATACTGTTCGCACACAACTATTAGAAGGATTGAAAGCAAAAGGAGCTACATTAACAGAAGACCAAGTTTCAAATGTAGTCACACCAATTGCAAAGAAAGTGACAAACGTAAATGAAATCGGAAAAAATAGTGCGAACGGTAACTCGCCGATGTCTTTATTCCAGCCGTTATGGATTGCAAGTTTAGCGAGCGCAGCAATTATCTTTATTGCGATAAGTAAAATGCTAGTAGGTACAAGAAAAGAAAACTTCGTATTAAAACTAAAACAAATAATAACAGGAGCTGTCGCGGCACTTGTAATTGGGTTTGGCCTTACATGGATTGCGGATGGAATGGTAGGATTAAACATTTCGAATTTCACTGATACGGCACTGTTTTTATCTATTACATCCTTTAGTTTCTTCTTAATGATATCGGCGGTACTTTCATTAGTTGGACTAAAGGGAATCGGTGTATTCGCTCTCTTACTATTCTTCGGTGCACCGTTATTATCGTTAGCACCGGAAATGTTGTCGCCATTTTATCAAGACTGGGTGTACGCATGGTTGCCAATGCGATTTATGATCGAAGGACTTAGAGAAATATTCTTCTTCGGAAAAGGGCTAAGCTGGAGTACACCCCTTACTGTGCTCGTTTGGATTGGTGTGGTAAGTATGATGATTATTTTAGCGACTGCTTTCAAACGTAGTGTAGTGAAGGAACATAAAACGGAAGTAAATGCGTAAAATCAAACAACGTTTCACTAGGAGTGAAGCGTTGTTTGATTTTTATAAACTTATAGGGAAATCAAGTAGGACAGGTTTTTCTATATTTTATAGGGAATAGAAGATGCGGTATCATTTTATATACATGCTCCTGCTATTTCAAATTGCATAAAATGTTATGCGAAATAATGGAGGGGATACGATGTATAATTCGAATTATTATGATTCGTATAGGCAAAATGATAAGCTGATTCGTGATATTGAGAAAGCGATTAATGGAGAGTTTAGTGCTATAAATTGCTATGCGAAATTAGCTAAGATGGCTCCAAATGTGGCGGAACGAAATCAAATTCTTGAAATTCGAAACGATGAAATAAAGCATTTTCATCAGTTTGTACAAATCTATACAAATGTAACTGGCCAGCAGCCGAAACCACAAATTACGGAAGAATGTCCGAATACGTACTTACAAGGATTAGAATTCGCAATAGAAGATGAACAGAAGACAGTTGATTTCTATTTGGAAATTTCAGATGAGACATCGGATGCACATCTGAAAGAGTTGTTGCGCAGAATAGCTGCCGATGAACAAAATCATGCGGTGTGGTTTTTATATTATTTTGTGAAGTCGAAGTGAATGTTTAAGGAATTAAAACCGTTTCACTAGTAGTGGGCGGTTTTTTTGATGGAATACAAGTTGTAAAATAGGTACCTTGAAGGTGTAATGATTATTTTTGGTATATAATGTATAAAACGTAAATTAATAAAGAGAGAAGTAAGTTTTGAAAGGAGAACAGCAATATGAAGAGGAATACAGTTAAAGAATATACAATTCGAACTGCTACTGAAGAGGAAAGCAATAGTATCATCACTCTATTAAAAGAAGTAGCACAGTGGCTACAACATAAAGAAGTGAATCAATGGCAGTATCTTTTAGGAGGAGAAGCTACAGTTGAAATATTAGAAGGCATAAGAGAGAAGTATACGTATGTTGTTATGAAAGAAGAGGAAATTGTCGGTACGATTACAGTATCTCCTAAACAAAGTGAATGGGATGAGCATATTTTTGGTAAGGAGGAAGTTTCCGATTCTTTATATATTCATAGATTTGCGGTGAAACGGAAGTATAAGGGGAATGGAATCGGAGAATGGATTTTACAGTGGGTAGAAGAGAATGTACAACATGACAAAAAGTTTTTGAAACTAGATTGTGTTGGACATAATCGTACGTTGAATGACTTTTATAAGAGTAGTGGTTTTGATTATATTGGGAGTACAGATGGACTTAGTAAATTTCAAAAGAGAAGGGGCAAGTGAATGAATCAAATTCATACTGATTTAGTAAAAAGGTTGATAGGGGAACAATTTCCTAAATGGGCACATTTAGACGTGAAGCCTGTAAAGTTTAGTGGGCATGATAATAGAACGTTTCACCTAGGGGATGAGATGAGTGTAAGATTGCCAAGTGACGTGGGATATGCACCACAAGTAGAGAAAGAAAATAAGTGGCTACCTATATTAAGTAAGGAGCTTTCTTTACCGATTTCTGCACCAGTTGCGAAAGGAAATCCATCTGAAGAGTATCCGTGGCCTTGGTCTATAAATAAGTGGATAGAAGGAGAAACTGTTACGAAACAAAATGTCCGTGACTTAAATGAATTTGCGGAGAACTTAGGATCATTTTTAGTAGAATTACAATCCATTGATGCGAGGAAAGGCCCAATAGCTGGAGCACATAATTTTTACCGAGGTGGGCTTATAGCTGTATATGATGAAGAGGCGAGAGGTGCTATCAAAAATAATAAGGACGTTTTTGATGAAACAATATTAAAGCATCTTTGGGATGTAGCACTTCAGTCAACGTGGGAGCGCAAGCCAGTTTGGGTTCATGGGGATGTTGCACCAGGAAATTTACTCGTTAAGGACGGAAAGCTTTGCGCCGTAATTGATTTTGGTATTTTAGGAGTAGGAGATCCAGCTTGTGATGCAGCGATGGCATGGACGTTTTTTGATAAAAGTAGTAGAAAAATATTTAAAGAAGTATTACAAATAGATGAAGAAACGTGGAATAGAGCGAGAGGATGGGCACTTTGGAAAGCGTTAATTACATATGATGCAAATAAGACTAGTAATAAAATAGTGGCAGAGGAATCGTATCGTGTTATTCAAGTGATTGTGGATGATTATGAGAGATAGTAGAAAAAGCCTATTTTAAAATAGGCTTTTTCATATGATGAAATATTAGAAATGGAAAGAAGGAATCCAACATTATTATACAGAATATTTAGATAATAGGAGGTGTCGAATTTTGAGTGAAATTGAATTAAAAAGGAATGTAATTAAGACTGGGAGTGAGAAGGGGGGGATTCTCCGGTTTATACTCGCTAGTCTAGTTGGGGTGTTTATGTTTTTCGTACCAGTTACGATAAACGGTGCTTCGTCCATTATGATTGATCATATCGTTTCATGGATCAGGACTTCTGTTCCGAGCGTCGTACCTTATTACGCACTACTTGTTATGATAATGGGTGCGATTTATCCATTTTATACGAAAAAGTGGAATGCATCTATCGTAGACATTTGTTTTTCGATTTTAAAAGTAGTTGGTGTTGTCTTTGGCGTATTGTATTGCTTGAAAGTAGGACCAGCTTGGTTCTTTGCACAAGATGTAGGGCCGTTTTTGTATGAAAAACTAGTAATATCGGTAAGTTTACTCGTTCCAATTGGCTCGGCTTTTTTAGCGTTATTAGTCGGGTACGGATTACTTGAATTTATCGGTACATTTTGCCGTCCGATTATGAGACCGTTATGGAAAACACCAGGACGATCAGCAATCGATGCGGTCGCTTCATTTGTGGGGAGTTATTCGCTTGCACTTCTTATCACGAACCGCGTGTATAAAGAGGGAAAGTATACGACAAAAGAAGCAGCGATTATCGCTACAGGTTTTTCTACAGTATCCGCAACATTTATGATTATCATCGCAAAAACATTAGACATTATGCATTTATGGAATGTTTATTTTTGGACTACTCTCGTTGTAACATTCATCGTGACCGCTATCACCGTAAGAATCCCGCCACTTAGTAGAAAACCAGATACATACATAACGGAAGAAGGGTTTCCAGAGCCTGTTTATAAGGAGAAAATGTTAGAACGTGCTTGGGAAGATGCATTAGAAGTATCAAAATCTGCACCGAGTATTATGAAAAACATTGCAGTAAATTTAAAAGATGGATTTATTATGACGATGGGAATTTTGCCATCCATTATGTCAGTAGGATTAATTGGTATCGTCTTAGCGAAATTTACGCCAATATTTGATTGGATCAGTTATATTTTCTATCCATTTACATGGCTATTACAATTACCAGAAGCAGAACTAGCTGCTAAAGCGGCATCCGTTGGTATCGCAGAAATGTTTTTACCTTCTCTTTTAGTTGTAAGTGCACCACTTGTGACAAAGTTTGTCATTGCGGTTGTTTCGGTATCATCTATATTGTTCTTCTCAGCTTCCATTCCTTGTATTTTATCGACAGACATTCCGTTAAAAGTATCAGAACTTATTATTCTCTACGTACAAAGAACGATTTTAACGTTACTTATTATTACACCGATTGCTTATTTGTTGCTTTAAAGTTTTTAACAGATAAAGCTATAAATAAAGAAGCCTTTTTACAGAAGGCTTCTTTTGTTTAAAAGCGGGCTACTCCCACATTACTATCAAGCTAAGAAAATCAAATATCCTAAAACGTGAAAATATACTATTTTCTGTTTTTGTGATGTTTTTATTTATTTTTTGAATATGACGTCATGCTTCTTAAGAAGATTCCTAGTCCTGCAAAAAAGAAACCTAAGCATAATAAGCTGCCTGGCGTTCCCCAAGTAATTTGATCTAGCATTTTTATCCCCTCCCGTTTATCATTATATAGAATTTATTGGGAATTATCAAAATTTTCCTTTTTAAAGGTTATTGATGAGCCTTCCTACCTTATACGAGAAGATTATATCTGAAAAGGAATTCTTTTAAAAACATTCTATTATTCTTATAAAACGTTTTTGTTTCATATGATATAGTAACAACAAAGGGGGCTTACAAATGGAAATCATTCACGAAAGAGCAAAGTTACGGATAATAGATAGTGATGATGTCGAAACTTTGTTTTCGATTGTAGAAGGAAATCGGGATATTTGGGCGTATTTAATTTCTAAAATGGATAATGTGCAAGATATGCAACAATACGTTCAAAAAGCGATACAGGGTTATGGGAAGGGTACTCAAATACCTTTCGTTGTAGTGGATCAACAGACGAATACGATTGTAGGAAGTACACGTCTATATAATATTTCAGTAGAAGATAAAACAGTCGAGTTAGGACAAACGTGGTATCATCCAAGTGTGCAACGTACGAGTATCAATACAGAGTGTAAGTATATGCTTCTCCAGTATGCTTTTGAAAAACTGCGTATGCTGAGGGTACAAATTAAGACAGATGCAAGAAACGAAAATGCACAACGAGCAATTGAAAGGTTAGGTGCAGTTAAAGAAGGTGTGCTTAGAAATGAAAGGAAATTGCCAAGTGGACATGTGAGAGATGCGGTTGTGTATAGTATTATCGTAAGCGAATGGCCAGTTGTGAAAGCACGTTTATTAGAAAATTTAGAGTTGTATAAAGAAAAGTTATAATTCGTGTTTTGAAAGGTATATTGTTCGTGATGTATGAAAAATATACCTTTTTTCTTACAAAATGCTACTTTATTTTAATTCCTTTTGTTTCATCGTTCCCTTCTGAGAAAAAATTCGTTACAATGTAGTTGTATGGTAATAAACTTATGAATTTAAAACATGTAATGAAAACCGCAAATAAAAATGAATTGATAATCCTCAATTTTAAATGAAAACCCTTTTATACATAAATAACAAGTAAAGTTCCTTCTTTTAAATAAACTCAAACGAAACGATTTGATATAAATGTTTTTTTATAGAAGTATGGATGATGTACGGAGGCAATTACAAATGAAAGAAAATAAGAAGAGTAAGAAAAGACGAATCTTTCAAGTATTTTTACTAATGATTTGTTCTGCTATTTTATATGTAAGTTATGCAGCTTACGATATTTGGAGTTATCGTTTTAAAACAAATGATGGCGTGAAAACGGATGCTGGTATCGTACTAGGAGCAGCTTCTTGGAACGGAAAACCATCTCCTGTATTTAAAGAAAGAATTAATCATGCGATTTCTTTATATAAGAACGGAGATATTAAAAAGATTATTTTTACAGGTGGTACAAAGTTCGAGGCAGAACTTGAGGAAGCGCGTACTGCAAGAGTATATGCAATGAAACAAGGTGTAAAAGAGGAAGATATTTTAATTGAAACAAAATCCCTTTTCACAGAAGAAAACTTAAAGAATGCGAAGGAAGTTGGAATAGAGAACGGAATACGCACATACACGATTGTAAGTGATCCACTTCATATGAAACGCGCAATGAGAATCGCAAAACATATTAATATTGAAGCGTATGCTTCACCAACGCCGACATCAGCATATAAAACGTTAGATACAGAAATTCCATTCTTCTTTAAAGAATTATTCTCGTACATTGGATATGTAACCTCTTTGCCATTAAAGGCATTGAAGGGAGACTAATATAAGAAAAGAACCTATCTTTAAATAGGAACTTTTCTTATTAGTCAAAAACATTGTATTTTTATCGGAATAGTGAAACAATAGAGAGGTAGCTTCATATAATCATAATGAAAAAGTGAGCGGTTGATGAATCGAGCATAAAGGAGATTATAGTATGGCACTCTCATTTGTTGAAACAGAAGAACAATCTTTCATTATTGCACAAATAAATAAATTGCTTCCAAAGTTCATGGAAAGGGAGCATCAACTAAGTGAATTAGGGTCATTTCCGTATGAAAATATGAGTGATTTGAAAGATATCGGATATACGAAATTAACGTTACCAAAGGAATTTGGTGGTAGTGCGATTTCTTTATATGACTTCGTTTTATTTCAAGAGAAAATCGCGGAAGGCTGCGGAGCTACTGCACTATCAATTGGCTGGCATATTGGCATTGTGAAAGAGCTAGCGGAAAATCACTCTTGGAATGATGAGATGTTCAAATGGTTTTGCGAAGAAGTGCGTAACGGTGCACTCTTTAACCGGGCAGCAACAGAACCAAAAACAGGGAGTCCGACGCGTGGCGGTAAACCAGAAACAATAGCGGTTCAACAAGGCGAGAAGTGGATTATAAATGGAAGAAAAACTTTTACAACGATGGCGCCAATACTTGATTATTTTATTATTTCAGCGAGTATTGAAGGCCGAGAAGAAGTTGGTGAGTTTGTCATTCCGAGAAATACGCTCGGTGTATCCATTGAAGAAACGTGGGATAGCGTTGCGATGCGAGGGACTGCTAGTCATGACCTTGTCTTACAAAATGTAGAGATAGAAAGTCGCTTTTTTACAGATGTAAAGGGCGGGAAAGTGAAACAAAAGGGTATTGGCTGGTTGCTACATATACCAGCATGTTATTTAGGAATTGCACAATCAGCAAGAAATTATGCAGTTCAGTTTGCGGGATCATACAAGCCAAATAGTTTAAATCATTCTATTAGTTTATTGCCGAATGTTAGAAGATTAGTTGGAGAATTAGAACTTGAGCTTATGCAAGCTCGCGTCTTTTTATATCAAATTGCGAAAAAGTACGATGAAGCAGAGGATAAACTATCATTGCAAGCCGAATTAGCAGCAGTGAAATATGCCGTAACGAATGCGGCAATATCAATTGTAGATAAAGCAATGCGCATAGTAGGAGCAAAAAGTTTATCAGAAAAAAATCCACTTCATCGTTACTATTTAAACGTCAGAGCAGGATTACACAATCCGCCGATGGATGATGCAACACTATCTATATTAGCGGATGCGGCGTTTCAATCGTAGTTTTTTTAACTTATATTTTATTGTTTATGGACAATATAGTTGTTTTGAAAGCACGTGTTTGATTAATAATCGAACACGTGCTTTTTATGTGTGCGACGTATCAGATTGAGATGTAGATTTTTAGTATAAATGGTTATCATGATTTTGGATTGTTATTGGCTGAATGAATATGTATTGCAATGTTAGTTTGACAACTTTTAATCCCAAATTAAAGGTCTTTCCAAGTTTACCATTCGTAAATATTGTAAAAATTGACCTGCATGGACCGCATCATGATAGGCAATTCTTAATAGCATGTCCCCTAAATATCGTTGATAGCCAACATCGCTTCGATCAATAAGAGTTGAATCTAGCTCAGCTATGTTTATGGATTGCACATATTCTATAAAGTCAGTAAAGTATACTTGTGCCAATTCAATTTCTTTTTTTACACAAGTAATTGGCTCGTCATCATACGGGATACGTATGTCATTTATTGAGCCGTTGTTTTTTAAAATCATATGATAATAAAAAGTTGAGCTCCATACATGACGAATCATCTCACCAAAGGACATAGCTTCATGATCAGGCTTCCAATTAAGAAAATTATCGGGAAGAGAATTCCATAATTTTTCTGAGCGCCTTCTCGTTTCTTTCAAATTTAATATACTAAGATCAATTGCATTCATAATACATTCTCCTTTACTATTAAACTTAAAATAATTGTATCAGTTTAATAGTTAGGGTATCATCGAAATATGAATGTATATCCGAATATCTCATATATAGCTAAACTAATTGCTGAACCTACAAGAGCAATTATCTTAGATTGTCTAATGAATAATCAGGCACTACCTGCTAGCGAATTGGCTTATATGGCAAAGGTGTCACATCCAACGATTAGTTCTCATCTTTCTAAATTAGTAGAGGGAAATCTACTTACAGTTGAACAACATGGTAGACATCGTTACTATCGACTTGCTAATCAAGAGGTAGCAGAAGTTCTTGAAAAGTTAGGAACAATTGCACCAACAGTCCAAGTTCGGTCTTTAAAACAATCGGATCAGCTAAAACAAATTCGTTATGCGCGAACTTGCTATGATCATCTTGCAGGCAGACTCGGTGTAGAGATAACTGAAAAATTACTACATAGGGAATTTATAATTTTAAAGGAAGGAGAATACATTGTAACGGAACAAGGTAAGGGGTGGTTTCTGAATTTTGGAATAAATATTGAAACGGCAGAGATAAAAAGGAGAGTATTTGCAAAACCTTGTCTTGATTGGAGTGAACGACGCTACCATATTTCTGGTTGGTTAGGATCTGCAATAGCAAAACTATTTTTTGAACAGGAATGGATTACAAAAACGGATAAGAGTCGGGCTGTCCATCTTACAAAAAAAGGTGTGAAGCTATTGAAAGATCAATTAGACATTGACATGGAAAATAAAAAAGTCAATCAAAATGCAATGCCTCCGGTCAAATAGATAGTATTAAATAACCTGAGTTCTATATTTATATAGACTCAGGTTATTTAATTTCTTTTAAAACCTTTGATGATATTTGCGTACAGCAACTTTAAGCTCATTCACTTTACAGAAAGAGGTTAAATGAAAACATAGTAGTTGAGGCAGTTCTATTAAATTATTAATCATATTACTTAAAAATTATGCGTAAGAATATAGTAAATGAAGGGAGATATAAAATGAATAAAGTGAAACTGAAAGTATTAAATGTAAGGTATATAGTGATATGTATTTTATTCACTATTATATGTATCCTCACTTCATTCTTCATTTCTAGTAATTCAAGCGTATTTAAATCATTTTATATAAATCAGTTATTAGGAACGAATTCTACTAAAGGACTTATGTATATGATAGGAAGTGAAAATCGTTATTTTGCAGAAGAATTTCATAAAGAAAAAGGACGAGCGTCTTTAGAATCTTTTTTACTATCACTTTCTACAAACATTAATGTAAATGATCTCCGAAGTTTATTAACCCGGGAACTTCCTAATATGAATCAATTTTATTCGGAAATATTAATTGCTGGGGAAGGAACAGATTATACGAACATTCCTGAAGAATCCAGTATTCCTTTAGATAACATTAAAGATAAAGGTACTGCTATTGAACACCCAAAGAGTGGGAAAGAAAACAATTCTACTGGTGAAAATTCAAATACACAAAATAAAGTTTTTATTTATCATACACATAGTTGGGAAGCGTTTATTCCTCTTATTCCAGGTGCTACGATACCTGATGATGCTTCCAGTACAAATAATGAAGTGAATATTACGTTTGTTGGAAACTATTTAAAACAAAAGTTAGAAGAAAAAGGAATAGGTGTTTCACATGATACGACAAATATGAGGGATTTTCTGCGAAATAAAAAATTAAATTGGGCCCAATCTTACAAAGGATCCCGTCAAATATTACAAGATAAATTAGCACAAGATAAAAATATTATGTTCCCAATGGACCTTCATAGAGATGATGCCCGAAAAAATATTACAACAAAAAATATTAACGGAAAGAATTATGCTAGGCTCTATTTTATTTTAGGACGAGAAAATCCTAACTATGAAAAAAATAAAAAAATAGTAACGACAATAAATTCATATTTAGATGAGAAGTATTACGGTTTAAGCCGAGGGATTTTTATTAAAGATCGTAAAAGCGGGAACGGAGTATATAATCAAGACCTTTCTCCGAATGCATTACTTATTGAAATGGGAGGGGTAGATAATACACCAGAAGAATTGTATGCGTCAGTTGACGCATTAGTAGAAGCATTTAGCCACTATTATAATGAAGTAACTAAGAAAAATAACTAAAAAAAGGAGCGATACCTAGTCCGAAGTGCTAGGTATCGCTCCTTTTTTTTGTAGAATATAAAATTACCAATAAACGCAATCAATAAAAAAATCTTTCTTTTCATTCTTCTTTTTACAGTTTTATAGGAGAAAGCTAGGTTTCTTATTTTTACTAATGTTATAATAAGAAAAAAGCACGAAAAGAGGTCATCTCATGCTAGAGGTTATTGCAACATGTTTAGAAGATGTGAAACGAATTGAACGAGCTGGCGGGAAGCGAATTGAATTAATTACATCTTATACAGAAGGCGGTTTAACGCCGAGTTATGCATTTATTAAAAAAGCGGTAGAAGCGGTACATATACCGATTCACGTTATGATTCGTCCGCATGCGAAGTCTTTTACATATACGGAAGAAGAAATTGAAATGATGAAGGAAGATATTATCATTGCGCAGAAGTTAGGTGCAGCTGGTGTTGTATTAGGCGTATTAAACGAACGAAATGAAGTGGATGACGAGAAATTAGCGGATTTACTATCTGTTGTAGATGGAATAAATGTAACGTACCACCGTGCAATAGATGATATAGAAAATCCAGTAGAAGCGATGGAAACTTTAAAGAAGTTTCATAAAGTGACTCACGTTTTAACTTCAGGTGGACAAGGAAATATAGTAGAGAATATACCGGTGCTTACAGAAATGCAAAAGGTAAGCGATGGTCAAATTCAGCTTGTAGTTGGAGCTGGCGTGACGAAAGAAAATATAAAGCAATTGCTAGATGAAACTGGAATCACGCAAGCTCATGTCGGTACAGCGGTAAGAGAAGGGAAATCATGTTTTTCTGAAATTGATCCGAATTTAGTACAAGAATTAGTTCAAATAATAAAATAAGCACATAAGAAAGAGGAGAAACGATGAAGGAAAATACGAAGAAAGAATTATTCTCATGGGCTAAAACGATAGGATTTACCCTTGTCCTAATTGCTATTATTCGCGGTGTTTTATTTACACCCTCATTAGTACAAGGTGAATCGATGATGCCCACTTTAGAAAATAACGAACGAGTTCTTGTGAATAAGATCGGTTATAGTATAAGTGGATTAGATCGCTTTGATATTATCGTCTTCCACGGAAAAGAAGGGTACGATTTAGTAAAACGAGTAATTGGTTTACCAGGCGATACAGTTGAGTATAAAAACGATGTTTTATATGTAAACGGAAAAGCGATGGAAGAACCATATTTAAAAGAGTTTAAAGAAAAAGCAGCAGGCCGTGTATTAACTCCAGACTTTACGTTAGAACAAATCACAGGAAAAACGAAAGTGCCAGAAGGCCAAGTGTTTGTTTTAGGAGATAATCGTGAAGTTTCGAAAGATGGTCGTATGTTCGGATTCATTTCAGAAGATGAGATTGTCGGAAAAGGACAAGCTGTTTTCTGGCCGTTGAAACAAGTAAGAGCGTTATAAAACAAAAAGTATGGAAGAAATATTCTTCCATACTTTTTTTGTGCCTTATTTATATGGTAGGTTTTGCTATAACTTGAACTTTTGAAAGAGAACCATCATTATTTCTAAATTTTATCTTGTATTCACCTTCAGGAAGCCAATCACTCCAATTTATACTAAATTCATTGATCGCTTGTTCCCCAGGTTTTAAAGTTCCGTCAATCATCCAAGAATCTTTAGCATTATATAAAGTGTAACTAAAAGGAGAATCACCTATATTTTTTACAAGAACACTTAATTCATCTCCATGAGAATAGTTAAAGCCAGAAATACTTGATCCGAAAAAATGAATTTCTTCGTTCGCTATTTTATGATGTTGGGCAATTTTAGCGGTTGAATGAGTATCTTCATTTGTCGCAAATGTTACCTTATAACCTATACAAAAAGACAACATAATAGCAGGAATCACTAGCAGCTTTTTCAAAAGAAACACTCCTTACATTTTGTTTTGCGTATATTATAATAATCGAAATATAGTGGAGATGTAATAGTTTGATGTAAAAATTTACAAATGCATTTAATTGTTTACGTTTTTAAAATTACTGACAAAATATATCAGGTCACATACTTAAAAAAATATTGATAGAATTGAAAGAATATTTTATAATTTTAAATTATATGTTTGTTTCGAAAAACGGAATTTAAGTTCCGTAATTCGGAACAAGAGGGAGATAGAATGAGTATAAATAAAACGGCAGTTAAGACAATGGATATTTTAGAGTTGTTTTATGAGCATGAAGAGTTAAGTTTAACAGAGATGGTTCAGCTTACGAGTATGCCGAAAACATCTGTTTATCGTTTAATTGGCTCGTTAGAAGAAATGGAGTTATTACAAAAAAATGAGAAGGGGAAGTATCGTCTCGGAGTCGTTTTTTTACGGTTCGGTCAACTTGTGTCACAAAGATTATCCGTAAGAAATATTGCGATTCCATATATGAAAGAGCTTAGAAATAGTTTAGGGCAGGCAGTTAATTTAATTATTCAAGATGGTAATGACGCGATTTATGTGGAAAAGATGGAAGGCGTTCAGCCTGTACGCGTGTATACCGCGGTTGGAAGAAGAGCACCGCTTTATGCTGGTGCATGTCCGAGAATTTTACTATCGTATTTCTCTGAGAAAGAGACATGGAAGTACATAGAGGAAACGGATTTAAAACAGTTTGCAGATGGAACAATCGTGGATAAGGAGCAATTGTTAGAAGTGTTACAAATGGCGAAAAAGGAAGGTCACACAATTAGCTACTCGGAGTTAGAAAATCATACAGCGGCTATAGCAGCGCCCATTTTTGCAAGCGATGGAACAGTTATAGCGGGTATTAGTATTTCAGGTTTAGCAATTGAGTATAGCGAAAGTAACATTTCATATTTTATTGCGAAGGTGAAAGAAACAGCACATCGCATTTCGAAAGAACTTGGCTTTTTGGCATAGAAAGAGGGAGTGGGATGAAATTTTCTGCATTAGGAGATCAAGCAATGATTGTTACATTTGGTGAAGAAATTGGGATGGAGACATACGAAAAAGTGCAGCGATTATTTCAAGCGTTGAGACGGCACCCGTTTACAGGAATGGTTGAGTGTGTACCATCTTTCACTTCATTAGCGGTCTACTACAATGTATACGAAGTATGGAAGCGAAATGAGAGAAGTGAAGGATCATATCATTACGTTTGCCAATATATAAAAGAGCTGTGTAATTCGTATAAAGAAGAAGTGAACCAAGATGTGAAATATATTTCTATACCTGTTTGCTACGGGGGAGAATATGGACCTGATTTAGAAGAGGTCGCGCATTGTAGAGGATTACGAGCGGAGGATGTGATTCGCATACATAGCGAGACAACATATTTTGTGTATATGTTAGGTTTTACACCAGGGTTCCCGTATTTAGGAGGACTATCAAAAGAACTAGAAACACCTAGAAAAGAAACACCACGGTTACAAATACCTGCTGGTTCGGTAGGTATTGGTGGAAATCAAACAGGTATATATCCACTTGAAACACCAGGAGGATGGAATATTATTGGCCGAACTCCTATTTCATTATTTAATACAGAAGAAGAAACACCGACATATATTCAAAGTGGTATGTATTTACGATTTATCCCAATAACGAAGGAAGAGTATGTATCACTTGAGGGGGCTAAAGAATGGATGTAGAGGTTTTGCATGCGGGAATGTTTACAACAGTCCAAGATTTAGGGCGATCTCATTATCAACAATACGGTGTACCAGTTGGCGGGGCCATGGATCAAAGTGCACTTCGGATGATTAATATGTTAGTCGGTAATGAAGAGAATGAAGCGGGACTTGAAATGACAATTATGGGACCTAAATTGTTAATAAAGAAAACGACTTTACTTGCGATTGGCGGAGCAAATATGGAGCCGTTATTGAATGGAGAGCGTATTCCATTATGGCGTCCCATTTTAGCGGAAGAAGGTAGCATGCTTTGTTTTGGGAAAGTGAAAAGTGGTTGCAGAGCGTATGTGACTTTTGCAGGTGGTATACAGATTGATCGTACAATGGGAAGCAAAAGTACTTACATACGTGCTGCGATTGGTGGTATTGAAGGAAGAATGCTGAAAAAAGGAGATTATTTTCAAATTGGTACACACACAGAAATGGCAAGGCGTTTCATTCAAGACTTACAAAAGGATGAGCGAGTCAAAACGAAATGGGCAATTAGCAGCGGCGTACTGCCAAAGTATAAGAAATATCCTAAGCTTCGCGTTATAACTGATTTTGAATATGATCAATTTACAGAAGAAAGTATAAGGGCATTTTTCACGAAAGAGTATAAAGTATCTAATTACGCTGATCGTATGGGCTATAGAGTTGAAGGAGAAGTTTTAAATAGGATTGAAGAAAAAGAGATTTTATCGAGTCCGGTTACATTTGGGACCATTCAAGTTCCTAATGGAGGACAGCCGATTATATTAATGGCAGATAGGCAAACGACAGGTGGCTATCCGAGAATGGGAAATATTATTTCAGTAGATTTACCACTTCTTGCTCAGTTAAAACCGGGGGATTATGTTTCTTTTGAGAAAATTACGCTGGAAGAAGCGGAACAATTGTACATAGAACAAGAAGTAAATATGAATCTATTAAAGAAATTCATCACTTTACGAAGCTGACATTAGGAGGGGAATATCGTGACGACAATCGATTTAAATTGTGATTTAGGAGAAAGTTTTGGAGCTTATAAAATGGGGAATGATGATGAAATTCTTCCGTTCGTTTCCTCTATAAACGTTGCTTGCGGTTTTCATGCGGGTGATCCGACTGTAATGAGGAAAACGGTCGAAAAGGCACTGCAGCATAACGTAGCAATTGGCGCGCATCCTGGTTTTCCTGATTTAATTGGATTTGGAAGAAGAAACATGAATGTTTCAGCGAGTGAAGTATACGATTACGTTTTATATCAAATCGGTGCATTAGATGCTTTTGTGAAAGCGGCAGGCGGGAACATGCATCATGTAAAACCGCACGGTGCCCTATATAATATGGCGGCGACAAATCCGGAAATTGCAGATGCAATCGCAAAAGCAATTTATCATAGTAATCCCAAGCTATTACTTTACGGATTAGCAAATAGCGAGGCGTTTATACAGGCTGCGGAAAAATACAATATAACTCTCGTACAAGAAGCTTTTGCTGATCGTACGTATAAGCAAGATGGAACGTTAACGAGCCGGACAGAAGAAAATGCACTTATAAAAAATGAAGAAGAAGCGATAAAGCAAGTGCTTCAAATGGTGAAAGAAGGCTACGTAAACGCGGTGAACGGAGAGAAAGTAGCAGTTCAAGCACAAACAATTTGTTTACATGGTGATGGAGAGAAAGCAGTCCAATTTGCGAGAAAAATATACAGAACATTCGAATTTAATGGTATTTCTATTTGTGCACCGAAATAAAAAATAGGGGGAAGTGCTGGAATGATTAAATTAATCGGGATACTACTTGTTGCAGTGGGCTTTTTATTTAGATTAAATACATTATTAGTAGTTATGGTTGCAGGTATTGTTACTGGTATGGTTTCAGGATTAAGCTTTTATGATGTGATTAGCATGTTCGGTAAATTTTTCATAGAAAATAGATATATGTCTATGCCGATTATACTAACTTTACCGGTAATCGGAATTTTAGAGCGTTACGGTTTAAAAGAAAGAGCAGAAGCACTTATAACGAAATCAAAAGGCGCAACAACTGGAAGAGTGTTAATGTCATATTTTACGATAAGAGAATCATCAGCAGCACTTGGACTGAATATTGGTGGTCATGCACAAACAGTAAGGCCACTCGTTGCACCGATGGCAGAAGGGGCTGCGCAAGGTAAATATGGTAAGTTACCTGAAAAGTTAAGAGAAAAGATTAAAGCAAACGCAGCAGCTGCGGAAAATACAGCTTGGTTTTTCGGAGAGGATATATTTATCGCGACTGGTGCGATTTTATTAATGAAAGGATTCTTCGATTCAGTAGGTATGCATGTCGGTGTGTGGGATATGGCGCTTTGGGGTATTCCAACTGCAATATCTGCGCTTATTGTCAGCTGGATCAGATTTAGAAGATTTGATAAATATATAGCGAAAACGATGACATCAAAAGAAAAAGAAGAGAAGGAGGCAATATAAAATGAACATCATCACAATGGATACAATTTATTACGTATTAGGTATAATCGTTGCCTTTATCGCTGTTCGTATTGCATTTGATCGTGAACATCCAAATCGATGGGGTTCTAGCTTATTTTGGGCATTATTTGCAGTTACGTTTTTATTCGGAAATATAATCCCTTCGTTTTACGTTGGTTGTATTGTGCTCGCTATGGTCGTGTTAGCTTCACTAAATAAAGTAACAAAATCAGAAGAGAAAGAAGTACCTGTACAAGAACGTGTGAAACATGCTGAGAAATTAAAAAATAAAATTTTTATGCCTGCACTATTAATTCCTATTTTTACAATTATCGGTACGTTAACGTTAGGGAAAATCAAATGGGGAAATGTTTCCCTTGTTGATCCAGATAAAGTAACGCTAGTAGCATTAGCACTAGGGGCATTACTTGCATTCGTTGCAGCGATGCGTATTACAAAATCGAAAATAACAACGCCTGTACAAGAAGGAAGCAGACTATTACAAGCTGTCGGCTGGGCTGTTATTTTACCACAGATGTTAGCGGCACTTGGCGGTATTTTCGCAAAGTCTGGCGTTGGACAAGTCGTTTCTGATTTAGTCGGTCAAGTATTACCGACAGAGTATCCGTTCGTAGCTGTTATGGCGTATTGTTTAGGAATGATGCTTTTTACAGTCGTAATGGGAAATGCATTCGCAGCGTTTGCCGTTATTACTGGCGGAATTGGTTTACCTTTAATTGTTCAAATGCATGGTGGGAATCCAGCAATTATGGCAGCACTCGGTATGTTTGCTGGATATTGCGGAACGCTACTTACGCCAATGGCAGCAAACTTTAATATCGTTCCGGCGATGCTTTTAGAGCTAAAAGATAAAAATGCAGTTATTAAAGCACAAGTACCAATTGCTCTTTCAATCTTTATCATAAATATGTTTATTATGTACGGCCTTGTATATCGTTTCTAATTAGGAGGGAAAACTATGAAAACAGTATTACTAACAGGATTTGATCCGTTCGGCGGAGAAAGCATCAACCCAGCTTGGGAAGTCGCAAAAAGTTTACATGAAAAAACAATTGGAGAGTACAAGATTATTAGCAAACAAGTCCCAACGGTATTTCATAAATCAATCAGCGTATTAAAAGAGTATATAGAAGAACTAAACCCTGAAATGATTATATGTATTGGACAAGCTGGAGGCAGACCAGATATTACGATAGAGCGTGTCGCAATTAATATTGATGATGCAAGAATTGCCGACAATGAAGGGAACCAGCCGGTAGATGTACCGGTTGTGGAAGAAGGACCGGCTGCCTATTGGTCTACGCTTCCGATGAAAGCAATTGTAAAAAGACTTCAAGAAGAAGGCATACCGGCTTCCGTTTCACAAACAGCAGGTACATTCGTTTGTAATCATTTATTCTACGGTCTCATGCATGAATTAGAGAAACATGGTAAGAAAATAAAAGGTGGATTTGTTCATATTCCATTCTTACCAGAACAAGCGAGCAATTATCCAGGCCAACCGAGTATGTCACTTTCTACTATTCGTAAAGGGATAGAATCAGCAGTAGAGGTAACGACGACAGTTGAGGTCGATATTGTAGAAATTGGGGGTACGACGCATTAAATAAAACGAATCATACAACACCTCCTGTAAACAACTGGTATAATAAGTATAGCAATATACATAGAGGTGATTTTTGTGCAACAATTTGAAGAAGTACGTTCAATTTTAGAGCAAGCGAAGAAAATTACAGTGTTAACAGGTGCAGGAGCAAGTACGGAAAGTGGTATCCCAGATTTTCGTTCAGCAAATGGATTGTATGCTGATGCGAATGTAGAGATGTATTTATCAAGGGGATATTATAATAGAAGTCCGAAAGAATTTTGGAAGCATTATAAAGAAATCTTTCAAATTAATACGTTTCATCAATATAAACCAAATCGCGGGCATCGCTTTTTAGCTGAATTAGAAGAACAAGGGAAAGATATTACGATTTTAACGCAAAATATTGATGGTTTACATCAACTAGGTGGTAGTAAACATGTCATTGATTTACATGGAACACTTCAAACAGCACACTGTCCGAAGTGTAAAGCGGGATATGATTTGCAGTATATGATTGATCATGAAGTGCCTCGCTGCGAGAAGTGTAATTTCATTTTAAATCCAGACGTTGTTTTATACGGAGATACATTGCCGCAATATCAAAATGCGATACAACGTTTATATGAAACAGATGTGCTTATCGTTATGGGAACGTCATTAAAAGTACAACCTGTCGCTTCATTCCCGGAAATCGCAAAGAGGGAGATAGGGGCAACGACAATTTTAGTAAATGAAGAGTTAACAGGACGAGAATATAACTTTGATTTTGTTTTTCAAAATAAGATTGGTGAGTTTGTTGAAGGGTTAGCCTCAATGAAATAAGTTATCGAAAAAACTGAGGTATCCACCTCAGTTTTTTATTTGGATAATCACAGTTTAAAGCACTTCGATAATGTAGTAACCACATCTCTATAATTAATAAAAAAGCGTTTCGTAGGTAAAATAGCAGAGTAAGAAGTAGTATTACCTTTAACGAATACACAGTCGTCATAAAGTAAGCTAATATGTAGATGTTGTAAAGGCTCTATTTGGTGTTGCTTTACGTATAAAACCAAATCATTATAAAGTTGCTCACTATACTCACTTACAGAATGTTCTAATGAAAGCTGACCTGCTATGCTAGTCCACCATACTTTAAAACTACATACTAACTCTTGAAAGGAGTCCTCATTACATAATTGAGTGTCAAAGAGCTTCTCATAAAAGATATGGTTTTCCTCATAAAAAATCTGTAAATCATATCTCTCATTAGCAATTTGTTTACGGAGTGTATGCCATAATTCTTTGAAATTATCTTCAAATTCAGTAGAAAAATTTACTTGTTTTGCTATGTAAGGAAACCGCAAATTTTCTTTATTCTCTTTTTGGTTGAGATAAATATTTTGAATATAAATCATAAAGTTTAAACAATATGACGTATTAGTATGTATTGTAAATGAATCTGTCATTTCATTTTCTCCTTAGTGGTGTCTTTTATTGTTAGTATACAAAGAAATGTAAATGAATGGTATGAAAAAACAATTGTATACACACTTTCTTTTAGAATAACATTCATGTTATTTCTTAATAAGGGAATGGTAATAAATAGGGTATAAAATTAAAATACTGAAAATTAAATCTTTTATTTCTTTAGTAATTAATATAAAATTCTATATATATCATATAAATAAATTTGATACATAATGGTTCTGTGTAGAAATGTTAATAGAATGAAGCGAGGGAGCGAAATGAGACAGAAAAAGGAGCAGAAGAAACAATCGAAAAAGAAAAAGACCCACATTCCATTTCGATTAAATGTACTATTTTTTATCGTCTTTCTTTTATTTTCAGCTATTATAATTCAATTAGGTAAAGTACAAATCATTGATGGAGAAACGTATAGAAATGAAGTGAACAAAAAGGAAGATGTAACGGTAAGCACTCCTGTTCCTAGAGGGAAAATGTTTGATCGGCAAGGTCAAGTGATTGTAAATAATAAACCACTACGAACCGTTACATATACGAAAATGAAAGGAGTAGATTCGAAAGAAGTTTTACAAGTAGCGAGACAGTTAGCTCAGCTAATAGAAATGTCGCCAGAAGATATAGCTAAGTTAACAGAAACAGATAAAAAAGATTTTTGGATGCAGTTAAATGAAAAACGAGCAGCAGAAAAAGTAACGAAAGAAGATGAGAGTACATTTAGGAAGCAAGAGATAGAGGGGAAAGAATTAGATAAAAAAGTTGAAGAGTTGCGCCGTGAAAGAATTACGCAAGAAGAATTAAGCGAACTATCAAAAGAGGATCTAGAAGTACTAGCAATTAAAAGTAGGATGAATGCGGGATATAAAATGACGCCGCAAATCGTTAAAAAAGATGTAAGCCAAAATGAATATGCAATCGTAAGTGAAAGATTGGCAATTTTGCCAGGAGTGGATACGACAGTGGATTGGGAACGTGAATACCCAAATGATAAAATACTTCGTTCCATACTTGGTAGCGTTTCTACTGAAAATGAGGGCTTACCGAGAGAACAGTTAGATTATTATTTAGTGCGTGATTATAACCGAAATGACCGTATTGGTAAGAGCTACATCGAGAAACAGTACGAAGATGCATTACATGGAACGAAAGAACAGTCTAAAAACATTACGGATAAAGCAGGAAATATTATTCGGACGGAAAAAGTGACTGAAGGAAAAAGCGGAAATAATTTAATGTTAACTGTTGATATGGAGTTACAGAAAAAAGTAGAGGAAAGTCTTGAAAAGAATTTACGAGCATTTCATTCTGCAGAGCCGATGATGGATCGTGCGTTTGTAGTAATGATGAACCCGAAAAATGGCCAAATTTTATCAATGGCAGGAAAGAAAATTGTAAATAAAGATGGCGGCATGCAAATAGAAGACTTCGCTTTAGGGACGATGACAAGTTCTTATGAATTAGGGTCAACTGTGAAAGGGGCTACATTATTAGCCGGATATCAAACTGAAACAATAAAGCCGTATACGCATTTCTTCGATGCACCAATGTATTTTAAAGGAAGTGTCAAGCCAAAGAAATCGTGGAAAGATTTTGGTGATATTGATGATTTAAGAGCTTTACAAGTTTCATCAAACGTTTATATGTTTAATACAGCATTAAAAATGGCAGGTGTAAATTATGTACCAAACAATCCGCTAGATATTAAAAAAGAAACATTTAATAAAATACGCTACTACTTTAGACAGTTTGGCTTAGGCGTACCGACTGGAATTGACTTACCGAATGAATCGATTGGTCAAATGGGTAGAACAGATAACATACCTGGCTTTTTACTTGATTACGCGATTGGACAGTATGATACATATACGCCGCTTCAACTTGCTCAATATATGTCAACAATTGCAAACGGTGGTTACCGAATGAAACCACAAATTGTACAAGAAGTGAGAGAGCAACCACATAGACCAGAGGATGTTGGAAAAGTTGTTCGGTCTATTGAACCAGTTATTTTAAATCGAGTGGATATGGACACTTCATACATTAATCATGTAAAAGAAGGATTTAGAAGAGTTTTTCAAGAAACTGACGGAACAGGTACGGCAACGTTTAAAGGATTACCGTATAAACCAGCTGGAAAAACAGGAACAGCTGAAACTGTATACGGTGGAGAAAGTGATATTGGAAGAGATGAAAACAATAACCGAAAAAAATGTTATAATTTAACTCTTGCCGGTTATGCACCATATGATGCTGATCCGGAAGTAGCTTTTTCAGTTGTTGTACCTTGGGTGAATGATGACAAATCAGGAGTTAATTCCGCGATTGGTAAAGAGATTTTGGATGCGTATTTTGAATTGAAAACGAAAAGAGCGAGTGGAAATCCAGTCCCAGTAGAACAGCCGAACAAGGCCCAGTAAAAATAGTATCACTGCATGGAGACATATTGTGCAGTGATATATTTTTTGAGTTAAAAAGCGTTTAAATAAGGTGGGAATGGATATGAAACAGGAGATTAAAAGAGGCTGGGGGAAATACATACTCTTCGCGTTTGTTTTGGTAGTAGCCTATCATTCTTTTACTTTATGTAAAGTGGAAGGGAAATCGATGCAACCGACTTTATATGAAGAAGACTACGTATTTGTAAATAAAGCAGCAGTACATTTTTCTAATATAGAGCACGGAGAAATTGTCATTATAAAGGAAGAGGATGAGTCGAAATATTATGTAAAACGAGTAATAGGACTTCCTGGTGACGTAATTAACATAACGAATGGATCAGTATATGTGAATGATAAAAAGCAAGAAGAACCGTATACAAATAAAGATTTATTCAATAATACGCAAGTGTTTTACAACTTTCAAAAGACAAAAACCCCGCCAAATAAGTTATTTGTAATGGGAGATAATCGTGAACTTAGTAGAGATAGTCGAAACGGCTTAGGATATATTGAAGAAGATAATATAATAGGCAAAGTGGAATTTGTATATTATCCTTTTTCAAAAATGAAGATTATAGAATAAGTGGGGTTATACACAACCCCACTTATTAAAGTTTCACTTTATCTTCTTTAAAAAACCTTTTGGATTAAATGAGATGAAAAACTTATGCTTAGATTCATCGATTATGAAATTGTTATTTTTAGTTAAAAACTCTTCTACAGCTTCCATTGGACCTGCCCCCCAATCGGGCGAAACAGGATTTCCATTAATAGATGTATCCTCTACAATAATATAACTGCCAGTAGTAACGATAGACTTATAAAGTAAAAGTTCTTTTGAGACATGCTCTTTACTATGATCAGAATCTAAAATAACTAAAATTACATCATCAGGTTTGCGCATACTTAAAATGGTTTGGACGGCCTGTACAGAAACAGAAGAAGATGTTACATACGTAATGCGGTCATGAGATGGACGATTTGGTTGTGGGAATATATCAATAGTAAGAACGTGACCTTTTCCAATTAGATCTAATATAGAAGCTAAATACAACGCACTACCACCATAACAAGTACCACATTCAATAATTAAATCGGGTTTTAATTCGTAAATAATTTCTTGATACAAAAAAAGATCAGTGGGAAGTTTGAGAATGGGGACCCCAAGCCAATGTGTATCATATAACCAGACTCGACTATCGTAATATTGTTTTAAAAATTCGCTACTTATGTTATCGATTTTGAACACTCCTTTCTGAAACGAAAGTTGTACAATATATTATGTGAAATATAATTATAAGGAGAATGTTTTTTAATAAAAATGAGCAAAATACCTCATTAAAAACCAATTTTTTGTATAATAAAAAACTTAATTCAGCAAGGTCTAATCAAAATGCAATTTAAATATGTAGATGAGGGGAAAAGGAACGTATGTATAAGTACACAATTTGCTTCATTAGAAAAGGAAATGAAAATGATGTGAAGGAGATAACTTAAATTACGGCATTCAAAAGTGAAGAAGAACTGAATAAAGCTTTCGAGGCAGCTAAAGCGACTCTAGCAATAGAAGGTATGATTATTACAAAAGAAATGGAAAAAGTTATAAAAGAAAAGTTAGCTGGAAAGATAACGCGCAAGCAACTTATTACATTAGCTGATGCGATTGCGAGACGTGAACGTACTTAACAATCTAGAAGCCACCACAAAATTTTTAAAAATAAACGGGAAAAAAGAGATGATAGATCCAACTCTCAGGCTCTAGACAAACTATTTTTTGGAGAGTTCAGATACTAAAAAATAGTTTGTCTCTTGCTTTATGGCTAATTTATCCAACAATATATATATGTAGTACGTTCTATGCTACAATTTATTATAGGGGAGGAAGGTATCTTATGAAAATATCTGTTTATGTTGCAAGTGCATTTAGCAAGGATCATAAAGGCGGAAATAAAGCAGGAGTGGTATTTATAGAGAATACATTGACCACTACTCAAAAAATGGCAATAGCCAAACAACTGGGCTATGCGGAAACCGCATTTATATCAGAATCTGAAATTGCTGATTATAAAATTGAGTATTTTACACCAAAAGAGGAAGTTGATTTATGTGGTCATGCGACAATTGCCTCTTTCACGATACTGATGCATGTAAATAAACTTTTCAAGAATCGCTATACGATTGAAACGAACAGCGGTGTTCTTGCTATTACCATAAAAGATGACATCATATTCATGGAACAAAACGAACCGATATTCTATGATGTTATATCTCCAAATGAGTTTATCGACTGCTTTGACATTAAAGATATAGACAATACATACCCAATTCAAATTGTCTCCACGGGCTTAAAAGATATTTTAGTTCCTATAAAAAGCGAAACACAATTACATACAATGCAACCTAATTTTGAAAAAATTAAAGAAATCAGCAAGTATTATAATGTTGTCGGGATGCATCTATATACTTTTAATGACAATCGAATTATATGCAGAAATTTTGCTCCACTATACGACATTAATGAAGAAGCAGCGACTGGAACTTCAAACGGTGCATTAGCTTGCTATCTTTATGAACAGCGCTACTTACAAAAAGAAGTCTATGTATTTGAACAAGGTTATTCTTTACACTCGCCTTCCGAAATATTAGTTAAATTAGCAACCAATAGCGAGAATAAAATAGAAAAAGTTTATGTTGGTGGCAAAGGCTATTACTGTGAAACGAAGTGTTTAAATATAGAAAATATTGAGTGAAAATAAAAAAAGAGATGGTAGATCCATCTCTTTTTCAAATGCTCCATGATTAACTGCGAATCGCCTTAATCATAAAACGATGTTGCTTCACATCAAAATAACCTTTTTGTAAGATGATTTCATGTATACGATATAATTCCTCATAATAACCTTCGACAGTAAAATCAGGAATTTGCCACGGAATCGCTTTTAAATAATAGACGATAGCGCCAATGTCGTAAAAGCGTTGAAAAGGGAACTCTTCTTTTGCTTCTAAAATAGTAAATCCATTTTCCTTTAACTCACTACATGCCGTTTCAAGCGACCAACTTGCAAATTCGCTATTTAGCGGTGTGCTAAACTGTTCATTTAGTTCCGCACAATCGAGACCACCAACTTGTTGTGTAAGAAATATTCCATTAGGAGAAAGGATTCTGTTTACCTCAGAGGCAGCATATGATTCATGTTGATTTATGATTAAATCAAACTGACCATCTTGAAATGGTAAAGCAGTATCATCTGTTACCTCTATAACTGTAACCCCTAAAGGTTCTAATTTCTTCCGAGCAATTGGCACGTTTGGAGCATAGCCCTCAGTCGCAAAAATAGTTGATGGGAACGGTTGTAACATAGATAAAAACTCTCCGCCGCCAGTACCCATATCGAGCATTGATTCTGCACGCTGCATAAGTTGAAAAGCAGTGCTGCCGTATGGCCATGATAAAGGCTCGCTCTTCATTCGACCAGTTTCTGAAATAAAAGAAAAATCCCAACCGCTAAAATTTGTATTAGCACTTTCTAATAAAGTTAAAAATAATAAATCACGTTTCATAATTATATCCTCCTATTTTGTAAGTAAATGATATGATGAGAAAAGAAAAAAGGAGGACCTCTTATTAAAGTGGAACGGTTTTACGTTTCATGTTCGAATAGATTCATATAAATTCGCTCCTTGTTAGAGTGGTTATTTGTATATTCGGGATAATCGAGTGGAAATCCTTTGAAGTTATAAGGGAAGGCAGTTGTTTAATGGAAAATTGGATGGAGTTTACAGACAAAGAGGACGATCAAATTTGGAAAAGAGCTTATAGAAAGCTTTGAACGAAATAAGCCGGAAATTTTTCGAAATATTTTAAGACAAGGATAATATTTGAAAGTGAAAACCGCTTATACTTCATTCTTGAAGCATAAGCGGTTTTGTTTAAAATACTCAAAAACAAAAATCTTTTGGCAAAGTACCATTTTTAATAATCGTTCGTAACCCATGTTTTATAATCCAAGGGTTAACAGGATGTTGTTTATCACGTAATTGCTGTAACCATTGAAAAACGAGTTCTTTATCTTCTTTCGTAATATCGTTAATATGATTGGCTACAGATTTTTGGACATATTTAGAAGGATCATTCATTAATGGTTCAAGAAGTTGTAAATTGTTCTTAAAGTCACCCTTTAGAGCTCCCATTTTTTTAGCCCAAGGAAGTCTTGGTCTTGTACCTTCGGAAACTAATCTTCTAATATGGCTGTTTTCGTCATGAATCCACTGTTGTAATATGTGTAGTGTGTCTTCATGGTATGTTTCGAGAAAAGGCCGAATGGCATATTCAGCAGTATTTCTTTTTGTTATTTCATACATGGCGTTACATGAGGCTTCAAAATGGTTAAGTCCATATTTTTCAACGTATTTTGCAATAGGCATGTACATATATCCGTTTGTAAAAGTACCTACTTCTGTTGTATTTTCTGGTCCCAATGTTTTCAGTAAAATATGTATTGCTTCATTAAAATCTTTTTGTAATACATTGTGTAATTCATCTGCTATTACTTCAATACGTTGCTTTAACTCTAAATTTTCAACTTTACATGTTACAGAATCTACAAAGATGCTTTTAGAGAAAGTAGGATCGTGTTTATAAATAGAATCAGCCATACTTTCTGCTAATTCTTCATTAAATAAAAATTTTAACGGAACATATTTACCCATGTTTTCACCTCATTGATCAGTTAAAAACAATTTTTATTTTTTAATCGACAGCCCATAAACTAAAGTCTCACTCGGAGTCGTAATACTAAAACCAGTCGTCTTATAATCAAGTTTCACCGTATCACCAGTATAGTCTTTCGTAAATGAATCCATTTGTACGGTAAAATCAGCATCTTCATATACAACGTCATCTGCATTATATGTATCCCAAATTAAATCCACATCAACGAAAATACTACAAGAGTTTGTCATTGTCCCTCTAATGCGAATAATCTTTTTGTCTTCACGTTCTAATCTATGTATAGCTGCTTTTGCTTCATCAGTAATGCGAATGTTCATCGTATCCCAACCTTTATTTATATTTCCTTTATTATTGCAAAAACAGGAGCAATAATAAAGGGAGAAGCATTGGAATAAAAAACGAGCAAACATATTTGTTTGCTCGTTTCACTTTATTTCAATTCACATTTATCGAGCGGAATCACTTTCGTTTTCTTCGTAAATTTATATCCTAACCATAGTACTAAGAAGAGTGGTAAACCGATGTAAGAAACGAGTACACCGTTCCAATCGATTGATTCGCCCATAAATGCGCCGTAGTTTTGACCTAAAATTACGATGACACAAAGTGCAAATGCGAAAATTGGACCGAACGGGAACCATTTTGCTCTATATGGTAAGTCTTTCAAATCTTTTCCTTGTGCGATATATGCTTTACGGAAACGGTAATGACTAATTGCAATTCCGACCCATGCGATAAAGCCAGACATTCCAGATGCGTTTAATAACCAAATGTATACAACACCGTCACCGAATAAAGAGGCAATGAAAGCGATACTACCGACAATTGACGTTACGATTAATGCGTTAACAGGTACACCGCGGCTATCTAATTTACCAAGAAACTTTGGTGCTTTTCCTTGGCGAGCTAAGTCCCAAAGCATACGAGTTGATGCATACATACCAGAGTTACCAGCAGACAATACTGCCGTTAAAATAACAGCGTTCATAACAGAAGCAGCAAAGGCAACGCCCGCTTTTTCAAAAATAAGTGTAAATGGACTTACTGTTACATCGCTTGCAGCAAGGCTTTCAGTCGTATAAGGAATTAATAAACCGATAACGAGAATCGCAAGGATATAGAATAAAAGAATACGCCAAAAGATAGAACGAATTGCTTTTGGAATGTTACGCTCTGGATCAGCAGTTTCACCAGCAGCTACACCTAATAATTCAGTTCCTTGGAATGAGAACCCAGCAGCCATAAATACACCGATAATTGCCATAATGCCGCCATTAAATGGTGCATCTGCAACAGTGAAGTTTTTAAAGCCAACAGATTCGCCGCCCATAATTCCGAAAATCATCATAAAGCCGACAATTAAAAAGATAATAATAGTAACTACTTTAATAAGTGCGAACCAATATTCAGATTCACCAAACCCTTTAACAGATAAATAGTTTAAAAGGAAAATAATAGCTAAACATAATCCACTCCAAATAAGAGAAGGGGTATCTGGGAACCAAAATTTCATAATTAATGTTACAGCCGCGAGTTCAGCGGCAATTGTAATGGCCCAGTTATACCAATAGTTCCATCCAAGTGCAAAGCCAAGTGATGGATCAACAAATTTTGTTGCATACGTGCTAAAAGATCCGGTAACAGGCATGTAAGCCGCGAGTTCAGCTAAGCTTGTCATTAAAAAGTAAACCATAATTCCAATTGCGGCGTATGCGACTAGTGCACCGCCAGGACCAGCTGTATGGATGACACCACCGCTGGCAAGAAATAGTCCGGTACCGATTGTACCACCGAGAGAAATCATCGTAAGGTGACGAGATTTTAATCCGCGTTTTAATTCACCTTGTCCTTGTGTAGTTTGCGTTTTAGAGGTAGATTGATTTGCTGCGCTATTCATGTTCAACACTCCTTTTCTTGTAGGTTAGGAAGGAGCGGGGGAGAAAAATACAAAAAACCGCCAAAGGAATTAGGCGGAACGTTTCACAAATAACCACCCCATCATACCCTTCCGTTAAGATAGCACCCCACGTTTACACGGTAATTTTGTAAACGTGACAGTTCTGTTCCTTTCGGAGACAGCCCCAGCTCATATTTCCAGAGAAGAAATATAAACTTCGGCAACTTTTCCTTTCAAACGGAGTTGGTGACATTCTCTGTGTCTCGTCCGTTTTACTCATAAAAGTCGCAACCTCTACCTCATCGGATTGATGAGGATTTGATATATTGCTAAGATTTTTAATATATGGCAATTGTAATGACTTTCTGAATATATTGCAAGATATTTTGTTAGAAAAAGTCAAAAAATATCGGTTATTGTATAGGAAACGCTTGCAAAACTCCACCCGAACCTACTGTTATGTAACAAAAAACAAATAAAGAAATTGTTATACAAATGTTTCGCAAAAAATATTGAAAAACCCTTTAAAACTAAAAGAAAATTCTGAAAATATAATTCGACATTCATAATAAGGTCATATTTTTTGTTATAATTAAAATAACGTTTAAGCAAAAAAGGGGAAATTAACATGAAATTAGAAACAGAAAGACTCTATATAGTACCGTGTACAGAAGAGAGTATGCAAGTTGCTAACGAGCAAGGATATAACAGTGGTCCGCATATTGTAGGGCATGTAGAAAATGTAAAACAAAATAAGGTTTTATTACCTTGGGGCGCGTGGTATGTCATTCGCAAAGAAGATGACATCGTTCTAGGTGATATAGGATTTAAAGGGAAACCAAATGAGGAACATACAGTAGAAATTGGTTACGGATTTATTGAGAAATATTGGAATAAAGGGTATGCGACAGAAGCTGTAAGAGAATTAATAAATTGGGCTTTTCAAACAGGAGAAGTAGAAACGATTATTGCGGAGACACTTCTTGAAAATGAAAGCTCGATTCGTGTATTAGAGAAATTACATATGAAGAGAATTAGCACTACAGAAACGATGATTAATTGGAAAATAGAAAAATAAAAAATACCGCTCGAAGTATATCGGGCGGTATTTTTATCGTTATGGTAGCATTTGTTTTTGATCATTCGGATATCCGGTTGTCGATGCGTTAGAACGCTTGGAATGATTGCGAACAGCAATGAAAATAGAAATAATAACGACAAGACCAACTGCCACGTAAGAAAGTGAAATAATAGTAGGGTCCACTTTAAATGTAGTAAGCAGTGTACGAATGTTTGTAAAGATAATAAGGCCACCAACTAATACGCCAAGTAAATGAGAAGGAACGATGCGTACTAGCCATGCAGCGATTGGTGCCGCAACGATACCACCGAGCATGAGAGAAAATACCCAAACCCAACTTACTTGTTCCCAGCCAAGTGAAATGAAGAATCCGATTGTTGCAGCGAGTGAAACCGGAAACTCGCTCGTATCTACAGATCCGATAACTTTTCTAGCTTCATTTCCTCTTGCTAGAAGCACAGGTGTCGTAATCGGGCCCCAGCCACCACCACCAGTTGAATCAACGAATCCAGCAAATAAACCAAGCGGAACAAGTTGTTTTGCAGACATACGTTTTTTTGAAGTGACAATTTGTTTTTGAATGAGGAATCGTAATAAAATATAAACCCCTAAAGTAAATAAAAATACGGAAATGTACGGCTTAATTACATCCCCAGGTAAATTGCTTAAAAAACATGCTCCAATAAATGCGCCAATTGCTCCTGGTAATGTAAGCCTGGAAACGGTATATTTATCAACGTTTCCAAATTTGATGTGAGATGCACCAGAAGCGGCGGTTGTAACGACTTCAGCTAAGTGAACAGATGCGGAAGCTACAGCCGGTGCGATACCAAACATTAATAATAGTGAGGTAGATGTTACCCCGTACGCCATTCCAAGTGCCCCATCAATCAATTGAGCGAAAAATCCAATAATAGCAAAGACAATTAATTTCTGCATAAATAATCCCCCTGTAATAATAAATGAAAAAGGCACTTTTCCCGTATGAGAAAAGTGCCTTTGGTTTTTCCAATCAGCAATAATTAAATTTGTTTCATTATAATACATATTAATCGTATAAATCAACTAGGTTTTAAAGTTTTTTGAATTGAATGAAAGAAAAATAAAATATACAATAAAAGGATGGAGAGAAAGGGGAGAAAGACATGTTACGATTCGATCATCTCGTACACGCGGTACATGGTACACCGGAGGAAGCGGCAAAACAAATGCAGGAGCATGGATTTCATACTGCAGTAGGCGGAGAGCATATTACTTGGGGTACTTGGAATAGTTTATGTTATTTTGATTTATCATATATCGAATTTTTAGCAGTGCAGCATGAAGAAAAAGCGAAGAAAGCAGACAATCCATTAGTACAAGAAACAGTAGTGAAATTAGAAGACGGAGAAGGAATGCTACAAATCGCAATTCGAACAGATGCCATTGAAGACCTAGCAAATAATTTTAGTAAGCACGGTTTACATACGATAGGACCATTTGAAGGAAAACGTATAAGAAAAGATGGCCGTCTTTTAGAGTGGAAAATGTTATTTGTAAAGCAAGAAGAGAACGGACCAAAATTACCCTTCTTTATACAGTGGAATGAAACGGACGAAGAAAGAAGAAACGATTTACGTAACATAGGAACGATTACTGAACATAAAAACAAAGTACAACAAATTGAAACGATTCATTACGCAGTGGAAAATGTTCGAGAAACAGTACGGAAGTGGAAAGAAGTAATGGAGCTAACTGCAAGCCAGGTCGTGAAAAATGAAGAATGGAGTGCGGAGTGTCAAAGTGTATCGTTTGGTGATGTTCATGTGCGGTTTTGTGAACCAGTTGGAGAAGGGCTAGTACTAGAACGATTGAAGTATCATGGCGAATATCCATTTGCAGTGGAATTTAAAGGTGAAAATAAGCGAGAGCATGAAGTGTTACGTAGTTTGTACATATATTGATAGAGGTGAACGTTGTGAAGGAAATGCTTAGAGAGATAGAGAGACAACTAGAATGGCCTCGTATTGTAAAGTGTACAGTTATTTCAAAAGGTTTTTCACATGAAGAGAAATATAAAATAGAATTAGAAAACAGAGTAACATATTTTGTGAAAGTATGTGATGCTGTTCATTTTGAACGTAAACAAGAAGAATATATGTATATGAAACAATTAGAGTCATTACATATTCCAACGCCTAAGTTAATTCATTTTATAAAACTTGAACAAATAAATAAATGTGTTCAAGTATTTGAATGGATCCAAGGTATAAATGGTGAAGAAGGTTTAGGGAAGCTATCCGTGGAAGAACAGTACCATGCAGGAAGAAAAGCAGGAGAAGTACTAAAGAGGATTCACTCAATTGAAAGAGAAAGTGCAAGTAATAAATGGGAAACGGTTCGATGGAATAAATACGAAAGATACGTAGAAGCGTTAGCAAACTATGAAATAGACTTCCTTAATTTGAAGCCAGTATTAAGTTTTGTAGGGGAGCATAAACAATTATTGAAAAATCGCCCTATTACCTTTTTACACGATGACTTCCATCCAGCAAATAGTATGATTCATAATAAGAAATTTATCGTTATCGATTTTGGAGGATATGATTTTGGTGACCCAATACACGATTTTTATAACGTAGCGATTTTTACTACAAGAATAAGTAAACCATTTGCGGTTGGACAAGTTCACGGTTATTGCGGAGGCGATCCGTCAATCCACTTTTGGAAACTGTATTCATTATATGCAGCGATGACATTCCCAGCGGATATCGTATGGACAAACCGAACTACACCACATTTAGTAGAGGATATGAAAGAAAGATTGAACCGAATTATAGAAGATCATAATCATTTTTCATCTTATATTCCAAAATGGTATCAATCACAACATGAGGATATAATAAACAATAAATAACGGAGGGATTCATTTGGATAAAATTGCGGTAATTTCAGATATACATGGTAATATTCCGGCATTAGAATCAGTACTGAAAGATATTAAATTAAGAGGAATTGAACGTATTATTTGTCTTGGAGATTTAGTAGGAAAAGGTCCGCATTCTAGCGAAGTAATTGAAATCGTTCGTAAAGAATGTGAAGGAACCGTAATGGGGAACTGGGATGATTTCATTACAAAACCGACTGAATTTGAAGCGTTAAAATGGCATCAAAAACAATTGTCAGAAGAACAAAATGAGTATTTAAGAAGCTTACCATTTTCAATCGAGTTTTATATGAGTGGGAAACTGATTCGTATGTTCCACGCTTCACCGAGAAGTTTGTATGAAAGAATTCAACCACATGCAACAAGAGAAGAGCGTATTAGTATGTTCGAAAATAGTGAGCTCACAGAGAATATAGAAGGGGAAAGAAAACCAGATGTCGTTTGTTACGGTGACGTTCACCAAGCATTCGTTCAAAATTTCAGAGGGAAAACGTTATGTAATGCTGGTAGCGTAGGTAATCCTCTGGAAATTACACAAGCTTCTTATTTAATATTCGAAGGAACTTACAATGAAAAAGAAGCAGCGAGCTTTTCCATTCAACTCGTACGTGTACCGTATGATATTGAATTAGCTATCAGACTAGCAGAAGAACTCGATATGCCAGAAATTGAAGAATACAAACAAGAATTACGGACTGCATTGTATCGAGGGTTTAAGGGAAAGTAAGTCAATCATAATATATCAACGATTCGAAATAGGATATCGACTTACCGACAAATAATGAAACGAATTGTTACCTATAATTATATTATGTAAACTGATTGTAGGAGGAAATATCTTGAACCGAATACAACGCATGAAAGAAATTGTAGATCATATTTTAAAATTAAACTTAACCCATCCAACAAGAGTTGGAGTAAGTGGTATTACAGCTTCAGGAAAAACAACACTTGCAAACGAACTAGCTGAAGAAATAAAAAAACGAGGATTACCAGTAACACGCGCCAGCATTGACGATTTTCATAACCCTAGAGTGATTCGCTATACACAAGGCAAAGAATCAGCAAGAGGGTATTATGAAGATGCACACGATTATACAGCTTTCAAAGAAAGGCTATTAAAACCTTTAGGACCTAACGGGAATTTACAGTATGAAACGATTTCTCATAACTTAATAACGGACATCCCTGTACATAATACGCCGCTAGTGGCCTCGCCAAATATGGTGCTAATAGTAGATGGAACATTTTTATTGAAAAAAGAAATTGAGTATCTATTTGACTATAAAATTTTCTTAAATACAGATTTTGAGATTGCGAGAAAACGTGGTGCAGAGCGCGAGACTGAGGCTTTTGGAAGTTATGAAGAAGCAGAGAAAATGTTTATAAACAGATATCATGCGGCTTGTAAGATGTATATAGATGAGCATAATGCGAAAGAATGTGCAAATGTTATATTTCAGAATAGTAATTTTGATGATCCGGTAGTTGTATTTAAAGGAATTTAAAATCTTTTATATAACAAAAAGTTCGTGAAAGGGGATGCGTCGGGTGGATAAAAAAGATAATCCGAACGATTGGCCTGTATGGGCGAATGAGTCAGTAGAGATAGTTAATGCAAATCCTGATTGGCAAGATAAAGGCCGATATGAAGAACGGCAACTTTATGAACTGCTTACTCCTCTCGGTATTAGCAAAGTAATACATATAGGAAGTACATCCATACCTGGTTTACCTGCAAAACCTATCATTGATCTAATGGCTGAAACAGACTCATTTGATAGAGTGCTCGATATTTCAGCAAAATTGGCTATATATGATTGGCATTATGTAGGCCCGGAATTAGATGAAAGACCTTGGAGAAGGTTCTTTGTGAAAGTGAAGAATAATAGGCGTGTAGCTCATCTGCATTTGATGGTTAAAGGAACTGAACGATGGGAGCAACAACTTTTATTTCGTAACCGCTTACGAGAAAATCCACAATTAGTTTATGATTATTCAAATCTAAAGCAAGAGTTAGCAAAAAAGTTTAACCAAGATAGAGAAGCATACACAAAAGCTAAAACAGAATTTATTAAACAAGTTCTAAAATGATTTAATTTTTGATTGTAACTACGTTTGAATATAAATGAAAAAAATACTTTATTTTATAGCCTAAACTTACATGAAATGCATGTAAACAAAGTGAGAGACCGCGAAGTTCTAATGTATTTCCTTTTATTTATCAGGATAAATTATATATAATTGAATCAAGTTCATATAAGGATAGGCAATTACAGGGGATAAGGCGGAAATAAGTTAATAAAGTAAAAAGGGGACAGGAAATATAATGAATGAAGTACTAGAATTAAAAGAAGAACTACTACAAATTAAAAATAATAATTATGCTGTACCAGAAGACGTAGATGCATATCCATATGCGCAGTGGATGCTAGATTATATCGGTTCACCTGATGCTGAATTACGTGATGATTTAATTTATAGTACGCTTCACACATGGATTACAAATGATGTGTTTAGACAAAAAGAATTAAGAGGGTTAATGCTACAAGCGATTAGTCCTGATTATTTATTTTATAAAATTGGTGAAAAGGGCACAGACTCTGTATTTAAACGTGCATTCTCCGTATTAATTCCGCCACTTATTTTATCTGTTCATGAAAGAGAACCACTGTTATCTGAAGAACAACTATACAGTGTGGCAGAACAAGTGCTGGAATATGTATATTTAGAAGAAGATGTAAGAGGATACGTAGAAGGAAAAGGCTGGGCACACTCTACGGCGCATGCGGCTGATGCACTAGATGCGTTAGCACGTACAATACAAAATCGTGAGTTTTCATATGCAATACTAGCTGCTGTTCGTCAGAAGGTTCGATTGAGTGATTACGTATATGTACACTTTGAGGATGAAAGATTAGTAGCGCCAATTATGTCGTTACGTAACCAAAATATTTTAATTGGAGAAGAGTGGAGCAATTGGCTACATAGTATAGCAACTGTTGAAGACATCCGACATCCGCAGCATGCTATTTTAGTACAAAATATTAGAACTTTCTTAAGAAGTTTTTATTTTAGAGTTTTAGAGGCAGAAGGTAGTACAGCCTTTACAGATGATATATTGGAGACTTTGAAGGGTTTGCGTAGGTATTAAAAAATCACTAGATGCCATTATAAATGAGTATGTAAGAAAAGAATAAGATTAAAAAACCGATTATACATGTAGGCTCTCTACAAAAATAATCGGTTTTTTAGTTGAATTGAAATTTTAGACTTAACTATACACGAGCGTATATGTCATAACGAGTTTATTAAATATGTAATTGTGGATTTTCTTCATATAAACTATTCACATACTGTTTTAAATTCTTGATGAACAATAAAATATCTTGACTAGGCAGTCTAGCATGTTGAAGATGAAACATGTTTCCTTTCCCAATTTCAAATTCATCTGAAGTTAAAGTAATAGGGATATTTTTAAAGACATGCCATGGGAAATATAAGTGTACAAAGGTTTCTCTAAAATATATACCTGATTGACAAATTAATACTCCATCAGATCCTTTCCCCATATTCCCAAGGACAGACGTATCTAAAAAAGCAATGATTTGTTCTTCTTTTGGAACGATAAATCGTGCCTCAATTGCTTTTAACTTTTTGTCTGAAATATGAGTGTCTACAAATAATCCGTTATCAGGTTCTAATAATTCATTGTACGTTTCAAATAATGAGCAAATGGATTTTATCTCATCCATTTTTATAACTGGATGTATATCATGTTGTTTTGAATTTCGGAATGAATTCGTAAGAGCTATAAGTAATTCTTTAAATAACAGTGGGGGATAATCACTCCCGTTAATATTGAAGCTTTTTTGTGCATCAAAAGATAAGAAACCATCTTTATCAATTTCAATTTGTTGCACTTCAATTAATTGACCCCATTTTAAACTTCCTTTACTTAATAACCAATTTTTCCAGTATAAACCCGAACTCGTAAAGTAAACACCATACTTGCCTAATCCAAATAAATTACAACTTAAAAAAGCAATAATTTGATCATCCGTTGGTATAGAAAAACGTTTTTTGGCAATTGATAAGAAATCTTTAGGGATTCTAGTAACATAAAATCTAGATTGCTAATACTCTAAACAAATATCAGTTAAACGATTAATATCTATATTCATCTTAGCCATTCTCCATTTCAAATTTCGTTTCGATATAATCAATTATAAAGTTGACAGGAAAATAGTAACACTTAAATTTAGCTTAAATTAAGAAGTAAAGTCTTGTAAGTTGATAAAAAAGTACATAAAACCAACACCTCCCAACCATACTAATAAAATGTGTTGGAGGTGAATGTTATGGATAAAAAAGACTTTGAAAAAGTTTACAATGATTACTTACATCAAGGAGAAGAGCAAGCGCAATTTGAAGTAGACCATGAAGTCAACTCAGGAGCAGAACAAATTGTTGCCGTTCGTAAAAATGATGATGGTGATTTAATAGCGTTTAAAACAAGTAGCGGGAGAGAGTTAGATTATGTAGCTGCTCTTAGTGAAGCAAAATCAGGGAAGTTAGCTCATGTGGACGTATTTCATAAGTATGGTAGAGATATTATACGTAGTGAACCGGATGGAATAAAAGAAAATAACTTAGATAATTTACCTTCATTTTAAAAGGGTAAACTTCAAGAAGAGAATGTTCATTTGGATATTCTCTTCTTTGTTTTGCGAAGTTTTCCTAGCAAATAGACGATTCATTTTTAAAGTGCGATCATACTTTTAAAGAGCTCTCTAAATTTCTCTTTATCTTCTGCTGTAAATGGTTTCGGTCCCTTTGTACGTTTACCACTTTTTCGAACCATTGCACTTAAATATCGTGTTTGTAACAATTGTTCAATGTTATCATTCGTATACTTATAGCCTTTATGATGTAGCACGATACAGCCTTTTGCTAAAGCAAGCGAAGCAAGACCGTAATCTTGCGTTACGATTAAATCTTCTTTTTTTGCTAACTGCATTATGCGGTAATCCGCAGCATCTGCTCCGGAATCAACATAAATTGTTTCCACACCTTTTGGTTGTTCTGCATTAGAATAATGAGAAAAACTAGTAACGAGGGTTACAGGGATTTCTGCATTCGTAGCCTCTAAAATAATTACATCTTTTACAGGACAAGCATCTGCATCAACGTAAATTTTCATTTTTATCACTCCTATAACTAGGTTCGTGTTGATAATAATGGTAGATTTTTCTTTTGTCAAACGATAAAGCTTTATGTAAAGTCATTTTCCACAAACTAAAATAGCTTCTCGCAAACGAGAAATACCTTCCTCAATTTGATTAATATTCACTTTTCCATAAGATAAACGAATATAACCATCTTTCGCACCGAAAATACTACCGGGCATAAAGGCGATTTCTTGTTTTAAACTTTGCATAATGAGTTGTTTTTCGTTTATCGGTTCTTTTAATTTTCCCCATATGTATATACCGCCAGTCGGGTTTGAAAAAGAGATTTTATCGTGAAGTTGCTCATTTAGGGCGCGAACGATAACGTCTCTTTTTTCTGCTAATTGTTTTCGTAACGGTACGATATGAGACTGAAATGGTACAGTTTCGAAAAATTGTTGCATAAGCCACTGCGGGAAAATGCTCATACCTAATTCCATTTGGTGCCTTGCGTCAGATAACCTTTCTACTACAGACTGCGGAGCGACAAGCCAGCCAACTCGTAAACCTGGTGCAATCATTTTAGATAAGGAATGTACATAAATGACAGTTCCGTTTTCATCAATCGATTTTAAAGTAGGGCAAGGTTGTTTCTTTTCTAACGTAAGTAAGCTGGACGGATCATCTTCCACAATCGCAATTCGTAAGTCTGCGCAAAGTGATAACAGTTTTTTTCTACGGTTTGGATGAAGCATTGTGCCCGTAGGATTTTGGAAGTTTGGATTTAAAAATATCATTTTAATACGGTGCTTTCTATATAACTCTTGCACATCGTCTGGGTTAATACCGTGTTCATCGACAGGTAATGGGAAAATACGAATACCTGCTGATTGGAATAACGGTAAGGAATAACAGTGTGAAGGACTTTCGAAAGCAACTGCATCACCTGGATTTAATAAACATTGTACGATAAGGTGAAGTGCTTGCTGTGCGCCAGATGTAATCATTATGGATTGTTCAGTCGCTTCAACTTTTAAATATTCTTTCATATATTTTACGACCGCTTGTCTTAGCGGGAGATAGCCTTGCGGATGATCATAACTTAATGAATGCGTTAACGGTTGTTCTCGTAAAATTGTCTGTAGTTGATCGTGAGGATAAAGGTTACAACCGAGCTCGCCGTTTGCGAAATCAATGATATTTTCATTTTGTTGTACTTCTGCCCGAATATGGCGAAGTAACGGTAAGTTTGGTAAAAAAGTACCACCTTCTACGAAATTTCTCCAATTCGGAGTTAATGTTGGAGAAACGCCCCACATATGTGTACTTACACGTGTCCCTTTACCAGTCGTACTTTCCACAATCCCCATAGCACGTAGTTCATTATAAGCAGTCGTTACCGTACTTCGGTTTACATTTAACTGCGTAGCTAATTTCCGTTCGGAAGGGAGGAAGCTTCCAGGAGGAAGTTCTCCGTATGTAATACGTTTCTCAATAAAGTCAACTACTTGCTGATAAATTGGGATTTTACTGTCGTTATCTAGCTTCCATTCCATACAAACGCCTCCGCATCTCTTATATACATTAAGTATAACAAATTGGCTGGGGAAAAAAACAGCCAATTGGACGGTGCTATATCCAGCCAATTTTACTATGCTAAATATGGAAGGGGAGATTCGGATGAAACGATGGCAAATGGAGTGGCTCCTAGTATCAGTAGCATTAGTATGGGGAGCAAATTATACAATTGGAAAGTATGGCGTGGCATATATGTCATCCATTCAATTTAATAGTTTACGATTTTTAGTAGCATCTCCGGTATTATTACTTATTACATTTTTAATGGAACGCTCATTACGTATTGAAAGAAAAGATTGGTTACGACTAGTAGCAGTCGGTATCGTTGGTACGGCAATGTATCAAACGATGTTTATGCTATCTGTGAAATATACTTCAGCAACGAACGCCTCATTATTAATTGCGATGTCACCTATTTTTACAGGGATATTAGCAGTATTGCACAAACAAGAACGTTTTTCGATGAAAGTACAAATAGGTTCAATAATAGCGTTTATTGGTGCAGCATTCGTTTTATTAACAGGACATATAGGAGGAGCTACTTACGAATATGCGTGGCTCGGAAATGTAATTGGATTAGTCGCAGCAATTGCGTGGGGATGGTATCCAATATTAGCGCAACCTCTTATTACAAAGTACTCCGCAATGAGAGTTACATCATGGTCTACTTTAATTGGAATTGTACCACTAGTTATATACTGTTTATTCAATGTAAACTCTTTAACATGGCCAGTAGATACGCCAAGCTGGGGTTCACTAGCATATTCAATCATCTTTGCGACCATCTTCGGACTAGCAATGTGGTATGTCGGTATTAGTCAAATAGGCTCAACGAAAGTAATGGTTTATATGTATCTCGTACCATTGTTCGCAGTTATCTTTGCGGCAGTTACAATTGGAGAGCAAATTAATATGATGCAGCTCGTTGGCGGTCTTATTATCTTTATCGGTTTATATGTTGTAAAAAAAGGCGGAATCAAAAAGCCTGCACTTAATTTGAAAAAAGTAAGTTAGTAGTAAAAAGGATCTCTTTCATATAGAAGGAGATCCCTTTTGTTTTCGTAATAAAAGAGCTTGCTCAACGGCCCATTTTTGATGATCATGAATGAGAAGCTCTACAGCAAGTAAAGGAGACATCCACCTTAGAACATGATCATCCTCACAGTTTTCAGTTTGTTTCTGCACCATGTTCGCAATATAAAAGAACCCGTCATTTAAATAATATATATCTTCCTTTTCTGCATAAAAATATCGAGCCGCATTACCGATATATTGATCAATTTCAATTGCCCATCCTAATTCCTCTAGTAGTTCACGGTGCAAACACTCTTCTTTTGTTTCATTACCTTCCATACCACCACCAGGTAAAAAGTAACGGTCTGCTTTTTGGATAACAGCAATCATTGAAGAAGATGAATGGAAAATAACTGCATAACAACTAGGTCTTAATACATAATGAACGGTACGCTTTTTCGAGCTAAACGTAAGTTTTGAAATCATAAAACACGACCTTTCTCTATAAAATACATAAAAGGGATATTAAGGTAAATGCAGAATGATATAAGTATAATCTTAATAGATTGGAGTGGTAACAACATGATAAATCGAAAATGTTCAAGGTGTAAAGAGATAACGGGTACAATACATGGGGGTAAAAAAATTAAGGAAGAATTTTTATGTGAGGACTGTTTGCAAAAAGGAATTGCGAGCGGGGAAATCGAATTATCACAAGTGGAGAAAGAACAAACTTCGTATCTTTCTATAAAAATATTAAAAATAATGAGTGTTATTTATTTAATAGTATCAATTATAACCGCTTTTTCTGCTGGAGCATTTATACAGGATCCAGGGCTTGGTGGAATATCTTTTTCAATAACAGGTGCAGTTGGTGTTATGATAATTGGATCGATATTTCAGTCTGTTCTTGTATTTTGTGGAATATGGGTATTCATCCTTTTAGTAGAAACGGTTATTAAAATTTATGAAAAAATGAAGTGAGTGAAAGGGAGAAACATATGCAAGTAAGAAACATCCAAGTGGAAGATTATGTAAAGATTCATTCTGTTTTAAATGATTGGTGGGGCGGTAGAGATATGGCTGCTATGTTGCCAAAACTGTTCTTCGTTCATTTTCAAGAAACGAGTTTTATCATTGAAGAAGATGGCGAAACGTTAGGTTTCTTATGTGGATTCTTTTCACAAACATATAAAGATGAAGCATATGTTCATTTTATCGGTGTCAATCCGAAGTATAGAAGAAGAGGAATTGCATCGACATTGTATTCTTATTTCTTTGATATCGCTCGTGCAAATAATCGTAAAGTTGTAAAAGCAATTACGTCACCAATTAACAAAAAGTCGATACAGTTTCATCAAGAAATCGGTTTTCGAATTGATGCCGGGGATGATGAGATAGAGGGTGTATCGGTACATACAAATTATGATGGGAATGGCGGTAGTAGAGTTTTGTTTTTGAAAAATGTATAAAAGTAGGCTAGCTTAACGTTAGCCTTTTTGTTGTGAGGAGATAAAAGTATGGAGAGTAAACAAAGTAGAAATGAGTACTTAAGACGCATTTATAAGGTACAAGATTATATAGAATCAAACATAAATGATTCAATTTCAATTGAAGAGCTAGCGGATGTAGCAGGATTTTCAAAGTTTCATTTTCATCGGATTTTTAAGGGGATCGTAGACGAGCCATTATCACGGTATGTAAACCGATTGAAGTTAGAAAGGGCAACGAATCTACTTACATATCGCACAGATATGACGATTACGGATATCGCTTACCATTTTGGTTTTACAGATTCAGCAGTTTTCTCCCGCACATTTAAAAATTATTACGGAGTAAGTCCGTCTCAATATCGAAACCACAATAGCAAGAATTGCAAAGACGTAAGCGGAACTTCTCAATACAATGAGTGTAAGAAGGTTCGAGGAAATGTTGAAATTGTATCAGCAGACGATATAAACGTCGCATACATAAGGCATATCGGTACATATGAAGAGTTAACGATTGCTTTTCCAAAAATGATAGAGAAACTATTTTATTACGCATCGAAGCAAAACTACCATGTATTCGAGGATACGAAAGTATTAACCATTTATCATGATCATCATGAATTTACAGAAGACAATCATTTAAGAACGAGTCTTTGTATAACAATTCCGAATGAATCCGCAGTAGAAACGAGTGACATTGGAATAATGGTAATACCTTCAGGCAAGTATGCGATAGGCCATTTTGAAATATTCCAAAACGAATATAAAGGAGCATGGGATTTCTTATACGGCGAGTGGCTACCAAATAGCGGATATAAACCGAGAAATTCGTATCCTTTTGAAATGTATAAAAATGACCCAAAGCAGCACCCGGAAAATAAACATATAGTTGATATATATGTACCTATCGAACCTTTTTAATCATTGATTAAGGGGGAAGAACAATGCAAACTGCTGAAAAGTTAGATCAGATTATAAAAGAAGAATATGAAAATATGAATGGTATGTTAGTAGTACAAAAAGGTGATGTTATTTTTGAAAAATATTATAACGGTCACGGTCCAGATGATGCATTTCATATAGCGTCAGTCACAAAAACGATTATTTCTGCGTTAATTGGACTATGTGTAGATAAAGGCTATATAAAAAGCGTTGATCAAAGAGTAATAGAATTTTTCCCGGAATATAACGTTAATTCATCTGAAATAACAGTACGACATCTTCTTATGATGAAAGCTCCACATCCTTTCGTAGACTGGCAGGAACCGTTAGAAGAACTATGTACACAAGAGGATTGGATACAGTATACACTTAATAGAATGGGGAATGGCGGAGAAATCGGATCTTTTAAATACTCATCTGCAGGAGCTCATATACTATCAGCGATTATAACGAACGTAACAGGAAAAAGTGCGCGTGAATTTGCGAATGAGTACTTATTTCAACCACTCGGCATGAGAAAAATCCCAAACTACAATATGAAAGCATTTGGATTCGATGACTTATTCGGAAAAGATGTAAAAGGATGGGTTCATGATCCAAATGGTATTTCGACAGGCGGCTGGGGACTAACGTTAACAGTTAAAGATATGGCTAAGTTTGGACAGATGTTTTTGAATGAAGGTATTCATAATGGAAAACAAATACTATCAAAATCATGGATAAAAGAATCGACAGAAATGAACCAAAATCAATATGGTTACTTATGGTGGTTACGAGAAGAGGCTGGAATCTTTTCATACTGTGCAATGGGCGATGGTGGGAATTTGATTTGTTGTATTCCGAAGAAGGATTTGGTTGTAGTAATTGCTTCTGAAGTTATGCCGAATGTACGGGATAGATGGGAATTGATTGTGAAATATATTCTTCCTTATACAGGATCAAATAAATAACGGAAGCAAAAAGATGGTGTGAATGGGAGTTTCATACCATCTTTTTCTTTTATGACGGAAAGTTCAGAGCAATGTAAGGGTTGTGTGGAAAATGTAAAAATTAGGATTTTTTAATATGAGATTATTTTTTTTATGTATAATGAGGACAAGGCCTGAAAATACTTAAATATTTAAGTGAATATTTTAAACAAGGGAGATTGAGTTTATATGAAAAACTTACTTCAAAAAACTCTAGCTACTACAGGGCTAACTGCTTGTTTATTAGGTATGGTTTCTTCCGTTTCATTTGCTTCGATTAGTTGGGATTCTTATGGGAAATGGGAAGGGAGCGGAGGAAAGGCTACCGGACACGCCTACACTGCGCAAACAAATGAACCTCATTTTTACAAGATGACTGTAAGGGCTAGCTTTGATGATGGGTCTTCTAAAGAGGTAGAAAAGAATAATGCTAAAATTACAGATCGTGTGAACGTTAAAGTTTCATCCAGAGGGCCAATTACCACTGGTTATTCGGGTCATGAATGGGTAATGAAAGGGGATAGTGCCTACACCTCTAAGGAAATGGTAATTAGATAACAATCAACAAAAACCGTGAAAAAGGATAAATACCTTTTTCGCGGTTTTTAAAATGAGGAGGATATATGAATTTAGTATTAAAAGAAATAGTGGTAAACAAAGCAATATTCATTATGTTATTTATTGCGTTTGTATTGACAATATGGCCGATACTTATAGCAATGTCGACGAAAGATTATTATGATGAGAAATTTTATGATAGAAAAAATGGTTATTTTAATTATTACTATTCCGTTCAACTTACTAATATAGGGGAATTAAATTTCAAACAATTCCAGACGTTAGTAGAGACTGATTTTAAAAATGCTAGTGTTATTACAAATGATATTCGTATTACTATTCCGGGTATCGGCCGAGCAACAATGAATGGTCTCCTTAATAAAAATTGGTCTCCACCTTTGCTAAAAGGTTCTCAGATGGAACAAAATGAAGAAAATAGTGTAATAGTCGGGAAGAAGATTTATAAGGATACGGAAACAATAAAACTATTTAATAAGGAATATACAGTTAAAGGTGTAGCTGGAGCAAATACTGGATATGAGTATAATATTAAAATTTACGTCGCTTTATATGATATGCCAGATGAAGTGAAAAAAATGATCCAAAATGAAAATACATTCCAAATGATCGTTCGTTCTAACGAAAACCCTATAAAGGAAATAAACACTTTCATACAGCATATAAACCAGAACAATAAAGATATAAATGCCAAAGTGATAAGTGAAAAAGAGAATTTTGAGAAAGAAAAAAACTCAAGTAAAGCTGTGAAAGAGTTATTAAGTTTTCCATTTAGGCTTTTTTGTATAGCTTTAATTACCAGTATAATAGTAAGTTATTATTGGATTTATACGAAGAAAAAAAGTCTTTCGCTAAGGAAATCTTTGGGAGCAAGTAATGTAAATCTTTTTATTTTTATATTTAGTCAATTATTTTTATGTGCAATCATCGCATCAGCCTGTGCGATATGCATACAATGGATTTTTAGCACTTTGAGTGAAAGTATTATAGAGTCTACAAGCTATAGCATTAGTTTACAGCCTACTCATATTGTAATGTGTGTATTTCTTTCACTTAATATAGCTTTTATCCTCTCTGTTATACCATTTGTATATGTGCTTAAAAGTGAACCTGCTAAAGCATTAAAGGAGTAAAAATGATGAGAATAAAAAGTGCGTTCATAGCATTAAAAAAGAGATTTCTATTTTCGGTACTTCTTCTAATACAGATTACATTTGGATTAGCAACTATAACGAGTTCAATTAATGTATTTTATAATTTACACCATCTAAACGATAAATCCAGCTCAGCATTAAATGTGGATAAAACATATTTAGTTACTTTTGAAAGGACGACAGATAGGTTACAAAGCAATCAATTTAATAAAGAGCAAATTCAAGCGTTTTATAATACAATTCATCAAAATAAAGACGTGATTTCGTATGGTACATACGAGGAGAGTTTAATTGAAATAGAATCAAGTAATAGACCACTTCAAAACAATATGATTGCTGATTTGAAACATAAAACGTTTCACGATGAAAGACCTACTGTTCAAACAATTGTTGTAGATGAAAATTACTATAAATTATTAGGTTTACATTTAAAACCTAAAGAGGGTTTCTTGCATGAAGATTTTCCAAAAAATAGTGAAGAAAAAACAAAAGTATTAATGGGTTCTTACTTTAAGAAATATTTTCAAGTTGGGGATACAATTAATAATCAATATACAATTATAGGCTTTTTACCAGAGAATAAATTTATCGTAGATAATAATACAACGAACGTTTATTTGAAGTTGGATTACGCAATGATAATGCCTATGTCATCTAATAGATATGAAAATTATGAAGGAATGTTTTTAAGACTGCATCAAAGTACAGTTTTACATTTACGAAAAGATGCAGATGTAAAGAAACTAGAAGAATCAATTCAACTTAAAGGAAACGGTGGAACGTTTCATTTGAAAAATTTAGGTGATGAAATAAATATAGATGTTACTCTTAACAGCTATTCTGAATTACCTCAACTTATAGTAGGAATCTTATTCATTCTATTCTCGATCGTCGGAATGGCGGTAACAACCATCGTTTCTATCTTAATGAGAAAGAGGGAATTTGGTATAAAAATAGTTTTTGGCGAAAGTAAATTTGGAATGTTTATTCAAATTGTTTTAGAAAACATTATTGTAGCAATAGCGGGCTTAGGAATGTCAATAGCTTACTTTTCATGGAGGTATGGGAAGCTGCTGCAAATGTCAAAGGATTTTAAAGCAGTATCGGCATTAGACTTTAAATTGGACATGCCTATATTATTTTTAGTATTTCTTTTCTTATTATTGATCATCATTGTCTCGAATGTAATTGTCTTCTTATTTATTAGAAAACTCGAACCGAAAACATTAATAGGTGGGATGGAATAATGGGTTTAATTGAACTAATAGATATTAAAAAGGTGTATAGTAACAAGAATCACAATACGTTCGCCTTAAACGGTATAAACTTAACAATAAATAAGGGCGAAATTATAGCAATAATGGGGCGATCAGGCTCAGGGAAAAGTACACTATTAAATGTTATAGGGTTAATTGATATGCCAAATGAGGGTGAATATACGTTAAATGGAAAACCATTAAATGAAATTAGAGCGAATAAAGTTCATAAAACAAGAAATGAAATGATTGGATTTATTTTTCAATATTTTGCATTGTTAAAAGAACATACTGTACTGGATAATGTAGCACTACCACTCACGTATAGAAAGCTAAGGAAACGAGAAAGAGAAAATAAGGCGAAGTTCTATTTAGAAAAAGTAGGTTTAAAAGAACATATGCATAAAACACCGGACGAGTTATCAGGTGGACAACAGCAGCGCGTCGCAATTGCTAGAGCGTTAGTAGGCGAACCAGAATTAATATTGGCTGATGAACCGACTGGAAATTTAGATAGAAAAACAGGAGAAGAAATTATGAGCTTGCTATTACAACTGAATGAAGAAGGACGAACAATTATTATTGTAACGCATGATATGGAAGTAGCGAATAAGTGTAATAGAATTATTGAGTTAGTTGATGGGGAAATTGTGCAGAGTTAGTAATTCAACAAATATACAGTAAAATAATTATATCTAATTTAAGAATCCGTATTGATTAATTTTTCAAAATGGATTCTTGTTTATTTGTAGAATTAAAGTAAAATAACAAATTCCCCGTAACTTTCCAGCACAAAAAATCGTTTAACAAAAGAAAGGATTTTTAATCACGAATGGGGGAGAACCATGAAGATTTTAATACTAGGTGGTACACGATTTTTGGGAAGAGCTGTTGTAAAAGAGGCTTTGAACAGAAGGCATGAAGTTACATTATTTAACCGCGGAACAAACAAAGAAGTTTTTCCTGAAGTGGAGCAGCTTATCGGTGACAGAAGTGATGATGTATCAAGTTTAGAAAATCGAAAATGGGATGTTGTCGTGGATACGTGTGGGTTTTCTCCGCATCACATTAGAAATGTTGGAGAAGTACTGAAAGATAATATTGAACACTATATATTCATCTCTAGCCTTTCCGTATATAAAGATTGGATTCCGCATGACATAAAAGAAGACTATATATTACAACCTGAACCAATGGAAGAGCAAATAAAGGCTGTAGAGAATGGTGAAATATCTCCTTATGAGCATTATGGTGCACTGAAAGTATTATGCGAAAAAGAAGCAGATAAATATTGGCCAGGGCGTGTTTTACACGTAAGAGCAGGACTTCTTTCAGGAATGTTTGATTATACAGATCGACTAACATACTGGATTCAGCGTGTAGCAAAAGGAGGTAAAGTGTTAGTACCAGGCAGAAAAAATCGTCCAGTGCAATTCGTTGATATAAAAGATGTCGCGAGCTTTGGACTCAACATGGCAGAAAATAATAAAGCAGGTACATTCAATGTTACAGGTCCAAATTATGAATTGACGATGGAAGAGCTATTAAATACGTGCAAAAAGGTTACGAATAGTGATGCCGCATTCGTTTGGATAGATGAATCGTTTATGAATGAACATAAAGTGCAGCCTTGGACAGAGATGCCACTATGGCTTCCTGAAACTTTTTTATTAGAAGGTGAGACAAAGCCTTGGAAAGGTGGTTTTTATATTAGTATTGAGAGAGCTGTTAAAGAAGGACTTACTTTTAGGAAATTAGAACATACAGTTACAGATGTGTATGAGTGGATGAAGAGTGTGGACGAATGGGAATTAAAAGCAGGTATTTCAATTGAAAGAGAAAAGGAGCTGTTAGATAAGTGGAATGAAACAAAGAGAGTGTAAATAAGGATTCTATGAAAACAGGACTCTGTCTATTGGTTAAACAGAGTCCTAATATTTATCTCGGTTCTTCCCCATACATTTCCCATAACCTAGGAAACATCTTTTTCAAACCTTTTTCGTCATCTTCATTCCAGTCAAACTCGATATCTATATCGTCGAATTTTTCATTAGATAAGACAGGATAAAGTGTAAAGTAACTATATCCCTGTAATGATAAAAAATCAGAAGATTCAAAAACTATCGAATGAAATAGAAAAATTTAGTAATCTTATTTGTACAGCACATACATAATAGTTTTATAGCGATTTTCAAATAAAGTATAGGGGGCAATCGGTATGGATCTAACATTTAAAGTTGAAGAAACATGTTTTAATTATCGGGTCGGAGCAATTTGTAAACATGATAATAAAATACTCATTCTGCAAGGTGACGGTGAAGATTTTTGGTACGTACCAGGCGGAAGAGTGAAAATGCTAGAAAATAGTGAAGATGCGTTACAACGAGAGTTTGCAGAAGAACTAGCTGTTCCTATTAAAGGGAAGAGATTAATATGGTCAGTAGAAAATTTCTTTACACTTTCTGAGAGGAAGTTTCATGAGATTAGTTTTTATTATGAAGTAGAGCTACAGGAGTTACCTGCAAATGGAGCGGATCAATATATTTTGGAAGAAGAGGGTGGAACATATCTATTTAAGTGGGTGCCGGTAGAAGAGTTACATGCATATAACTTACAGCCAGCATTTATAAAAGAGAAAATAAAGGATATCGCAGTTCATACAGAACATATCGTTTTACAAAAGTAAACGTATTCGGAGGAGAAAACGGTGAAGGGGACTAAAAAAGAGGTACATATAAATGACAAGGTAATTCGTTACACACATATCGAAAAAGGTTCTAGTACGGTTTGCTTTATGTTCTCAGGTTCAGGATACAATTACGATAAACCGTTATTTTATTATGCGACGATGCTTATGCTCGAAAATAAAATAGATGTAGTACATATTCATTATTCTTATGACGAACAAGTAATGAATAAACCAATCGAAGAAGTAACGAAAATAATGATGGATGATATTAATCCTGTAATGAAAAAAGTATTAAAAGGTGAGCAATACAATCATACAATGTTTTTAGGGAAGTCACTCGGAACGATTCCGATTGCAAATGATTTAATGAAGAGGGAAGAGTTTTTACAGTCAAAAATGATACTACTTACACCTTTACTAACTTTTGATTCCATTTTTGATTCGATCCTACATAGTCATCATGAAGGGCTATTAGTAATTGGAGATAAAGATCACCAATATAATGCAGATCAAATCGATCAGTTACATAAAACGAATTTACAAATTGAAGTTGTCAAAAACGCAAATCATTCTGTAAATGTTGGGGGATTGGAAACAGAGAATTCAATTGAAGCGATAGCAAAAATAATGGGAAAACTTAAAGAAGTTGTTAGGACAAACTAACCTATCAATACATGCAAAAAGAGGTGCAAATTGCACCTCTTTTTTTACTTAATAAGCCCTCAACACATGAAGCAAATAATCCTTACGATTCAGAGGATTATAATCAACACGTTTTCGAGTAGGAAAGGGAGCCTTTAGTTTTGTATAACCAGATGGCTTCGTTGTAAATATACCTTCTCCTTCTGTAAATGAATGAAGCATTCGCTTAAAATTCTCTGTCTTCGTGACAGGTAATGACCCAGTTAACTGGTAAGAATCATTAATGAATATAGGCTCTGCAAAAGTGGCTGGAATAGCAGCAAGCTTATACATCGCGGTACTAATTGCATGTTCTGGTACAGTCAATTCAAATTCGTTAACTGGTTCATATACAAATGTGTCAGCTTGCTTTAAAGCATCCATTAAAACGAGTGGTGTTAAATTTCTAAAGTCACTTGCTGTTGTAACAGGACTAGCATAACCAGTATGGGTTAACGTGACGATAACGTCCGTAACCTCCCATCCGTATAAACCTTGTTTTAACGTTTGAAATACAGTATCTTCAATTGCTTTATGAAATGCTAAAGGCAATGATCCAAGTTCAACACCTAACTTATATGTTATGCCAGAGTTAAGCTCACCACGTTCGATTTTAAAACCAATTGTTGCGTAAAATGGATTCGCTTTTTCACCCATTACTTCAACGCTATTCCCTACGCCAAGTGGTTTCTCAATACATACAACTCGCGTATTTGAGAAAGTAACCTGCAAATTATATTTCTCATAAAGTGTTGTTTCAATTACTTCTTTTTGTACTTCACCGAAAAGGCGAATATATAGTTCATTATGAATATCGTCTTTCCACACTTTAATGAGCGGATCTTCTTCACATAGATCCATAAGTGCAGCGTATAGATCATGAATTCGTTCTTTTGGTACTGCTTCAATAGCAGCTTCCATTTGTGGTTCGGCAAAGTGAATGTCTTTTATATAATCCGTTCGTTCACCGATAATATCACCAATTTTAATATCACTCAGTCCCCACACTTTGCAAAATTCTCCGCTAGAAACGGTAGAAACTTGAACAGCATTTCCGTTATGAAACATGCATATTTTCTTAATCTTTTCTTTATGTGCCAGAGCTTCCCCGCGCTGTATATCAACATATTTTCTAACGTGTAAACGACCAGAAAAAACTCTTACATATGCAATCTTTTCCCCAGAAGGTTCACGTTCAATTTTAAACACAACACCGGATAATGTTTCATTTTCTGCCGACTTTTTAGCTGGAAATAAGGCTGAAATATTTTCGAGCAGTTCAGTTACACCCATACCTGTCATGGCTGAACCGAAAAAGATCGGGTACACATTTGCTTGCGCTATTTGTTTAATGAGTTCCTCTCTTAATAGTGTGCCCGGTACGATTTCATTATTTACATATGACTCAAGTAATGATTCATTATATGGTGCTAACAGTTCCATACAGTCGTCATATGATTTGTATTTAATAATTCGTGCTTCCTTTGTTCCTTCGTTTTCTACAGAGTAGAAAGGGAATGCTTCATTTGAAAGAACCTCTTTTATTTGTTTCATAACTTTTTCAGTATTTGCGCCATTACGATCAATTTTATTTACGAATAATATTGTTGGTATGTTTAGTTTCTGCAATGTCCGCATTAAAATTTTTGTTTGTGCTTGCACACCTTCAACAGCAGAAATAACTAAAATTGCACCGTCTAAAACGCGGAATGATCGCTCTACTTCAGCGATAAAATCAGCGTGTCCAGGTGTATCAATGACATTTACTTTTACATCATCAATAAAGAAAGATACAACAGATGCTTTAATCGTAATTCCGCGTTGTCTCTCTAATTCCATTGAGTCAGTTTGCGTACTTCCACTATCAACTCTGCCAATTTCTTTAATTACATTCGTTTCATAAAGAATACGCTCAGTCAAACTCGTCTTGCCAGCGTCTACGTGCGCGACAATCCCTATATTTATTGTTGTCATATGTGAATATCCTCATTTCATTTTCCATTTTTATCTCCTCATTTCTATTTGTGTATTGCCGCATTACAATCACTCTCCAGTCATTTAAATTAGTACTATTATAGTGCAATTAACATTTTTTGTAACGCGACAAAGCGTCTTAATTTGGAAAAATATAAATGAAAACAAAATGCTTGCATTCTAAATCGATATAGATTATATTAATTGACATATCAACTATTGATACATCAAACATTTTTATTTTGCATGTAAAGGAGGGGTATTTTGACAAGTTCATGCTCGAAAGAAGCGATTATTTTATATAAATTACACTTTCTAAATAAAGAAGTAAGTTCAAAATTCGAAGGGTGTACGGGTATGAGCCAGTCTCGATTAGAGCTTATACTTCAGTTATATGAAGTAGGTGAAATTAGTCAAAAAGCACTTCAGCAAGAAGTGAATATTGATAATGCCGCAATTACAAGGCATTTAAAACAGCTAGAAGCAAATGGAATGATTACAAGACGTAAAAATCCAGATGATAACAGAATTACGTTAGTTTCTCTAACTGAAGAGGGACGAAATAAAATTCAAGTGTATCAGGAGGAAAAAGAACGTTTTGCAGCATCTGCATTTAAAGGATTAAGTGAAGAACAGCGCGATAATCTTTTAGCAATGTTAGACCGCATTCAAGAAAATATAAAAGAACTTTAAAAAAGGGAGAATTCAACTATGACTAACTCAGTACAAACAAATGATTTTAACGAAATTTTAACGAAATTTTAACAGGACGCCGTTCAATTCGTAAGTACGATCCTTCAGTGAAAATTAGTAAAGAAGAAATGACAGAAATTCTTACAACAGCAACACTTGCACCATCATCTGTGAACATGCAACCATGGAGATTTTTAGTGATTGAAAGTGACGAAGCGAAAGCAACACTTGCGCCACTTGCGAAATTCAATCAATCTCAAGTAGAAACATCTTCAGCAATGATCGCTGTGTTTGGTGACTTAAACAACTTTGATAACGCAGAAGAAATTTACGGTACAGCAGTAGAGCGCGGTTTAATGCCAGCAGAAGTAAAAGAAGATCAAATGAAAAAACTTTCAGGTTACTTCTCAATGGTTACACCAGAAGTAATGAAAGATACTGTACTAATTGACGGTGGTCTTGTAGCGATGCAATTTATGTTAGCAGCTCGTGCTCATGGTTATGACACTTGTCCAATTGGCGGATTTGAAAAAGACCAAATCGCAGAAGCTTTCGGATTAGATAAAGAACGTCACGTGCCAGTAATGTTAATTTCTATCGGAAAAGCTGCTGACAGTGGTTACCAATCAGTACGCCTTCCAATTGAAAAAGTTGCTGAGTGGAAGTAATTTTATAAATACAGAAATAAGTGAGATATGAGAGGGGAAACACCATGATTATTATTCACGCAATATTTCAAGTAGATCCAGCAAAACAACAATCATTTTTAGAAGAAATTCAGCCACTACTTCATGGCTCAAGAGAAGAAAGTGGAAATGTATCTTATGACTTATATAAAGATACAGAAAAAGAAAATGTATATACGATGGTAGAAGTATGGAAAGATGAAGAGGCAGTTGCGAGTCATAATACGAGTGAACACTTCACATCTTTCGTTAGCAAAGCACGACAATTTTTAACTGCGCCACTTGATATAAAAGTTTATAGTGGTGAACTAGTAAAATAATTAGTAGAAAAAAATGACTTTAGCGTATGGCTGAGGTCATCTTTTTTATTTTGATAGGAATATATTTACTTCTAACGTAATGTGTTATAATTCGGGAATAATATTTCTTAATTTTCTGAATTATTATAGGTGGGAGATAAATATATGAGTACATTAAAGAAAATTATTAACAATATTTCGAAGGTTATTATAGGAAAAGATGAATCGATTGAACTTGCAGCCATAGCTCTCATAGCAAGGAGGCATATGTTATTAGAAGATGTACCTGGGACGGGAAAAGGTGACATTAATATAAGTGAATGAAATTAACTGTAAATTAATTTTATTTACTTATATTTAATTACGTGGTAATGTATACTTACTTTTTTTATATCTTAACCAATGGAAAAAAGGTTGCCTTAGTAGAGTATTTCTCATTAAATTCTTCATGAGATTATATTTGTTTCATTAATATAGAATGAATAAGAGATGTAATAGGGTTTAACCAATAACGAGTAGCATGTAAATAAAAAATTATAATTTATTTTTAAATTTTTGTAAGGGTGTGAAAATAGAATGAAACCGGTATTGAAAAACATACTTCTTTCCTTTGTTTTTTCTGCAGTAGGGATGTGTTGGTTTCTGTTTCTGTTAGTTAGAGGAGGCGGAGATTGGTTATTGTCTTGGTTAGGTGTATTAATGGCATTTTTATCTTTATACACGATAATAGATTTATATTGTAAGTATACATACGATAAAAAATTAAGTAAATTGTTTATTAAAGCAACAGTTACTACCTTTAGTTTTGCGGTATTGGGAATCATCTTTGGTATTGTACACGAGCTATTACAGCCATGGAGTCTCAGTTTAATGGTTTGGTATTGGTTGTTAGTGTTACTTTTATTTTCAACGACTATAATATTATTAGTTTTTGTAGTATTTGTTAATCGTAAAAATTATAATATTCCTGGTAGATATAGAATACTTATATTGATTAATCTATTTCTTACGCTAGGACCAGTACTGTGGCCACTACTTCTTACTATTATAGGAAATGGTATGAACGCTAGTGCAGGATGGTAAAAGTGAATGAAGATTAGTAGTTTAAAGAAGTGAATGGAATAATAAGTTAATATAGGGTTTAAAGTATGTAAGAGAACGTGTTTTCATAAAATGAAGACACGTTCTTTTTTATTTTCTTACAGAACTTTTTCTCATCTGGTCGCCAAATTTTGAAAGTAAGTATTTCGTAAGGAATGGATAAGAAAAAAGAGAGTTTTATCATTTAGGATGAAAGTATAGCTTAAATCAATACGATATAAATAGAGGAGAGAAAGCCTTATGAAAAAATGTTATTCAATTAAGTTAGCGAGTTTAGCAGTTTTATTAGCGGGTACTACTTTATTCACACCAGGTTTTACTGTAAAAGCAGAGTCTACTCAAAATATTTCTAATTCGTCAGAAGCACATGACCAAAAGAATCGGAATGGTTGGAAACGAGTCATGCAGGAAACAATCCAAGTTGGAGCGCCAGGGGTATTAGCTAAGACATCTAATAACGGAAAAATTAGTAGTTATACTGCTGGTGTCGCGGATTTAAATAGTAAGAAACCAATGAAATCGGAATATCGCTTTCGGATTGGGAGTGTGACGAAGACTTTTACCGCTACGACTGTTCTTCAATTAGTAGGAGAAAATCGCGTGCAACTTGACGATCCAATTGAAAAGTGGCTACCGGGTCTCATTCAAGGAAATGGGTATGATGGCAATCAAATTACGATACGTCAACTTTTGAATCATACGAGTGGTATAGCTGAATACTTAAAGTCAAAAGACGCTGATATTATGAATTCGAAAAAAACGTATACAGCAGAAGAAATAGTGAAAATAGGACTTTCTCTACCTCCAGATTTTTCACCAGGTAAGGGATGGCTGTATTCAAACACAGGATACGTAATATTGGGAATGCTTATTGAAAAAATAACTGGAAATAGTTATGCGGAAGAAATTGAAAAGCGAATTATTGAACCTTTGGATCTGTCAAATACGTTTTTACCAGGGAATTCACCCGTAATTCCAGGTAAGAATCATGCTCGTGGATATATGAAAATTGATGAAAAAAGTGAGCTGAAAGATATGACGTATTATAATCCGAGTTTAGCTAATTCAGCTGGAGATATGATTTCTAATGCGGACGATCTAAATAAATTCTTTTCATTTTTACTTGGTGGTAAGTTACTGAAAGAACGTGAGCTAAAAGAAATGCTTACTACAGTTCCTATAGAAGGAAAAGGTGTTGGTGATGGATATGGCCTTGGGATCTATGAGACTAAACTTCCAAATGGTATTTCCGTTTGGGGTCACGGAGGATCAATTCCTGGGTTTATGACTTTTGCTGGTGGAGTAATTGGAGGCAAGCATACATTTGCTGTCAATGTTAACTCTTTAGGTCCGGTTGATATTCTTACACAGTTTAATAAAATGATGCAAATTGAATTTAAGAAATAAATGAAAAGAATGTGAATGGGATCCTGCTTTAAAGGACAGTATTAGCATTCATAGTATGACATCAAGTGTAATTCAATCGTATAGTTTAGTATAAAAAAGGATGTCAGTTACACGACATCCTTTTTTATTGAGGACCAAAGAGGTATACTTTAAATTTTGAAAATTGTTATTTTTGCAATTATTACATATAATAAAGGGTATAGGGGTTGTACAAGAGAGTTATGAATGGAGAATACTTTAGTTTGTTAATTGTTTTTATTTTAATAAATAAAAGTAAATTGATTTGGAGTGAAATTCATTGGGAGAAAATCAGTTTAGATGGAGTAACAAGCAATTAAGAGAACATGTTGAAGTAATAGATGGCAAAAGAAATCCGCACATTTTATGTAAGAACGCAACTTATTTAAATTCCTATATGCGCGAGTGGGTGCAAGCAAATATTTGGATCTATGATGACCGGATTGTTTATGTAGGAGAAAAGCTGCCAGCGCAACTGCATGAATGTGAAGTCATTGATTGTAATGGAAAGTACGTAGTTCCAAGTTACATAGAACCGCATGCACATCCATATCAATTATATAATCCTGAAACGTTAGCGAATTATGCGATGCAGTTTGGGACAACGACTTTTATTAATGATAATTTAACTTTATTTTTCACATTACAACGTGAAGAAGCATTTCGTTTATTAGATGAATTTGAAAAGATTCCAGCAAGTATGTATTGGTGGTGTCGTTTTGATGGGCAAACTGAATTGCAAAAAGGGGAATCTTTATTTAATCGTGAAGAAATAATAGAGTGGCTTAAGCATAAAGCAGTTCTTCAAGGTGGCGAGCTAACAGCGTGGCCAAAGTTATTACATGGCGATGATGAAATGTTATATTGGGTGCAGGAAACGAAACGATTACATAAAAAAGTGGAAGGACATTTTCCAGGAGCATCTGAAACGACTTTAGCGAAATTAAAATTGTTAGGTACAGATTGTGATCATGAAGCGATGACAGGGCAGGAAGCTTTCATTCGTCTTATGCAAGGTTACACGGTTTCACTAAGAAATTCTTCAATCCGTCCAGATTTAGAAGTGTTACTAAAAGAATTGCTAGAACTAGGAGTAAAGCAGTTTGATAGATTCATTCTTACTACAGACGGCTCACATCCTTCGTTTTATGAAAATGGAATGACGAACGTAATGATAGCTACCGCGATAAAACAAGGAGTGCCAATAATAGATGCTTATCATATGGCAAGCTATAATATCGCTCGTTATTATAATATGGAACATCTACATGGTTCAATTGCGACAGGTAGAATAGCTAATATTAATATTTTGGAAAGTAAAGAAAACCCGGTTCCAATAAGTGTAATTGCAAAAGGAAAATGGGTGAAGCGTGACGGAATAAACAAAAGTGAATCAGTACAAATAGACTGGAGTAAATTTAAAGTAACTTCATTATTATTAAACTGGTCCATAGAAAAAGAGGATATGATTTTTTCTCATAAAATGGGTATACATTTATTGAATAACGTTATAACTAAACCATACACGAGTGAAATGGATTTAAACCGTGATGAACTTTCTCTAAATCATGATGAGTGTTTCCTTATGATGATTGCTCGTGATGGTACGTGGCGAGTGAATACAGTTGTAAAAGGCTTTGCAAATAAATTAGGAGGCCTTGCTAGCTCTTATTCTGGTACCGGTGACATCATTCTTATTGGGAAGAATAAAGAAGATATGCTTACAGCTTTTCATAGAGTGAAAGAGATTGGTGGGGGAATGGTAATAGCTGAAAAGAATGAAGTATTACACGAAATCGCATTACCATTGCTCGGGATTATGTCTAAGTTAAAAATGAATGAATTAATACAGGAAGAGAAACGGTTGGTGAAATTATTGCAAGAGCGTGGCTACGCGTATGATGATCCGGCATTTACCATTTTATTCTTTTCCGCGACGCACTTGCCTTTTATAAGAGTAACGCCTATAGGAATATATGATGTGAAAAATAGTAAGGTAGTGGCTTCACCGGTGAATTTAATAAAGCAATGTTAATATGAAAGGCCCTATAAAAGTCCCATTTATAGGGCCTTTCACATTGTTAGCATAAGAATATTGTGAGCCTCAAATAATATAGTATCTAAATTACTTGAGGTGAAACGTAAGTATGAAAAAAATATTGTATATTTTAAGTGTATTTATATTATGTGTATCTATTCAACAAGTTGTACATTCTCAAACAGATGCACCAGAGCTATCTTCTGATTGTCTTGAAAAAAGGAAAATTCGAGATGAGAAGTATGTGAAAAATATTATGAGGGACATTCAATCTACGTTTGATTTAAATATTGATGAACACAGTTTTTGGGAAGTGAGCCAAAGAGACCTGGATGCTGCACATTTAATGTATGGCGGAAGAGAAAATGATTCTTATTATAATTCGCTAACTAAAATTTATAATAGTGGTGGATTTAGAGAGCAGCCTAGTTTATTTGTGGCAGTGCAAGAAGCATTTTTACTTTATAAAGAAAAAGATAATATCAATGTAATGAAACACTTAAATCTAGATATTGAAAAAGGGGAATGGATCGTTATAGAAACGAAAAAGAAGAAAGGGAAAAAAGTGAAATTCAAGCCGTTACAATGTGAAAAAGATTATTTGAAAAAGAGAAATGAGTAACATAATCTAAAATGAAATAACGGAAATTTTGAAGGGGTAAAATTCCGTTAAGAATTGTAAATGAGGCGGTAGAAATTACTAGTAATTTCGCCATAAAAAAACGTCATTTTAATGTTTAAAATGACGTTTTTTTATATCATTAAATCTTTTGCATCGCACTCTCAATTCTCTTCACTAAATCAGCAGACACTTTATGGAAATACCCTAAAACGACCTTACTAATATCATCGGATATAACTTTCAAATCACTAGCTAAGTTTTTAGCAAGATGTTCTTTTTCAATCGGTTTTAACTTCGCATAAAATTCACTAGGCTGCGTAAAGTCATCCTGTTTCGTAATAGAAGTTCTTTCAAGTTTACCTTCAACGTATCTTCCGTCACCGCTCGTTATTTGATTAGCAGGTGTCCAATTTTGTTGTTGGTTAATGGTCAATTTGCGAAATTCGGAACCAATTCTTCTTCTTTGAGAATCACTATAAATGTTAGCGCGTCCTTGCAGCATTTTATCATCTGATAGTTCTGCACCGTCTAGTAAATTAGAAGGAGAGAAGGCGACTTTTTCTACTTCTTCCATATATTTTCCAGGGTTTTTGTTTAATACCATTTTGCCTACTGGTATAAGAGGGTATGACTTTTCATCCCATACTTTTGTATCATCTAAAGGGTCATAAGAAAGATGTGATTCATCTTTCGGATCCATGAGCTGGACATATAACCCGTATTCCACTGGTTTACCATTTGCAATTGCATCATATAAATCTTTCCCGCTATAATCAGGGTTTTCAGCAGCCAGTTTATTCGCTTCCTCATTAGTAATGAATTGTACACCTTCAAATGGGTACCAATGATACTTTACATACTTGCGGTAACCTTCTTCATTTCTCCAAACATATGTATTAACACTATGTCCTGGGATGTGGCGCAGACTTTTGGCTGTACCAGCATCAGAGTATAAATGGACAACGAAATGAATGGATTCAGGTGCGCTAGCGACAAAGCTCCAGAATTTATTAGGGTCTATTAAGTTATTTATAGGTGAAGGTAACAACGCTTGAATCGTTTCAGGGAAACGCATCGGATCACGAACAGAAAAGACAGGAATGTGATTACATAAAAGATCGAAAATGCCTTCCTTTGTATAAAACTTTGTAGAAAAACCGCGCACATTTCTAGAAGTGTCAGGTGTTCCTTTCGTACTAACAGCTAATGAAAATCGAACCATAACAGGAACTTTCTCATTAGAATGTTGTAGAAAACTTAACTTTGTATGTTCAGACATTGGATAGATTGTTTGAAAATAACCGAACGCACCAAATCCTTTTACATGAACAGGTCTTTCTAAAATTTTTTCGTGAATAAATTCTTGTAACGTCTCGTGAAGTACACTATCTTGCTCTAGAACTGGTCCACGTGAACCAACTGTTTGTGAGTGAAGTGTAGCTTGTTCATTACGTTCTCCATTTTCATTAAAGCCTTTCCCTAGTATAGATTGCCCCTGTTTATCATAGTTTTCATCCATCGATATAGCCTCCAAATCTTTTTTGTCCATTGTTACTAAATATGATTTCATAGCCTTGATTATGTATGACACGCAAAGTCCAAAATGGTAACAGACCGCTAGATGAAAAAAATGCACATGTAGTGGACCTGTTGAAATAGAAGAAATTATGGAAAAATGAATATCGGGAAGAAAATTACTATTAAAATATTAATCTTAAAAATGAATTTATACATGAATTTATAGAGAATGAACATAAATAAACAAGGAAAATAACTAGGAGGAATTTAAAATGTCGGATTGGTTTCAATTAGATAAAGAATATATGATGCCTACATACTGTCGTACGAAGGTTGCGATAGAAAGAGGAGAAGGGTGCAAGCTTTATGATGTGGATGGTAAAGAGTATGTAGACTTATTTTCTGGTGTCGGAGTGAACGTATTAGGATATAATCACCCGAAAATTGTGCAAACGACAATGGAACAAGTTACAAAATCATTGCATCTTCCATTTCATTTTTTAAACCCAGTTGCGATTGAGTATGCAAAGAAATTAGTAGATTGCTCTTTAAAAAATGGAAAAGTCTTTTTTACAAACTCTGGTACGGAAGCGACAGAAACGACGTTGAAATTAATTGATAAATATAGAGCTAATACGGGTGTAGAACGTGAAGGAATCGTAGTGTTGAAAAATAGTTTCCACGGACGTACGTTAGGAGCACTTCATTTTACGAGACAAGAAAGTGTATATCAAAATTTCCCTAAAACATCTATACCAGCATATGAAGTAGAGCGTGAGAATATAGAGCAATTAGAAGAAACAATCGTTAAAGAAAATCCAATTGCGATTATGCTAGAGCCTGTATTAGGAAGCGGGGGGATATACCCTTTATCAAGTGAATATTTACATGGTGTTCAAAACTTATGTGATAAATATAATGTCATTCTTATCGTTGATGAAGTTCAAAGTGGTATGGGGAGAACTGGTAAACTATTCGCTTATCAAAATTTCAATATTACTCCGGATATTATTCAAATTGGTAAGGGGGCAGGAGGCGGGATACCGCTTGGCGGAATTATTGTAGGTGAAAAGTTATGTGATGTATTTGCACCAGGAGATCACGGCACAACGTTTGCTCATTCTTCAATGGGAACGGCTTTAGGATTAACGGTTTTAAATACATTGATTGACGATGGTTTAATGCAAGAAGCGTATGAAATGTCACACTATCTAAATGATAAATTGCAAGAAATTCAGAAAGAAAATTCTTATTATATTGGTGAAGTACGTCATGCTGGTATGATGTTTGGAATTAGTTTGAATGATACGAATGAAAATGTGAAGAAATTACAGGTAAAGCTAATGGAGAAAGGGATGTTAGTTGACGTTACACAAGGGAACATCATCCGTTTACTTCCGCCATATATAATTACAAAAGAAGAAATCGATACATTTGTTAATGAGTTTATCTCTTGTATGCATAGTTTAGCAGCTACAAGTGTTTAAAAACTTTAATGAAAAATCACCTTATTTTTAATGCAAATAGGAAGAAAATAGTGGTAAAAAAATAAATTTACGTAAAAAAATAAAAAGCTGAAAAAGGTACTCATATAGCGCCTTCTTCAGCTTTTTATAATACTAAAATTACTTAACTTAAAGAGCATCTCATTGGACAAATAATTAATTATGTGAAACAATAATAACAGATAAGGAGACATTAATTTTCCTTAAGTGCTTCGAATTAATTTATTCAATAAGAGAAGGTGTGCTTAAAGAAGTTAAATTAAACAAGGAGCTGTTTTATTATATGCAACAAAATAATGATTTAAATTTTGAACCTCAAGACGTTAATATTGTCAACTCTAAACAAGCCAGGAAAGCAGTAATTGCTACTGGTATAGGGAATGCAATGGAGTGGTTTGACTTCGGATTATACGCGTATTTAGCGGTTATTTTAAGTCAATTATTCTTCTCAGGTGTTGATAATAGTGGATTGCAACTTGTACTTACATTCGGTACATTTGCAGCAGCCTTTCTCGTTCGACCAATCGGAGGTGTATTCTTTGGTAGAATAGGAGATAAGTACGGCCGAAAAATCGTGTTAAGTACTACTATTATTTTAATGGCACTTTCTACATTATTCATCGCATTACTACCAACCTATGAACAAATTGGTGTATGGGCACCAATACTACTTTTAGTTGCCCGAATGATTCAAGGCTTCTCTACAGGCGGCGAATATTCAGGAGCAATGGTTTATATCGCAGAATCTTCTCCAGATAAAAAGCGTGGTATACTCGGTAGTGGTCTTGAAATTGGCACACTCTCAGGTTACATTGCTGCATCGGTAATTGTTACCATTTTGACGTTATTGTTAACAGATGAACAAATGCTCAGCTGGGGCTGGCGTATTCCTTTCTTAATAGCTGCACCAATTGGTTTGGTCGGTTTATATTTACGCCGTCATTTAGATGAATCTCCCATCTTTGAAGAGATGGAAAAAGCACAAGAGGAATCTGAAGACAACGAACAATTTTCGTTTATGGATATATTAAAATATCACAAAAAAGACTTCTTATTAAGCACAGTTATTGTCGCCTTCTTTAACATTACAAATTATATGATTCTTTCGTATATTCCTTCTTATCTAACTCAAGTACTTAAAGTCAAAGAAACAACTGGCTTATTAATTATTTCTATTACGATGGCACTTATGATTCCACTGGCACTTTATTTCGGTAAATTAAGTGATAAAATTGGTAATAAACGTGTCGTGCAAATTGGTTTACTTGGTTTAGCAGTATTTGCAATTCCAGCATTTTTACTAATAGGTAATGGACATATTGCAGCTATATTTGCAGGTATTTTCATTTTAGGATTCTTCCTAAGTGTATATGAAGGAACGCTACCTTCATTATTACCATCACTCTTTTTCACCGATGTACGTTATCGAGCACTTTCGATCTCATTTAATATTTCTGTATCGATATTCGGTGGAACAACACCGCTCGTATGTTCATACTTAGTTCATGCAACCGGTAACCCGCTTGCACCGGCATTTTATTTAGCAGGTGTAAGTATTATTGGATTAGTCGTATTTAGTGTATTATTCGTTACAACTTCAGGACGTGCACTTAAAGGTTCATATCCTACAGTTGAAACGAAAAAGGAAGCACATCTAATCGCTAAAGAAGACCCTGAAGAAACACTTTGGTGGCATGAAGAGTCGTTAGAAATTGAAGCAGGGAAAAACGCTTCAATTTAAAAAGTAATGTAGAAGTATAAAAAGACTCCTATGAAAATAGGAGTCTTTTTTGTTATGTTATTTCTTCCTTTTCTTCAAACTCTTCTGATACAAGTAAAGTTTATGAATCTCTTCCTTAAATTCCTGAAGTAGCATCATATCCTCACTATTTGAATAACGTACTGTATTATAAGCATTTACAATAATATGACTCTCAATATTTACATCTTCTTCACTATTTATTCTTTCTAACCATGCTTCAACAGTTTCTCCTCGTTTTCTATTTAAAGGAGGAGTTAATTTACTCTCCAGCTTAAAAATTTCTTTTCGAATTTCGTTATGTGGTGGTTTGTTTCGTTTAAATTGTTTTAAACTCATTCCTTCTTTGTCAGTGATGATAGTAGATTCGAAGGCAGGCATATTTGGCAAACTTAAATATTTTCGTTTTTTTATTATTTTCCAAACGACGTAAATAGCAATGGTTGTACATACTATTATTGTAATGCTATTTATGAGAGTTGGATCAAAAGAACGCTGTCCAAAGTCATCCTTAATTTGAGGATCCTTTAAATTCCCTTTATTCGACCAAAAATCGTCAGTTTCTTTTGATTCAGCTGCCGAAAATAACGGATTAATGGCGTATCCAAATCCTAAAGCAACTACTTGTACGGCATAAGAAAAAAGAAGCCGAATGTATGGGAAAATAGGAATGAGGAAAGCACTAATTATTCCAATCGTAATAAGAGAAGCGAAACGTAATAACTGCTGATTACGATTAGCCCCAGTTAACCAAAATGTAATCATTATGTGTAAGACTAACAGTAACAGTTTCCACAAAGGTGGAAAGGGCGCATAAAATATAGCTGAAACACCAAACCAAACAATACCGCTTAATGATTTTTGAACTGGATATCCTGGTCCGACTACATATACGATAAAGAAGAAAAGTGGTAACATTATTGTGCCAAATAGAGAGAAAGAGAGAAAGAGAGAACAACCGATTATTTGAGTAATTAACAGTATGACAAAACCTGTTGTTTTTTTCTTCATTAGTTTATGGATAAGAAATACTCCCATATAGCCTGTTGCTAAAAATATAGCAATACCGATGAGTTCATCTCTTTCCGTTAATAACGAAAGGAGGAGCAGCAGAATAAAGTCATTAATGTGATAAAGCCAAGTTTTCAAGCTTTTCCACCATCCCTTCGTTATTAATGAGAAACGTAGGCTGAGAGAGAAGAGGGAGTTCATTTCTCTGTAAACCAATGTATATCATTGTAGACGATCGTTCTCTTTTTCTCGTTACATAATGAAGAAATCCTTGTTTCGGAAGTAACGTACTATCATCTGAAATACGCGCTAATTCCTCTAAAGATATCCCGTAATGGGTTAGCCCTTCGTTTAATGGTAAGTGCAGAGGTCCACCTTCAACTAATACACTAATAAATAGTTCAAACGGTATTTGATGCTTCGTTGCGTATTGACAAATGTATGTTGCAAATGAAATAAGGTCTTCTATATTATCTTTCCAACCAAATCCGCGATCAGCAGCTAATGAAAGACAAATCGTCCAACTATAATTTTTTACAGGCTCATATTGCTTCGCCTGTAATGATTGCATTTTAGCAGATGCTTTCCAATGAATAGAACGGAAAGACTCACGTTCATATCGTTTAACTCCAATAATAGATGTTTCATCATTGTAAAAAGAAAAATTCGTTCGATAAGATCCGTTTAAAAGTTGCTGTAGTTCTTGTAGGCCTGCTACTTCTTTAGGAGAAGGGTACACAATAATTTCAGTCCTTAATTTATCAAAAATGGGCAAATGCACAGTTAAAAGATGAAAAGGATCTTTCAAGACACATTCGAACTGTTCAATTTGAAACACACCACGTTTCGTTGCAGTTAATGTTAAATCCCACTTTTGCGCCGAATGAGCAGGTTGTGAAAACGGGAAAGAGAATAGTGTTTTTGATATTTGTTCAATTCCTTGATCATTTTGTGGTAGTAGTGACGGATTTAAATGAAAATAACAAACACCGTTAACGAGTGGTATATTTGCTCCATTTTTTAAATGAATAAAAAACTGCCCAGATTCATTAGGAAAAAGCCGAGTAGTTTGTTTCCCATTTACGACTTCAAATGTTTTCTCTATGTAAGCGACATATTTATAAATGAAAATCGCAAATAAATAATAGAAAAAAAAGAGAAACATAATGATTCGTTGTGGCATAAAAAATGTAAATAGTATAGCGCCTGGGACAGTTAGTTGAATAATATGAAGTTGGAAAAATAAAGGTACAGTTACAACACGCTGTCCATTCATGTTTGTTCAATCTCCACCGGTACGTCAACTTCTTTTAAAATCCTTTGCATAATTTCATTTTTTGTCGTACGTAATGCACCTTCCATTGATAAGACGATACGGTGATTCCAAACAGAAGGAACTAAAAATTGTATATCTTCAGGCGTGCAATATTCTCTGTCGCGTAAAAAGGCTAGTGCTTGAACTGCGCGTACTAAAGCTAATGTGGCACGCGGGCTTACACCATTGGCGATGTAATCATGATTTCTTGTAGCGTGAGCAAGTTTAATAATGTAATGTTCTAACGGTTCTGATACGAAAATTTCTTTTACTCGTTTCTGTGCTTCTAAAATATCATCTAAAGAAATAACAGATGTGATACTTTCTAGTGGTACATCGCTACGAAAACGTCGCATCATTTGTAGTTCATCCTCTGGAGACGGATAACCAATTGAAATCGTCATTAAAAAACGATCAAGCTGTGCATCTGGTAGAGGGAACGTTCCTTGTGATTCAATTGGATTTTGCGTTGCAATAACAAAGAACGGTTTCGGAAGAGGAGTAGATTGCTTTTCAAGCGTTACTTGTCGTTCTTCCATCGATTCTAATAAACTAGACTGTGTTCTAGGCATAGCGCGGTTAATTTCATCCGCAAGCAAAATGTTGGTCATGACTGGTCCAAGTCTTAACTCGAATTCGCTCGTTTTCGGATTGAAATATTCAATACCTGTTACATCACTCGGAAGTACATCCGGTGTAAATTGGACGCGAGAAAAATTACCACCTATACTTTTAGAAAGTGTTTTCGCAAGTAACGTTTTCCCCGTACCAGGCACATCCTCAAGCAGTACATGTCCATCAGCAAGCAATGAAACGAGTAATAGATCAATAACATTTTCTTTACCGACAAAAACGGATCCTATGTTTTCTTTCAATTTATTTATCATATGTATCATTCCTTTCAAAATATAAGCGGATATTTCTATATTTTAACAAATTATTCAGAAAATTGATATGATTTTTTAATTTAAAGAAATAGATATTAAGTTATTAAATTACCTTGCATATTTTGGAATATGATTATATAATATCGATACACGATGTATCGTTAGTCGATATATCAGGTAACGATGTATCGGAGGTGGTTATAATGAATGCGAAAGCGAAAAAATATATTCCGTTAACAGAGGCGACATATTACATATTGTTATCACTAGTGAAACCAATGCATGGTTACGGAATTATGCAAATGGTAGAAGAGATGACAAATGGAGAAGTAAAGCTCGGTCCAGGTACTTTATATGGGAATACGACAAAGTTACTAAAAGAGAAGTTAATAGTTGAAGTGGCCTCTACAGATAGAAAGAAGTGCTATGAGTTAACGCTACTTGGTAAAGAAGTATTAGAGCTAGAGTATAACAGGTTGCAGAGATCTGTAAGGAATGGGAATAGTATTTTAGGGGAGTGAATGGAAGATGGAGACTAAAAGGGTATTTAAGTTTTTTACGGCATGGAATTTAGAAAAAGAAGAAGCTTTTTTACGAAAGATGCATCAGCAAGGTTGGGCATTACAAAAATATAATTTAATGTATACGTTTAAGAAAACTGAGCCAAAAGATGTAATATACAAAGCTGATTTTAGATTAGTTTATAGAGATTCGAAAGAACAACAACAAGAGTATTTTGAAATATATGAAATGTCAGGTTGGGAACGTGTAACAAGTTTCACAAGATGGAATTATTTTTGTAAAGAAGTAGAAGAAGTAAATGAATTGCCTGATATTTACTCAGAAAAGGAGACGAGGATACAAAAACTAAATGAGTTATTAGTATTCTTTGTTATTATGTTAGCAGCTATATTACCATCAATGTACAATCTATTTATAAGCCCGATGGAATCAAGAGTGCCAATGTGGGCGAAAGCTATGACGGGTCTTACAGGTTGTATGTGGATATACTTCTTTATAAGACTCACTTGGAAAATTAAGAAATTAAAAAGTGAAATATTATAATAAAAAGTAGAGTTAAAAAGAAGTTGATGTTGTAGGGAAATACCGGGATTAACTTCTTTTGTTTCTATATAATTGTATTTTTGTTCACTCTTTTTTATATAATAAAAATCTATATAAAGGCACAGAATTAACAGTTACGAAGAACCACAAATAACCCAAAAATAATAAATGAAGAAAAAATGATTCATATCGAAGATCAAAAAAATAAAAGATGACTAAAGAGGTGTGGGGTGTAACTTATAATAAGGAAGAAAAACATTTTTTGATTAACATATTAAATCGAAAAACCCCCTACAGAAAATTGGTAGGGGGTAATAAAAATGTTTAAGAAAAAGACTGATTTTGAGCAGGTTTAATAAATTGTTCTGGATTTTCAACGAGTCCGCATACAGCGCATTGGACTCTGTATGTTGGTCCTTGATAAGCCATATGAAAAGCATTCATATTTTCATTTGTGTATTCCTCTTCTACTTGACCAGTTTGTGGATTTAACTTGACTGGTTTTACTTGTTGCTCAAGAATATTAAAGCGAGTACGGTTCGTTTTACAGCTTGGACATAGCATTGGTTCCATATGTATACACCTCCATTTGTAGCATTTCTTAAACTCATTAATTTTATGCAAGCAAAAAAACTTTCTCAATATAAATGGGTATTTAAAGTATTCAAAATTCAGAAAAAATAAAATATAATAAAAGTACGAACTGGTTATGTCCAAACCAAATCTCCTGTTTTATGCCAATAAGCTGGGGGGCCGAGAAATCGGCCTCATTTTTTTTTGCTCGTTGCTATAAGGAACAAGGTTTTTATGAGACATTTGTCGAAATTTTAGGGATGGATATAAAGGAGGATGTAAAATGAATTTAAAAATGAAGTACATCATTTTATATGTAGAAAAGTTTGAAGAATGTTTAAGATTTTATAAAGATATTTTACAGTTACCTATAAAAGCAGAGCATGGTACATATATTGAGTTTAATACTGGTTCTACAATTTTAGCGATGAACACGAGGCAAGATGTGAAAGAATTAACAGGACTACCACTTACAGAAGGCGAGTTACAATCTTCTCATTTTGAATTGGGATTCGTTGTTGATCATGTACAAGAAACAATCGAACAATTTAGAGAGCAAGGAATTAAGATCTTAGTTGAACCAATTGTGAAACCGTGGGGACAAACAATTGCATACATTGCCGATCCAGATGGGAATTATATTGAAATTTGCAGTTCATTAGAATAGAAGGAGAAAAAGAGATGGGGTTTCCGAAACTAGAAACAGAACGTTTACAATTAAGAGAACTTACACTACTCGATGCAGAAACTATGTTCCGTTATTTTTCAAAAGAATCTGTTATACGTTATTTCGGGATGGATTCTTTCGAAAATATTGAGCAAGCAAAAACGACTATTCAAACGTTTAAAAATCGTTATGAAGAGGGAACAGTATTTCGCTGGGGAATTGAGAAGAAGGGTACGGGCCAATTAATCGGAACGTGCGGATTTCATTTAATAAACAAGCATCATAAGCGAGCTGAAATTGGTTATGAATTAGACGATACATATTGGGGACAAGGGTATGCAACGGAAGCGTTACAGGCGATTTTAGGTTACGGATTTGAAACGTTACAACTTATAAGAATTGCAGCTGTTGTATATGTAGAAAATAAAGCTTCTCAAAAATTATTAAGTAAAGCAGGGTTTCAAGAAGAAGGATTACTTCGAAAACATATGATTCAAAATGGAGTTGCTCATGATACAATTTTATACTCGTTATTAAAAGAAGAGTGGAAGAAGTAATGAATACAAACGAGCTTATAAATATTATGAAGAAGCATAAAGAAAATAGATTCATTTTAGGTATAGATGGTTTAAGTCGATCGGGAAAGACAACATTTGTAACAAACTTAAAGGAAAATATGAAACAAGAAAGCATCCCGTTTCATATTTTTCATATTGATGATCATATAGTAGAGCGTAATAAACGATATCATACTGGCTATGAAGAATGGTATGAGTATTATTATTTGCAATGGGATATTGAGTCGCTTCGGCAGAAGTTTTTTCAGAAGTTACAAAATGAAACAAAACTGAAATTACCGTTCTATAATAATGAGACAGATTCAAGTGAGATGAAAAAAGTACAGATACCCATAGTAGGTGTAATTGTAATTGAAGGTGTTTTTCTACAGCGAAAAGAGTGGAGAGATTTCTTTCATTATATGGTGTATTTAGATTGTCCAAGAGAGACACGTTTTCTTCGGGAGAGTCCGGAAACGCAGAAGAACCTTTCAAAGTTTGAGAATAGGTATTGGAAAGCAGAGGGTTTTTACTTAGAAACGGAATTGCCGAAGGATCGGGCGGATTTAGTCATACAATGATTGGAAAATAGAAGGAGAACAGAATGAATATTTTATGGGATTTTGATGGGACGTTATTTGATACGTATCCAGTTTATACAAAAATTCTTTCTCAAGTTTTAGGGAAGGAAATAAGTGAAGAGGAAATCTATACAAAGTTAAAGGTTTCATTTTCTCACGTAATTGATTATTATAAAATATCTAAAAAACAATTAAATGAAATTGATGTATTAGAGAGTCGTATTATGATAGAAGATATAAAACCATTTGAAAAAGTGGAAGAGGTATTAAAGTTTGCCGATAAAAATGTCATTATGACTCATAAAGATAGAGCGGGGGTATTATCTATATTAAATCATTACGGCTGGAACAAATACTTCGTAGACATGGTTACAATTGACGATGGTTTCCCCCGAAAACCGAACGCTTTATCTTATGATCATTTGCATAAAAAGCACAATATTGATTTAGCTATTGGTGATAGAGAATTAGATTTATTACCTGCAAAAGAATTAGGTATTTCAACATGTATGTTTCAAGGGAACTGTGATGTAGCGAATTATTCTTTATCGCATTACTCGGAATTTTTTAACGTAGTGATTGATAGAGAGGTTATTTTATAAATAATTCAAATAAAACCTTTACTTTTTGCTTGAAAGTAGAGGTTATTTTCTATGCTTTATAAAAACTATAGAAAATTAATACTTTCTAGTAATTAGGAGGAGATTGGTATAACGATTTGAATTATATAGTTATAGATAAATCTATAGATGAAAAGATTTCAATAAAGCGAGTGATCACATGAGTATTTTCATTTTAGAAGATGATGTCATACAAGCACAGCAAATGAAGCGGCTAGTTGAAGAGATTTGTGAGGAGTATATGTTGCCTTTTGATTTTATAGAGGTAACTAGTAAAAGTGAAAACATTATTACGAACATTCCTAAGGCGAAGTATATCCCAATCTATTTTTTAGATATAGAGATAAAAAGAGAAGAGCGTAAAGGGTTACAAGTGGCACAAGAGATACGAAAGTATGATACGCAAGGAATTATTGTGTTTGTAACGACGCATTCTGAATTTGCACCTATTTCATATCAATATATGGTATCAGCTTTAACATTTATTGATAAAGGGTTGCCATACGAGGAGAGGCGTAACGTTTTTGAACAATGTTTACTACAGTATGAAGCGCGTAATAAGCGAATTATTCCGTCCGATGACTTTATCGTTGAAAATAGTAATGCGACTGTGCGAGTTCCGTTCCTTGTAGTTGAATATGTTATGACCGATGAACCACACCGTTTAGCATTAGTGACGTTAGATCGGATCGTTTATTTTTACGGAACTTTAAAGGAGATTGAAATAATAGATGAACGTTTATTTCGTTGTCATCAATCATATATCGTAAATACGAAGCAAATGTCTTCTTATGATGCGAAGCAAAAAATGATAGTTTTAAAAAGCGGGAAACGTATTCCAGTATCACGGCGTTTAGTGAGTAAAGTACGTAACATGTTAAAGGGTGAGATGTAATGTATATTTATGATATATTTGCAATACTGCTTACTAGTATAAGCCATACGTTTTTATACATTCAATTAATCCGGTACAATAGATTGTCATATAGAATGTTAATAGCTTTAAGTGCAGTATTCATTATTTTACTGGCTATTGTCGTAACAGTAACGAGATATCCAGAATTGAATAGTACGATTGTGTTGTTTTTAATAAGTTTAGGATTAATGCAAAATGAATTGAAATTTAAGCATAATGTATATTTTGCACTAGTGAGTATGGTAATTATTACGTTAGTGAAAATGTTGCTACTTGATTTAGGAATGAAAATCTTTATGTTAACAGCTTTTAATTTATATTTATGGACAGGTAGCGTTATTCATCTTATCGTATCGACACTTACTTTTATCGGTATTTTAGTAGCTCGTAAAAGAATCCAAAACATTGCTCAATATATAGTAGGTAGTCCGCTATACTATGTAACTTATATATTATTAATTGCCGGATTTATTATTGAACTAATTTTAACTCAGCCTTCTACTGCGTTTTTAGCACAATTAAATCAACAATACAGTGAAGTAAGTTATATTTCAGCTATTATTGTATTTTTATTATTACTAATCATTGTACTAATAAGCTCACACTTATCGAAAGAAAAGTTACGAGAAGAGCATGAAAAACGTTTAGATAAAGAGTTATTAGATTATGTGGAGAAATTAGAGGATATGCATGATGAGCTTGCTAGTTTCCGTCATGATTATATGAATGTATTACTATCGTTAGAAGAGGGAATACGTACAAAAAATGTGAAAGAAATTGAGCAAGTGTATTATGACGTTGTAGCTCCTACGTTAAAAACAATAAATGATCATGAACTTGATATTGCGAAATTATCTCGTATACATATTCCTGAAGTGAGAAGTGTATTAAGGGCGAAAGTTGGCACTGCCCAGCAACAACAAATAAAAGTACTGCTCGATATACCAGAGAACATTGAAAGTGTTTCAATGACGATCATTTCATTTATTCGCATCATTTCAGTTTTAGTAGACAATGTAATTGAAGAAGCAGTACATAGTGAGGAAAAGATTTTGCAAATCGCATTTTTTGAAATGGATTCACGACAATATTTTATCGTGCGTAATAGTTCAAAGAGTGAAGCGATTAATTTGCAAAAAATTTATGAGAAAAACCATTCAAGTAAAGAAGGAGCTCGAGGATACGGGCTATTCTCGTTAAAACGGATTATAAATAAAACAAATAACGCGACGTTAGAAACAACTTATGTAAGTCCTTATTTCACGCAAACATTCATACTAAAAGAGATGAAATGACCATCTATGATGAAAATGAAACCGAATAGGAAATAACTACATACTTCCTTCACTTATTTTTATACACTTCAAGTAAGAGGTGAAGCGAGATGAATGGTCTTATTTTTACAACAATGATTAGTTTTGGTTTACCGCTTGTAGCACTATTATATGCTGTTTGGAAGAAACGCTATATTCCTTATATGTTAGGTGTATTGGCTTTTGTTGTATCACAAATATTGATCCGCATACCAATACTGAATTATGTAAATGGAACTAGCACAGATTTTCAAATGTTTTCAGTAATGCAGCCTGCATTATTTGTAATTTTGCTTAGTTTATCAGCTGGAATTTTTGAAGAGATAGCTCGTTTTATTGCAATGCGTTATTTTATGAAGCAACGAGATTGGCAGTCTGGTTTTTTATTTGGAGCAGGGCATGGTGGTATTGAGGCAGTGTTGATAGTTGGTATCCCGGTAATATCTCTATTATTGTCACAAACAGTCATTCAAAATGGTGACAGTTACTATTTCGGCGGTATTGAGCGCATCTTCGCGATGATATTGCATATTGGACTTTCCTTCATTGTATTACAAGCTGTCGTCCAAAAGAAATTCCGTTATGTTGTATATGCAATTCTCATCCATGGGACCGCAAATGCATTAGCTGGCATTATATCGCTATATGTACCAGGGAAAAACGGGATCATTATGTCAGAAGTTTCAATAGCAATTTGTACTTTAGTCGTTTTTAGCTATAGTTTTATTTTAAAAAGAAAGGGTGTATGAAAATGAGAAGAATGTTACTTATTATTATAAGTGCTATCGCGGCGTTCGCACTTGCAGCATGTACCGGTAATAAAGTAGATCAAAGTACATCAAAAAAATTTATTCCGAAGGCGGAAGAAATTGTATCATTATTAAATGAAGCAAAGTATAAAGAAGTACATGAAAAATTTGATAGTAAAATGAAATCAGCTTTATCAGAAGAGCAAATGAAAGAACTTACTCCTATAATTGAAAAAGCTGGTACATTCGAAAAAATTGAGAAAAAATCGATTGAAGAAAAAGATGGTTTATATACTGTTATTCTTGTAGCAAAGTATAGTAAAGAACAACGTACCTTTATCGTAACTTATAACGATAAAGAAGAAATAGCTGGGTTAGTAATTAGGTAGAAATGTAATGGCAGATAAGGTGGTTGTGTCCACTTTATCTGTTTTTGTTTTAACCAAATTATGGTTATTCATGCTAATATAAACACATAGCTATAGAGAAGGGGTGGGTTAGTATGAAAACTGAAATAGTTCCTAAAGAAGTACAGCATAATAAGCTATATATCTTTACTCATCGGTATTTTATGTTTTCTGTTCGTTTTTGTAACTCCGACAAGGATAGCGAATGCAGGTAATATAGTGGGAGATTATATTACAGTTGCCCTCACTGTTGCAGGTATCATACTTTCTGTCATTACGATGACGAAAAAAACAGAGAAGAAGGGAATTGCTATTCTTTCATTAATACTGTCCTTATCCTTCTTTATATTTTGGATTATCGCGATTATTTTAGTTTTGACTGGTCGAGTTAGTTTTGCGCCATAATACCGAATAAAAAGAGTCCTTCATACGAGAAGGACTCTTTTTATTCACTTTCTTCTGGTTGATATTCTAAAATATCCCCTGGTTGGCATTCTAACGCTTTACAAATAGCATCTAAAGTTGTAATTCTAATTGCTTTTGCTTTTCCATTTTTTAATATAGAAAGGTTAGCCATTGTAATTCCAACCTTCTCCGAAAGTTCAGTTACACTCATTTTTCGTTTCGCTAACATTACATCAACATTAATTATTATTGCCATGTTATTCACCTCAGACCGTTAAATCATTTTCTGATTTTATATCTATCGCATCTTTTAAAAGTCTTTGGAGAACGGCAGCAAAGACTGCGATTACCATTGAAGCAAAGATTAGGAGCATGCCTATTATAATAATACCTGGTGCGTCATCTTTCTCCGCTATGAGATAGAAGAGTGGCATACCTATTACATATAATACACTAATTGTAACAGCGCATTGTTTAATCTTCTTTAAAGCTCTAACAGATAATTTCGAGAAGGCGTTACCTTTGTCAATGTAGCTTACAAGTTTAAAGGCTTGATATAGAGCAAAATAAAAAGGTATCACCGTTGCATATAGATTAATTAAAATAAGATATTTTATATATGCAATATCCGGGTACAATTCCGCTGCATAATTCCCGATATTAGGAATTAAAAATATACACAAAGCAAAAACAGGAATACCGATAAGGATAATTGCTGTCTTTAAAAAGAGTGTTGATCCTTGTTTCATATAAAGCACCTCATTTTTAAATTATCATTTTAATTTAACATAAATTTTATCGTTTAACAATAAATTCTTATTTATTTCAATCGGATTTTTATTGAGAAACAAATTTTAGTGAAGAGAATGATAAGACGTTTTTATAAAAAAGGTGTGGTCTCTAGTTATTTGAACATAAAAAGCTATGATATGTACCGTTCGTTGCTTTACTAATAAAAGAAAGTGAAGGTAATGATTGTTAGCTTCATGAAAATTGGGGACTAATAAAACATATATAAATGAATGTAAAACATACGGAGGAACAACAATGTCGAATTTGGGTTTACTGATGAAGAAGTTACTGTTAGTAGGAACAATCACACTAAGTATGTTATGTACTGAAAGCATGATGAATTATTATTCGGTGGAAGCTAAGGTGAAACAAGTAGAACGGCAACCGAAAAATGTAATCATAATGGTTATGGACGGAACGAGTTCTTCAGCAACGACATTAGCTCGCTTGTATAAAGGGAAACCACTTGCATTAGATGAAATGGTAACAGGAGGAGTTCGTACCTATTCGGCGGAATCGGCTATAACAGACTCAGCCCCAGCAGCTACAGCTTTAGCGACGGGGAATAAATCGAATTCAGGATATGTAGGTATATTACCTTCTATTGTAAGTTCACCTGGCTTAAAATCAATAAAAGAAGAGGACAAGTTACGTCCAGTTGCCAATGTTCTAGAAGGTGCTAAACGCACTGGTCGCGCAACTGGAATAGTTGCTACAGCTGAAATTCAGCATGCTACTCCCGCTGGATTTTCTGCTCACCATATTAACCGTAAGCGTTTTGACGTAATTGCGGAGCAGCAAGTGTATCAAAATATAGATGTCGTATTAGGTGGGGGAAAAGTGGCACTGCTACCTATAAAAAGAAAAGATGGTGAAGATTTAGTAAAGGTGATTCAAGACAAAGGATACGACTTTGTTGAAACGAAAGATGCATTATTGAACTCTAAATCTAAGAAAATTTGGGGCTCTTTCTCACATAATGCTTTAGCATTTGATATGGATCGTGAAGCAACAAATCCGGAGCAACCAACACTTTCTCAAATGACGGAAAAAGCAATTCAAACACTATCAAAAGATAAAGATGGTTTCTTTTTATTTGTAGAGGGAAGTAAGCCAGACTGGGCAGCTCATGTGAACGATCCAATAGGGATGATTAGTGATGTATTAGCATTTGATAACGCAGTTGCAGAAGCATTGGAATTTGCAAAAAAAGATGGTAATACGATGTTAATAGCTGTAACTGATCATGGTAACAGCGGTATTTCTATTGGGAATGCGAATACGACAAAAGGCTATAATATTACGCCGGTCTCTGCATACATTGGTCCATTAAAAAAATCGAAAATGACACTTGAAGGTGCTACAAATAAACTAAAATCTGATTTATCAAATGTAGAAGATGTAGCTAAATTATACGGTTTGGACAATTTAACTTATGATGAAAAAGAAAGAGTAAAAGCAGCAAAAAAGAAATCGGATGTAGGTCCAATACTTACTACATTATTGGCCAATCGTGCGAACATAGGCTTCACAACAGGAGGCCATACAGGTGAAGATGTGTTTTTGTATTCTTACGGTCCTCAAAAGCCAAACGGTTTGATCCAAAACACAGACATTGCGAAGACGATGGCGAAAGCAATGGGCTTTAACTTAGAAGAAGTAACAAACAAATTATTTGTAGAGAGTGAATTAGCCTTTAAACGAAAAGGTGCAACAGTAACAATAGATAATACTGATGCAGAAAACCCGGTGCTCATAGTAAAACGTAATAATGTAAAAGCTCAATTCTTTGTAAATAAAAATATAATTCGTATTAAGAATAAAGAATATGAATTAAGTAGTGTCGTTGTAGAAAGCAATGGCAAGTTCTATATACCAGAAGAAGCAATCCATTTATTCATAAAATCTCATTAAAAAAAGCCAATTCCTTAGCTAGTACTTAGGAATTGGCTTTTTTTAATGAGATTTTACTCGAAAAAAAGAGGAAAGCGAATCATAACTTCTAGAGTAGACTTCCTGTAAATATACCTATTGTATGTTTTTCACCCTCCAAAAAATATTTCTCAACATTTTAGCCTTCTAAAAAGATTGAATATTCGTATTATAACGAATGTTATGTTCCTATCGGCAAAAAAAACGATAATTCGCAGACACTGGGGAGGAAATGCATTGAAAAAGAATAAGAAGTTAAAACCATTATCAGTTTTAGCAACAGCAGCAGTACTAAGTAGTAGTTTTGCTTTTGGAAGTCATGCAGCGTATGCTGATACGCCACCATCTCTACCAATTGATGAGCATTTAATACCTGAAGAGCGTTTGGCAGAAGCGCTGAAACAACGAGGAGTAATTGATCAATCTGCATCACAAGCTGAGACATCAAAGGCTGTCGAAAATTATGTTGAGAAAAAGAAAGGGGAAAACCCTGGGAAAGAAATCTTGACAGGAGATAGTCTTACGCAAGAAGCTTCTGATTTTATGAAAAAAGTAAAAGATACAAAAATGAAGGAAAATGAACAGGCGCAGCAACCTGAAGTAGGACCAGCGGCTGGACAAGATGCAGGTTTGAATTCTAGAAAACTAAATGGAAAAGTACCTACTACACCAGCGAAGCAAGAAGAGTACAATGGAGCTGTTCGAAAAGATAAAGTGCTTGTTTTACTCGTAGAATTTAGCGATTTTAAGCATAATAATATTGATCAAGAACCGGGTTACATGTATTCTAAGGACTTTAATCGTGAACATTATCAAAAAATGTTATTTGGTGATGAGCAATTTACGTTATTTGATGGATCGAAGATTAACACTTTTAAACAATATTATGAGGAGCAATCTGGCGGAAGCTACACAGTTGATGGCACTGTAACCGAATGGCTTACTGTTCCAGGAAAAGCTTCAGATTATGGTGCGGATGCGGGAACTGGTCATGATAATAAAGGTCCTTTAGGGCCACGCGATTTTGTGAAAGAAGCATTAAAAGCAGCTGTAGCAAAAGGCATTAATTTAGCTGATTATGATCAATTTGATCAATACGATCAAGATGGTGATGGAAATAAAAACGAGCCAGATGGAATTATTGACCACCTAATGGTTGTACATGCGGGCGTAGGTCAAGAAGCTGGCGGTGGTAAATTGAAAGATGATGCGATTTGGTCTCATCGTTCAAAACTAGGATCAAAACCATATGCGATAGATGGTACGAAATCTTCTGTTTCAAATTGGGGCGGAAAGATGGCGGCATATGATTATACAATCGAGCCTGAAGACGGAGCAGTTGGTGTGTTTGCACATGAGTATGGTCATGATTTAGGCTTACCAGATGAATATGATACAAAGTATTCAGGGCAAGGTGAACCTGTTGAATCATGGTCCCTTATGAGCGGCGGTAGCTGGGCTGGAAAAATTGCGGGAACAGAGCCAACAAGTTTCTCGCCACAAAATAAAGAGTTTTTCCAAAAGAATATGAAGGGTAACTGGGTGAATATCGTTGAGGTAGATTATGATAAACTGCGCACAGGAATCGGTACTGCAACATTTTTAGATCAAAGTGTTACAAAATCAAAACGACCAGGAATCGTTCGTGTTAACTTGCCAGACAAAGATATAAAAAACATCGAATCAGCATTTGGTAAGAAGTTTTATTACAGCACAAAAGGAAATGACATTCATACAACACTAGAGACACCAGTATTTGACTTAACGACTGCAACGGATGCTAAGTTTGATTATAAGGCATTTTATGAATTGGAAGCGAAGTATGATTTCCTTGACGTAAATGCGATTGCAGAAGATGGAACGAAGACACGTATTGATAGAATGGGCGAAAAAGATGTAAAAGGCGGCGTAGATACAACAGATGGTAAGTGGGTTGATAAATCATATGATTTAAGCCAATTTAAAGGGAAGAAAGTAAAACTGCAATTTGAGTATGTAACAGATATTGCAGTAGCTTATAAAGGATTTGCGTTAGACAATGCAGCATTAACTGTAGATGGAAAAGTTGTTTTCTCTGATGACGCAGAAGGCCAGCCAGCAATGACGCTAAAAGGATTTACTGTGTCTAACGGATTTGAACAGAAAAAACATAACTACTATATCGAGTGGCGAAATTACGCTGGGTCTGACACGGCGCTACAACATGCACGTGGTCCAGTATTTAATACAGGAATGGTTGTATGGTATGCGGATCAAAGCTTTACAGATAACTGGGTAGGCGTTCATCCAGGCGAAGGATTCCTTGGGGTAGTTGATTCTCATCCAGAGGCAATCGTAGGAACATTAAATGGACAACCAACTGTGAAGAGCAGTACGCGTTATCAAATTGCCGATGCGGCATTCTCATTTGATCAAACGCCAGCATGGAAAGTAAATTCGCCAACCCGCGGTATCTTTGATTATAAAGGATTGCCAGGCGTTGCGAAATTTGATGATTCTAAGCAATACATCAACAGTGTTATTCCAGATGCCGGGCGTAAGTTGCCGAAGCTTGGATTGAAGTTTGAAGTAGTAGGTCAAGCTGAAGACAAGTCTGCAGGTGCAGTTTGGATCCATCGCTAAAATAAAATGAAAAGGAGCTGCCATAAGTCGGTGAAACCTGACTTATGGCAGCTCTTTTCTTCTTGTGAGAAAAAACTGTTACATAAATACAAATCGAAAAAATTACCATTTAAAAAAATGAAAAGATGTGCAGAAGTGAAAAAGTCCTCTGCTTTTTTATATATTTATTGGAAAAAATAGATGTTTCTTTTATAATTGAAATGCTCCATCAGTCCGATTATATAAGCTTTTTTGACCGTAAGTAATTTGTAAGTAATGAGTAAGAAAAAAGAGATTTTTATATTATATAATATTTATTACAGCTACTTTTAACACCTGATACTAATAGTATGCTATAATGTGAATTAGCAACATAAAGGAAAGGAATTAGACCAATGACATTAGAAAATACTAAAAATTTAAAAAAACAAGTTGCTCCTTATGAAAAATCAACGATTAAAAAAAGTGTGTGGCAACTTATTAACACAATCGTGCCATTCATTATTTTATGGTACCTTGCTTATAAAAGTTTGTCCGTTTCTTATTGGTTATCGTTAGTTCCATCTCTGTTAGCCGCCGGTTTTATGACACGGATTTTCATTATTTTTCATGATTGTACCCATTATTCATTCTTTAAAAGTCGTCGTGCGAATAGAATAGTAGGGACATGTATGGGTGTGTTAACTTTATTCCCGTTTGATCAATGGGGGCATGAGCATTCTATTCATCACGCTACAAGTGGTAATTTGGATAAGAGAGGTACAGGAGATATTTGGACGCTTACAGTGGATGAATATTTAGCTGCGCCATTTAGACTTCGTTTAGCATATCGCTTATATCGCAATCCATTCGTTATGTTTGGATTAGGTCCGATTTATGTTTTCTTACTTAAAAATAGATTTAACCGAAAAGGTGCTAGACAGAAAGAACGTATGAATACTTATTTGACGAATATTATAATCGTTGCTTTAATAGCTATACTTTGCTGGGCAATTGGGTGGCAATCGTTTCTGTTAGTGCATGGCACTATATTCTTAATAGCAGGTTCAGTAGGAATTTGGCTGTTTTACGTACAGCACACATTCGAGGATTCTTATTTTGAAGAGGATAAAGATTGGGAATATGTGAAAGCGGCAGTGGAAGGAAGTTCATTTTATAAACTTCCAAAAATCTTGCAATTTCTAACTGGTAATATTGGATTCCATCATGTTCACCATTTAAGTCCAAGAGTACCTAACTATAAACTAGAAGAGGCACACAATAATACGCTTCCGTTAAAAAATGTACCAACGATTACACTTGCTACAAGCTTACGATCACTTCGTTTTCGTCTTTGGGATGAGAAAAGTAACAATTTTGTTACCTTTAAAGAATTCAAAAAAATAATTAAAAACAATGTTTCTGTTCGAGTGAAATCTGAACTATAATTTCATCGTATATAAAAAACTCTCCTTAATCATTTTCGATTTAAGGGGAGTTTTTGTTTAAATAAAAGATGTCTGATAAGAAGAAAACTTAAATAATTTAAAATGTAATCGAAGAGGGTTAGGAAATGCTCGTACTTAGGCAAAAATATAAGGTAACCGTAAATATATTATGTTAACAATTTGGGGAGTTATGAATTATTTTATATTATTATGACTGTTCATACATCCGCCGATAATTAATAGCAAAGGGGGATAGTAGAAAATACTTATAGAATAATATTTGAAAAAAAGGCAAAAAGCTATTCTTTCGTAAGAATAGCTTTTTTGTAAATGTCCTTAGTTTGATGAGCATGGGATAGAATCTGAAACATAAGAATTCACAAAGATAAGAATTCACAAAGATAAGAATTCACAAAGATAAGAAGCTTTTATTTACTACCTGGAATTAAAGTAGCTGTTAATTTAATAGTAAAAGATTAAAAGCTATTATTTCTCCCAAAGCTCAATTAGACGACCTTCAGGATCTTTAATCCAAATAAACTTTCCGAATTCACTAATTTCTTCTTTCTTTTCAAGCGGTACGCCAATATGTTCAAGATGCTGAATAGTCTCATTCATATTATGTACTTGGAAATTTAACATCACTTGCTGTTCTGTTGGAAAATAATTATCATCTTCGGTAAAGAAAGAAAGAATAGTTTCATTTCCTAATTGCGGTTTAATCACAGTCCCATTCCAATTGTCTATTTCAATTTTCAACACTTCGCTGTACCATTTTTTTATAACATCAATATTTTTAGTTCTCCAAAATATTCCCCCGAAACCTTTTATCATCGTAGATAACCCCTGTCTATTTTTGAATTTTTTGGCTTTATATATTCAATATATCAAAACAGTGATAGTAAGGAAAATTATTAACTTATAAACAGTAAGAAATCAAAAGTGCTAGTAGTATGGACTGTTGAAATGATACAGACATCATTCTTCGCATAACTTGAAATCAAAGAAAAAGAGTATAGAAATACTGACTTGTCTTCCAAAAGTAAAGGGAAATGAAGGAACGAAAGAAAAAGTGAAAAAGATAAAAGATAAAAGACCGCATATGAATTGAAAGCCATGTGCGGTCTTTTATATATAAGTATAGTATTACATAGTCTCACTAATTTTAGTTTCACTATGAGTATTAGCAGAAATTCTTTTCTTAACTTTAAAGTGATAGTAGGTGTAGCAAAAGATGATAAATGGTACAGTGCAATAGATTCCAAGTCGTTGTTCAGGGATAAAGATAAGACTGATTAATATAATGCCATACAATCCAAATCCAAGAATTGGTACGAGAGGATAAAGTGGAGTTTTGAATTTTAAGTCTTGTAATTTTCCACCTTCGGCTAAATAATGTTTACGGAAAAAGAATTGAGAAACACAAATTGACATCCAAACAATTATAGTTATGACGCCAGAAATGGAAATTAACCATAAGTAAACTATTTCGGCAGCTACAACGCTCGTCAAAAGAGAAAAAGCAGAAATAGCGATCGTCATAATTAAAGCGTTTAAAGGGATTCCTCGTGATGAGAATTTCTTTAGAAAGGCAGGAGCCACTTCATTTTACAAGCTTACGTTTACTTCGCTTCCGTCTTTGGGATGAGAAAAGTAACAATTTTGTTAGCTTTAAAGAAGTCAAAAATATAATTAAAAATAATGTTTCTGTTCGGGTGAAATCTGAACTATAATTTTATCGTTTATAAAAGACTCTCCTTAATTCTTTTTATTTAAGGAGAGTTTTTATTTAAATAATAGTTTTTATGAGGGGAGTTCAAATCCTAATTGGAGTTTAATCACAGCCATAGTTTAATTTTCAGGTAATTAAAAAAGAAAAGTCAATATTTTTTTGATTAAGCTTTCAAATTATTGTCGTTAGTATATTTTTATTTTTAGAAAATTGAATAAACAGATTGATTTCATTTTAAATTTTTGTTAAATTGATAGGTAATTGAGCGTACTAATATATTACAAGTCAAGTTGAGGTGAGTTATGGTACAGTCCATTGATAGAGCGATAAGTATTATAAAGTTGTTAAATTCTACAAATGAAAAAGAGTATTGGGCTATTTCTGATATTGCGGACAGAACACATCTCCCCGTTAGTACAGTACATAGATTACTTAACTCTTTAATCGAGCATGGGTTAGTTACGCAAATTTCAGAAACGAAACAGTACAAAATTGGGCCAATGTGGATGGAAATAGGATTACGTCAACTGGAGAAGGTAGACTACAGATCGGTTGCAAGAGAAGTGATGAAGCGGTTAGCCTCTGAAGTGGAAGAAAGTGTTTATTTGAACATTCCAAATGGCACACATTCTATTATCATTGAAAGAATGGATAGCCCTTTAAAAATTCGAGTTATTGATAACTTAGGGGAACAAATTCCACTTTCAATTGGTGCCGCAAATAAAACGATGCTTGCCAATATGAAAACGAATGAAATGGAACATATTGTAGAACATTTACTTTCTTCATTACCAGAACAAAAGCACATTCTTTTAGATCAAATAAAGCAAATAAAAACTGAAGGATATGCGGTAAGTTATGGTGAAAAAACAGAAGGGACAGCTTCAGTAGCTGCACCTATTATCGGATTTAATCATAAAGTAGTAGGAGCATTAAGTGTTGGGTTAATTAGTCATCTCATAAATGATGATCGACTATCTTTTCTTATTAGTAAGGTAAAACAAGCAGCTCATGAAATATCAATAAAAATCGGCAGTACATCAGAACTATAATTTTGATAACTGTCGTCATTTTTTATTCATATACTGGAATTCATTTTCATAATGCGGAAAAATAGGAGGGGGTTACATGTCAAAGTGGCAATCAAAAGAACAATTGATTCAATTATTAAGCAGTCTTGTTGAAATTCCTAGTATTACAGGTACAGAAGCCGAAGTGATATTGCCAGACTTTGTTGTGGAGCAATTATCTGATTTACAGTACTTCAAAGAAAACCCACATCATTTGCAAAAAAATCCGACGGGGGACGGACGATTTTTTGTTACAGCCCTAGTAAAGAAAAGCGATAGTACGAAAAATACAGTAATTCTAGTTAGTCACTTTGATGTTGTAGATGTACAAGATTACGGAGTGTGGAAAGAAAATGCATTCAATCCTAAAAAGTTAACGTCTATGTTTTATTCTCATAAAGATGAACTACCAGATCAAGTACGTGAAGATATAGAACAAGGGGATTGGCTATTTGGTAGAGGAACAATGGACATGAAATGCGGCCTCGCATTACAAATGGCAATGATTGAGCAAGCTTGTGTAGGAAGATTTGACGGAAATGTTCTTTTATTAGCTGTTCCAGATGAAGAAGTGAACTCGGTGGGGATGAGGGCTGCTGTTCCAAGATTATTAGAGTTAGCAAGAGAACACGATTTAGATTATAAAACGGTATTAAATTCAGAGCCTATGTTTTCACGACATCCTGGTGACCGAAATAAGTATATTTATACTGGTTCTATTGGTAAAGTGTTACCTGGATTTCTTTGCTATGGCAAAGAAACTCATGTAGGTGAACCATTTGCAGGTTTAAATGGGAGTTATATGGCTGCTTTATTAACGGCTGAATTAGAATTGAATACGGACCTTTGTGATGTTGTAGAAGGAGAAGCGAGTCCTCCGCCAACTAACTTACTTCAACGGGACTTAAAGGAGGATTATTCTGTACAAATTCCGCATCGTGCCGTCACATTGTTCAATTTGTTTTTACTAGAAAAAACGATGACAGATGTCATTTCATTGTTACGTCAAAAAGTAACGAAAGTAGCAGAGAAAATAGAAGAATCATATGAAAAGCAAGCATATCGTTTTTCTAAATATAATCCGTTTATACCGCCTAATATGAAAGTAAATGTTTTAACGTATGAAGAGCTTATCGCTTATGCAATTGAACAACATGGGCAAGAGAAAATAGATGATATTCAATCTAGTATAATAAAAAATAGAGAAGATCAAGATGATCGTGCGGTAACAATTGATTTAGTAGATAAACTAGCTATTTTATGTAAAGAAAAGGCTCCGATGATTGTACTTTTCTTTGCTCCGCCATATTATCCAGCTGTAAGTTCACGCAACAACTTGTTAATTAAAGAAGTAGTTGCAGAAATGGAAAAGTATGCTCACTACAATCATAACATTACATTTAAAAACCAAAACTATTTTGGAGGAATTTCAGATTTGAGCTATGTGGGCTTACAGAATCCACTAGATTCAATGAGTTCACTTGTAGACAATATGCCATTATGGGATAAAGGTTACTCGATTCCGCTTCAGGAATTGGAAGAGTTTGACGTTCCAGTATTAAATATGGGACCGGTAGGAAAAGATGCACATCAATGGACAGAACGTTTAGATGTAAATTACGCATTTGAAACGCTATTAGATATGTTACCGAAATGCATTGAAAAATTATTAGTTTCTAATAAAATTACACAATCATAGTAGGGAATAAGGAAGGGGTAAAACTAAAATTTCAAAAGAAGATATAAATAAAATTATTGTAGTATAATCAAAAGAACGGACAAACTCAAGCATCTATGAGTTTGTCCATTTATTATTTAGTGAAAACCGGAGAGTATGTAATCCACTATTTTCTAGTTGAACTCATGTGAATTTATAGCTAACGTAATCTCTTTTATCGTTTTACTTTTTCGTTTGACCAGATAGTTCAACAGACTTTTGTGTACAGCGCTGCATTGCTGAAATAATTGCAGTTCGTAATCCTTTTTCCTCTAATGTTGCTACAGCTTCTATCGTTGTTCCGCCAGGAGAACACACCATATCTTTCAATTCACCTGGATGTATGCCTGTTTCTAGTACCATTTTTGCAGAGCCCAATACAGCTTGAGCTGCGAATTTATATGCTTGATTTCTAGGCATACCATCTAGTACAGCAGCATCTGCCATCGCCTCTATAATCATATATACGTATGCTGGCGACGAACCACTTACAGATGTTACAACGTCCATTAATTTTTCGCTTACGATCTCTGTTTGACCAAAGCTATTGAAAATGTTTAGCACATCTTCTAAATCTTTTTCTGTCACCACTTCATTAGGGCATAGCGCAGACATACCTTCTCCAACAAGAGCAGGGGTGTTAGGCATTACTCTTACAACCTTTAATTTTTTAGCAAAAGCTTCTTCAGTACTTTTAATGTTTTTCCCGGCAGCGATCGTTACGACGATAACATCATTTTTGATTACTTCTTTTATTTCGTTAATGATTGATGCGTATAGGTCTGGTTTAATTGATAAAATTAAAATATCAGCATTTTTAGCTACTTCATTGTTGTCAGTAGTTGTAGTTAGCCCATATTTTTCACTAGCATTTTTTAAATTCGTATTGTTTAAATCCGAACAAATAATATTATTTGCAGACACTATCTTTTTGTTTAGCATCCCACCAATCATAGCCATTCCCATATTTCCGCAACCGATGAATCCAATTTGTTTATCCATAATAACTCAATCTTGCTCCTTTTATAATAAATTATATTCTTTTGAAATTGTTATCTTAAAATAACAATGACATCTCCATGCAATATAAAGAAACATTCTAAGAGAATATATTCCTTTTTGCAACACTAAAAGATAAAAAACAATTATATTCGACATTCTGTAAATATATACACTATAATTTAAGGTATTATGTTTATGAATATGAGTTAAACTTATATCGATTTATATTTTCATTCAGTAGATCAATAATTTCATGCAAGTAACTTGCCGCTCTATTTATTTTTAAAAATACTTCTTGACACCAAATCAAACTATATCGCATAATATAAAAAATTAAACCGAAAATCGTTGAAGGGAAATAGTACATATGTCTTCTTGCGAAAGAGAGTGGAATTCACCGGCTGAAAGATTCCTCGTATAGAATATATCGAACCTATCCCTGAGTCTTAAATGAAAGTTTAGGCGTTCGCCTGCGTTATAGGCGCCAAGTGGATATCTATGTATATCAATTAAGGTGGTACCGCGGAACAATGACCGTTTCGTCCTTTTTATTTTATTAAGGGCGAAGCGGTCATTTTTATTTTGCTCTTAAATAGGCTAGGCGCAGCATTGAAAAGAATAGAATCGCTGCAAGCTGTATAAATAGAAGTGTAATTTATAAAAAACTTTGATTTTAGACTTGGGGGATAAAAAAGTGAAAAAACAACGAATTGTTGTAAAGATTGGGAGTAGTTCCTTGGCAGATAGTCACGGAGGCATTTCTAAAGAACAACTTTCAGATCACGTTGCCGCATTGGCTCGATTGAAAGATGAAGGGCATGAAGTTTTGTTAATTACATCTGGGGCTGTCGCTGCAGGTTTTTCGGCTCTAGGATATCCTAGCAGACCTGTGACAATTAAAGGAAAACAGGCTGCTGCAGCTGTCGGACAAAGTTTGTTAATGCAGGCGTACACGGAGGAATTTCGTAAATATGGTATCGTTACTGCGCAATTATTGCTGACGAGAAGTGATTTTTCTAGAAAAGAACAATATAGTAATGCTTACGCTACTTTAGGAGAGTTACTAAACCGTTCCGCTCTTCCAATCATAAATGAAAATGATTCCATCTCTTTAGAAGAGCTAACGTTCGGTGATAATGATATGCTGTCAGCTTTAGTTAGCGGACTTGTTTCGGCGGATTCGCTTATGATTTTTACGGATGTGAACGGTCTATATGACAAAAATCCTCAGAAAAATGAGGATGCGAAAAAATATTATTTCCTTCCTGAAGTTACGGAAGAAATCGCTTCTCTTGCAGGAGATGCTGGTTCAAAACTTGGGACTGGCGGTATGAAATCAAAAATTGATGCTGCGAAGACAGCACTTTCTCTCGGCGTAAGTGTATTTATCGGAACTGGACATGGACAAGAGAAATTTGTAGATGTTTTGAAGGGAAAAGGTGATGGAACGTATATCGGTAATGCTCCTCAAAAAGAAATGAAGATGAACAAGCAATGGATCGCCTTGCATTCACTTGTTAGCGGACAAATTGAAATAGACGCCGGAGCAGCTACTGCTATCATTCAACATGGTAAGAGTCTTCTTCCTGCTGGCGTTACGAATGTGTCAGGATTTTTCAAAGTTGGCGATGTCGTAGAAGTAATGACGCAACAAGGGCGCGTCATCGGAAAAGGGCAATGCACATATAGTGCTGAGGAACTAAGAGATGTAAAAGGTATGCAAAGCCAAGATATTCAAGCAAGAGGCGATAGGCATAATTATGAAGTCATTCATAGAGATTATTGGGTTTCACTTTAAGAATAGTGATGTTAAAAAGGGGGAAAAAAAGATGAATGAAGTGTTGGAAAAGGGAAAAAAAGCGAAAGAAATTGCTAGAGAACTTGTACTAAAATCTACAAGTCAAAAAAATGAAGCACTTGCTGCTATTGCGGATCAGTTAATAGTAGAAACAGCTTATATTTTAGAGGAAAACAAACGGGATATTGAAGAAGGTAAGGCGAAAGGATTTTCCGATTCTCTCCTTGATCGTCTTATGCTGAATGAGCAGCGTATTATTGATATGGCAGAGGGAATTAAGCAGTTAATTGAATTACGTGATCCTGTTGGAGAATGTGTAAGTAAATGGGAGCGACCAAATGGATTATCTATTCAGGAGATGCGTGTACCACTTGGTGTTGTTGGGATGATTTACGAGGCAAGGCCAAATGTAACGGTAGATGCTGCTACAATTTGTTTAAAAACAGGAAACGCAGTTATATTACGTGGTAGTTCTTCTGCTATCAATTCTAACAAAGCCATCGTTGCCGTTATTCACCGAGCGCTCAAACAAACAAGTTTGTCTCCAGAAAGTGTACAACTTATAGAAGATACAACGCGGGATAGCGCAAAGCAGTTGTTTACAATGAATGATTACCTAGACGTTCTTATTCCAAGAGGCGGCAAACAATTAATTGATACGGTAGTGAGAGAAGCATCTGTTCCAGTACTTGAAACGGGTGCAGGAAATTGTCATATTTTGATTGATGAAACAGCGGATAAACAAATGGCAATTGATATTATTATAAATGCAAAAACGCAGCGTCCATCTGTATGTAATGCCATTGAAACGATTGTACTTCATGAGAAGTGGGCGCAGCAATTTGGTAGCGAGTTGTTTTCATCTTTGAAGGAAAAAGGCGTGGAGTTACGTGGAGATCAGAATGCACTGGCAATTGATTCTTCAACTGTACTTGCTTCAGAAGAAGACTGGGGTACAGAATTTTTATCACTCACGCTGGCAGTGAAAGTAGTTTCTTCTATAGAAGAAGCGATTCATCACATAAATACGTATGGATCTATGCATTCCGAAGCGATTATTACAGAGGACGAGGAAAACGTCAATAAGTTCTTCACATCTGTTGATGCGGCGGCACTGTATCATAATGCATCCACTCGTTTTACTGATGGATCTGAATTCGGATTTGGAGCAGAGATTGGTATAAGTACACAAAAGCTACATGTAAGGGGACCAATGGGACTTCCTGCATTAACTTCTACAAAATATGTGATTCGTGGAAATGGTCAGATTCGAAAATAAAAATAAAAGACACTCAATTAGCTTGGGTGTCTTTTATTTTAAAGATTATTTACCATACAAAAAGCCCAACGAGCATAGCGCTTAATAAGGAAACTGCCATCCCGCTAACAAGAAGCTTCCAAACATTTTTACCGATTATGGATGATTTTTCTCCGCCAAATAATGAATTGTAAGTTCCGTAGATCATACCTACTGTACTAAAGTTAGCAAAAGAAGCTAGAAATGTAGTTGCAACCGCAATCGTATGTGGCTGTAACGACTTTAGGTTCGATTTTAAATCCATCATTGCAACAAATTCATTCGTCGTTATTTTGATCCCCATTAATTCAGCTACATACATAGCATCCTTGCCAGATAAACCGAGTAAAAAAGCAAAAGGACTAAAGATAATGGAGAAGATTTTTTCAATTGTTAAACCTGTTACAAAAAAGCCCAAAATCCCATTTAAACATGCAGTTAATGCTACATAACCAATTACCATAGCTAAAATAACGATAACCATATTCATTCCAACTAACATACTGTTTGAAATAGTAGAAAAGAAATCCTTTTTTTCATCTTTTGCAGGTGTATATACGACATCTTCTTCTTTTGAAACTTCCACAGGATTTAATACATTGGCTAAAATTAATGCGTTAATACAGTTTAAAGGGATTGCGCTGAAAATATATGTTGCCGGAACCATTGATAAATAAGCGCCAAGAATGGATCCGCTAACGCTACTCATACTCATAATTCCAAAAGTTAATAAACGATTTTCTTTTAAAACGGATAATTGATCACGAACAACCGCAAGTGCTTCAGTGTTTCCTAAAAACATCATTTGAATCGAAAAGAAGCTTTCTAACTTTGGTAAACGAGAAATCTTTGAAATAACTGCACCTACTTTATCAATAATCCAAGTTAAGATTCCGAAGTACGAAAGAATATCAAAGAACGTGATAACAAAAATGATAGGAAGTAATGCACTAAAGAAGAAATCAACGGTTTGATTTTCCATAGCTGAAGGAAAGGCAAACCGAATACCTTCATTCGCGCATGCTAGTAGCCAACTGAAAAATGACGCGATTTTATTAATGATAATACTGCCGAGCTTCGTGCCTAACATAAACCACGTAATAAAGAGCTCCAATATGATTAGAATAACGATTGGTCTCCATTTTATTTGTTTTTTATTAGGCGAACAGAGGAAAACGAATAAGATTACAATGAAAATCCCTAACATATTCAATATGAAATGCATGTCAACAACTCCTTGAAAGTTATTATTTGTATATAAAAAAGCTCCTATTCTTCTTAATTTAGAATGAATGTATTTTAACTTAAATTTTGTTAATTCTAAAAATATAGAAGGTGAAATTCGATAAAAGTAGAATTTGATATATAGCAAACAAGGAGGGGATAAAAATGGAGGTCTATCACATAACGAGTAGAAAGAGGGAAACTTATAACGTTCAAGTAAAATATTCGATACTTTTCGAATGCGGGCTTGGCATTGCGGCAATTACTCATAAAAGGTTAATCGATACTCTTGAAAAGAGTCAAAATGAATGGGAAGAAATTAAGGAATCATTAACAGAAGAAATGAGAGAGCACTTACAGTTTGTAGAAGAAAATAATACGTGGAAAGCGTTGCTTCAGTTGTTGTATAAGGGAGAGTTTCAGGACTTATCACAGTTTCATGCTAAAATCGATTTGCTTTCAGAAGTAGATTTGAAGTATATATGTTTACCGTTTTTAGGTGAGAAGTATGAAGGGCAAAGACATTTAGCAGCAAGTGGGGACGTAACTGCAATACATGAACTAGAGGAACTGACACAAGATCATCCGTTTTTCTCTACGTATATTCGTTTTATATGTGATGTTCATGTACCAGTGCTGAAATCTCATTTAATCGCTGTTATGACAGGTTGGTATGAGAGTGTTATTCAGAAAGAGGAAGAGCAAATACTATCTATATTAAAACGAGATTATGAAGCGAAAAATGAAATGAATAAAAAGATGAAATCAGAAGAGTTTGTCGAGTGGGCGACTGGCGGTGTGAACTATATGCCAGAACCAAGTGTTCATAATGTACTTCTTATCCCGCAAATGACGTACAGACCGTGGAATATTGAGGCGGATATTGAAGATACGAAAGTATTTCATTACCCAGTCGCAAACGAAAGCATCCATCCTGAAGATCTATATGAACCGAATTATTTTTTAGTTCAAAAGCATAAAGCTCTTGGAGATGAGGCGAGATTACGCATTGTAAAAATGTTGTTTGAAAAAGAACGAACATTGCAGGAAATTACAGAAAGACTGCAACTCGGTAAATCGACTGTACATCACCATTTGAAATTGTTACGTGCAGCGAAGTTAGTTGATATACATGAGGGGAAATATGTATTGAGAAAGAAAGCAGTACAGTCGTTAGCGAAAGAATTAGACGCGTTTTTAAATAGATAATATGCAACTAGAATGCACATAGAGGGAGGAATCTAGTAGAAAAGTTGGTGTATGAAATTGAAAAATGTATTGAAAAACCGTTCGTTCTTTTATATGTGGATTGGCAGTGCAATTTCAGAGTTAGGCGGGGCTTTCGGAACGTTATGTAATTCGATTCTTGTTTATGAATTAACAGGGTCAAAAACAGCATTAAGTAGTATGTGGTTACTATACTTTATCCCGTCACTCATACTACAACTAATAAGTGGCCCATTTATTGATAAATGGAGCCGGAAGTGGATTATGATATTTTCGCAATGGGTGCGAGCTTCGATCTTCTTACTGCCGTTAGTCATGTTACTTACTAGTAGTATAGAAGTTTGGCACGTATATGCCGTCCAAATAATAATTGGACTTATTACGCCGCTGTATACACCTGCAAGTCAAGCAATTACATCGAGCATTGTATGTAAAGAACAGCTTCAAGACGCAAATGCGTCTATTGATGGAATGGCTCGTCTGATGATGTTTCTTGGGCCGGTATTAGGCGGAGTAATCATTCATTTGATTGGAACAGAACTTACATTATCTTGCGTATGTATTTGTCTATTTGTTAGTGGTGCATTATTACTTAATATAAAAGAGAGGAGAACAACACAACCCATTCGGAAAACGTGGTTAGAACAGTTTCTGCACGGTTTTACATATTTTTTCACAAAACCAGTTATCGTTTGGCTAGGTATTTTTCTTACTTTCGTGCAATTTGGGGTTGGGGTAACGTTGGTTACAAATCTTCCTTATATAAAAGATGAGCTGTCAGCGAGATATGCGGAGTTTGGTTATTTTATGGCTGGTTTCCCGTTTGGCTATGTAGTTGGATCTATACTAGTCGGAAAAGTAACGTGTAAAAGCCGGCGTATACTTATGCTTGGTGGATTGTTTATAGGAGGACTTACATACATTTCTCTAGGGTTCAATCATAGTATAGTAATTGCGGTGTTCATTGAAGTAGTAGCAGGTATTTGTATTTCATTTTTCAATGTTCATAACACAACAATTTGCCAACAAACAGTACCAAACAATATGATAGGACAAATATTTTCAGTGCGTTTATTTTTCATACGATCTTCTATGCCGTTAGGTGTGTTATTAGGAGGCATATTAAGTGAAATGTGGGGAATAAGAGCACTATACTTTATTATCGGTGCGATTATATGTGTTACTTCTTTAATAGGATTATTCCTTCCTTATTTCAAATTTTTAGATGAAGCTGTTGAAGAGAAAACAGCTTAATTCAAACAATTAAAACTTTTTAATTGAAAATAATTATCATAATCAACTATAATAGAAGAATACTAGTATTCGTAATAAGAAGAGGGAGTGGATTATATGTTTATTGAAACGAAAACATTTACAGTAAAAGAAGGTACATCAAATATAGTTGTAGAACGTTTCACTGGAGAAGGTATTATTGAAAAATTTCAAGGGTTCATCGACTTAAGTGTTCTTGTGAAAAAAGTAAGACGCGGCGATGAAGAAGTTGTCGTTATGATTCGCTGGGAATCTGAAGAAGCATGGAAAAACTGGGAAACAAGTGAAGAACATTTAGCAGGACATAGAGCGAGCCGTGGCAAACCAAAACCAGATCATATCATTAACGTTGATCACGCAGTTTATTATGTAAAATCATCGAAAGCGGCTTATCAACAGTCGTAATATATATAAAAGTAGAGGATATTTGTTTAGTAATAAACAAATATCCTCTTTTTTTGATGTATAGTAAAATATGGATGTGATATATGATTTATTGTTTCGTTATAAATGGAGGTAAATGAAGTGAAGAATATGTTACTAATGACAGCTTTAGCGACAACGTTATTATCAGCGTGTAGTAATAATGATGTGAAAGAAGAAGTATCTAAGAATGAGGAAGAAAAACGTGAAAGCAGTGCAAAAATAGTAGAGCAGAAGGAGTATATTATTCTTGATAAGAATTATAATGAAATATTTCTAAAAGATGATAGTTCAAATAAAGAAGATAGTGTGAAAGTAAGTTTAAATGATTTAAACCCAACAAAATGGAAGGCGCCTAAAAGAAACGGTATCCTAGATATAGGTGATCATATCTCTTTGAAAAAAGAAGAGGGTAAATATACACCAACATTAGTAAAAGATCTTGTTGGTGAAATAAAATATGATGGTACAATTAAATATAAAATTTTAGAAGCGACTGATAAATCAGTAAAGTGGTTACCACTAAATAAAGAGAACAATGGAGGATATGTTCCGCCAGAGATGGTAAAAGTAGTGAATGCTTCGAAAATAAAAGCTGGAGATATTGTTACGATTCAAGATCAAACAAAAAGTAGTGAAGACGCAATTGTATATGAACTGACAATCGTTGAATAAGTATGTAGGAGATTATAAGAAAAGTACAATATATTTAGGGGAGGAATAACTCCATAATAATATGTTTGGAGGTTACAAATGTTAGAAACACAAACATCTATTAAACATGAACAACATAAAAAATTAGTGCAAACAATAGTAGCTGAAATCTTATCAATAGATAAGGTAACTGGATGTATGCTTATCGGATCTGTCGCAAGAGGCGATGCATATCCTGATTCGGATTTAGATTTCTATATTCTTTTAGAAGAAGGACAAAAGAAAAAATTTCATTCTGAAACGAGAGAAGGTATTTTAGTTGAATATAAGTATGCAGATGTTAATCAAATACTAGTAAACTTAAAAAACAACCCGATGGAACTATACACATTTTTAGAAGGGGAAATTTTGTTTGATAGAAGCAATGAGTTGAAAAAGTTAAAGGAAATAGCTGCATATGAATTTGAAAACTATCGTGTTTCTAGTGACAAAGTGAAAGGTATTTCTCATTGGTTGCGTAGTTCGCTCATTAAAATTCAGTCTGCTATGAAAGCACATGATGAGTTAAAAGCTTCATACATTGTTCATACGTCAACTTGGACATTGTTAGAAGGGATATGGGCTATTAATAACAAACCTACACCGCCAGCGGGATCTGTTTTAAGGTATATTCAAGTGTTGCCTAATAAACCAATTCAATTGGAGACATTACTTCATAAATTATTTTTAGGGGATACGACAGAGCGTATCTCTTCAGCAATTTTCTTGATTGATTGGGTTTTACACAATTTGAAAAATAAATAATGTGGCTATTTTATATAGGTAAAATAGTATTTCACGTCGAACGGTTTATGGAATTGCAGTCTTAAAAAACGTTCTAGACTATAGAAAAAAGTATTAGACTATAAAGCATAGTCTTAGACGGAACGCTTGAATATCTTTCCTTACATATTTAAATGTTATGAAAATGAGTCTATATACCCTCTGCTTAAAAGGAGATGAGCGAATGAAGTTGAATCACTTGAATCTATGTGTTGATGATTTATTAGAAGCGAGACATTTCTTTGAAACATTTTTTGATTTTCAATTTTTAGAGCAAAAGGGAAAGGCGCTAGTAGTAATGAGTGATGAGAGTGGATTTATACTTGTGTTAAGCGATCCAAAAGCATTTAAGGGGAATAAGGAAGTGATGTATCCCGAAGCTTTTCATATTGGTTTTTTAGTCGATACTTCAAGTGAAGTTGATCAAGCATATAATCGATTAGTAGCTGGAGGCATTGAAATAGAAAAGGCACCGTATTCTATGAGAGGTAGTAGTTATGGTTTTTATTTTTCAATGTTTAATGGATTGTTAATTGAAGTGTCCTGCCTTGACTATAAAGACGGTAAGAAAGTTCAATAGCGATTAACAAGAGTAATTGTTTGAAGATGTCAATCAAGCCCCTTATCCAGTTTGGAAAGGGGCTTGATTATTTTAAGGGACATAAAAGTAAAAATAAACGGATTTTAGTCAGCGAAATGACGATACATTTTTAAATGTAAATATTAAGTGTAAATCTAAAATCATTCATAAATCAAATATTGTAGACTTAAAATGAAGTTTCATTACAAGGTCTATTTAGCAGCGGAATTGCTTATGTATAAAATAACAATTTTGTATGCTGATGCAAGAAAATTTAGAGAATGAAGCAGGTTTTCCATATGGTAAAGTACGAAACTATTATAAGTAGTGCAGTGATATGAATAGGAGGTTACGGCTATGACAGCTGTTTTTAAAGATATGGCGTTCCAGCTGAAAACAGAACGACTCGATCTGAATATGTGGGAGGAATCCGATGCAGTCTGGCTTAGAAAATTAATTGGTGAACGTGGTGTGGATATGCCAACTGTTGAATCTGTTCGTAGCGCCCTTATTGAAATGCGCAAGAAAGCAACTGAAAATGGTATTTCTCTTCTTACTATACGTAGGCGAGAAGAAGGGGATTTTATCGGATACTGTGGCTTAATCATCGGTCGTTCCACGCTTGAAGAGCCGGAAATTGCATACGAATTGTTCCAAAGTGCTCATCGTAATGGTTATGCGACAGAGGCAGCATCAGCAGTGCTAGAGGCTGCGATTGCTACGGGGCGCCAAAGACTTTGGTCAACTGTAGGCGCTTGGAATACGGCGTCTTTCCGGGTATTAGAAAAGATAGGGTTTCATCGGCATCACAGTACGTGGGGGGAGCGCGGTGAGATTGTTTGGAACGTACGCGATTTGTAGAAATCTGACCAAATCAGGAACAAAAAAATGTAAAAGAAAGCCTCTATGTTAGGTTACTTAGTAATCTAACATAGAGGCTTTTTCTTATAGTAAGTATTGATTTTGTATATATTTAAGTGTAATAGTCTGTCGTTTATTTTAATTTTTTACATCTTCGTATAATTGGAGTGCCTCTTTCACATTCAATCCATTCTTCACGATACCATGAATTGCTTGAATCATCGCAGCAGGATGTTCAGATTGCCAAATATTTCGGCCCATGTCTACTCCGATTGCACCTTCTTGCAGTGCATTGTACGTAATGTTTAATGCGTCTTCAATTGAGTCTAATTTTGGTCCGCCAGCGATGACGACTGGGGCAGGGCAAGTGCTTGTAATTTTTTCGAATCCTTCGCAGTAATACGTTTTAATAATGTCAGCTCCCATTTCAACGCATACGCGGGAAGCAAGTGCTAGAAAGCGAGCTTCACGTTTTTGTAGTTCTTTTGCAACAGCGGTAATGCCGAGTACTGGCAGACCGTAATCGTGAGCTTCTGAAACTACATTTGCGAGATTTGAAACTGTTTGTGTTTCATAGTCGGATCCGACGAAAACTGAAACGCCGACGCCAATTGCATTTTGTTTTACTGCTTCTTTTACAGGTGTAACAATTGTTTCATTCGCTAAATCTTTACCGACGACAGTAGCTCCACCTGAAACACGCATAACCATCGGTGTGCTGCAGTTTTCAGGAATACAAGAGCTAAGTACACCACGCGTCAAAAAGAGGGAATCTGTATAAGGAAGTAAGTTTTTAACCGTTTCCAGCGGTTGTTCTAGGCCGTGAATTGGTCCTAAAAAGTAGCCGTGATCTATCGCTAACATAACCGCTCTGCCATCAGGTAAGATTGTGTTTAATCGATTTTTAAATCCCCAAGTCATTTGAAATCACTCCTTCGTTAATGTTGGATTTTCCGTTTGTACCGTATCTTTATTTGGTAAATGTGGTGACTTTATAAAAACTGCTTTAAAAGGTTTATCAGAATGGTTAATAAGATAGTGAGATTCATGAGGACGAACTTGCAATACATCGCCTTGTTTAATCGGAACTCTTTCGTTATTCACATAGAAATCAATTTCACCTTCTAATGCATAAAAGACTTCCTCGCACGTCGTATGAAAGTGATTTTGAAACTCCTGCCCAGGCTGAATGACAACAAGGCCAAGATCAATATTCGGACCTTGTATTAAATATTTCGGCCCGTTATCACCGAAGCGATAGGAGAAATCATTTTCATTCACTTTTAACATACATTTCACTCCTTTATGTAATGTAATCTGTTACAGTGCACCAGGCGCAATCCACATATGTGAGGTGAGCCCTATATCAGCTAAAGCGAGCTGACTGTCATATACAGTTTTCCATGTTTCATAGAACTCTTTATATAGTTCGTGATTTTCAGTAATTGGTTCGAATGTGTGCTCCCACTGTACAAACTGTTCGGCAGTTTCTGCCATAGATGAATATATGCCAGCACCAACTCCGGCAGCAATCGCAGTTCCTAAAGCAGCTGCTTCTTTTACAACTGGTACTTTTACTGGGATACCGAGTACGTCTGATAGAATTTGTGGCCATAGTTTTCCTTTAGCGGCACCGCCAGCAAACACGACTTCAGAAGGGAATGTCCCTGTGAGATTTTCTATTAATTTTAAGTTACCAAGTGTAACGAAGGCAGCATTTTCCTCAATAGCACGGAACAGTTCTTTTTTGCCGCATTTGTCAGCGTCTAAACTTAAATTTAAAAAAGAAGGTGCGGCATGACGCCAAGAAATATAGTTCATAACGTTTGAAAAAGTAGGGATAATGCCATGTGAACCGACAGGTACGTCTTTCGCTTGTTCTTCTAATAATTCATAAGCATCTACACCAAGTTTGTCAGCAAGTTTCTTTTCCTCTTGGCAAAAAGCGTCTCGAAACCATCGCATAACAAGGCCTGGGAAAAAGGCAATCGTTTCATATTGCCATAGGTTAGGTGCGACGTGACAATTTACCCGAATCGCAGCATATGGATCCGTTATTGGTTCTGTAACATTCACTTCTTGCTGCCAAAAACTGCCTCCGCATACTAACGTTTGATAAGGTTTCACGACTCCTGTTCCAAGTGATGCCATTTGTGCATCTCCGCCCCCGGCGACGACAGGAATTTCTTCACGTAATCCAGTTAATGCTGCACACTCTTTTGTGACGGTGCCAATTACTGTACCAGCTTCATTTACTGTTGGTGAAAATGGTAAAGCTAGACCGCATTCTTTAGCGACATCGTTATCCCACACTCTATTTTGTAAGTTAAAAATACCGGACGTACAACCGTTTGAGGGGTCGATTTGCAGTACGCCGCTTAATTTATATAAAATCCAATCGTTTAACATCGTAAAAGAATGAATATTGCTATAGACGTCTGGTTCATGTTTTTTAATCCAAAGTAGGCGAGGTAAAGCACCTAATGAAAAAGTTTGCCCAGATCTTGTATATAAATCTTCTTCCAGATGTGACCGAATTTCTTTTAGTTCACTAACTTCAGCAGATGCGCGCCCATCAACATTTGCACAAGCCCATATTTCTTGCCCACCTTTATCATATAAAACAAAACCTTCTCGCATACTAGTAGCGCTAATAGCTTGAATAGAAGAGGGAGAGACATTACTTCTTTGTAAAACTTCTTTCGTACATTGTTGTACAAGGTGCCAGTTTTCTTTTACATCAAAATTCATAGAGCCTGGATAACGAGGATCCGTTTTATGAACCCATTCTTTTTGACTGACCGCAATTTGATTACCTAGTAAATCAAAAAGAACAGCTCGAATGCTTCCTGTACCAGCATCGAAAGCTAATAAATGAGACATTAACACTCACCATCCTTTCGTAATAAGGAGAGGGCAGTTTCCTCATCGGTAATTAATGTATGAATAAATCTCCCCTTTAAAGCTCCGTAAATGGCGTCTATTTTTTCTGTACCACCAGCAACACCAACGACATGCTTCATTTTGCGAAGGATAGAGAGTGGCGTACCAATTAGGCGGTTGTGATGCGGAAGATGTAATAAATCACCATTCGTATTATAAAACTGTCCTAAAATATCACCAGCGCCGTGTTGGCTACGAATATATGTCATTTCACGTAGCGTTAATTTTTCTTCTTTTACAATCGTAGCGTCTTGAGATAATCCTCCAATACCAACAATAGCTGTATGAGCAAGTGAAGCGACATGAAGCATATCTTTGACACTCGGTTCTGATAGAATACTTTGTGCCATTTCGGTTGTAGATGCTAGAAACGGTGTAGGGATAATATGAAGATCGCCTTGCATGTAGTGTAAATAGTTTTGTTTTCTCGGGAGATAGTGATTTACTCCGCCTGTTAGCGTTACGATTGAAAGATTAATGGAAGTTTCAAAATGAATGTTTTCTAGCATTTTGCTAATTGTTTCACCCCATCCAATGCCGAGTAAATCGCCTTGTTGGAGCTGAGTTTCTAAATACTGTGCAGCAGCTTTTCCGAGAGAAGCGTGATAATTGTCTATTGGAGTAGGGATAATGAAAGCATCTTTTAAATGGAATTTTTTCATTAAGTCACGTTCAATACTTAAACAGTGAAAACCAGTCCCTTTTACGTGAAATGTAACGATACCTTCACTGCGCGCCTTATCTAATAACCGGACGACTTTATTTCTTGAAATATGAAGAAGTGAAGCGATCTCCTGTTGTGTTAATTGATCTTTATAATAGTACCAAGCTACTTTCGTTAATAAATTCTCTTCAAAGTTCAGCTGTGTCATACTCTTCATCCCTTTCAACAATTGACCACTGCTTAAACATATGTGCCGTATATTTTGTTTATTCCAGTTGAAACGATGAATAGTCTGGTGAAAAAAGTGTTCTAGATATGAAAAAAGGAATATACAATGCTACAAAACAAGTAGAACAAATAATCATTTTCTCAAAAAATGTTCTGCATAAAGGCAGGTGACATCATGTGGAGAAAGTGCCCTTATTACAAGTAAAAAAAATGAGTAAGTCGTTTTCAAATCAACTTGTACTAAAAGAAGTGAATTTACAGGTAGAGTGTGGAGATATATACGCTTTAGTTGGGGGAAATGGTGCTGGAAAATCAACATTAATGAAAATATTAACGGGTTTATATTCGTATGATAGTGGAGAAATGTATGTAAAAGGAATGAGGAAACAGTTTTCAAATCCATCAGAAGCACACCGAAATAGTATGTATTTAATACCACAAGAACCGCTCATTTTCCCGCATATGACCATTGAAGAAAATATATGTATCGGACTAAAAGGAAAGAAAAAGGAATTAAAAGTAAAAATCAAGCAATTGATTAACAGTTTAGGATGGGGGATTGATCTTAAAGAACTAGGGGGATCACTATCCGTTGCGCAGCAACAATTAGTAGAAATCGTTAGGGGATTAATAAGAGAAGCCGAGATTCTGATTTTAGATGAGCCAACATCGACATTAACAACTCACGAAATGAAGAATCTTTTTGTGCTGATGAAAAGTTTGCAAGAAAAAGGAATTGGGATGATATATATTACGCATCGCTTTCCAGAAATCTTTGAAATTGCTAATAAAGTGGCGATATTACGAGATGGAATGATTGTAAGCCAAGGGGATGTATGTGACTATACATATGACATGTTGATGGAGGGATTATTGCCAAAAGGGTATAAACAAGAAGAGAAAAGAGAAATAGTGCGAAAGTCAAAAGAAACGAAAAAAATATTAGAAGTAACTGATGTAACGAGTCATGCATTCGAAAACATTTCATTCACTGTACATACTGGTGAGATTGTAGGTATTGCTGGCATTGTTGGATCAGGTAGAACTGAATTAGCAGAAGTGATTTTTGGATTGAAATCTATAAAATCAGGTTCTATTTTATTAGAAGGAAAATCAATTGATTCATACTCTTTGCATAAAAGACTAAGCGAAGGACTAGTTTATGTGCCAGAGGATAGAGCAAGAAATGGTATTTTTTCAATTGCATCGGTTAAAGAAAATATGACTGCAGCAAGTTTACATCAAAATAGTCGTTTTTTCATTAACCAAGAAAAAGAAAGCGCTTTAGTGAAGTCGTATATAGAACAGTTTCGAATTGTTGCACGAAGTATGGATGAAGTACTAGCATCTTTATCAGGAGGTAATCAGCAAAAAGTCGTGCTTGCAAAATATCTTGCGTGTAATCCGAAAATTATTATTCTTGATGAACCGACTCGCGGAATTGATGCGAAAGCAAGGCTTGAAGTATATGAAACGATAGAAAAAATGAAAAGGGAAGGACTCGCAATATTATTAATCTCTTCAGATATTGAAGAAATTGTTCAATTAGTAAACCGTGTATATGTAATGCGAAATGGACAATTTGTTTCTCATCTGGAGAAAGAACAAATAAATGTAGAAGAAGTTACACGTCTAGCATATGGAGGTGTAACGGAATGAAACGTATGTATAAAATGCACGAAACCTCTATCATACTGTTATTACTAATTTACATTGCCATTGTCGGAATGATAAATCAAAGTTTCGTTCAGCTTAACTCGTTATCTTTAATGATGAAATCAAGCGTTATTTTAGTCGTGCTAGCAATTGGCCAATCGTTCGTCTTATTTACGAAAAATATAGACGTATCAGTTGGTTCAATTATGGGATTAAGCGCAGCGGTTTGCGGGATGTTGTTATCGGATGGATATAATGCATTCTTGTCTATTACAGCTGCTATTTTACTTGGAGCTATTATCGGGTTCGCAAACGGGATTGGCGTTGCAAAGTTTCGGGTACCAGCTATTATCATGACATTAGGTATGTTAGGGGTCATTAGAGGTGCGATGTTAATTTTCACAGGCGGAAAGTGGATTGAAGATATACCAAACGATTTTAAGCAACTGTCATCTATCGTCATACTTGGTTTGCCGATAATTGTATGGGTTGTTCTTATTATTTTACTACTACTATACTTTTTTTTAAGGAAAGTGCCATTCGGAAGATACTTTTATGCGGTAGGTGATAATGAAGATGGCGCGAGACTCATTGGTATACCTGTTAATAAAGTAAAGATATATGCGTTTATTATATCGGGTATAAGCGCTGCACTCGCTGGTTGCATATTTGTTATGAATATCGGGTTCGTTCCAAATCAAACAGGAACAGGGATAGAATTACAGGTTATCGCAGCTGCGGTACTTGGAGGAATTCATTTAAAAGGAGGAACGGGTTCTATAGTTGGAGCTGCATTAGGAGCTTTATTTTTAGAGGTGATAAGTAGTTCACTCGTCTTTTTAAAAATACCAGCATTTTGGAATAATGCTATTTCAGGTTTTTTATTATTACTAATCGTCATATTAGATAGTGTTATGAAAAAGTGGAAGGCAGAAAGGAGGATGAATCTATGAAGTATTTATACAGATGGGAAGGTGTTCTAATTGTATTACTTCTTATAGAATTCATTCTCTTTAGTTTTGTAAGTAGTGATTTCTTAAATATTAGTAATCTCCTTTTTAGTACAAATGATTTCCTATTTATAGCAATCGCGGCGATACCAATGACTTTCGTTATTGTAACAGGAGGAATTGACGTATCGGTTGGCTCAATAATGGGGCTTACTTCAATCTTGATCGGTGTGCTTTGGATGAACGGAATACCTATTTTGTTTGCTGTCATAATAGCCCTAATAATTAGTTGCTTAGCAGGAGCTTTAAACGGAATCATTATAAAAAGGACAGATGTAGAGCCACTTGTCGTTACACTCGGAACGATGTTTTTATACGGCGGAATTGCACTCGTTATTTCAGGAGGGGCAGGTACTTCTGGATATGAAGGGATAAGTGGTATACCTGAAGCATTTGTACAACTGGCAAATGGTAGTTTTATAGGGATACCGAATTTATTATGGATACTAATCGTATTAACAGTTTTATGTACTTTATTATTTCACCGAACTGTATATGGGCGCCACGTAAAATTAACAGGAGCGAACGAAAACGCAGCAAAATACACCGGGATCAAAACGAAAAAAGTAGTTATCATCGCTTACATACTTTCCGGATTAGGAGGTGGATTAGGTGGCACCTTCTTAACTGCATATTTCGGTTCCGCACGTGCAGATATGGGGAGTGAAACGATTTTACCAATTATTACAGCAGTCTTATTAGGCGGGACACTTATTACAGGGGGAAAAGGAAGCATTATCGGTACCGTACTGGCGAGTATTTTTATAGGGGTAATGCAGTATGGCTTGCAAATGACGGGTTTAACAAATGAACAATCCAACGTAGTAATTGGTATTATTCTTATTCTTTCAGTAATTATGAGACATTTCAAATTACATCAATTCACACCGTGGAAAAGAAAGAACTTGCATAAGGGGGAAATGTCATGAAGAGAAAACTAGGGATTGTATTCATTGTATGCATTTGTTTAATCGGTTTAATAGCTTGTTCTAGCCAAACGGCAGATAAGAAAAAAGCAGATGATGTGAAATTTGCATTCATTCCGAAACTAACTGGAGTTGGCTTCTTTACATCGGGCGGTGAAGGAGCAAAAGAGATGGGAGATAAGCTAGGCGTACAAGTGAAATATGATGGGCCGTCTGAAGCAAGCGTATCAGGCCAAGTGAAATATATAAACAATTTTATTAACCAAAACTATGATGCACTTATGGTCTCTTCTACTTCAGTAGATGGACTATCACAATCACTGCAACGTGCTAAGGAAAAAGGGATGACGGTGTTAACATGGGACTCAGATGTGAATCCGAAAGACCGTTCATTTTATATAAGCCAAGGTACACCAGACCAACTTGCTAATTTATTAATTGAAATGACTTCCAAACAAATTGGTGATAAAGGAAAAGTAGCATTCTTTTATTCTAGCCCGACTGTAACGGATCAAAACCAATGGGTAACGAAAGCGAAAGAAATTATTAAAAAGAAATATCCAAACTGGGAAATTGTAACGACGCAGTACGGTGAAAATAATGCGCAAAAATCTTTATCAGTAGGGGAAAACATATTAAAAACGTATCCTGATATTAATGCGGTTATTTGCCCAGATGCAACAGCACTTCCGGCAATGGCACAAGCAGCTGAAAACTTAAAAATGGATAAAAAAGTAGCCGTAACTGGCTTCTCTACACCAAACGTTATGCGTGATTACGTAAAACGAGGAACGGTACAACAATTTGGATTATGGGATGTAAAACAGCAAGGCGCACTCGCTACGTATGTTGCAAATGAAATCGTTGTAAAAGGGAAGAAGTTAAAAGTAGGGGATAGCTTTGAAGTAAAAGGAATCGGAACAGTGAAAGTAGAGCCAAATTCCATCCAAGGTTATGATTATGAAGCAGAAGGAAATGGAATTATTGTATTGCCAGAACGAGTTGTATTTACGAAAGAGAATATTGATAAATATAATTTTTAGTAACAAAAAAACGTCCGAATATATCGGACGTTTTTTAATTTCTTCTTTAATTATGAACCGTTTCTTTTTCATTTAATCCAAGCGTACGACCAGTAGAAGTGTGAAGGTCTTGGAACAATCTTGGATTTTCAGTTAGTGAAATGCCGTAAGAAGGGATCATTTCTTTTATTTTTCCTTCCCATTCTACCATACGGCTTGGGAAACATTTTTCTAATACTTCAAGCATGACGTGAACAGCAGTAGAAGCACCTGGTGAAGCGCCTAGTAATGCAGCGATTGAACCGTCAGCTGCACTTACAACTTCTGTACCGAATTGAAGTGTGCCTTTACCGCCAGCATCAGTGTCTTTAATTACTTGCACACGTTGCCCAGCAACTACAATATCCCAGTCATCACTTTTCGCGTTCGGAATGAATTCGCGTAATTCTTCCATACGTTTTTCGTGCGATAACATAACTTGCTGAATTAAGTATTTTGTTAGTCCCATTTCTTTTACACCAGCTGCTAACATCGTTAAGACGTTATTTGGTTTTACAGAGCCAATTAAGTCAAGGTTTGAGCCAGTTTTTAAGAACTTAGGAGAGAACCCTGCGAACGGTCCAAATAGTAAAGCTTTTTTATTGTCTATATATCTCGTATCAAGGTGAGGAACAGACATTGGCGGAGCGCCAACCTTAGCTTTACCGTATACTTTTGCATGATGTTGCTCTACAACTTTTTGGTTTTTACATACCATAAATAGTCCGCTTACTGGGAATCCACCGATATGTTTTGATTCAGGAATGCCAGTCTTTTGAAGTAGAGGTAGACTACCACCACCGCCGCCGATAAAGACGAATTTTGCAGTATGATGCTCAATTTTACCACTATTCATATCGTGTACTTTCACTTCCCACAAACCATTCTTCGTACGTTTAATATTTTCGACACTATGTTTGTAGTTTAGCTCGACATTTTTCGTTTGTAAGTAATCAAACAACATACGAGTTAATGCACCGAAGTTAACGTCTGTTCCAGAGTCAATCTTCGTTGCAGCCATTGGTTCGTTAGGTGTACGTCCTTCCATAATGAGTGGAAGCCATTTTTTTAATGTTTCAGGAGCATCGGAAAATTCCATTCCTTGAAACAGTGGATTTTTTGAAAGCGCTTCAAAACGGTTTTTTAGAAACTCAACATTTTTTTCGCCTTGTACTAAACTCATATGAGGTAGAGGCATAATAAAATCTTGTGGATTACGAATTAATTTGCTTTTTACAAGATATGCCCAAAATTGTCTTGAAAGCTGGAATTGCTCATTCACTTTTACAGCCTTACTAATATCTATAGATCCGTCAGATTTTTCGGAAGTATAGTTCAGTTCGCATAGCGCAGAATGCCCTGTACCTGCATTATTCCATTCATTAGAGCTTTCTTCCCCGGCACTTGCGAGTTTTTCAAAAACTTTAATTTCCCATTCAGGTGCTAATTCTTTTAGTAATGAGCCTAACGTTGCACTCATAATTCCTGCACCAATTAAGATAACGTCTGTTTTTTGCTGCATGTTGCTCATGATAATCTCTCCATCCCCTATATTGGCAAAAAAGAGTAGGTGTTTTTTTATCTAAGCCGTAAATTGAAAACACCGCCTAGGCCCCACCTAGGTGTATACCTTTTTTGTCTCAATTATATAACCATCTCATACTCTATTATAATAATTAATAGACTAAAATATCTAGTGTTATCTGATAATTTTAAACTATTTAACGTTTTATTCGCCAAAAATCTTATTTAACAAGCTCTTTTAAGGTGATAAATAGAAAAAAATCACAGTTCGAAATTATCTCGAAAAAGCTTACGTATCGTATAATGGGTAGAAAGGATACCTTATTATGGAATTTTATCCCCTAATAATAGTATGATTATTCTGTGAAATAAAAAGGAGTGATACCAATGCGTACACAAGAACAAATCGCAAACTTATTTTGAAATTTTTCAATAAAGGAATGTAAAGGGTCAAGTGACTTATATGAATACTTATCAATAAAAATTGCTGAAGATGAGGAAGTACTAACACTATCTTCCTATGCTCAAGCAGGTCAACCAGTCCCAAACTTACTATTAGGAGCCGTACATTATTTATTACTAACAGGGAAAGAACATCATGTAAAAACGTATTATAGTAGCTTAGTTGAAAATGCTAATACGGATTTAGATCAAGCTTTTGATCATTTTAAAGATTTCTGTAAAACGTACCGAGAAGAAATCATTACTTTGTTACAAACAAAACTTGTTCAAACGAATGAAGTAAGGCGATGTGCGTACTTATACCCAAGTTTCTGTTACATATTTAATAAAGTGAAAAAGCCATTAGCGTTAATTGAAATTGGGACAAGTTCTGGATTACAACTGTTCTGGGACCAATATAGCTATTCGTACGGAACAGATGAAACATACGGAAATATAAATTCAAATGTACATGTAACTTCTGAAATAAGAGGGGAAAATGCGCCTCATTTTCTAAAAGACAGTCCAACTGTCGTTGAAAGAATCGGACTAGACTTACATGTAAATGATTTACATAGTGATGAAGATTATTTATGGCCACGTGCACTCATTTGGCCAGAACATAAAGAAAGACTTGAAATGTTTGACCAAGCAGCATCTTTAGTGAAAAATGAATCTGTCCAATTGATAGAAGGAGACGGTGTGGAGCTATTGCCATCTATTATTGAACAAATAAGTGATGATGCTGTAATCTGTATTTTCCATACACACGTCGCAAATCAAATACCTGAACAAGTAAAACATAAATTAGAAAAACAAGTGCAAGAAATCGGCGCAAAACGTGATGTATTCCACCTTTATAACAACATGTGGGATCGTGACCTTCATATTGATTATTATATTAACGGTAACGAATATCGTGAAACGGTTGGGGAAACAGAAGGGCATGGGAGATGGTTTAGTTGGAAGCTTGGGAAGGAAACGTTTTGTTAAAGTGATTTTTTTTGTCTTCTTATCTCAAATATTCTCTTATATTCTTCTTCCTCAGAATAATCCTCAAATTCATCTTCATTTAATGGGTATCTTTTTTGAGGTTTATTAAATAAACACCATTTTGATTCGATATTAATATATAATTGTCCGTCATACTCAACAGGGTCGTGAAAGTTTGTGAAATGAATCTTTATAGCGCCTGGAGAAATTCCAAATTGTAATCCATCAACTTGTGATCCGATGAAGAGATTTTTTAACGCTTTTTCAGCGTGACATTTATCCTCTTTATTCATTTTTGAAATTCACCTCTTTTTTTAATATATATTATATTCTTATTGTAATAAATAAATTTTTATGTAAAATGAACTTTTTGCAGAAAACGGGCGAATATAGTGTGAAAGATTATGAGAGGAGAATGTAATTTTGGATGAAGTACAATTAAGAGAATGGCTGTATAAATGGTAGTATGTTCTCTAAAAAAGAGCTTGAGAAAGTTTTACTTTCGATGATTGAATAGGACGTAATATGTAAAGAGATGCTACTTTTAGTTTAAGAGTAGCATTTCTTATTTTGTTAAATATATGTACTAAAAATCTCCCCAGGCAATCCATCAATCTCACAAACTTTCTCAGATGTAAAACCGACATTTAGTAAAATTTTTCGAGAGGGGATGTTATTTGGATCGATAATTGCTTTTAGAACGATTACATCTGTCTGTTTCGCAATATGCATTAATTCTTTTGCGATTGGACTACCATATCTTTTTCCCCAGTGCTCTGGCAAAATCATATATCCAATTTCAGCTTCTTTAACATTATCCTCGTTTACCGTAACATGTCCAAGACCAATATATTCATTTGTAATAGAATCATATACTTTATAAGAGCCGAATAGTTGATGGGTTTCATTGCACTTTAACAGCTTTGTAAAGTCATTTTTTGCTTCATCTAACGGAATAGCGCGTTCGGTAATTTGCGCCATTACTTCTTCATTTGAAACGAGCTGGAAATATAAATTGAAATCTGTTGGTTCAAATTTATTAAAATATAGTTTCTTCATAATAACTCCTCCAAACTAATTTTTAATGTTCTTCAGAAAAGTTTAATGACACGTAAATCATAATTTCAATTATAAAAGATTATTAAAGGTAATTATTAATTTTTGGTTAGTAACGTACATACAATGTGTAATTAAGTGCGTGCACTATGGAGTGAATGCAGAAAAGGGTGAATGAAGCATATGAATCCATTTGAGCAAATGATGTACGTTGGTGTCATTATGTCTATTGTACTATCCGTAATGATTTTAGGATCTTTATATTATAATCCCCGTCTTTCTTTAACTGAATATCCGAAAGATATTCAAAAGGTAGTTTTTCCAAAATCGATTTATGAAAAGAAGCAAACAATCTACTTTAATATTGCATATAATGCTATTCTTTTCGGTACGCCTGTCGTTTCTACATATATACTACATAAACATGAAAAATTATTATATGTTGATGCCTATTTACATACTTTTGGTATTTTAATGATTTTCAATTTAGTAGATTTGTTTATAATTGATTGGCTAATCTTTTGCTGGATTACCCCGAGATTTGTTGTTATTCCTAGTACAGAAGGGATGAAGGGTTATAAAGATTATAAGTTTCATTTAAGAGGGGCTATAGTCGGAACAAAATTTTTAGCAATTGTAAGTTTATTTTTGGCGGGAATTGCGACAACTATTTAGTATGAAGAAGGGTATGAAGAGTTTATAAAAGATGAGGAGATTGATAATGTATAGAATTAGAATTGAGAATTTGATACTATTGAAGTAGGAAGTTTTAAAAACAGTATATTAAGCGGTATTAATATACTGTTGCAAATGTTTTGATACACTGTGGAATTTCCTGATTTTATGGAAATATTTCATAGAATACAAAAAACGTAATGGAGGCTAATATGAAAAAAGTAATTGGCGCAGCAACAGCAACTGTTTTGGGATTGGGGGCTTTTACCACAACGGCTATCGCAGAAACGATCGTAACAGCAGATGTACTCAACGTACGTGAAAAACCGACTACGGAATCAAAAGTTGTCGAAAAAGTAAAGGAGGGACAAGAGTTAAAAGTAATAAATACCGAAGATGGCTGGTCAAAAATTGATTTAAACGGTAAAGAGGTGTTTGTAAGTTCAGAGTTTACAAAAGATGTGTATCATGTAACAGCGAATTTGTTAAATGTCCGTTCTGATTCAAATACAGAATCAGAAATCCTTGGCAGATTGAAAAAAGATGATGTCATTGAATCAACGCATCAAGTGAAAGACGGATGGCTGCAATTTGAGTATAAAGGAAAAACAGCCTATATAAATGTTTCTTTCCTATCAAGTACAGCACCAGTTGAAAAAAAAGCTGAAGAGAAAATGAAGCAAGTAGCGAAAGTACAAAAAACAGTTAAAGCTAAAGAAGAAGTTAAAACACAAAAGATAGTAAAGCCTAAGGAAGAAGAGAAAGTACAAGAAGTAGTAAAGCCTAAGGAAGAAGAGAAAGTACAAGAAGTAGTAAAGCCTAAGGAAGAAGAGAAAGTACAAGAAGTAGTAAAGCCTAAGGAAGAAGAGAAAGCCCAAGAAATAGCGAAGGCTAAGGAAGAAGAGAAAGCCC